>JAZDOE010000021.1:0-3426 GCA_043798985.1 Candidatus Falkowiibacteriota bacterium | reverse complement strand
GGCGGTTTGCAAGATTGACAAGAGATGCGTTCAAGCCACGGAAGATGACTGGGCGACTGAATATTTAGATTTGATTTTATCAGTTAAAATCGTGGATAGTTTTGAAGAGGCCTTGGAGCATATTGAAAAATACAGTTCGCGCCTTACAGACGCTATTGTGACAGGGGACAGCGCGAAAGCAATGGAATTTGAGCGTCAAGTTAATAGTTCAACTGTCTTAATTAATGCCTCCAATCGCCTGACTGACGGAGGCGAGTTTGGTTTGGGGGCTGAATTTGGCATCAGCACTTCTTCAATTCACATGCGCGGGCCAATGGGTTTGGAGGATTTGACAGTAACTAAATACGCGGTGTTGGGAGACGGACAAATTAGAGAATAAATTTATGGATAATAAATTGATAATTGTTAAAATCGGCACGAAAACGCTGGTAGATGAAGCAGGGCAGATTAAAGATGTCATTATTAGTAATGTTTTAGAAGTTGTTAAAGAGCGCATGAAAATGGGAGAAAAAATAATTATAGTTACTTCTGGCGCGGTCGCGGCCGGGCGAGCGGTTTTAGGGAAAAAAGACGCGGACAGGTCGGTGGCTGCCGGGGTAGGGCAGACGCATCTTTTGTCTCATTATTTAAATTGCGCGCGTCCGTTGGGCCTGCATATTTCAGAAATGTTAATCTCGCGTCCGCATTTGATTCGCCGTAATCAGTTTTTACAATTGCAAGAGAAAATTAATAAGGTGTTTTCTTATGAAAAAGTCGTTCCAGTAGTGAATGAAAATGATTTTTTGGTTGCCGGCAGTGATTGGAGTTTTGGCGACAATGACAGCTTAGCCGCGGCGCTGGCCATATCTTTTAAAGCGGAAAAATTGATTATTTTAAGCCATGTTGATGGTTTGTATACAGCTGACCCGACAAAAGACAGTACTGCCAAATTGATTAGTGTTGTGGATAATGTCAACGCGGAGTTGATGAAGTGCTGTTCAGCCGACTCGTCTGATGTTGGCCGCGGCGGTATGATTTCAAAACTGCGCACGGCGCGTATTTGCACGGCAGTCGGCATTGAAGTACAGATAGTTAATGGCGCGGAAAAAAAACAAATAGAACGCGCGTTTCAAGGCGAGCGAGTCGGCACGACTATTTTGCCGCGCGGAGCGAAGGACTCAATAAAAAACAGAGAACGGTGGATTTTGTCAGCCAAAAGTTCAACGGCCAGTATTGAGGTGGATGATGGGGCGGTCGGCGCGCTCCGCAGAGGAAAAAGTTTATTAGCTGTTGGCATAAAGAAGATATTTGGAGATTTTGAAAATAGTGAAATTGTTGAAATAGTTAATAATAAACAAGAGGGGATTGCGTTTGGTCTGGTTGATATTAATTCCAAAGAGCTTAAACAAAAGTCATTTGCCGAACAAAGCGGCGTGCAGGTTATGCATGCTGATAATATTGTCGTGTTTGGTTAAATTTTATTTTATGAAAAATATCACTATCATCGGCGCGGGAGTAATGGGCAACATTTTTTTGAACGCGTTGAAAAAAGCAAAAGCAAATTTTCGCGTTAAAATTGTCGGTCATGACAAAGACAAATTGTCATTGCAAAATGAGGATTTAATTGTAATCGCGGTTAAACCGCAATCATTTGCTGAATTGCGCGCGGAGTTGCATGGGCTTATTGCAAAAAAGACGGTTGTGTTGTCAATCATGGCTGGAGTAAACATGGAGAAGATTAAAAAAGGCCTTGGAGTTAAAAAAGTCGCGCGCGCTATGCCGAATCTGGGCGCGCGAGTTGGCAAGTCAATGACTGTTTGGACATGCTCGCCAGTGTTGTCAGCAGGTGAGCGAGAGCAAGTGAAATTTATTTTGCGTTTGTTTGGAAAAGAGATATTTGTCAAAGATGAGTCAATAATCAATAAAGCGACGGCTGTCAGCGGCAGCGGGCCCGGCTTTTTCTTTTATTTTGTAGAGTGCTGGCTCAAGGCAATTGTTAGTTTGGGTTTTGACAAAAAAACGGCCGAAGAAATCCTTTTAGCCACGATTGACGGCGCTAATGATATATTGCAGAAAGATAAAAATGCTTCAGATTTGACAGCGCAAGTGGCTTCAAAGGGCGGCACAACCGAGGCAGGTCTAAAAGCGCTGAAAAAAGGCAATTTGACAGCGCTCTTAAAGAAAACATTGCGTCAAGCCGCCAAGAGAGCGTCTGAATTATAATTTTCCTTATTTTGGCGGGTTTTTTTGTTGTTGACCATTTTTCTAATTTAAGCTATGATATTAGTATAAATATAAGCAAGTCCCTATGAAGCGTTCAGAGATATTTTTAATGGTAATTCAGGTTCCGGTGGATTTTTTGATGTTGGTCTTGGCTGGTGTTTCGGCCCATTTTTTGCGTTTTACTGATTGGGCCGTGGCCTTGAAGCCAATATTGTTTGAGTTGACGCTGGCGGAGTTTTTAAGCATTACGGCATGGGTTGGCTTGGGGTGGTTGGTTATTTTCGCGCTCACTGGTCTGTATTCCACCAACCCGAATCGCAAGCTGGCGCCGGATTTAACGCGTGTTATCTTGGCTTGTTCCGCTGGTTTGGGCGCGGTGGCTTTGTATTTATTGTTCGCGCAAACGCAATTTGATTCCAGGTTTTTGGTCGCGTCGGGCTGGGCATTTGGCATTGTTTATGTCTGCGTTGGAAGAATTTTAATGCGCGGTGTTAAGGGTTTGTTGTATCGTTTTGGCATTGGATTACGGCGCGTCGCGGTGATCGGTTCTGGCATAGTCACGAAAGAAATTATTAAAACGCTTAAAGAAAAAAAAGCGTTGGGTTATGAAGTTGTGATGGAAATGCCGTGGTTTAGCGAAGACAAGCGCGGAGAGCTGGAAAAAATGAATTTGGACGAAATAATATTTACAAACCCGCGCGCGAATGAAGAGGAGACGTTCGCGATTATTGATTTTGCTAACGAAAATCATATTATTTTTAAATATTCCGCTGATTTGTTCGCGACATATAGCGCTAATATGTCAGTCAGTCCGTTGGCTGGCGTGCCAATCGTGGAATTGCGGCGCACATCTCTTGGCGCGTGGGGCAGGGTAGTGAAGCGCGTCTTTGATGTTATTGTCAGCATTTTTGTAATTATTATTACTTCGCCAATCATGCTTTTGTCTGCTTTGATTATTTTATTTGAAACCGGTTTGCCGATAATTTATCGCAACGAACGTGTGGGCATCCGCGGCCAGAAATTTTTTACTTTGAAATTTAGGTCAATGTTTAAGAAGGACTGTACTGGCACGCAGTTTGGCGAGGCAGGCCAGCAAGCGCTTAAGACAGAGGAAGATCTTATCGCGCGCCAGAGCATCAAAGAGGGGCCTGTGTACAAGATTGCCAATGACCCGCGCGTCACATCATTTGGCCGATTTATCAGACGTTGGTCGCTTGATGAACT
>JAZDOE010000007.1:0-6562 GCA_043798985.1 Candidatus Falkowiibacteriota bacterium | reverse complement strand
TTAATAATTCCACCAATACCCGTGCGCAAATCTGTTTGCCCCAAACCAGTTGTTTTAATAGAACCTAACCCAACGTCTAAACCTGCTACCGGCGGAACAGGAGGACCAGCGAAAACCGGGACTGCGTAAATCGCCAACATTGCCACGAACATGGCAATCATCAGGAATTTGTTTTTCATAATTTTTGTCACACCCCGCCATTTGGCGGCGGTTTATTTTTATTTATAATGAAACAACTTCAATTATCATCTTTACGACAATATAGCTCAAAAACATAATTGCCAGTCCTAGACTAGCCCAAAGCATTGTCTGTTTCGCGGTGTTAAGTTTTTTGGGATCAGCGCCTGCTATCATCCACATTATACCACCATATATAAAAAATACCAAAGCCAAAGAACCAACAATGCCCATTGCTGACAAGATCAATTTACCTGCCAATGTTTGCACTCCTATTGCTGGCGAAAAAATGCCGACAGTCGTGGAAAAATTGTCCAAAGCATCAAACGCTTCCTGCACCGGAGGCGCGACTACGTCTGCGGCAAGCGCTTCGTATATAAATTTCATAATTTCACTTCCTCTACCAGCCCTTGCGAACCAACAAGCGTGCCAAGCAAAAATTTAATAATCACGCCCGCGGAAAAAATAATCAGCAAACCAATCACCGCGCCAGTAAGCATCTTCGTCCCTTTTTGAATTTTGGTTGCGTTGCCGCCGGAAGTCAAGTACATTATACCACCGATTACAAACATCAACAAAGCGATTGATCCAGACAAACCAAGTATCATTTGCGCGACCGTCACAATCACAAGTTGAACTTCGTTCAATCCACAACTTTGATACGCCGCGTCCCCGCGACATATTTCTGGCACCAGCGATGGAAACGCGGCTATCATTGCCAATCTTTTTTTAAACATAAATTATTCAAACCAAGTTTGTTGAATTTTCTCTACTGCCAAATCTATGGCATCATGAGCAGTGGACTTGCCGAGGCTTACAGAATCAATCGTATCAATAAAAAGTTTTTCCGCCTCATTCGGTTGCATTCCGCGATACCAACTTTTAGCGGTCAAAACTTGCTCCGCAAAAACGCCCATTATCGGATCATTCAATTGGTCATTAATTAACGCGCGTAGCGCTGTGGGGCGTTTTTGCGCGTCCAAATATTGTTTCACATTATCTTTATTCGTAATAAACTGCACAAAATCCCATGCCGCGTCCTGATATTTTGTTTTTTTGGAAACGGTTTCAATCCAATAGTTGGCAAAATTAATTTTTGGATTTCCCGCGATTTGCGGCAAAGGAGCAATCGCGAAATTCAGCTTTGGCGCTTTGTCATAAATCGTCGCGAGATTATACGCATAGCCAAAGAAAAATGCAGATTGGCCGTTTATAAACGCGTCCAAAGAATTTGGCATTTTATCGTTCCATGTGTAGTAATAATCATAAAGCGAATCCGCGAATTTCGCGTAAAACTCCAACGCGGATTCGCCGGGCGGAACTTTTACTTTGTTTTTCAATTGAGCAGGAACCCTATCAAACGTCACCTCTCCATTGGCCGCTACCATCTGCGTCAAATTTTGCATCATTAATACTGACAATAAATCTGCGCTTCGCGCGACATTTTTGCCAGTTCCAATTCCTGCGCCAGCCAGCACAATTTTTCCATCAGCGTCAACTTCTTTAATCTTATGAACCTGCTCCTCAAAATCCTGCCAGCTTGCCGGCGGCAAAGGAATTCCTTTGTTGTCCAAAATGTCTTTATTATAATAAAGAACCATTGTGTCCAAATTCAGCGGCAAACCATAAACCTGTTGATCAAGTATCACGTCTTTTCCAACAACTTCCACAAACTGTTTTTCAATGTCAGCCGGCGCCAGCGATTTTTTCGTCACAAACTGAACAACTTCTTCTTTTTTGATTGTTCCCTGAACAAACTTGGACGCCAACTTAGTCGTGGCTGGCAACGGTAAAATTTTGTTTTGATATTCCGGAACCCATGTATTGTGGACAGAAAAAATATCTGGACCCCGATCTTCTGCCAGCGCGTTTAACAATTCTTTTTCATAATCCTGATACGGAATTTTGTGATACTCAATGCTAATGTTCGGGTGTTTTTGTTTGTATGCTGTTGTAAGCGCGTTCAGATCAGAACTGCTGTTCCACACGCTCCAATAAACCAACTTAATTGGCTTGTACGCGGCAATGGCAGAAGAATCACCGCCCTTTGTGCAACTTGCGCCAAAATTAAGCAATGACAAGCAAATAATACCAACAACGGCCAATTTGCTTATTGTGAAAAGTTTTTGCATATTTTATCTTCTAAATATTTTTTAAAATCATCTTTCAGGTCATCGCGCCGCAAAGCCACTTCAACGTTTGCCATTAAATATCCAAGTTTTGAGCCAGTGTCCAAATACGTTCCATCAACCTTACAAGCATAAACGTCCCTCTCGCGCATCAACCCGCGGATCGCGTCAGTCAGCCAAAGTTCATCGCCCTTACCGAGCGCCGTCTTTTCCAAAATTTCAAAAATATCTGGCGTCAGAATAAATCCGCCAAGCGACGCCAATGTGGACGGCGCTTTTTTGGGACCGGGCTTTTCGACAATATCTTTTACTTTTACAACATTATTCTCGCCGTCTATCTTTTCAGCGTCAATAATCCCATACCGAGTCGTGCCTTCCAAATCAACCTCGTGTGCTGTCAAAACAGGCGCGTTATATTTTTCAAAAACATCAATCAACTGTTGCAAATGCGGTTTTTTATCAGTAAGAAAAAACTCGTCGCCCCACATTACCGCAAATGGCTCATTGCCAATCAGATGCTTTGCGCACAAAACCGGCGTGCCATTTCCATACGGCCCTTTTTGCCGGATATACACAAAATTTGCCATGTCTGCGATACGTTTCATTTCTTCGCGCAGATCTTCCTTTCCCTGTTTTTTTAACCAACTTTGTAATTCAAAATTATAACCAAAATGATCTTCAACCGCCCGCTTTCCACTTCCTGTCACCAAAATTATCGTTTCAATCCCAGATCGCACCGCGTCTTCAACCACATACTGAACAATGGGGGTGTCAACAACTGGCAGCATTTCTTTTGGCTGTGCTTTTGTCGCTGGCAAAAACCGCGTGCCATATCCAGCCACAGGAATTATCAACTTCGTTATCTTGGACATAATCCATTAGCTTCCGAATATCAATTCTTTAACTTTCTTTAATCCTCCATGATATTTTTTCACTTTAAAAGCGATTACAAAACTAATCACGGCCAGCACGAGCAAAAACAGCGAGAAAAACAGGATCAATGCGAACGGATAAATAACAATCAGCACGGCCAGCGCGATAAACAAAATCGCCTGCAACAAAAAATAAACAACAATGTTTAACAACGAGCTGCGCAAATTTTCATAAATGTTTTGTAAAATTTCCATACAATTCAATATTTAAATTTTTAAGGTAGTACTCTTTTCCGGCCATCATCTTTTGATATCATTTCAACAACTTTTGATGGCGGGTATAAATCATTCTTTATCAAAAACAAAAGCGCGCCACTTGCCACTTGAAACAGCGCCACACCCCAAAACAAATAAGCAAAACCAAACATCTCGGCAATAATACCGCCCAAAATACCGGCAACGCCCGCACCAATTCCTATTGCCGCTGAATCAAGCCCAAACCAAAAACCCTCTTGACCTTTACGAATATGCCGAATGAAAATTCCACCCCACGACGGGATTACCATTGCCATTGTAATCGCAATAAAAAATTCCCAAAAATAAAGATGCCATGGCAATGTTGAATAAAACATTCCAATCGGCGCGGCCGCGCCAAGCAATGTCCCCAAAACCAAACACCAAAAATCGTCTTTTTCTCCACGATTTTTGTCTAACCAACGTCCAATTGGAACCTGCAAAATTGATTTTGCTATCCAATAAACTCCAGTAGCAATTCCAGCCACTTCTGCGTTTCCGCCTTTTATATTTCCAACTATGAAAATCGCCATTACAGGCGCTATCAAGCCCCACCCCAATGCAATAAAAAGGTCATTTATTAATATAACCTTTGTCACTTTGCTTATTTTTTTCATAGCTTATTTACAACCTTTGTTTTTATCAAGTTCTTTTTTCAATGTTTTGTCCAACAAACTTGGATGATGCCTGCAAAAATACTCAATCCTACTTGAATCGTCATGCGCGCGATCATAATTCCACCCATATTTGTCCATCAAATGCCGCTCGTGCGCCTCGTGCAGTAAAACAAACTTGCGTTCTTGACTGCTTACATCATCATCAATCCAAATTTCCCTTTCCGGAACAAACGGATAAACCTTATTATGTCCGCCTTCTGTAAAGTCTATATAGAAAAAATCTCTCACTGCCTCGCCGTTTATAATGTAAACCTTAATGCCGCCAACGCTATATTTTTTCAACAATTTCTTATGAACTTTATTTTTAATCAATTCTTCGGTTTTTTTGCCGCGCCATCTTTTCATTAACTTTGATTTGCTTCTCTCGCGCTGTTCCAATTGATCAGCGGTTTCAATCGCCTTTTTATAACCCGCGCCTTTTTCCATCAGCCTGTGTTCAACGAGCATGTGATCAATATAAAAACGCGCTTCGCCGGGCGCGCTTTCGTGGTCAATCCAAAATTCGTTTTTCGGAACAAAATCAAACCGATAATGCTGGCCAAAATTTGTAAATTCCTCGTCAATTTTCGTGCGGATATATTTGCCATCAACAGACCAAACTGAAAATTTAGAAATCGTCGCGATTTTTTTAATATAAGGCTTTTTCATACTGTTGTTTTTTATTATACCACAAAAGCCATAGACTAAAAAAAACGATGGGGACAAAAAAACGAGGCACCGCATTGGATGCCTCAACCTTGCAGAGGAAATCAAATACCAGCGCCCTGCACAGAGTTGTTCATAGGTTGCTGTTTCGTTTGTTCTTTCTGCTCAAGAGACTCCCGTTCTTGCCGTTCTCTGTCCGTTTCTGCGAACAAATCGGCGAGCAAGGAAACTATCTCCGTGTTGAAAAACCCTCGCCGTGTAGTCGTACCATAATGGAAAGAAACAGGGTACCATGGAACATGCAGTAAGTAGGTAGCTTTGTAACAGCTCTTCATGAGATCCAGCCGTTCATCGCATAGGATCAAGTATCCCTTAAGCTCCCAGTTGGTCCACTCCGCATCCAAAAGATCCAACTTGATGTTTTCAGCCATGCGTGATTGCTTGTCCATCATAATTTCAGGCTTTGGGTAAGTCGACTCACCTTCAGGTAGCCACCGCTCAATGGCAGTCAAGATGAAAAGAAACTTCCGTTTTCGCGAGTGGCGCCATTCGTCTGATTCTGTCTCAAGCGTCATCGTTAAGGGCTTCCGCGTTAGGAAACGCATCATCAGCGTTTCCAAATTTGGTCCACCGACCGACTGAATCTCCATCGCACCTTCATTGCGGTCAGCCATACGGCCACCTCCTTTTGAAAGAACCATGCCTGAATGGCGCAGGCACTCGCCATTATCCCCAGCTCATACGAACAAGGGATAGTCTGCCCAAAAGAGCAGAACAGATAATTATAAATAACTTTTATCTTTTTGTCAACACCCGTGAGCGTACATTAAACTCCCGCAATTTTACACGCAGCTTGACATTTTCTAAAAAAGCGCTAAGATTGAGGTATTCTTTGCTTTTCCCCCTTAGGGGGACATTCCCCAATTTTGGGGCTTTCAAAGATGGAGGTAGTGTCATGGGAGAGCGCAGGTTGTTCGGACTGGACCCCGAGGAAATGCTCGGGCTTGAAGAAGCCGTTTTCAGAGTACTCGTGGCAGTGAAGTCAACGTTCATTGGGACAACGAAGAGATTTCAGGTTTATGTCCATTCGGAAGCAGATGCTACGCAGACAGCGGTGGCATACGAAGCAAGAAGGCGGCGTAATCCTGAACGGCCTGATGAGCCGAGAATTGCAGACAAGCACGGCAGATCCTTATGCATCTACGTCTATCGGGAAGAGTTTTCCAAGGAAGAGCGGGGCTGCACAGAAGAAGCAAAAGCGCTCTCTTACAAATGGCCGTTCATCAACGGAATGTCTGATTCCGCTGTGAGCACTCTCGTTGCAAAGCGCGTGAAGCAGCTGCTTCTCATGAGTCATACCTTGACATTGAAAGTGGACGAATTCGGTAATGATTACTGGTACGTCTACCGCCAAGAAACCAAGGACGTTGAAAAGCTGAGGTAAGAAAAACTAACCGCGGGCGCAAAATTTGCGCCCGCGGGATTTTTTTATCACTTTTTATTTTTCGCACGACCCTTAATTTTCAATACGGTGTCTGTTTGAAAATATCCGAACGGAACTCTCTGGGCTCGGCGGGCGGAATTCCCCCCACCCCCTCCTTCCGCCCGCCTCGCCTTGCTTGCCCGACCGAAACTGAAAAGTGAAGGCGGGAACCGGAGCGGAAAGGACGATTTCAAGTTTTTCTTTGGCGGCAAATTCTAATTTTCTTTTTCTTCTACCCACACTTGTGCTACGACTCTATCAGCAAGTAGTGTAGCATCTCCACGC
>JAZDOE010000016.1:0-39157 GCA_043798985.1 Candidatus Falkowiibacteriota bacterium | reverse complement strand
TTAAATTCATTTTATTTGGTAAAGTTATAGTAGTAAAACTAATTCACTATCTATACTAGTATAATTATACTATGAAGTCAAAAGAATTACCAACAATTGCAAGGAACATCAAAAAGTACAGAGAGAAGCTGGATATTTCGCAGGACAAACTTTCAAAGCTTGCTGATATTGCTTACAATGTAATTATTAAAATTGAATCCGGCGCGACGCCGAATCCAACAATTGAAACTATGGCAAAAATTGCAAAGGGATTAGGCGTTTCAATCGATGATTTAATGAAATAGTTTTTATGAATAAAGAAACAAAACTTACAAAAAAGATTTATACCGAAGGCGTAAAAAGAGAGTGGAGGCGGTTGACTAAAGACCCATTCCATCGTTTAGAATTTGAAACTACCTTACGATTTTTGAAAAAATATTTACCAAAGAATGGTTTTATTTTAGACGCCGGCGGCGGCCCCGGTAGATACTCTATTGAGTTAGCCAAGCTTGGGCACGATGTAATTTTACTTGATTTGGTTTCCGCAAATCTTGATTTTGCTAAAAAGCAAATCAAAAAATCTAAAGTAAATGAAAAAATTAAGGAAGTGGTAGAAGGAACTATAACCGATTTATCAAGATTTGCGGATAATTCTTTTGACGCAATTCTCTGTCTCGGTGGCGCGCTTTCTCATGTGCACCCTGAACAAGAAAGACAAAAAGCAATTTCCGAATTAGTCCGTGTTGCTAAAAAGAACGCTCCAATTTTTGTATCGGTTATGGGAAAACTTGGAACAATAACAAGATTTCATAGGTGGGTTCATGAAGTGAAAGATACTGAACATTTTAGGAGATTTTATTTGAAAGGAGATGATTATCAGTGGCACGGAGGAAAAGCTTACGCTCACTTTTTTGAATTGAATGAACTCAAATCTTTATTCGACAACAAGGCAGATTTTTTAGAAAATGTTGGTTTGGAAGGTCTTGCAACTCCCTCTCAAGAGCAGATAAATAAAATGGCAAAAAAAGAGCCAGAGGCGTGGAAAAATTGGCAGGATATGCATTACGAATTATGCACTAATCCTATGGTCGCCGAGTTTAGTTTGCATTTCATGGTGATAGTTAAAAAGAAATAGTTAAAAAAGAATTTGCCGCCAAAGAAAAACTTGAAATCGTCGCCTCGCTCAGCGAGGCGCAAACTGCCAAAGAACCTGGGCGAAAAGTTTTCGCAGAAATGCTGGATCGGATTTGCGCCGGAGAAGCCGGTGGAATTTTGGCTTGGCACCCCGATCGATTAGCTCGCAATTCCATAGACGGCGGAAAGATTATCTATCTGCTGGACACGGGAAAAATCCAAGACCTTAAATTTCCCACATTTTGGTTTGATTCAACGCCACAGGGGAAATTTATGCTGAACATTGCCTTTGGACAGAGTAAATACTATGTGGACAATTTGAGCGAGAACATCAAGCGGGGCCACCGCCAAAAACTGCGAAAGGGAATATGGCCGGGGTTTGCGCCACTCGGTTATCTCAACAACTCAAAAACAAAGAGCATAGACCTCGATAATGATAAATCTGTGTTAGTGCGAAAATGTTTTGAACTTTATGGCACCGGCGACAACACCCTCAAAAATATCAAGCAGTTTTTGGCGGATACCGGACTCGACAGCTACAAAGGCAATGTTCTCTCAACTTCCTGTGTCCAGCGAATGTTGAAAAATCCTTTTTATTATGGAACTTTCCGTTTCAACGGCGAGCTATACGAAGGAAGCCACGAGCCAATTATTTCCAAGAAACTTTTTGATTCCGTTCAACAAGTAATGAGCAATCGAGGCAAGAAAAAGAGAAAGCGAAAGCACGAGTTTGCTTTTTCTGGTTTTATGAAATGCGGAAAGTGCGGTTGCCTCATTACCGCCGAAACCCAAAAAGGTCATGTGTATTATCGTTGCACCAAGAAAAAGCAAACCTGTAACGAAAAATATCTGCGCGAGGAAGCACTTGTTGAACAGATGAAAGCCGTCATTCAAAAAGTTTCTATTCCCGACGACTGGAGAGACAATATGCTTGCCGAGTTAGACCGAGAGAAAACGAGTATCCAAAACGAGGGTGTTTCTTTTGTTCAAAATCTGAAAGAACGAAAAGTGGAGGTTGAGCAGAAAATAGATCGGCTTCTTGATATTTACATCGAGGGCAAAGGAATATCGCCGGACGAGTATCAGACCAAGAAAGCAAAACTATTGGGCGAGAAAGCCGATATAGACCAAGAAATCAGAGATTTTGAACAAAAGGGAAATAATTGGCTCGAACTGATGCGAGAAGTGATTTTATTGAGTAGCCAAGCCAAAATTCTTTTGTCGCAGGGCGACAAAACGCAAATCCGTGCATTTCTCAAAAATGTCGGCTCGAACTTTATGTTGAATTCAAAACGGCTTGAAATTTCCCCGAAAAACGGCTGGCGAGCCCGCATAGCGGGCGAGCCAATGACTTCATTTCCCAACTGGCGGAGAGGGAGGGAGTCGAACCCTCGAGGCTGTTTCCAACCTACCGCATTTCGAGAGCGGCCCATTCAGCCACTCTGGCACCTCTCCATGTACATTATTTATTTCATGATGAATCCATGTCCTAAAAGCAAATCCCGAATCTGCATTTTTAATAATCGCTTCCCCTCTGTTGTCTTTAAAAATTTCTCCCGGCGCCGAGCGTCAGATTCCTTCAAATATGCTTCATAATGAATCAACTTAACCGGCCGTTTATGTCTCGTTGACTCAACGCTACCATTTTCGTGCTGTCTAAACCGCACCTTTAAGTCAGAAGAAAAACCAGTATACAACTGTTTATTAGCTAACAAAAGTATATAAAGGTAAAACATACAACTTTTCGCCCTGTCATTCGACAGGGCGCCCCGTCGAATGACGGGGCGAGAGCGGCCCATTCAACCACTCTGGCACCTCTCCATTCTAAATGGATTCCACTTTCACAATCTTTTTTCTATCTTTCTTTTTTATTGTCATCGCTTTTTTCAATGCCAATCTTTTTTCTTTTGACGCATGCGTCGGTTTTGTTGGCCGTCTTTTTTTTATCGGCACAATCGCCCGCGCAACAAGTTGATTCAATTTTTCAAACGCCAATTCCCGATTTCGTCCCTGCGTTCTTTCTTCTTGGCAAAAAATAACAACCTCATCCGCGCTATTTATCCGATTTTGCAAAGCTAAGCGAATCATTTGTTTTTGCGCCTCGTCAAACGCCAATGACGCTCCGATATTCCAGCGCAATTCAACTTTTGTTTCCAGCTTATTAACGTTTTGCCCGCCCTTTCCGCTTGATCGGGAAAAACTCTCAGAAACTTCGGCAAGCGGGACGCGCGAACTCTTATTGTTTACCATACAAACTCATTTTATCATACTTTGCCGCTAGATAAAAAACTCCCTTCGGTAATTTACCAAAGGGATTGCAATGAAAGTGCTATGGCGCGGCGAGGACAGCCGACGGGTTATTGCCGCTGAAGCTGTGGTTAAGGTAGCCGCAGTCCCGGCTCCACTGCCCACCACCCCCGTCAATGCAGAGCACATATCGACCACCGTCCGGCGACACCAGAACGGTGCCGTCAAAATACACGATCTTGCCCTTCCATCTCTCGGGAATGAGATGCTGATTGTTCCACAGCGTCTCAAACACGCCTGCGTCAAGGCGAACATACCCTGCGACCTTGAGCCGCGTCAGCTTCTCTTCTCCCCCCACGTACGGCTCTCTATCCTTGAGCATGTGTTTCAACTGCACTGCGGCAAGATCAATCTCGGTCAACGCCAGCGCGCGTTCGTCCTGCTCTCCGATCTTCCATCCCTTCCCGACGAACGCAACCGGGTCAAACGGCTTGCTCCGGTCAATCGTCAGCTTATTACTCCCGCCGACAACCATCTGTCCCCGATTCCTCAAGAAAGCCGTGAACTGCGCGCCAGACTCTCTTGGCGCCATGATAATCGCCTGGATGGTATCAGCATCCAGCTGACTCCAATCCACATTCTGCGCTAACACTGCCATCAAAGCATGCGACTGTTCCAACGCTACGGACTTACCCATGACACACCTCTCTCTTTGCGCTGATCATGCTCCCGAACCATTTGAGATGCCATGACTGACGCGTCAAAAACTACTTGAAGTCTAATAAAAAAGCCGACAGCAGTCAAGACGTCGGCTATATTTAATCTAAATTAAGCGATACTTCTTATCTAAGTTTTATTAAACCAAAGACAAACCGCTTGCTCAATCCGCGCACCGCGAATAAAATCGCGAAATAAACAAAAACCGCTTCAAAAAACAAAATCCAGACCGGCCAGCTGATTGTTAATTTCAACACTGCCAACATTACAATGGTTGCCAATAAAATTTTCGGTAGCAATTTGAAACTGGCAACAAATTTTGAAGTTTTGAAAACAACAATGCTGGTCAAAATAAGAATTAATGTTTCCGAAAAAACCGTGAACCATGCCGCGCCCCAATAACCGAATATTGGAATTGTCACGAAATACCCAATCAATGTAAGCGCGGCAACAAACAAATATCCAAAAATCATTTTTCTTTGTTTGTTCAATGCCACAATCGCGTAACCGCTCAAGCCATTCAGTAAAATCGCGCCAGCCGCCAAAATCAAAACCCGCAAAATCGCGCCTGCCGCGAAAAAATCTTGACCTGCCACAAAAACCATAATTTTGTCGGCAATAAGCATCGTGCCCAAAACAACCGGGACAGCCAACATCAAAAAACAGTCAAAAATCTTTTGCATCAAAACAAAAAATTCTTTTTTATTTTCTTGCCAAAACCGCACCAGCACCGGCAATGCCACGCCCATAATCAACGTTGGAATCATTGTCAAAATATCCAACACCCGATATGTCGCGCCATACAAACCAACCTCCGCTTGCGGCCGAAACAATGACAAAATAATCGTGTCGCCTTTCAGATAAATTAAATTTAACGAAATAGAAAGCGCGAATGGCCATGAGCGCGTCCAAATTTCTTTCCAAATTATCCAATCAAAAGCTGGCCGAAGTTTTAACCATTTCGCGCCCCAAAACCAGCTGACCGCCAAATTTATTAAATTGCTCACCACCAACCAACCGAGGATATTTAACAAACCCATGTCAAAATACACGGCAAGCATCACGCCAACAATCAAAATCATTCTGGCGACATTTTCAGCAATGGTCACGACAATCAACCGCAAAGCTTTTTGAAAATAACTGACAAAAATTTGGTTCAACGAAACGAAAAAGAATGAGGCGGCCGCGACCAAAACTCCGACCTTTACGATTTGCGGATATGGAAAAAATAAAACAATAACCGGCGCGGCCGCCAAAAACAAAAACGCGCTAATCGCGCGAAATGTCATTATATTGCTTAAAATTTTATTTTCATCAACATTGCTTTTTGAAATCATCTGAATTGTCACCAGCGTTAATCCGCATTCCATCAATATCCCGAAAAACTGCAAAAACGCCGTGACTGTCGTGTACATTCCAAAACCTTCAACGCCAAGATAGCGCGCCATCATCGCGAACGCGACCAAACCTAAAATTGAGCTCGCGATTTTTCCAACCAGCTGAATAAGCGCGCCGCGCGCCATCCGTGTTCTTAATAAACCATCCATAATTTTATTATCATTATGCCCATAATAACTCGTTCTGCTAAAATTTTCAATCAGTAATTAGACAAAATCGCGCTGATTTGATATGATTTTTTTGTTGATTTGTGTTTCTGTCATTCAAAATTTAACATTCATTCAAAATTTAAAATTAGAAATTCAAAATTTTCCACGTTTATGTCCAAACAAAATCGGCATACCGCGCGCCGTCTTATTATTCAAGCGCTGTTTCAATGGGATTTTAACCAAGCGCCAAAGGAAAAAATTGAAGAATTTGTTGACTATTTAGCAAAGTCACTTTATCCTGGCATGGAAGAACTTTCATTTGTGAAGAAAATAATCAATGGAATTTTTAAAAACATAACCAAAATAGATGAACACATTACAAAATACGCGCCCGAATGGCCTCTTTCCCAGATTACAATCGTTGACCGAAATATTTTGCGCATGGGAATTTATGAATTGCTTTTTGACCCTGACACCCCGGCAAAAGTCGCGATTGACGAGGCATTGGAAATCGCGCGCGAGTTTAACGGAGAACCATCCCGCAAATTTGTGAATGGCGTTCTTGGTTCAATTTTCCGCGACATAAAAGTACAAAAAAAGAGCGAAGACAAGGAAAATGATAACAAATCCGAAATTCTAAATTCGAAATCCTAAACAAATTCGAAATCAGAATGTCCCAATATTGAAACATTGGAATTTCATGCTTCGAGCTTGTTTCGAATTTCGGGTTTCGTGCTTCGAATTTCATTATGGTTATGGAAAAAGATTTACGCAAATTGGAAAAATTGCTTGGAATGAAATTTAAAAATCAAGATATTTTGCGCATGGCGCTTACCCACCGCTCATATTTGAATGAGCATCCTGATTGCGGAGTTGAGCACAATGAGCGTCTGGAATTTCTAGGCGACGCTGTTTTGGAGTTGGTTGTCACCGAGCATTTGTACAATAATTACCCAAACCAAGAAGGCGAATTAACAAACTGGCGCGCAAGCCTTGTAAACAGTAAAATGCTGGCGCACATTGCAAAAGAAATCGGGCTTGAAGATTTTTTGTTTTTGAGCCGTGGCGAATCAAAAGATAAAGGCAAAGCCAGACAATATATTTTGGCAAACACGTTTGAATCTGTGACAGGCGCGATTTATATGGATAGTGGCTGGGAACCGGCAAAACAATTTATTTCGCAATATCTTTTACCTGAATTGCCGATTATTTTGGAACAAAAATTATACGTTGATCCAAAAAGTTATTTTCAGGAAAAAGCGCAGGAAGAGATTGGAACCACGCCATCGTATAAAGTGGAAGAAGAGTTTGGGCCTGATCACGCGAAAACATTTGTTGTCGGCGTATATTTAAAAAAGGAGTTAATCGCGACAGGGAAAGGATTGAGCAAGCAAGAAGCAGAGGAACACGCGGCGCGAGCTGGCTTGCACGCAAAAGGCTGGCTGTAGGCGGAAATATCATTGAATTGATATTTGACATTTGGTATTTGCCATTTGTTATTTCATCAATCGTGCGCCCCTAGCTCAACGGATAGAGTACTGGTCTTCGGAACCAGTGATGTAGGTTCGATTCCTACGGGGCGCATTGTAAATATGTATTTCGTATATATTCTCTGTTTATCCAATAAAAATCTTTATACCGGAAGCACTGCGGATCTTAATGAACGACTTGTGCAACATAAAATTGGCAAGGTTGTCTCCACAAAAAATTACCGCCCGCTGACATTAACTCATTACGAAACTTATATCTTAAAAAGCGATGCGCAACGAAGAGAACAATTCCTAAAAACGACTGAAGGAAAACGATTACTAAAACAACAGCTTCGAGACATCCTAAACCAGTTGGGATGCCTAAGGATAGACTCGTCTTCGCCCCGTCATCCGACGGGGCGCCCTGTCGAATGACAGGGCGGAACCAGTGATGTAGGTTCGATTCCTACGGGGCGCATTTAACGTAAATTAAGAGTCAAACTCATTGTTGGGATTGACTTTTTTTAGTATATTTGCTAACCTTCAGCTAACGGATCACGACCCGATTGAGAGCAAAACTCTCTACGGCATCCCGTGACCAAAAGGAGGTTCCCATGTTCATTTGGCTGAAAGACCTGATGAAAGACCTGCTGGGTGAGTTCACTTGTGAAACAGCGCGGGCTTGGATCAAAAATCCAGACGCGACAACCCAGTGGGATCAGAAGCGGTCGCAATCGTATGTCAGCGTGACATTCCATGGAGGATTGATGGATCCGACCACTGAATGTCCGTGCATTCCCGTAGAATTGGTCACTCATGTCACTCACCGCGAAGATGTCGTTGGCATCAACTGCTACCGCAAGGAAGGTGTGTACAAGACCGCTGACGCCAGCATCGTCGTTTCGTCGTTTTTCACCAGCGACAACGGTGAAACTGCGCAAGCATATGCCATCTACGCGGCCAGCGTGGCCGCGGCAAAGCACATCTACTGCAAAGTGCGGCGCGGCGAGCTGTTGCCAGTGGAAGACTGGACCGCGCCACAGAAGGGTGTGGTCGCGACCAAAGACGAGCGCAGACAAACATGGTACCTGCACTTCGTGGAAAAACGCGTTGGCATCCCGCCGAAGGAAAAGGAAGTAGAATATCCCTTAAAAGCCACTGCTCGCGACGAAGCGCTTGCCGAAGCAAAACTGGTTTGGGTAAATTTCTGCAACAATCTGAAAGACTACCCAGACACTGTGTCTCTGTCTTTTCCAACACTGATGTGCCACATAGAGCTCTTGGAGCTCATACAGGAATATCCAGCACACGAATAGTATTGACTACCCCCTGATAAAACTTATCAGGGGCGTTTTTTTGTTAACATTGACTTTTTTGTCTACTTGAAATAACCTTCCTTGTAGCTAATCGAAAACAAACTTGTGGATGGAGGAATCCATGAAAGACACGCTGCTTTATCTTGCCGGACCGATTGACGGTTGTTCTTTCGGCGAGTGCACTGACTGGAGAAAGTGCGTTGCGCGCCGGCTGCCGCAACACATCCACGCGTTGTCTCCAATGCGCGGCAAAGACTTTCTGGCGGCGCAGACAATGATCCACGGTGAGCACGCGGACAATCCGCTCTGCCGCCAGCCAGGCATTGTTTGCCGCGACAGATTTGACGTCATGCGCGCGGATGCGGTATTGTTCAACTTTCTCGGCGCAAAAAAGGTCTCCATCGGCACCTGCATTGAAGTCGGCTGGGCAGATGCGTATCGGAAGCCAATCATTGTCGCCATAGAAAAGGACAATGTCCATCAGCACATGATCGTACGGGGCGTCGCTGGATTTGTAGTGGACAACCTCGACGAAGCGATTACACTAGCGATTGCGGTTCTTTCACTAGGCATCTGACACCGCGCGCTTACCTCGCACTAAAACTTAGTGCGAGGCGTTTTTTATTTGCCGCGAAGCGCGGGATTTGGTAAAATGACAATAAGAACTTCTCTGCGCCATCCGGCGCAGCCTGTCATTCCGAACCCTTGCAAAGGGTGAGGAATCCCTTCGCAAATGCAGTTTACGAGGGATTTCTCCCCCACTCGCCTCGGCGAAGCGGGCGTTGTGGGGTCGAAATGACAGAATACTAAACTATGCCAAACGCAGGCAAACAATTAACTATCACGGTCGACAACACGCAATACCAACGTATTCCGGTCAAAACGCATGTCATTACAAAAGACGATGACATTGTTGATATTGTTGAAAAATACGTTGCGCAACTTCTAGAACCAAATGACATTTTATTTATCAGCGAAAAAATAGTGGCGATAAGTCAGGGCCGCGCCTTTCCAATCGCCGAGATTCAACCATCAAAATTGGCGAAATTTTTGGTTAAATTTGTTCGCAAATCACCATACGGAATTGGGCTGGGAAGTCCGTGGACAATGGAACTGGCAATTCGCGAAGCCGGAATTTTCAGAATGCTTTTTGCCGCGTTTTTGTCAGCAATCACAAAACCATTTGGCATGCGCGGAGTTTTTTACAAAGTTGTCGGAAAAAATATCAACGCGATTGACGGGCCCTGCGATTACACGCTGCCTCCATACAACAAATACGCAAAACTCGGGCCAAAAAATCCGGACAAAGTCGCCAAACAAATAAAAGAAAAATTCGGATGCGATGTTATAATCATTGACGCGAATGATATCGGAGTAAATGTTCTCGGCAAATCAAATCAACAAATCAGCGATGAATTTTGCGCCGCGGTTTTCAAAGACAATCCGCTCGGACAAACGAACGAGCAAACGCCAATTGGCATCGTTAGAAAAATATAATATGAACAAAGAAAAAATATTAAAACAAAACGGAAAGAGTTTTTTAATGGGCGACGAAGCAATCGTGCGCGGAGCACTTGAAGCTGGCGTTGGCTTTGTTTCAACTTACCCCGGAACGCCGGCAACAGAAATCGGCGACACATTCAGCGCTATTGCAAAAGACGCTGGCATTTATTTTGAATATTCAACAAACGAAAAATTGGCAATGGAAGCGGCGATCGGCGCGTCGTTGTGCGGTATCCGCAGTCTTGTCGCGTTCAAACACTTTGGGTTGAACGTCGCGTGCGACAGTTTATTGCCAGCCGCCTATATTGAAGCTCGAGCAGGGCTCGTTATTGTCGTCTCCGACGACCCGGGCGGCTGGAGCTCAATTCAAAGCGAACAAGATTCAAGACATTTTGCCTTGATGGCGAATATTCCGGTGATTGAGCCAGCTGACCAGCAAGAAGCAAAAGATTTGATAAAATACGCTTTTGAAATTTCGGAAAAATTTAAAACTCCGGTTTTTTTCAGAATTACAACTCGCGTCGCGCATGTAAGCGCGCCAGTTGAATTAAAAACAATTCCAAAACCAACATTAAAAGGCGACTTTCGCAAAGACATTGAAAAGTTTAATGTTTTCAAACCGCGCATAACAGAAATCCACGACAAACTTTTGCAAAAAATGGAAGCGCTGCGAAAAGAGTTCGCGGACGCCAAAGCGAATTTTATTGTTAACAACAAAAAAAACAGCGATGGCATAATTTGCGCGGGTGTGTCGTTTTTGCATGTCATGGAAGTTTTAGAAAAACATAAACTCAACATTCCTGTTTTAAAACTTGGCACAATTTATCCTTTGCCAACAAAACTGATTTTGGATTTTTTAAAAAACAAAGAGCGCGTGTTAATCGTTGAAGAATTAGATCCGTTTATTGAAAACCAAGTTAAAACAATCGCGCAAACAAACAAAATAGAAATTGAAATTTTCGGCAAAAACATTGTACCCCAATTTGGCGAATTAACGCCCGCCATCGTTGAAAAAGCAATGTTGTCCGCATTCAACCTACCAACCTACCCTGCTACCACCTACAAGCTACAAGCTAATTTGCCACGTCGTTTCCCTGTCTTTTGCCCGGGCTGTCCGCATCGCGCGACATTTTATTCAATCAAAGCGGTCGCGCCAGACGCAATTTTCGGCGGAGACATTGGTTGCTACATGATGGGAATTTTTCCACCATTTTTCACGCAAGACTTTCAATACGCAATGGGCGCTGGACTTGGCATTAGCCACGGAATCAACAAAATTTTTCAACTCAATAATTCAACCCTGCCTACCGGCGGGCAGGCAAAACAAAACATCGCCTTTATCGGCGACGCGACATTTTTTCACGCGGGCATTCCGGCATTGATCAACGCGATTCACAACAAAGCGAATTTATTATTGGTAATAATGGACAATGCAATTACAGCCATGACTGGACTTCAACCAAATCCGGGCACTGACAAAACAGGAATGGGCGAGCCAACCAGCAAAACCAGCATTGAGGAAATCGTAAAAGCATGCGGCACAAACAGTTTGGAAATTTCTGACGCGTACAATTTAAAACAAACGCAAGCCGCGATAAAAACACAATTGGAAAAATCAGGCGTCAATGTTTTATTGGTCAAAAGAAAATGCGCGTTGCTAATGCTCAAAGAATCACGGCAACAAGGAATCAAACGACCAACATTCCAAGTTGACCAAAAAGAATGCGAAAAGTGCGGAACATGCTATACAAAATTCTCTTGCCCGGCAATCAGACATGAAAATGGCAAAACGGAAATTGACCAGACAATGTGCGTTGGCTGCGCGGTTTGCGCGCAAATTTGCCCCGCGATAAAAATAGTTAAATAATAAATATATATATGTTCAACATTTTAATAACCGGCGTTGGCGGGCAAGGAGTCATTACGTTGGCTGAAATTATAGCGACCGCCGCGCTGCTTAGCAGTACAGACGCGAAAATGGCAGAAGTTCACGGACTTGCGCAGCGCGGCGGAAGTCTTCAATGTTCCGTCAGAATCGGAAAAAATATTAAATCGCCATTGCTTGGAAATGGCGAAGTTGATTTGTTAATTTCGCTTGAGCCATTGGAAGCTTTGCGTGTTTTAACTTTGTTAAAACCAACAGCAACGGTCGTTTTTGACACTCACAAAATAATCCCAATTTCCGTTTATTCTGACAAAACAATTTATCCTTCAATTGAGGATATTGAAAAAACTTTGCGCTCAACAATCAAAAATGTTTTTCAAATAAATGGAACCGACAAAGTTCA
The DNA here is from genome assembly GCA_043798985.1 of Candidatus Falkowiibacteriota bacterium. Classification (GTDB taxonomy): domain Bacteria; phylum Patescibacteriota; class Patescibacteriia; order UBA11705; family JACRDX01; genus JACRDX01. The sequence continues at coordinate 26,957 of JAZDOE010000016.1, read as the reverse complement.
AGAATTAACTGGCAGCGTCATGGCTTTAAACATTTTCATGCTCGGCTTTGCGTTTTACAAAAAAACTCTGCCAACCGAATTGACAGAGGAAATTTTGTTGCAAAGCATTAAACAAACCATCGGCGAAAAGCATTTTGAAACAAACCAGAAAATTTTTCAATCTGCTAAATAAAATGGGTCGTGTAGGACTCGAACCTGCAACCAATGGCTTAAGAGGCCACTGCTCTACCGTTGAGCTAACGACCCAAAAAAACTATACAAATTATAATCTCTGTATTAGAATGAGTCAATAGAGTTTGGGCTGTTAGCTCAGTTGGCCAGAGCGCCTCCATGGCATGGAGGAGGCCGGGGGTTCAAGTCCCCCACAGTCCATTTTTTATTTCAAACATCCTCCATCGCGACGTCCAGCGCACTGACGCCGCCTTTTTTATATTCGGAAACCAAATTGCTAATCGTACGCGCCACTTCCTCTGGATATGGAATATTTTTAAACAAAAAGTGCTGCTCCTCGCCAGCTGTCTGAACCTGCACATTGCCATAATGAAAAATTGTGCCACAAAATCCTTCAACCGTTGAAGTTATATCTTGCATCCTGCCCAATTCTTTTTCGGAAATCACGCGATCAAACAAACCCTTTTGCTCAATATTGATAATCCGTTGATTTGTGACGATCCAAACATCCAGATAATAATCAATAAAACTGGAAAACGTGTACAAAATCACAAAGAGATAAAACGCGCTGCCGCCCAATGTAAAAATCGCGGCAAACACTTCACTAATCGCGGAAATATATGATAATGTCGCGATATAAACAACCAGCGGCAGCGCGCATAACCCAATCGTGACAACTATGATTTTTGCCACTTCAATCCAATGTCTGCGCAAAAATAAAATTATGAATTCATTCGCTTTTTGATTTGGAAAATAATGTCTAGAATACATATTTAGAACCCAATTAATCCTTCCATATTTTTAGCGTTGCCAAACAGTTCAACCTGTGTGCTCCAATCAATCCGCGCGATGTAAAAATACGAAATTAGCAATGCTAAAATTGTCACGGCAATATAGCTAAAAGTAATCAGGTACGCGCCAAAACTGGCAAAACCAAACTTAAGGATGTGATACAAATTAAAAAAAGTGAACACAGCAAAAAACACAATGTACACCATGTACATGAATAAAAAAATTGAAAGCGGCGCGACCATAATTATAGTAATTTATTGTTTTGCGACAAAACTGGCTTATTAAAATGCTTAAACGCTCTTTCGGTCGCGATACGACCACGACTGGTCCTGTCAATAAAACCTTCTTGCAACAAAAACGGTTCGTAGACATCTTCAATCGCTTCCAACTCTTCGGCTGTGGCGGCGGCCAAAGTGTTTAAACCAACCGGGCCGCCGCCAAATTTTTCAATAATCGCGAGTAAAATTTTCTGATCAATTTGGTCAAGTCCCAATTCGTCAACGCACAGCATTTCAAGCGCGGCGCGCACTGATTCCATGTCCAATATACCATTATTTTTCACTTCCGCATAATCGCGCACGCGCTTTAACAAACGATTCGCAATCCGCGGCGTGCGCCGCGATCTCTTCGCGATTTCCATTGCGTTTTCATGATCAATCGCAACATTTAAAATTTTTGCCGAACGTTCAACAATTTGTTTCAATTCGTCATTTGAATAAAAACCAATATTTATTGTGTTTCCAAATCTATCGCGCAACGGAGAAGACAATTTGGAAATCTTCGTTGTCGCGCCAATCAGCGTGAACTTTGGCAAATTCAACCGGACAGTGCGCGCTGACGGTCCTTTCCCGATTACAATATCCAAAACATAATCTTCCATCGCTGAATAAAGGACTTCTTCAACCACGCGGTTTAATCTGTGAATTTCATCAATAAACAAAATGTCGCCTGGCTGCAAGTTTGTTAAAATCGCAGCCAAATCGCCGGCCCGCTCAATCGCCGGACCTGTTGTCACTTTAATACTTGTGCCCATTTCCTTGGCAATAATAAACGCCAAAGTTGTTTTTCCCAAACCCGGCGGCCCATATAACAAAACATGCTCAATCGGCTCGCCTCTTTTTTTTGCCGCGCCCAAAAAAATGTTCAAATTTTGTTTGATTTCCGTTTGCCCGATGTATTCGTCCAGCGCTTTTGGCCGCAAACATAAATCTAACGATGAATCATCGTTTACCGCCGCTGTTTCAATCACTCTGTTTTGTTGTTTTTTTTCTGCCATACTCTGTTTATTTTATCACACTTTGCGAAAATAACAACATATTAATTTTAATAAAATAAATCAGCATGCTATAATAATATATAACTATTAACAACAATATATGAAACAAATCATCCAAAAAGTCGCGCTACATGGCCAAAGAAGCATTCGCTTTTCATTGGTCATGCTTATCGTGGTTTTGGCGATCATCGGGTTTGTTGATTGGCCACTCTTTTCATTGGCCAATGAAATTGACATGAACACTCCAATTGTCCATGTCTACAAAATTTCACAAGCCACAATCACAGAACCTGCTACGACGCCCGCTCCAGCATTAGAACCGACAACAACTGTTGTTCAACCAGCCGAACCGATTAAACAAGAGCCGGTTAAACAAGAACAAACCAAAATCGTAAATCCGGCGCCGGCAACACCAGCGACAACTGAACCTGCGCAAACCACTGATCAAAAAACAACCACCACAGTAGAGCAGAATCAACCCGGCGCCACAAACAATGAACAAAACCAAAAGATGGAATTTGTAGAACAAGAAGAACAAATAGAATTCGTTGACCCACGCGAAGTTAAAAATGCTCTGCAAGACATTAAACGAATGCAAACAGATTTAAAAAGATTTTTAAAACAAGTAAAAAAATTGCCAAATAGCGCTGACGATGCTGCGACAATCAATGATCTCCTATCACAGCTCGCTGGATATTACAAAAATATCAATGCGCCAGCAGAAGACATGCGTCTGCGAGAAGCTTTACAAGAATTTTGGGACGCGCGGCTCTACGAAGAAGTGGACAAAATAAGAGCCAAAATTGAATTGCCAAAAGAATTGAACAATATCGCAAAAGATTTGAAAAAGGCGAAAAAATTGATAACGCAAAAAGCATTCACAAAACTGGGGTTGGACATGACCGCGATTTCTGGATATTTGGCAGAAGCAGAAGGCGCTTACAATGAGGCCAAGTCATATTACGACCAAGGAAACATGGAAGACGCGCAATTAGCAATGGAAACAATTCACGGTGGGTTGCACCCAGGAGAAATTATGGGCGTGCTTTACCAAATAAGAGATATTAAGGATCGCGTGCGTAGTGTTAAAAACAAAGAAGTAAAACAGGTGATTGACGACCTACTGGCTGATGTGATTGAAAGCGCTAATGGCGGGGATTTCAGAGAAGCAAATCAAACATTAAGTGCTATTCGCGATGAATTGTTCAAGCTCATGCAAAAATACATGAAAACATCTGGCACGTTTGATGATAAAACACGCGCTAAATTTGAAAAATTAGAAAATATCGTGAACGAAAAGTTGAATGTAGAGCAGAAAATAGAACAAAAAGAAGCGGTGCAAATAAAAGAATAATGGTAAATAAAACAAAAAAGAGCCTCGGCCGAATAGCCGGGCTCTTTTTTTATAGTTATTCAATCTAATTTTAAAATGGGCGAGGAGGGGATCGAACCCTCACGGCTTATACAGCCATTGGATTTTAAGTCCAACGCGTCTGCCAATTCCGCCACTCGCCCATGATGAAGATATAGATGAAAAAAGCGGGAGACGGGTCTCGAACCCGCGACCTCAACCTTGGCAAGGTTGCGCTCTGCCAACTAAGCTACTCCCGCATTAATACTAAATAAATTTCAAAAACATTATAAATGGCATCTGGCATAAAGTCAATGAAAGTCAAATCATTAATGAGATATCTAGTACTTTATTGCCGAATTGGCATGACAATATAAACGTAATCTTTGCTGTCACGCGGTTTAACCAACAGCGGCTTGTTATTATCAATCATGGAAATCTCAACCACATTAGCAGACATATTGTTCAAACCATCCAATAAATAACGATAATTCAAAGAAATTTTATTGTCCTCGCCTGTGAATTCAACATCTAATTCAGCCATTGACTCACCTGTTTGCGCATTTGACGATGAAACTAATAAACCACTTGTCTTTTGCGCAAAATCCAGATTAACATCAAAAATTCCGGTTTTTGCGAACAACGCGCTGGTTTTGATTATTTTTGCCAATTCAAACTTATCAACAAATATCGTTGTTTTAAAGGCTGTCGGAATAATTTGTTCGTATTCCGGAAATTGCGCTTCGATAATGCGCGAAACCAATTCTATTGAATCAAAAGTGAATAAAATCTGGTTTTCGCTAACGTAAATTACAAGTTCTGCTTTTTCATTTATATCTTTTTGCGCGTTTAAAATACGCAAAAGTTCCTGAATTGTCTTTAATGGCACTAAAATTTTTCTTGCTTCCTTAATTGTGCTTTCCTCAATCGTTATCTTTTTTTCAGCCAATCTATAACTGTCAGTCGCGGCCAGCACCAAATTAACGCCATCTAATTTGAACAACACGCCAGCTAATTCTTGCCTTGTTTCAGACGATGATACTGAAAATGCAACCTGACTTATGGCATTGCGAATATCCGCTAAATTTACTTTAATGAAATTTTCTTTTGAAATTTCAGGAATTATTGGAAAATCTTCAGCTGCTATCCCCTTAACCTTTGTATGGAACTTTTTACAATCAACTTTCAAAAAATCGTTTTCAACAAGTGAAATTTCAACATTTTCCCTTGGCAATAAGGCAATATAATCGGCCAATAGTTTGGAATCTGCTGTAAATTTGCCAATTTTTTCAACTTTACCTCTAACAATGCATGTAATTGCAATTTCCAAGTTGGTCGTTGATAGTTTTATATAATCTTCTTTTACCTCCATCAGAATATTGTTGAGTATTGGCAGATTTATATTCTTTGTAGATAAGTGTCCTACAACAGATAACCCTCCGTTTAAGTTTTCTTGTGTGCAGACGAATTTCATATTGTTTTAGTTAGTAAGAATTATATATATAAGATAATAATAATAATAAGGGCTGTGGATAGAGTTGATAAGTCTTATTATAATGTAAATTTGCGTTAAAAGCTTGTGGACAATTGTGTGAAAAAGAGTTGTGCTTTTGTGGTATTAACTTGTGTATAAGTAACAACGTAGTATCTCTGGTCAGATTTTGCCAGTTTATGCACTTTTGCGGGTTAATTATCAACTGACTTATCTACTTTTTGCTGGGTAGTTATCCAGATGTTATGCACAGGATTTGTCAATTTACATTAAACATTGTATATTCTTTGTTTTAATAAATTGATTTCTTGCCTCAATTTCTCATTTACGTCAAGCTCGCGTTGTATTTTATTGAAAGCATGAATAGCTGTTGTATGGTCGCGATTTCCAAGCTCTTGTCCTATTGTTGGATAAGATGCCTGTAATTCATCACGTAAAATATACATTATAATCTGACGCGGGTAAGAAAGCCTTTTTTCTCTGCTCGGACCGATCATTTCTTCAACGGCAAGTTCGTAGAATTCACAGATAGATTCAATAATTTTACGTGGAGTTAAAGATCCTGTCTGTTTTCCTGAAACTGATAATGAAAAAAGTATGGATTTAACAGAATCTAAGCTGATTGGTTGTTTGTTAAGCTGGTGATATGCAATCACTTTGTTTAGCGCGCCTTCAAGTTCGCGAACATTATTTTGAATGTTCAACGTGATGTAATGGATGATTTGCCTGTCTAAACTAAAATTCTTTTCCTTACATTTTGCCTCTAAAATTGCGATTCTTGTTTCCATGTCAGGCTGTGAAATATCAGCAATCATGCCCCATTCAAACCGTGTTAGTAAGCGATCTTCAATAATCGCCAGCGCTTTTGGAGGTCGGTCAGACGTAATAATAAGTTGTCGGTCATTTTGGTAAAGTTCGTTGAAAGTATGAAAAAACGCGTCTTGCGTTCCTTCTTTGCCAGATAAAAACTGGATGTCATCTACCATTAAAACATCAGGCGTTCTGTACGTTTTTGTAAATTCAGCCATTTTGCCGCCTTGAATACTGCCAATAAAGTTGTTGGTAAATTGTTCGCAGGTTGTATATTTGATTTTTTTGTTTGGGAATTTAGATAAAATTTTATTGCCGACAGCTTGCATTAAATGTGTTTTTCCTAAACCAACGCCGCCATAAAGGAAAAGCGGGTTGTACGCATGACCAGGATTATCTGCAACAGCTTTTGCCGCGGCAGTTGCCAGTTCATTATTTTTTCCCGTCACAAAATTTTCAAAATTATACCTAGGATTTAGACCTGTTTGTTTAAATATCACGGAATCAAACGGAGAAATGGCATTTGCCGCGGTTTCTTGTTTGATTGTTTGCTTAAGTTCAATTACTTGTTTATAAAAATCTTTGATATTCTGAACAGCGTATTTAATTTCTTTAACGCGAATACCGCTTAGTTTGGTTTGTAGTATCTGATAAATTTTGTGGTGGTATTTTTGTTGCAGCCAAGCTTGCGCAAAAGTTGTGGGAACGCCGACTGTGACGCGGCCGTCATTGTTTTCAACGATAAAAGTATCTTTAAACCATGTGGAAAACACTGGCTTTGTGAGCACCAACTCCAGTTCCGCGAGCGTAGAGTCCCAAAGTTGTTTGTTTTTGTCGTCCATGCGAGTACGAATTATTTTTGTTTGTTAAAGGCATTTTACCATGAAAGAGATTGTGGATAAATGCCATTGCAAAGCTTTAAAAGTTAATAAGGTGTGGATAGGTTGTTGATAAAGTATATGTCAGCAAAAAAAAGAAGTCAAAATAGACTTGCTTTTTTTATAATGTTTAGCTATGCTATACATATTATTAAAGTTAAACAAATAAAATTTTATGCCGAAGCGCACATATCAGCCGAAAAAAAGACGAAGAGCAAAGGTTCATGGTTTTAGACAAAGGATGGAAACGAAAGATGGACGCAATGTATTGAAGCGACGAAGAGCAAAGGGTCGCAAAAAGCTTACCGTTTCCAGTAAATAAGTAATGCTACCTAAGCAAAATAGAATAACAAAGACATTGGAATTTGACGCTTGTTTTGGCGCCAAATTCAAACAGGCTGGTGGCAAAAGTTTTTCCACGGATGCTTTTGTTTTTAAAATTTTGCCAAATCAGAAAAAAATAAACCGGCTTGGTTTTATTGTCGGCACAAAAGTTGATAATCGCGCGAGTGTGCGCAACAAAGTCAAGAGAAGATTGCGCGCGATTTTCCATAAACAATTGAACAATATTATTATTGGCTTTGATTTTTTGGTTGTTGCGGCAAAGCCTTCTGCCAAATTGGAATTTGTTGAAGTTGAAAAACAGTGTTTGGATTTTTTGAAAAAGATGCGCGTTTTAAAGTCAGATAAAGTTTAATTATGGTTAGAAAAATTGTTCTTTGGCTGATTTGGTTGTACCAAAAAACATTATCGCCTGATCATGGCTGGTTTAAAAATCGTTTTCCTCTTGGTTATTGTAGATTTAACCCTACTTGTTCAGAATACGCGCGGCAGTCAATAAAAAAATACGGAGTAATTCGCGGTGGGTTAAAAGCAGTTTACAGAATATTGCGATGCAACCCATTTTCAAAAGGCGGGAATGATCCAGTTTTGAAATAATTAACTTACAAATATGGCAGTAAGATCATCGGATTATGTTAGACGACCTGGGCGTTATCAAGAGGCAGCCGATTTAACCGGCAGACTTTTGGAAGAAGAATATTTTGGAGTGTGCACGGTAAAGAAAAATAAGACAGCGGCGATAGAGTTGTTTCGGCAGTTGAGCGGAGGAAAAAGTTTTGACGAGGCAAATGGACATTTGCCATTTGAAAGAGCTGTCACATTCGCAAAAAATTTTCAACCAGGCGATGATCCAACTTGCCCGTCAACAAAAGTGGCGCGGGATTTGTTGGATTTTGTTGCTGAAGAGATTGGCGTTGATCCAGAAGGAGATGATGCTTTGGAATTAAAATTTTATACGGCAGTTGGTTCGCCGTTGGACAAATATCATAAAACCGACGCGTTTGTTGAATATAAAGGGCAGAGAGTATTACTGGATGTCACAAGAAATCCGAATAAGCAATTTGATGATTCGTCAGATAACAGAATAATCATGCAAGAATTACCAGATTATGGAATTAAAGAAGAGCGCGCGCAATATGCAACTGAATTGCGGAAATACGCGCGCGCCGTAGCCCAAATTTTTGAACCCGCTGAACACACAAGAGAGATTGAAGAGCGCAGAGTTGCAATGCGATAAATTATGAACAATAAACCAAAAATCGCGGTGTTTGATTTAACCGGTTGTCAAGGCTGTGAATTTCATTTGCTTTCTTTGGATGAATCTTTGGCGGATTTGTTTCAGGATTTTGAAATTATAAATTGGAGATTACTTAAAGAGCCGGCGCCCGGAGATTTTGACGTCGCGTTCGTGGAGGGCGCCGCAACAACGGCCGGCCATATTGAACTTCTAAAAAAAATACGCGCGACTTCCAAAATTGTTGTGGCGCTTGGCGCGTGCGCGATCACGGGAAATGTTTTTGCCGGATTGACAGCCGAGCAACGCGAGGCTGCGGCAAAGAAAATTTATGGAGATGATTATAAAATAAAAGCAGAGTTTTTGGAACCAATTGAAAAATTCATTAAAGTTGATGAAAAAATTCAGGGTTGCCCACCGGACATTGAAGCGTTCAAAACATTTTTGCAAAAAATAAAAGGCACTTTCATGGACTCGCCAAAAATTAATGTTGCTCCGCCAGATTACACTGCAAAAATTGAAGGTCACGCGACACTTTGTGTCGACTTTAACAAGCGTGCCGCAACGTTTAAGGTAGAGGAAAGCGAGCGCCTGATTGAAGAGTTGCTTGTCGGGAAAACTTATAGTCAAGCGCCGTTTATAAACTCGCGCGTTTGTGGAATTTGTCCGATTTCGCATAATCTTTGCTCGTGGGCCGCGATAGAAAACGCGCTGAAAATGAAAATTACAAGCGAGACAATTTTATTGCGCGAACTTTTGATGTGCGGGCAGATTATAAAGAGCCATTTGATGCATTTGTTCTTTTTGGTTTTGCCTGATTACGCTGGCTTGAAGGGTTCAATTGAACTTTCAACAAAATATCCAGCTGAATTTCATTTGATGTTGAATTTGAAAAGATTGGCTGACAATATTTTGAAAGTTGTGGCTGGGTCTGATGCGTTTCCAACCAACACAGGGCTGGGTGGATTTATAAAGCCACCGGAAATTAACGCGTTATCAGAAATCAAAGAGAAAATATATGATGTGCTGGACGAGGCGGCAGGTTTAATAGAACTTTTCGGAGCGTTCAACTACGCAAAAGTTGAAACTGATTTGGAGTTTTTAACGATTGACTCGCCAAAAAATCAATATCCGTTGTATTATTCCAAATCAATTGCCAATGTGACGGAAATTATTGATAAACGTTCAACAACAAAATTTGGAGTTGTTGATTCTCGGCCAGTTAAAGTTGGCGCGCTCGCGCGTCTCGCGCTCGCGCAGAAAAAATTAAATCCTTTAGCGCGTAAATTTTTTGAACAATATAACGTTAATATTCACAATCCGTTCAGTAATAATCTGGCGCAGGCGATTGAGATTTTGCATTTTCTTGAAGAGTCAACAAAACTTATTGAGAAATTGGAAGGCAAAGAAATGGAGCGGACAAGCGTCCAACGGCCCAGCGCGATTGTCGGGCAGTGTACTGGAATGGCCTCGTTAGAGGCCCCGCGCGGAACATTGATTCATCAGGTTGAAATCAATCCTGATTTAACCATCGCAAAATATAATATCATTCCTCCGACGCAAATAAATCTCGCGGCTTTGCAAGTTGAAATTCCGGCGCTGTTGGCCCAAACTAAAAATCTCGCGCCTAAAGAAGTGGAGAGAGAGCTTGAAAAACTTATTCGCGCTTTTGACCCGTGCATTACCTGCGCTGTTCACTAAGTTTGTTATGTTGAATCGCGAGAAGGGATTGTCACCCTGAGCTTGTCGAAGGGCGACCAAACCTTATGTATAAATATTATTACGTGTATATTTTAAGGTGTTCGGACGGTAGCTATTATACTGGCGTGACCAATAATATCAATCATAGGATCAATCAGCATAACGACGGTCAAAAAACGTTTTGTTATACATATTCACGGCGACCGGTTGTGCTCGTATATTATGAGGAATTTGTTGATGTTGATAAGGCAATCGCCAGAGAGAAGCAGCTTAAGGGTTGGCGTAGAGAAAAAAAAGAAGCGCTAATTTTTGCGCAGTTAGACGATCTGCCACAGCTGGCAAAGTTGTGTGCATCTCGTCATCCTTCGACAGGCTCAGGATGACAACGCCACGCGTGTATATTCTGCCAAGTTGCGCGCTTGCGCTTCTGTCAATTTTTGGCAAACCTGATTCCAATGGAAACAAACGCTGTCTCCATTTTTTATTTCTGGCGCAACATTTTTGTCCCAAGTTAGTTGCTTTGCAACCTCATTGTTGCTGACCGTAAACCCGCTGTCTTCTAAAACAAGTGGCTTGTATTTTATTGTCACTTTATTATCTTCAACGCCAACAACTTTGCCAAAATTTACACTGCACAATTCGTACAATCCAGCTACTTGCCGAGCTTCAGCGCTCGCCGCGCCTAAAGCCAGCACGTGAAAATTATGATGAGCAACAATGTCGGCTGCTAATTTCGCGACTCGCGCTTCTGCGTCTTCTTGCGTCATCATTTTCGCGCCGACAAATTTTTCCAAAATCATTTTTTTAATATCATCGGGTTTAACTTTTTCCAATAAATCATTGCCAATCCAATATGCTTCAACCACGCGTTCGTCAAAGGGGTCTGGAATGTTGTTTGCCGCGGCAATTAATTTGTAATACTCAGTTGCCGCTTCAAAATTTTCCAGAACTTCGCGCGCCCGCGCTGAATCAACGCCGCCCTTGTTCGCTAAAAAATTCTGCAAAACCTGCGGCGTTTCCTTGTCCTTTCGTCCGCACAATTTCATTTGCGCGGGCGCGCAACCGAAAACCGCGGCCATCCTGATCCCGCGTTCCACGCGTTCGCGTTGTTCTTGTTCTGCTTTTATTGTTGGTTCTTTAAGCATATTGAAATGTCTGATGCGCTGCTGTCATTTCGAATCCGCCTCGGGCGGATGAGAAATCCCTTCGCAAAGTCTTTACAAGCGATTTCTCCCCCGCTCGCCTCGCTATCGCTTGTGCGAAGCGGGCTGAAGCAGGGTCGAAATGACATCCCCATTGGCAGTCGCTTCGCTTGCTGTTATTTTGTTTATCGCAACGCCTTGATAACTCAATAAAAAATCGCCAACATTTATTGGTTCGTCCATTGCTGAAATATCCAACCAATGCTCATGATCTCCGGATTGCACCCGTGCCATTTTGTCTTTTATTTCCAAAACTTTTTGTGGAATTCCTATGCACATAAAAAATTAGTAACTGGGGGCTGGTAACTGGGGTTGGTATTGTTATTTTATCAAATACAACCGGTTGCGGCAAATAAAAATAGGACGTTTTCTTTGAAAACGTCCTAAAAGTTCACAACCCGTGTCTACTTCTCATACGGCGCGCACACGTCTCTTTTGACTGCCCAGAACTTGAGATGCGTCCACTTTCTGACAAACCTGTGTGTGGCCGAGCCATATACTTGCACTGCTGTCAGATCTACTGCGCTTGGCGCTTTTGCCGTTGCCGCGTGTGTTGCGAGCCATTGACGAAGATGTTCAAGTTCTTGTTTCTCTTGCTCTTCGCGTTGCGCCTCAAGCTGTTTCTGTGTTTCAGCGGCTCGTATTTCGCGCTGGAGCGTTTTTTCAGCGCGATTTCCGAGCCTGTAGATGACCAGTGATGCGAACAGGATAAGCGCGACTGCGATGGCAATGCTTGCAAGAATACGGTTGGCGTCAAATCCAGCTACTTGGATTGTGCACAGGAAGTACGCAAGCCAGCTGATTGGTGCGATTCCTAGCCCCGTGATTTCCCACGGGGCAAAAAGAGCACGCACAAGACACTCGGCCGAGTATGCGTACCAACGATTTGGCTCACAGCCACTGTCCAGTTTCCACAGCAGGTATCTACTCAATCGCTGATCTTCCTTGCGGCTTTGGTCCCGCGGAAAATACAGCAGGTCTTTTTCTTGAGCTATGCACGCGAACGGATGCGCGAGCCATGCCCAAAGATTTGCCGGTCGGTAGCCAGCGAACCAGACGCAGAGCCACGCTATCGCTATGGCCGGTCTGGCAAGAATTCCGATGACTGCCCAGCAGATTGCCAGGATGAGGTCAATCGGCCACCTGAAGAGCAAGAGCAACCGGCGTTTTCTGTACGCGCACTGATCTGTCGGCGGCTGTTTGTAGAACAATCCGCGATTCGTCAGTTTCCAGATCAGCTCGCCGACCCTGCTTTTGGGTTTTGGCGCGAAGAGTTCTGCCGGGACTTCGACTTCTACCACTGTTGCGGCGAGGATGTTAAACGTCTTCAACGTGGCAAGCAGTTCTTGCTCTTCGTTCGCGAACGGAACGGCCACGCTAAAGTCACCAGACTCTTTTTTCTTTTCCAGCTCGTAAACACTGTCTTTGCCTTGCGTCCATTTGCCGAACACAAGAACAGTCAGGCGGTGCTTGCCGCTACGGTGAACCTGCATGAACTGCGCGCCGTCTCCAGAACCGAAGATGTATCTGTGCCCTGTTCTGTAGGAGCCAAAGCGCACGTCAGTTTCGTTATTGTCCACAAGGACAACATGAAGCGGGCATTTTTGGATGAGTGCGTCAGAAAAAAAGACTTGCACCGGGATCGTAGCAGAATCCATGGTAAGTCTGTTGCCGTTCAATACGACCTTGACAGCTTCTCCGCCTTCAAATCCCTCCGGGGTTTTGGGCGCGTCCTTGATTGCGACTTTTGCGCGTGTATCCATCACAACGCTGTCATCTCCGTTCCGAGAACCAGCCATTTGCTGTTCCTGCTTTTTCCTGCTGCGTTTGCTCATTGTGATCCCTCCTTGTCTTTGCGTTTGTATCAATTCAGAATTGCCTATATTTTCAATGTTCAGCTAACGTTCTTGATGTTAGCATTATTTTTTAGAAGTGTCAAAAAGAGCACTTGACATTCTTTAATAAATTGTATAATGTGGCAATGTGGTAATGAACATTCACAATTGCAACAAAGGAGGTGCGTTATGATAGAAGTGAACCTGTCCGGCGTAGGCAGAAACAAGAATCTCATTGGCATTGACATCGGAGCTTCGGGCATCAAGTTCGTTGAGCTTGAGGAAACAGAAACAGGGCTGTATCTGAAGGGCGTTGGCATAGAGCCATTGCCGCCAGCCGCTTTTGTAGATGGCGCGATCATGGATTTTTCGGTTATCACAGAAGTGCTGAAAAGGCTGGTTGAAAAGAATGGCCTGCGCGGCAGGCGAGCCGCGCTTAGCGTGGGCGGACATCGCACCATTCTGAAGAACATTTTCCTGCCAGAGATGACCATGGAAGAGCTTGCGAGGTCTATCGCGCGCGAAGCAGAGCCGTTCATTCCGTGGGCAATGGATGAAGTCAATTTTGATTACTTTGTCATTAACCCCGAGCATGGGCAGGGGCAGATGGCAGTAGGGCTGGTTGTATGCAAAAAGGATGTTGCGGATGATCTTTTGCGCGTTGCGGGAGATGCTGGCTTGTTGCCTGTTGTTGTGGATTCCGGGACACTTGCCGCGGCGAACGTGTTTCTCTTGGAGAGAGACTTTGAAACGGTTGCGATCATTGACATCGGCACATCCATGACACAGCTCGCAATTCTCTCCAATGGCAAGCTTGTGTTCACACGAGATAGCAGCTTTGGCAGTATGCTGGCAATTGAAGAGATTCAGAGAGCGCGAGGACTGGCATACGAAGACGCAGATGCGATTTTAAATGGATACTGCAAGAGCGGTATCATAGGGGGAGATTCCTTCGCTTGCGTTGGAAGAGTGGTTAATTTGATAGTAACAGAGATACAGAGAGGTGTGCAGTTTTTTACTGCAACGAACGGCGAAGAAAAAAAGATCGAACGCGTGCTTCTGTGCGGCGGGGGCAGTCTGATTCCCGAAATGGAGGAAAGGTTTTCCTCCAGGCTCAATATTCCGGTTGCGCTCTTCGATCCGTTCGTACGAATCAAAGAGAGAAAAGAAGTGCCGCTGGAAAAGGCATTGCGGCTCGTGGTGGCAGTTGGGCTGGCGCTTCGTAAGGGCTAGCAAGTTATATCCCTTGTCAAAATTTGACAAGGGAGTTTTTTGTTAAATAAAAAATTGCCCGGTAGAATTTCTATCAAAACTTAAATTAGTCAAATGCATTTGTATAATAAAAAAATCAGCATTTCTGCTGTTTTTACGGGCTTTAAGTTTTAGGGGCTTAAGTTCTCTTTAGGATTTCGGAATACTCTTCAGGGTTAATGCCCAAAATTCTTAAATTGTTGCGGATAATAAAGATTGGCAATCCCTCGTCGTGGGGAATAACTACCGGTCGTTGTAGACACTCTCTCCAGTAGATTCGATGATCTCCTCGCTCTCTCACAAAGTGGCAGCCAATATAAAGGAGAAATTTCTCAAATTTTTTCCAATGAATGGGCGTTAAGTGAGCCATATGTTATCTCGCAGGCACCCGGACAGTTTGAGACTCTTGAGAGATCACTATTGGCGGACTCCATTTTGCTTGCATTTGTTTCCAGCCCAAATTTTGTAAAACCTCTTTGAGCGTACCCTTTTTTATGAGTTCCTCAAAAAAAATATTTACGATTTCGCCAAACCGTTGTTTAGCTTCTTTATAATTATTACCTGATGTTGATAAATCTAGTGCTGGAGTATAGGCAATAAACTTTTTGCCCTCCCGAAGAACGGAGACGGGAAGTTTAAATTCTAGCATGAATTTTTGCATATATTCGTAGAATAACAAAGCAAAAGAGTTAAGTCAATTGTTGGTGTCCCCGCTTGGAATCGAACCAAGATCTAAAGCTTAGAAGGCTTCTATTCTATCCATTGAACTACGGGGACACGAATTGTAAATTGAGCAAAGGCTTCTATTCCCCGCCCAAAGCCCGAAGGGCATTGTGGCGGGCCCGCCAGCTTGCCGCGTTGTGCGGCTTGCGGCGGGTATCCATTGCCACCCTGCGGGTGGTCACCCGAGGGGTGAAACTACGGGCGCACGAATGTTAGAGATTATAGCAGGTTTTTAGCTTTTTTCAATGCTTCAATATATGAGCGCGCGGCAAGGTCTGATTTAAAATTCATGGCCGCGCGCAATTCTTTTATTGTTGCTCCGTTATTTAACAATCGTAATCCAAAAGTATTGCGAATAATCTGGGGCGTCACTTTTTTGGTTAAGCCAGCCAGCTTTGAATATTTTTGCACAATTCTCTGCAATGACCTTGGCGTCAGCGCGGCTGTGGCTGGTTCTGCCTTGGTTCTGGCATTGCTTGCGCGGTCATAGCTGATGAATAAGAAGAGTGATTTATCATTGCGTTGTTCTAAATATTTTTTTAACCAGAATTGCGCTTGCTGTCCCAGTTTAAAATTTTTCAAATTTGTTTTTTTGAGGCCAACAATTTCAGAAATTTTTAATCCGGTCGCGAATAAAAATTCCAAAACAGCTTTGTCTCGCAACCTTGCAGGTTGGTTATTGTCTTTGTCAGATGTACGGTTAATTGGCGCGTCCAGTAATTTAATTAGTTCGCGGTTTGTTAAAAAGTTGAGTTTTGTTTTGGGTTGATTGTCAAGTTTAATTTGTTCTGGCGCAAAAACTTTTTTATCTCTGCGACGAAGATAAACAAACAGCATTCGCAAAGCGATCAAATGATGATTACAAGTTTTTGCGCTGAATTTTTTATTGTTGCCAAATGTTATTTTTTTTAGCCACGCCTTATATTTTTTTATGGTTTGTTCGTTGATTTTTGTCAGTGATGAAATTTTTTCCTTTGCCAGCCAATTAAAAAAACGGGTTAAACATAAATCATACGTTTCCAACGTTTTTTGGCTACGGCTCAAGTTATGTTCCAAATATTTTAGGAAATTTATTTTCTCCTTGTTGAATTCCATGTTTATATTATAGCACGCTGAGATTGCTTCACCGAGCCTCGCAATGACGGGTTGATGTTTGCGTAATAAAAAAAGCGGACATGATCCCGGTTTGTACAACGTTGTTGTGCGGGGATGCCCGCTATGAGGATTGCCCCGCCTTGGGTGGGACAAAAGAATTGGTCGCTGGCGACCATCAGAGCTGACGAGTAGTGCCAGTCTGTTGCCATCTTCTGATAGTTAGCCTCGTGGAGGCGCTTCTATCCTATTTTGTTTTTGTTTTTGTATCCAACGGTCTGGCCAGCCCAAACCGCAAATGAAGAAGACAGCTGTGTTGCAAAAGAGCAGGTAGGGCTTTGTGAAGTATCCGTATGGAATCCCTCACATAAAGATTATAGCATAATTTTGATGCGCACACAAGGGGTTGTGGATAAGTCTGTGGATTGTTGATAAGTTATCCACAGCGTTTGTCTAGACTAGTCTATACAAACGCGAAGTTTTCCACAGATTGTATAGTTGAATATAAATTTGAAATTTTTATAATAAATGTCAACTTTACTGGCCGTTGATAGTGGTTGCAAGGCAATGGAATTTAATAGTGTTTGGTTGTTTGTAATGAAGGTTTTTTGATTGATTGTCTTCAAGTGTAGTATGTCTGTCTTGCCAAACATCAATGTTGAACTTAACGTGCCAGTGGTTGTTGATTTTTCAGTAAAAATGCTTGGATCTGCGATAAGATGGGTGGCGATTGTTGAGTCCAACAATGCCTTTTTAACTTCTTTTGGGTAAAATAAGGATAGAATTTGTTTAATTTTAGTAATGTCGTTTGCGTTTGCGTCAAAGCCTATAATAAAATCATTGTTTTGCGCGATTTGCATTTCAAGCGGGCCGATCAGATTGTTGATAAACAGCCATGGCAAAGATTGCGCCAGCTGATTTGTTGGTTGGGCCAAGGTTTTGTTAAGTAAGAGTCCGTTTGCGCCGGCTTTTTTGTCTAAAATTGCGTTGTCCAATATAAATGCCGCGTTCTTTTTTAGAAGTTTGGGCGCTGTGCCGTAAATGCAAATCGCGCTGTTTCTGATTTTGCCGTAGAGAGTAGTTGTCCCATTTGTTTCGCCAACAAAATTCGCGAGAAAATTCGGAGGCTTGTTTATATATAATTGAAATTGGGAAAAATCAAAAATACGTAGCGGTTTTTTAAAAGCGTTGCCAGCTATTGGTTTGCTAAACGTTTGTTTTGTTTCTGGCGTGATTACAAAATAGCGACCTTTGTTAAAGAAAATTCCAACTTCTTTGTATTGTGTTAAGTCGGTCAGTTTAATTTTCAGTGTTTTGTCAGCAAACATTTCAAGTTGGTTGCGAATCTCTGGGTTTATTTGAGTTGAGCTTGATGGATTGAAATGAATGTAAAAGTCGCTTTCTTTTGGAACATAGTCGGTCAGTGTGTCTGGCTGTTTTGCTATCAAAACAAAAAGGGAAAGCCCCAGAATGAGACTTCCCGCAATAAACGGTAGAATAAGTTTACGAGGAAGGATAAGACGCATCTTTATTGTTTAAGTTGTTTGACTGACAAATTGACGCGGCCTTTTTCGTCTATTCCAATAACCTTTGCTGTCACTTCTTGTCCGATTTTGTAGACATCGCGGACATCGCGAACGCGTTGGTTGGAAATTTCCGAGATATGAATAAGCCCTTCTGTTTTTGGAAGGATTTCAACCATCACGCCAAAGTCAAACAGTCTTGAAACTTTTCCGGTATAAATTTCTCCAACAGCCACTTCTTTTGTTAAACTTATGACCCAATCTTGAGCT
This sequence comes from Candidatus Falkowiibacteriota bacterium, assembly GCA_043798985.1. GTDB lineage: Bacteria > Patescibacteriota > Patescibacteriia > UBA11705 > JACRDX01 > JACRDX01. The sequence goes on along the minus strand of JAZDOE010000016.1, from coordinate 9,014 downwards.
CTTGCCGCGCCTTCGGCATTAGTGCCAGTGATAAAAACAGAGCCGTCTTGTTCAATGTCAATTTGAACTCCGGTTTTGTCTATGATTTCGTTGATGATTTTGCCGCCTGGGCCAATGACATCGCGAATTTTGTCAGGATTGATGTGCAAAGTGATAATTCGTGGAGCAAATGGAGACAATTCTGGACGCGGCGCGCTGATAGTTTGTTCAATTTTATCAAGAATTTGCAGGCGCCCTGCTTTGGCTTGTTTCAAAGTGTCTTTGATAATGTCCAATGAAAGCCCGTCTGTTTTTGTGTCCATTTGCACAGCCGTAATTCCATCGCGCGTTCCTGCTATTTTAAAATCCATGCCGCCAATGCCGTCTTCCAAATCTTGAAGGTCTGTGATTATTTTATAGTTTCCTTTTGCGTCAGAAGCAAGCCCCATTGCAATGCCAGCCACTGGTTTTTTAATTGGCACTCCGGCGTCCATTAGCGCTAAAGTTGACGCGCAGGTTGATGCCATTGAGCTTGAACCATTTGAGCCCAGCACCTCTGACACAACGCGGATTGTGTATGGAAATTCCATTGGATTAGGCAAAACAGGAACAATGGCTTTTTCGGCCAATGCGCCATGCCCTATTTCTCTTCGTCCTGTCCCTCTCATTGGTGAAGCTTCGCCGACTGAATATGGTGGAAAATTATAATGGTGCATGTATTTTTTCTTGCCAACAACTTCCATTCCGTCTAAAACCTGCTCATCTCCCGGTGAACCAAGCGTGACAATTGAAAGCGCCTGTGTTTCGCCGCGGTTGAATAGGGAACTACCATGCGTGCGAGGCAAAAGTCCGACTTTGCAGTCAAGCTGTCTGATTTCTGTCAAAGCGCGACCGTCAACGCGTTTGTCGTCTTTTAAAATTGCTTGACTGATTGCAACGTTTGCCCATTCTTCAAAGTCTTCCAAAAGTTTTTTGCGTTTGTCTTTGCCAATCTGTTTTTCAACCAGCATTGCTTCAGTGATTTCTTCAATTGAGCGCAAGATTTTTTTGCGGGCTGATTTTGTTGCTTTTGGTTCGTTGAAAAGTTGCGCGTTGATTTTTTCAAAAACAAAATCATGGGTTTCCTGTAATAGTTTTTCAAATTCTTCTGCGCTTGTTTTCTGGTTTTTGTCTTGTTCTTCGTTAGGCTCAACGACAAAAATTGGTAATTTTTCCTGTCCTGCTTCCTCGCGGATTTGCTCAATAAGTTTGATGACTTTTTGGACATGTTTGAACGCGAATTTTGTGGCTTCGTAAAAAGCGTCTTCATTGATTTCGTTTGCGCCAGCTTCAAGCATCAAGATTTTGTCTTTTGATAATGTCAGGCAAATATCCATGTCTGACTTTTCGCGCGCGACATAGGTCGGGTTAATTACCCATTCGTCATTGATTCTGCCGACGCGTATGCCAGCAACCGGGCCGTTCCATGGAATATTGGACATGTGCAACACCGTGGACGCGCCGATAATTGCCGGAATGTCTGCGTCGTTTTCGCCATCAACCGATAGAACGGTAATTACAACTTGGACATCTTGCCTAATGCTGGCGTCAAATAAAGGGCGAATGCCACGGTCAATCATTCTGGCCGTCAAAATCGCCTCGTCCGTTGGTTTTGTTTCGCGCTTGATAAAGCGAGAAGATTTTATTCTGCCTGCCGCGTACATTTTTTCTTCGTAATCAACCATTAATGGAAAAAAAGAAGCATTCTCTCTTGGCGTTGGGTTCATTACGACCGTTGCCAAAACCACAGTATCGCCATATTGGACAGTACAGCTGGCGTTTGCTTGTTGTGCTAATTCACCAGATTCAATGATTAATTTTTTTCCGCCGAATTCTGTTTCCCATCTTTTTAACATAAATATTTTTTATTCTTCGTTTGCTTCTTTTGCTGGTTCTTCTTCGACTTGTTCCGGAGTCGCAGGTAATTCTTCGCTGAAAAGTTTTTCTTCTTCCTCTTCTACCGCTTGTCTCGGCTTTATTTTCAATCCCAAGGTCTTTGCGAGTTTGTTGAATCTTTCAAGGCTTTCTGCTTCCAAATAGCGAATCAAGCGTCTGCGCTCGCCAAGTTTTTTCAATAAGCCCCTGCGCGAAGAAAAGTCATGTTTGTGAGCTTGCAAGTGTTTTGTAAGCTCTTTAATTTCTTCGCTCAAAATCGCAATTTGGACTTCCGGAGAGCCGGTGTCTGTGTCATGGATTTTGAATTTGTTGATAATCTGCTGTTTTTTCTTTGCGTTAAGCATAATTTTACGCGTTCCGCAGTTTGGCTGAAGATTCTAAGAATTTTCATCGCCTGAACCACAGAAGCGGTTAATTGTTGGTCAAGCATACCATAACAATTTATTTTTTACAAGCGGCATGCTATTATAGAAAAATAACGAATAATCATTTTTATTTATGTTCGCGATGGGATCGGAAAAATTGCCAGCTTCTGATAGCGAGGCTGATAAATCTAAGAAAGAGCTTTTGATAGATGAATTGGAACAAGTTTTGGAATTGAAAAAACAGGCAAAACTTAGAAAAAAGGAATTGCAAGCAATTGATATTGGCGAGCTGATTGATACTGATCCCGAGATGACGCCAGAAAGATGGAAGCAGGAGAAAAAGATTTTTAAAGAGGAAATGAAGGGAAAGGATGTTGTGCTGCTCCCGCCAACGGCCCGCGGCAAGCAGGTAAATGAAGTTTGGGCGCAATATTTGGAAACGCTTTGGGTTATAAATGATTTGGCAGAAAAAGAGCAAGAACTGCGTGAAAAAATTGAAATAGAAAAGATGCGGGAAATACCGTTGCCGGCTGATTTGCCAATTGCTATTGCGGGAAAGACCGCGGAATTTGTAGATGAGCGGCAAAAAAAATACGAAGTTCCGCGCGATGCAACGGAGATTACTTTAGCGAGAGTTAAGGATTACGAAGAATTAGCCGCGGCAACAGAGCAAGAAGGTGATGAAAAATTTTTGAGCAAAACTCGGGAGCTTTGGAGAGAAATTGTTGTTCATGGAATTGCAGGGAAAGACAAAAAGGGCAATCCGATTTTGATGAATTTTAGCGACGTGGATGGAAATTGCGCGGTTAGTTTAATGAAATTTGCTGGAATTAGCATCAAGCACGTTGAGTATGTTGAAAAAAGTAAATTTATTGTGGGTAAAATAAATTTAGACACCGGAGACAGGCATGGCGTTGTTGTTGAAGATCAAGGACGGACGGCGTTTTTTGACCATCATGCCGCTGAATCTGGGAGCGATACTTGCGCGACAAAAATAGTTTATGATGCTTTGATAAAATTGGGATTGCTTGAAAAACAAGAATGGCTGGACAAGTTGGTTGAGTTTGTGAATTATGAGGATAATATGACATATCCATCGCCGAATCCAGTTGAAGATTATAAAAACTCATGGCAGTCTTTGCTAGGGCTGGGGACTTTTATAAAATTTGAAAAGCTGGCTGATTTTTTTCAGCATAGTAATAAGTTGCCGCATGAACCAATGAGCGCGGATGAATTAACACGAGCCGGACTGGATAAAAAAGGCAAGGAAAGAAAAAGGGAAGTTGAGCATAATGTTAAAATGCTTGAAGGTGAGTCAGGCAAAGAAGCAGAAGCAAACGATTTTGTGATAGAAACCCAGAAGTATGGAAAAATTATTGTTGATATCGTGCGACCAGATGGGAAAAAACTGCTACGCGGCCGTGGGTTTTCAGTTGCCAAGGCATTTGGCTTTGGAGGGTATTTACTTTGGGCGCCGTCAAAAAACAGTTTCTTTTTTTCAACGATAGGTAAATTGGGACACTCATTTAGCCAAGGGTTTACTGTTCGCGAAACCATGTGGATAAAGCCAGAACATGACCCCGCTTTACTTGCAGTTACCTTGGAGCAAATATTAACAACTTTGTCAGATGGCAATTTGCGGGTAAGCGATAAATTAAAAAAATATTTTAAAACAGGAAAATTGGAATAACGGCGCCTATTGCCAATTTGGTTTTTGTTTGCTACGTTGCTATAATTAAGTTGAAATTCGAAAGGTAATGACCTGCCTCTCCGGCGGGAAAGAAAATATGGCAGAAAAATTGAATAAAAAAGATTTGGCTGAAATAGAAAAAAAGCTTGCGCAGGAAAAAGCCAGTCTTGAAAAAGAACTTGCGGGAATTGCTCGCAAAAATCCGCACAATCCAAATGATTATCAGGCTGTTTTTGAAGACTATGGCAATGAGTCGTCTGATAGCATCGCGGAAGTGGCAAAATTTGATTTGAATTTGAGCCTTGAACAGACATTAGAAAAAGCGTTGCGCGATGTTAATAAAACATTGGAAGGTTTGAAAAAAGGAAATTACGGAGTTTGTAAATATTGCAAACAGCTGATAGATAAAGCTCGGCTTTTGGCGCGGCCAACTTCTTCGGCGTGCGTTTCCTGCAAGAATAAATTAAAGTCGCTTTAATATGCGGCGCATTGCGCTTTTGTCAGGTTTGGTTGTTCTGTTCGTAGCCGATATTATTACAAAACAAATCGCCCTTAGACACTTAGGTTCTTTGGGCGTTTTTAGTTTTTGGGGAAAAGTAAAATTCGGTTTTTTGGCAGTGGTTAATAGCAGGTTGGCGTTTAATATTCCCTTGCCAGCGGCATTGATTTTAATTATTTTGTCGGTTGCGATTTTTGGGTTGGTGATATGTTTGGTCAAATGTCCAAAACGATTTAAAATTTTTCTTTGGTTGATTTTGCTTGGCGCAATAAGTAATTTCAGCGACAGAATTTTGTTCGGTGGAGTTGTGGATTTTATCAGTATAAATTTTGGAAATTTTAGCTGGCCGATTTTTAATTTTGCGGATTGTTATATTGCCGCAGGCGTTGTTGGCGCTTTGGGCAGGTATGCCTTTTGCGCCGTTCGCGCGCCCAGCGATCGCGCTCACTGACGTTGCGCCAAAGGCATACCTGCCCGTCAGCGCATCAATTTTTCGCGCGGTATTGTAGCGCCTCGGCAATGTGTTGAGATAAGATATTTGGCGCGCCTTCCAAGTCAGCAATTGTCCTGCTGACTTTTAAAATTCTGTGGAAGGCGCGCGCCGAAAGTCCTAATTGCCGCTCCGCGGAGCGAAGCAGTTCCGCGCTTTGCGCGTCAACGCGGCAAAATTCTTTGATTTCTTTCGCGCCCATTGCCGCGTTAGAGCGGAGCGGCATATTTTTAAATCTTTCTCGTTGAATAATTCTCGCGGATTCAACGCGCTGTTTGATGTTTAGCGAAGATTCTTCTTGTTTTTCTGATTGCAGTTTATCAAAGTTAACTTTTTGGGTTTCAATATTCAAATCTATACGGTCCAAAAGCGGGCCGGAAATTTTTTTAGTATAGTTTAAAACCTGCGTTTGTGAGCAAATGCATTCGTGCGTCGGGTCGCCGCGATATCCGCATGGACAAGGATTTTTCGCGGCGACCAACATAAAGCGCGCCGGAAAAGTAATTGTTCCGTGCGCGCGCGAAATTGAAACCACACCATCTTCAAGCGGCTGCCGCAAATTTTCCAAACTGGCGCGCGGAAATTCTGGAAATTCGTCCATGAACAAAACGCCATTGTGCGCCAAAGTTATTTCTCCGGGTTTTGGAATGCGGCCGCCGCCAACCAGCGCGATTCCAGAGCTTGTGTGATGCGGACTGCGAAACGGTCGTTCAATTATGATTGGCGTTTGATCCGAGAGTAGCCCGGCTGTTGAATAAATTTTTGTTGTTTCAATTATTTCTTCAAACGCAAGATCGGGCAAAATTGTGGGTAATGCGCGCGCCAATAAAGTTTTTCCAGATCCGGGCGGGCCGGTCATAATAATATTGTGCCCGCCCGCCGCCGCAATTTCCAGCGCGCGCTTTGCCTGTTCTTGTCCTTTAATATATGTCATGTCTGTGCCAGATTTTTCTTTTCGCAGGATGTTTATATCAAGCATTTTTGCGCTGGCGATTTGTTCTTTTTCGTTTAAGTGGTCAACCAATTGCCGCAAATTGGCAATAGGATAAATTGATAAATCAGAAATAAGACTTGCTTCGGCTACGTTTTGAAATGGAATGTAAATTTTTTTTATTCCATGTTCGCGCGCGAAAATTGCGGCCGATAACGCGCCAGCTACTGGTCGCACGGCGCCATTGAGCGCTAGCTCGCCGATGAAAAGCGCGTCTGACAATTTATTTTTTATTTGATTGGATGTCGCGAGCAAGCTTAGAGCAATGGCGACGTCATAACTTGGACCTTCTTTTTTTATGTCGGCTGGCGCGAGATTTACGGTGACTACTTTTTTGGGCAATACTAATTCGCTATTTAAAATCGCCAATGTCACTCGTTCGCGCGACTCTTGAATCGCTGTGTCTGGCAAACCAACTATTTTCAAACAAAAAGTTCCGGCCGTCACATCAGCTTCAACTTCTACCAGCGAGCAGTCCAATCCAAGCGTCGCGCAGGCGTTAATTTTGGAAAACATATTAAGGCTACCAATTACCAATCACTACGAATATTACCAATTACGAATTTTTGTAGGCGGTAAAATTGACGATGCGAGCAAATCGCACTTCGGTTTCTGTAAAGATTGCGAGGATTCCTATCGGTACATTGTAAGTATTTATGTAAGTTTTCAGTTGATTAAAGTGGCTTTGCGCAAAACGTTTGCCCCTTTTGATTTCCAAAATTATTTTTCCTTCTATGAGAAAATCCAGGCGATACTGTCCGATTGTTTTATTATTCATTTGCACGTTCGCCGGCACTTCTTGTTGATAGTTGATTTTGGCTTCCTCCAATTTGATCGCGATAGCTCTTTGTACGTTTTTCTCATAGTGTTGCCCGCCGATATTATTGAACACACTAAATAATATTCCAACGATTTTATAACTTAACTCTGGATAAATTAATATTGTTTCGCGCATACATTGGTAGATATGTAGTATTCGAATGATTCGCAGATACGTAGCCGCGATTGGTAGCTTCGTAGCCATTATAAAAAACAGCCACTGGTCGTGGCTATTTGAGGGGTGTTGATAAAGTGACCTCTTAATTTTTTTGCCGCGGTTCGCGTGTCAGATAGATGCCGATTGCTCCAAACATGCAGAGAACAATAATCGTTGACCAAAGCCAGCGATAGTTGTGTGTTGGCGCGGGCTCGTCAGTGTTATTTAAGTATTTTTCAAAAATATCTTGCGGATTCGGGCAATTTTTTGTCAAACATTTATCTATTTGCGCTTTTATTTTTTCAGGGTAATAGCCAGCGATCGCTTGCTCGCCGATAAAAGTCATTGGAACATCAATCGCGAAAACGTCATAAGCTTTTGCGAACTCCGCGAACAGCATGGCATTGTCCGAATTATGCGATACTTCAAATTGATGAATATTGACGCTGGGCTGATTTTTTTGAATTGCGTTCACAAGATAACTCGCCTGCTCGCAATACGGGCAGTTTTCGCTTACAAATAAATAAATATCAACCGGAGCACTAGCCAAAGCAATCATTGGAATAAACAGCGCAATAAGTATTAATATCTTTTTCATATTTATTTAATGTATCCCAGCGGATTTACCGCTTTGCCGTTCACGCGGACTTCCAGATGAATGTGCGAGCCAGTTGATTTTCCGGTTGATCCGACTAGACCAATTGTTTGTCCGCGCGTCACAGCGTCGCCAACAGATACATTGAGTTTGCTCGCGTGTCCGTAAAGCGTTTTTATTCCATTGCCATGGTCAATAATCATGTAGCAACCATAGCCGCCATTCCAGCCACATTGAGATTTTATGATTGTGCCATCATCAGCCGCGTAAATCGGCTGTCCTTTTGGTAAACCAATGTCCAATCCATGGTGACGCCATGTGAAATATTGCGTGATCACGCGGCTGGGCGCTGGCCAAAGCATGTTGCCGGTTCCCGTCACTTTGCCAGCTGTAAATAATTTTGAAACTGACGCAACCGGAGCGGCGGCAGTGTATGTTTTTATTGAATAATAGCTTGCCAATTTGCCGTTGGGGATTATTAAAGTTTGGCCAGCGCGCAAAGCTGTTGGGTCAATTAATCCATTCGACGCTAAAATTTTGTTAGTATCCACTTTATATTTTCCAGCAATACCGCCAAGCGTTTCGCCCCATTTTACCTGATGTGTCACGCCAGTTTCCGGCAAAATTTCCAAGACCGCGCCTGGTTTGATTGTGCTGGTAGGCTTGAGTTTGTTTTGCCACAAAATTGTATCAACGCTGATATTGAATTTTTTTGAAATTGAGCTGATTGTTTCGCCAGATTTAACAACGTATTTTGTTATTTTGCCAGACGAAAGCATTGTTGACTCTGTTTGCATGATTTGCGGCTTTGTAATGGCCGTATTGCCCATTGTCATTGTGCCAAGACCAGATAAGTCTGGAGTCGCGCCAATGTCCATGGGCAATTGATCAGGCTCGCCAAATTCTTCTGACGGGAATAGCGCTAGTACCACGGTTTGGTCGCCGAAATTTTCATCGCGGATGTCTTGCGCCTGCAAATTGTTCAGTACAACGACCATTGCGATTACAAGGATGATTCCGTGTATAAAATGTCTGCGCACCAAAAAATGAAACAACCGCACTCGCAAAAATGTGTAAAAATTAGAAATTCTCCGTTTCAAAAAGTAGTATGAGCGGTAAAACGGCAAAAACAGGTAATACAGGCAAAAAACGCTAAACTTACGCAGTGTTTTGAAAATATAAAAAAATCCGTGTTTCCAAATAAAGCCAAAGGCCTTGAAACTGCCCAGCAAAGACCGGATAAACAGACGGTTTAAGATGGTTATTAGGCGGTTTAATCGCATAAATAAGGCTGAAAACATAATAGCACGCGGTAGGGCTAAAATCAATCAATTATTGACATATTTTTTAAAGTATGCTATACTTATTTGTTCCGTTGGTTTTGCCAGCGGACGCTTGACAACAAAAACGTACAAGATAGAGGTGTATTATGAAGAAGAACATCACGAAGAAAGGCGCAGTGAAGAAGGTGGTTGAGTGCGCGGATGGCAACGG
>JAZDOE010000017.1:0-11530 GCA_043798985.1 Candidatus Falkowiibacteriota bacterium | reverse complement strand
AAGCCTTGGCGGAGAGTGGCTTGCCATCCGAAGCCTTGGCGGAGAGTGGCTTGCCATCCGAAGCCTTGGCGGAGAGTGGCTTGCCATCCGAAGCCTTGGCGGAGAGTGGCTTGCCATCCGAAGCTCGAAGAGCGAAGGATGGGCGCGACAGGGATCGAACCTGTGACCTCAGCATTATCAGTGCTGCGCTCTAAACCAACTGAGCTACGCGCCCTTATCTAAATAAACTTAACCGCGTGCGAAGCTAACCAACTGCCTGTCCGCCTTTGGCGGAAGCTACGCGCCCAAAATTGTATAATGGTGGGTCGTGAGGGGCTCGAACCCCCGACCTCTTCGGTGTAAGCGAAGCGCTCTAACCAACTGAGCTAACGACCCAAGAAACTGGTAACCAACCCCGAAGGGGCCCCTTTGGGGCTGAGCTAACGACCCAAGAAACTGGTAACCAACCCCGAAGGGGCCCCTTTGGGGCTGAGCTAACGACCCAAACGGCGGGTAACCAACTGCCCGCCCTGTCGAATGACAGGGAGCTAACGACCCAAAAGGCGGATAACCAACTGCCCGCCCTGTCGAATGACAGGGAGCTAACGACCCGATTGCTTAAAAGCAATAAGCATTATAACTAAAAAAAATCTAACAGTCAATCAACCTGCGCTTGTTTTTCGGCCTCAGCAAAACTCAAACTCAAAATGCGAGAAATTCCTTCGCCAGTCATTGTCACTCCGTACAGTACATCAGCAACGTGCATAATCACACGATTATGTGTAATCAAAACAAACTGCGTCTTTTCAGATAACTCCCGCACAATAACCGCCAATCTTTCCGAATTAACTTCGTCCAACGCCGCGTCAATCTCATCAAAAACCACAAATGGCGATGGATTACTGGAAACTATGGCACAAATCAGCGCGATTGACACCATTGTTTTTTCTCCACCTGACAGCATTGAAATGTTCGCGATCTTTTTATTTGGTAAGTTTATTGCGATATCAATTCCAATACGTGCCTGTCCTTGATCAACTTTTTCTCCTTCAACAATCTCCGCGTTATTTACAACTCCCTCTTCAGGTTGCGCAGCTAATTGCTCCTCAATAAAAATGAGCTTTGCTTTGCCGCCTTGAAATATTTTTTCGCAATAATGATTAAACTCCTTGTTGATACGCTGAAATGCCTCGGCAAATTGCTTTTGAATAATAGCATCCAGCTCGCGACGCACCTTGTCCAAATCAGCAATCGCCTTATCCAAATCAATGACCTGCGCGTTCAAAAAATCATAACGCTCTTTCACCTCGCCATATTCAGAAAGCGTTTCTTCATCAATGCCGCCAATCATTTCCAAATCATGTTTAAATTTTCCAATTTCATGCCACAGCGCGTCAACATTGATTCCGTTTTCTTGAACGGCAAGCTCTGTCTCGCAATCAGCGGAATCACCAAGCTCTTGCCGCACTTCAAGTCTAAGCGCGTCTTCGCGCGTTTCAATTCTACCAAGCTCCACTTTCAAATCACTAACTTCGGCGCTGATTTTATTTGCTTTTTCCTGCAATATTTGCAAGTGCTTTTGCAAATCAAAAATTTCTCTTGTTTTTTTCTCTTCTTCAATATTAAAACGATCAATTTTGCTACGCTTTGCCAAGACGTTCTCATCTATTTTGGCGATTTGTGTTTCAATTTCTTTTTTCCTGCTGCTCAAATTTTTGAAATAAACATCCTGATCTTCTGGCGCCAACTGATTTTCGTCAATTTCAACAACTAGCCGCGCGCGCTCTTTTGCCAACTCGCTCAAATCATTTTTCAATCCTTTTTCTTTTGTTTTCAATACTTCCAGATTTATCTTTTTCGTATTTGCTTCGTCCGTCAACAATGCGACTTCTTTTTTCAACTCATCGGCGCGCGACCCAAGCATCGCGATTTCTTTTATCTTTTGCTCCTCGTCGCGCGCCGTATCTTTTTGTAAAGAAAAACTTTGCGCTTTTTGCAAAAATCCTCCCTGAAAAAATCCGCGTTTATCAATCATGTCTCCACCCAATGTCACCACTTTGAATTTTCCCAAATTCAATGACTGCGCGTTTTCCAAAGTGTCAAAAACCAAAACATTGCCAAACAAATAATCGCGTAATTTTTTATAATGACCGTCGCATTCAACCAGCTCGTCCAAAAAAGAAATCGCGCCTTTCGCTTTTAATTTTTCTGCGTCATCAGCCGTGCGCTCAATTGGTTTAATGCGATCAAGCGGAATAAACAAAGCAGTACCAAGCCGATTTTGTTTTAAATAATTTATACATCGCACAGCAGTGTCAGAATCTTTTACCACAACCGCGTTTAAAACTCCTTTTGCGGCAATAAATACTGCTTTCTGGTAATCTTCTTTTGTTGAAAACATTTCGGAAACCGTTCCTTCAATACCTTTGATATAACTCTTTTGCCGCAAAATCGCCTGAACAACATGATTTGCTTCCCAATTTTTTCCATGACGAAATGAATCCGCCTGATTTTTGGCCGCTGACAAATTGTTTTCAAAAACCAGCAATTCGGATTTTACTTTTTCTAACCGATCATTTTTTTCAGTCAATGCGGATTCTTCTGCGTACAACTTTGATTCTATCGTTTCCAAACTGTCTTTTACAACGCCAACGCGAGCGTCCAGATCTCCGCGGCGTTTTTCCAACCATGCCAGATTTTCTTTACCGCGCTTAATGTATTCAACGCTCATTTTGCCTTCCAACATCGCGAGCTCTTGCGTCAAATTATTTTTTTCAGCAATCAACCGATTAAATTCTTTTTGCAAATTATTAAAAATGTCTTTTCTGGATTCGCCGCGCGAAATTTCATCCAAATGCTGCCGCGTTTCAACAAGTCTTCCATCCAAGTCGCTGGCCAAAGCCGCTTTAATTTCAATGGCAGACAACTGTTCGCCTTTTTTCTTTTCTATGTCCCAGACTAATTTGCCATAATATTTTCTTTGCAAAACGCGCAGCTCTTCTTCCACTTTCGCGCGGCGTTCAAGCCGTTTCATTTGGCGATGCAACAATCGCAACCGCGGTTCTAATTCAGACAAAATGCCATTTGCTTTTTCCAAATTTCCTTGCGCGCTTTTCATTCTGCCATTCGCCTGATCGCGCTTTATCTGATATTGTTTGACGCCAGTTGCTTCATCAAAAAAATCTTTTCGCTCAAACACAGACATGTTAATTACATGGTCAACCATTCCCTGCCCAATAATGCTGAAACTTTTTTGGCCAAAATTTGCTTTTGCCATTAGCATCAAAACATCAAACAACCGCGCCTTTTTATTGTTTATCAAATACTCGCCTTCGCCATCGCGAAAAACCTTTCTGGTGATAACAATTTCCAATGCCTCGTTTTCTAAAAATCTATCTTCATTGTTCAAATATATGGAAACTTCTGCCGCGCCCAAGCGCGCTTTGCTCGGAGAACCTGAAAAAATAATATCTTCCACTTTTTTACCTCGCAACAATTTCATGCTCTGCTCGCCCAAAACCCAACGAATCGCGTCAACAACGTTTGATTTACCTGCGCCATTTGGTCCGACTACGGCCGCGATACTGCGCGCCGCTGAATTGGCAAAAGAATTCTTTGGAAATTCCAAAATCGTCTTGCGTCCGAAAGACTTAAATCCTTGAATCTCTATTTTCTGAAGATACATACTAAATTATTTTGTAAGCTCAATGGAAATTCTTTCGCCTAATTGAACTCCTCCATTTATGTCTTCAATAACTGGCCAGACTTGATACAATCCAATACCAGTATCAACTGACCAATTGACATTTACAATCGTTGACGCGGGCGCGATGATTGAAGAAATCATAATCGCGACCGCGCCATCTTTTTGGCCGTAAAAAGTAATTTTTTTAATAAATCCAACATCAGAAAGCTGGTATTTCAACCCAAGAAATGAACCAGATAAAACAATTTGGTCGTTATTTTTTGGATAAATCCACGCGCTGGAAATCGCATTGCCAAATTGAGTGGTCGCGATTTTTATTGCCACGAAATTTGAATTATCAACATCATCAAACGCCACGGCTTTAAAAACATGGTCTCCGGGCGCGACAAACTGACTTATTTGATAATCCAAAGTGAATGGCAACGTATTTATTGTGTCAATCAGCTTGTCGTCCAAATAATATTCAACCCTGCTTACCACGCCGCGTGGAGCAGAAACCTGAACATCTGCGATCAAATACGCGCCGTTGATTATTTCTCCATTGCTCGGCTGATTTATAAAAATTGTTGGCTTGTTTTCAAGAGTGTGCGCATCATCATATTCCGTTGGAATCGGCTCGCTGGAAAGCTGAATATTGTTCTTTTTTAGCCACTCTAACACGCCAGCTTCCCAATTAGCGTACTGCCAATCATAAGCCGCCGGATCAACAGGCGCTGGGCCGAGCGGATCATCGCGTCGCACATATTGCAAAATGTCATGCCCTGAAAAAAATTGTTTCTCAACAACATAATTGGCTGGCGTTAAATCAGTGGCCAGCTTTCCGGTATATTTATCTATTTTAACTTTATAAGCAAATGGTGATTCGCCATCCAAAACCGGCTTGCCCGTTTTAATCACTGTATATGGCGCAAATCCTTCAACCGGAAAATTGGCAGTCACGCGGCGCATAAATTCATTCCAAATCGGCCCTGCGATAGCTGACCCATCAGCTCCTTTTTTCATCGCGTCATTATTATTATTAGCAACCCACACGCCGCAAACCAATGATGGCGTATATCCCATTGCCCACGCGTCATGAAAATCATTTGTCGTTCCTGTTTTCGCGGCAACCGGCCTGTCTGGCAATGTCAACCAGTTTTTCCCGCCAAAAATAAACGCGCGCGCGTTATTGTCAGATAAAATACTTGTAATCTTTCTCGCGATTTCTGCGTCCCAAACTTGTTTTGCCTTTTGTTTAAATTCTTCCAAAACATTTCCGTTTTTGTCTTCAACCCGCAGAATCGCGACAGGCGAGCGATACGCTCCCTCGCGCGCGAATGCTCCAAAAGCTGCCGCGTGTTCCAATAATTTGACTTCGCCACCGCCCAGAACAATTGATAAACCAAACCGGCTTCTGTCCGCGAACGTTGTATAGCCAATGCTTTCCAACTTGTCAGCGATATTTTGCACGCCAGCCAGATACGCCATCTTCACGGCTGGGATATTTAACGAACCTGCTAATGCCTGCCGGATTGAAACAGGACCATTTTCTTTCAAATTGTAATTGCTCGGAGTGTAATCGCCAACCTCTGTTTTAAAAGTGGTGTTCACGTCAAACAAAATCGTTTCAGGCTGATAACCCAGTGAAAAACCCAGCGCGTAGACCAGCGGTTTTATTGATGAACCCGGCTGGCGCGGCCGCACAGTGACATTTACTTGCCCATCAATCTCATCATCAAAAAAATCCTTAGATCCAACCATTGCCAAAATTTGTCCTGTCTTGGCATCAAGCCCGATCAGCGCGCCATTGTTAAAACCAAACTGTTTTCCGCGCGCATCCACTCCGTTTTTCACAGCCTCCTCGGCAATTTTCTGCATGTTCAAATCCAATGTCGTGACAACTTTCAGCCCGCTCTCAACCATTGCCTCTCCGTATTTTTCATTCAAATATTCTTTTACGTACATCACAAAATGCGGCGCAATAATTGTGGTTCCCTTTTCCCTAAACTTGACTTTTTCTTGCTTCGCAACATCTGCCTGCTCTTTCGTCACAAATCCATCGTCAGCCATTTTACCCAAAATGTATTGCGCCCTGCCTGTCAAAGCATCCACGTGGCTACCGTACGGAGAATAATATGTCGGAGCCTTTGGCAGTGCCGCCAAATACGCGCTTTCCGCCAGCGTTAAATCCTTAGCGTCTTTTCCCAAAAACGTCTGGCTTGCCGCGGCCACTCCATAGGCAACTGATCCGTATGGAATCTCGTTCAGATACATTTGCAAAATTTCATCTTTGCTAAAACGCTTTTCAATCTGATAAGCCAAAATTAATTCTTTTATTTTGCGACCAAAAGATTTTTCATTTGTTAGAATCGCGTTTTTGACAAGCTGCTGCGTGATGGTTGACCCGCCCTGCGCTTTGCCACCTTTGATAATATTAACAATGATGGCGCGAGCAATCGCTTTAAAAGAAAAAGCTCCGTGCTGATAAAAACTGGCATCTTCAGCGGATAATGTCGCCTTTTTCATAAAATCAGGAACCTGCTCCAACGTAATGAGCGTGCGTTTTTCCTGATTGTAAATATCGTAAAGCAATATTTTCCCATCGCGATCCAAAATTTTCGTGCTTTGCTCAACTGCGCGCGTGATTAATTTTTCAGGATTAGGCAAATCTCTGGAATACCACGCGAACATTCCAGTCACGATAATCACTCCAAACAAAAAAACAACCAAGCCAGCGTAAAGAACGGATGACATTGATATTTTTATTTTCCTTTTGCGACCATTGTTTTCCCTTTTCTTAAAAAAACTATTGGTCGGCGGAAATTTTTTAACAATTTTTAATTGAGAGATTGGCATAATTTGTTGCTAGCCGCGCAAATGGCAATTGCCAAAGCGTCTGCCGCGTCATCTGGTTTTGGTATTTCGCGAAGATTTAACAACGCGCGCACCATTTTTTGTACTTGAATTTTGTCGGCTTTGCCATAACCGGAAATCGCTTGTTTAACTTGTAGCGGCGTGAACTCGCGGATTGGCACGCGCGCCTTTTTGGCAGCCAATAATATGACCCCGCGGCCGTGACTTACTTTTATTGCGGTTGTCACATTGTTATAAAAAAACAACTCTTCCACCGCAACAACGTCCGGCTTAAATTTTTTAATCTTTTTAACAATCTCGTCGTATAAAAAACTCAACCTGTCGGAAAAATCTTCGCCTTTCATTGTTTCAATACAGCCATAATCAACAGGCCGCAACTTGCCGCGATCATATTCAACAACTCCCCAGCCGGTTCTTGCAAATCCGGGATCAATACCGAGAATAATCATAAATTGGTATAAACCCCATTAACATCATCATGCTCTTCCAGCATATCAACCAGCTTTTCAATTTTCGCGTTAGTTTCTTCGTCCTTTTCAACTTTGTCTTTGGCAACCCAGTCCATTTCAGCATAATCAACTGCCAATTCTTTTTGCTCAACGAATTTTTTAACTTTTTCAAAATTTTCAAAGCTGGAATAAATCGTCAAACCATTTTCTTCTTCAACAACGTCGTCAGCGCCAATGTCTATCAGCTCGAGCATCAACGCATCTTTGTCGCCAATATCCATTAAACCAGAGCGAATCACTCCCTGATGCTTGAACATTCTTTTCACAGCATTGGTAGCTGCCAAAGTTCCACCATATCTGTTTAAAATCGCGCGAACCTCGCTGGTCGTGCGATTTTTATTATCAGTTGTCGCCTCAACAAGAACGCCAACTCCGTCTGGTCCAAAAACTTCGTAGAACATTTGTTCCAACCTTTGGCCATCGCCAGTTCCAGATGCTTTTGCGATGGCGCGCTCAATATTTTCTTTTGGCATGCTCGCGTTGCGCGCCTTATCAATTGCTAAACGCAAAGAAAAATTCATATCTGCGTCAGCGCCTTTTTGCGCGGCAACAATAATATTGCGCGCAAGTTTGGTAAAAATATTCGCTTTTTTAGCGTCTTGCGCGCCTTTTCTTTTTGCTATATTTGCCCACTTTGAATGTCCGGACATAGAATAAAAAATGTCAAATGACAAAACCCAAATATCAAATCAATGTCAAAATCTGAATATCAAAGATCAAATTTTGGTATTTATCATTTCATAATTGTATCCAACTTGCCTCAAAAAATCAAGTCGCAACAGACAAAGTCCGAAATCCGAATATCTAAATTCGAAACAAATTTTAAATTCGAAATCCGAATGTTTCAAACATTGAGAAATCCGTGCTTCGTGCTTGTTTCGGATTTCGTGCTTCGGATTTCGTGCTTTCTACGCTATGTTAATAACTCTCTTGTCTTTTAAAACCAACCTGCTAAGGTTAAATAACAATTGATTTCAATATCCAATCTGCAAGTTTCTACTGCCCATGCTTGGGCAGAAACTAAAGTGCTCTGACGTAATTGTCAGAGCACTTTGCTATTTGACGATTAAATATCCTATTTGATAATTTCTTCCTGAATCTTTGTAATAACAAAATCTGTAATCGCATAAGCCAACAAAATTATTACTAGACCCATAACTGCATTTTTGATAATTGTCTGCGCTTTATCAACATTCTTGGTCTCTCCACCAGCTGTCATCCACAGAAATCCAGCGTAAATGATTAAAACGATCAATAGAATCCCCAAAAATCCCAAGATTACCCTAATAATCAAACCAATTATTTGAGGTAAAGTTTGACCGGCGCCAATATCATAGCCAGCACCTGATGGTCCGGCAACTGCCTGAAAGTCTGGCGAGTCTAATACAATTGCTGCCAAAGCATTGGATGCCAAAAGGCACATCACCAATATTGGCAAAATCTTTTTTACGATTTTCATAATTTTTATATTATTAATTTTTTTTGTCATTACCCGCCGATGGTTGCGTGCGTTGTCATTTCGAACCCCGTCTTGACGGGTGAGAAATCCCTTGTGAACTGCATTTGCCTTGCTTCGCCGTAGCGGCTACGCGAAGGCAAGCGAAGGGATTCCTCCCCCTTTGCAAGGGGTCGGAATGACATTATTACGTCGTATCTGCCGCGATTCCTGATAGTTTGTCAATAACAAATTGCGTAATCGCGTATGCCAAAACTATTATGACCAACCCGATAATCGCGTTTTGAATATAATCTTTTGCTTTTTCAACCTGTTTTGGATCTCCTCCAGCAGTCATCCACAAAAAACCAGCATAAATTATTAAAATTACCAAAATAACAAACAATAATGACAACGCGGCCTTTATCACTCTTCCAATAATGACCGTCAGATTTCCCTCTGCTGGTCCTAATCCTGTTTTAAACCCATCTTCTTTTCCTACTCCCAAATTTCCTTTTAGCTCATCCATTATCCCGGTTGTTACTTTTTTCTTATCGGCCAACGCAAAAGAACCAACGCTCATTAACACTATGCAAATAATTACCGCAAAAATTATTTTTTTATCCATATTATTATTGCGCGCCAGTAGTTTGAACCAATGTTAATTTGTCAATCACAAAATCTGTAATCGCATAAGCCAACAAAATTATTACCAAGCCCATTACCGCGTTTTTAATATAATCTTTTGCTTTATCAACCTGTTTTTGCTCGCCGCCAGCAGTCATCCACAAAAAACCTGCGTAAATTATCAGAACTATCAAAATCACGCCCAACAATCCTAAAACCACACCGATTATTTTTCCAATAGTTTCTTGCAGTGGCGTCACTTGCACGTCAGATCCTAAGGTAACCTGTTCAAATTCCGTCTTCGCGCCTTCCAAAAAACCATGACAACGCGCAACAGGAAACAAAACAATCGTTAACATCGCACACATTATAAATATCTTGCTTTTCATAGTTTTATCATCCACTTATTGCTTCACTAAGCTTGCCAACAACAAATTGCGTAATCGCGTACGCCAAAATACAAATAATCAAACCAATAATCGCATCCGTAATATAACCCTTGGCTTTTTTCACTTGCCCAGGATCGCCGCCAGCAGTCATCCATAAAAACCCACCGTAAATTATTAAACAAGTAAGCACAACGCCAAGGACACCAACAGCTACTTTTAGAATAGCGCCGATTCTTTGCGGCAGTTCTGTGCCCTTTGATGTATCTCCAAGTCCCGTTCCAACATCAGTCAAATTTGCTCCTAACAACCCAATCGGCGTTTTAGTATCATCCGCAGCAAAAACAAAATGCGCCACTGGTAAAATTCCACAAGCAATAAAAAGCAAAATTCCTAAAATAGTCAAACCCTTTTTCATAAACTCAATTTTTTATTTAGGCTTTAGAACGTTCGTTTCAATTTGAGTGACGATAAACTGCGTAAGCGCGTATGCCAGCAAGCAAATTATCAAACCAATCACGCCATTCACAATATGCTCTCTCGCTTTTTTAACAGCGCCCGGATCACCGCCAGCAGTCATCCACTGCACACCAGCGTAAACAATCAAAATTGCCAGAATAATTCCCAAAATGCCGATGACTATTTTTAAGACTGCGCCAATTTTCGCCGGCAACTCCGTTCCAGTAGTAGATGTATCGCCCATTTCTACTCCTGCCGCGCCCAAGTTGGTTGATAAATCAACGGCAAAACAATATTGCGCGACAATAAACATCATTGCCAATGCCGCAAAAATTTTTAAATATTTATTCATATGTTATGGCGTAGGGCCAGAAGTCAACTTTTCAACTTGACTAACTATGAAAGTAGAAATCGCGAACGCCAAAACGCAAACAATCAAACCAATACTGCCATTTATCATCCAGTCGCGCGCTTTTTCAACTTGTTTTGGATTGCCGCCAGCAGTCATCCACAAAATACCCGCGTACACAACAATCACCAACAAAACCAAACCTAACAATCCGAGCAAAATATTTATAAAATATCCAACCAACTGCGGAACGGTTTTTGTCACTTTTAATGTTGCCGCGCCAGCAGTGGCATCCAATCCTGTCGCGGCAGAAGTAATTGCCAGCGCTTGATTCGCGCAAAACAACAGACAAATTGCTATCACTAAAATTTTTATTGTTTTTCTTGCCATAATTATTATTTTGCCGGCGTTGCCGGAGCGGCAGGTGGCACTACTGGCGCGGCAGGAACCTCTGTCAATTTCGTTATTTCAGTTATCACGAAACTTACAACAACATACGCGAGCAATGTAATTATCAAACCGATTACAGCGTTCGCAATCCGCTGTTGTGCTTTTTTTACCTGCGGACTGTCGCCACCAGTCATCCACATTATTCCGCCCATGACAATCATTACTAAAAATATCACGCCAACCAAAGACAAGAGATACTGAATTACCTGGCCAATTCGCTCTGGCAAAGTTTTTTCATTACTCGTGGCAAAGACCCCTTTTCCTGCTGTTTCCAACCCTTCTTTAAGTGTATACTCCGTTGCCTTCTCTGTAAAATAACTACTTTTTGCCAATGCGATTAAAGGTTGCGCTAAAACAACTAAACAAAACATAATGAGCATGGTTCGCAACATCATTTTCATAGAGCGCGCTTAATATTAGTCAGCCAATACCCCGCCAGTCGCACCAACCAATTTCTCAATAACAAACGTTGTTATCGCGTATGCTGACAAAATGATCGCGATTCCAATAATACCCGAAATAATCCAGTTTTTTGCGTCTTTTGTTTTGTCATCTTTGCCGCCAGCAGTCATATACTTAAATCCGCCGATTAACACAATGACAATCGCGATTACGCCAAGGAAGCTTAGCGCTACTTTAATAATTCCACCAATACCCGTGCGCAAATCTGTTTGCCCCAAACCAGTTGTTTTAATAGAACCTAACCCAACGTCTAAACCTGCTACCGGCGGAACAGGAGGACCAGCGAAAACCGGGACTGCGTAAATCGCCAACATT
>JAZDOE010000019.1:0-2491 GCA_043798985.1 Candidatus Falkowiibacteriota bacterium | reverse complement strand
GTTCATTTCACCAAGACCTTTGTAGCGCTGGATTACAAATTTGCCCCTGCTTACAACTTTTTCTTTTGTTTCATTTTTTTCCTTTGCTTCGTTGCTCGCGGCCGCTTCTTCGGCCACTGCTGTCAGGTCCTCGTCAGTTATCTTCATTTTTTTCTTAAACTCTTCCAATTTTGCTTCATTATATATCCACTCAACTTCTTTGCCTTGTCTGATAGAGAATAGCGGCGGCTGGGCAATGAAAATGTGGCCTTGGGTGAGCAAGTCCGGGAAATAGCGGAAGAATAATGTCAAAAGCAAGGTGCGGATATGCGAGCCATCAACATCCGCATCAGTCATGATGATAATTCTGTTGTATCTTAGTTTTGTAATATCAAACTGCTCGCCGATGTTTGTCCCCATGGCGATGATGAGCGATTTGAGTTCGTTGTTTGTCAAAATTTTGTCCAAACGCGCGCGTTCAACGTTCAGCACTTTTCCACGAAGCGGGAGAATTGCCTGTGTGTGGCGGTCGCGACCTTGTTTCGCGCTGTTATGCACAAATACACCGGAAGTCAAAGCAAAATTATGCGTGTGGGGCACCTCTATGTCATACACATCTATTTTCTTAGCGACTCGTTCAATTCGGATGATTTTGTGGTTGTAATTGGCGACGGCTTCAGTTAAATGGGTTTCGTTGCCGGCAAAAAAACGATTGAGCAGTGTCTCTAATTTTAGTAAGTTTGTGTTTCTTTTTGACAGTGATGCCCGTTCTTCGTCGTATGCGGCAAGATTACCGAATTTTGTGTATATATTTTTAGCAAACGCAAGCGAGGAATTTAAGTAGGTTTTATTATAGGCGATTTTTCTTTTTTGTCTGAAGTTATCAGTCCATTGTTTTTTGGTCGTCTCTTTTCTCCATTCTAAAAGTTGTTTATTTTGCCATTCTTGCGTAGCTTTTTGCGCGAGATGTGTTTTTAGTTCTGGGTGGCTCGCAAAGAAGTTTTTGACTCGTTCTGCTTGTATTTTACGATTTTCTACGTTGGCCCAGTATTTTTTTTGCGCCTGATTTAATGATTGGTTGTTTTTTATCCTGTATTCCTCATTAGTTTGGTAGAAGTCCATGAATTTTTTAGTCATGAATTTTTTGTATGCCGGATCATCCCATTGTTTTTTCGCTCGTGCGCTTAGCATCTCGGACAATTTTTTCATTGTTATTGAAATTTTTTGTCGGTAAGCTGACGAGCGTTTAATGGCATTGCATTTGGCAATTGCCTCCGGCGTATGAAGTGTCTTGTCGGCATGTTGGCGGTGAATATCAAGGTGGATTTCTTTTGGTATTCTGACTACGTTTTCCGGGTTGTTGTTGAGTTTGTTGAAATCAATATGGTGCTTGTGTTCGCCGGCTGTTAAATTATATATCCCATCCTCTAAATTGTATTTGTCGGCCAACAAATGCGTAAAGATCCACTGGTGTGTGGCGGGATTTAGCACCATTTCGTATCCTTCAATAGTGATTCTGCCTTCTTTTGTAGAAAGTTTTTTGTATAAAGGCATTAAGCTCATTTGTGGTTGCAAATTTTTGGCTTGCGTGAATGTGCCATTACGCAACATAAATTTGTGGTCAGGCGTGCAGATTAGTTCTTCGCTGTTGTCCAAGATGACTTTAATAACCACTGTGTTTTTTTTCGTAATGCGCGGATTGAGAATTTTTTCTACGCCGATGTCGCCGTTGTTTTTAATTGTATAGCAGTAATTTATTTTTTTGTTTTTCCATTCTTGCGTCAATTCAATAAATGAAAGATTGCGTCCATCCGCGAGCGCCACCTTTGTGTTTCCATCCCAACAGCCACCGGCACTATCGCCCTCCACAATATATAATTCAGAAATGCTTGCGTCGCGAGTGGAACAATCGGCAAGCTTGCCTGGCAGAGTAAAGCCCTCAAGCGCGCCTTTTCTCAACACTGTCTCACGCGCTATGCGCGCGGCATTTCTTGCCTTGGCGGCTAAAATGCATTTGCCTAAAATGCCTTCTGCATCGCGCGGATGTTCTTCCAAAAAGATAGTCATGGCGTCGTTCAGCACAGCATCAACTGCCGGCTTAACTTCCGGATTGCCAAGCTTGGCTTTTGTTTGGCCTTCAAATTGCGGGTCTGGAATTTTCACGGAAATAATCGCTGTTAGACCCTCGCGCACGTCTTCGCCTGTCAGATTCGGGTCTTTTTCTTTTAAAATACTTTTATTACGCGCGTAATTATTCAAAGTGCGAGTAATCGCGGTGCGAAAACCAGCCACATGCATGCCGCCTTCTGGGTTGATGATGTTGTTCGCGAACGCGTACAGCGATTCAGAATAGCTGTCCGTGTATTGCAAAGCGATTTCAACAAAGACCTTTTCCACCTGTTTTTCTATGTAAAAAATATTTTCGTGTTTTGGCTCGTTGTTTTGATTTAAGTGGAAGACATAGCTTTTTATGCCGCCTTCAAAATAAAATTGATAATAAGAGATTGGTAAT
>JAZDOE010000001.1:0-72796 GCA_043798985.1 Candidatus Falkowiibacteriota bacterium | reverse complement strand
TTATTTAAACAATCAGCATTGCTTTTACAAGTTCCAGCCGGCTTTGAGCCGGCGCCAGCAGGTTTGGAACAACTTCCAGCTGTCCACAACATTGAGGCTGGATCGCCTCCACTCAACGTCAAACAATCACCGTATGTGTTATCAACAGACGTTCCATCATTTGTCGTACAGCATCCAATCGGGTCTGCCGCGCCTTGCGCACATACCGCGTCTGCGAAAATACCAGCAGCATTCCATTGTGGCGGGCTTACAGGAGCGCATTTATCCGCGCCTTTTGCTTTGCAATCCGCATCAGTTAAACACAATGCTGGTGCAGTCGCAATCGTTACGCAGACACCCTCTGCTTTATAATGAGTGGTTTTATTGGCAAGATTAACATTTTTGGCACCTTTCGTCACAACGCACATTTCACCAGCGCTACAATCAGCATTATCCGTGCAACCAGATACGCAATAATTTTCTCCCGCGTATGTATAACTTAAGTCTGCACAACCAAAATCCGCACCTAACGTAGCGTCAGTTGCTTTGTCAAAAAATCCAGCATCAACAAAAAAATACGGGGCAAATAAAAATCCAATTGCCAAAGATAACGCGGCGCCGGCGAAAAATATTTTATTTATTCGCTGTCTGACTGTTTTCATATTTATTTAAAATATCCAAAATAATTTTTTCCAAAACATCGGCCGGCCCTGCGCCACTTAT
Source organism: Candidatus Falkowiibacteriota bacterium (assembly GCA_043798985.1). Classification (GTDB taxonomy): domain Bacteria; phylum Patescibacteriota; class Patescibacteriia; order UBA11705; family JACRDX01; genus JACRDX01. The sequence goes on along the minus strand of JAZDOE010000001.1, from coordinate 72,094 downwards.
TTTCTGATTGTTAATAAACAATGTCGGCGTGCCCTTTATTCCCAATGTTTCCGCGTCTTTAATGTCATTGTTGATCAATCCCAATTTTAACTTTTTCTCTAAACACTGCGAAAACGAAAAACTGTTTAGCCCAACCTGCTGAGCTATTTTAACCAAATCTGTAGTTTTCAACTCACTTTGCTTTTGAAAAAGTTTATCGTGAAACTGCAAAAATTTTCCCTGCTCCTGACTGCACCGCCCTGCCAAAGCAAACGTCAAAGACTCCTCTGCCACTGCCGGGTAATCTCTCCAATAAAAACGAATCTTGTCCTGATATTTAATCAGCAGTGGCCGCAAAACAAAAAATTCTTTGTAGCACTGCGGACAGCGAAAATCCCCAAATTCAACGATAGTTATTATTGGTTTTTCAGCGCCCCATTGCGGACTTTGTTTGTTTAACAAAACCGCTTTCAGCGCCTCCATATCTTCGCTTGTCGCATAGCCAAGCAATTTTGCCGCTTCTTCTGGATGCGCTTTAAAATAAAAATACCAGCGGCCAATAAACACGCCAGCCACAATCAGCAAAACTACTACAACAACCGCCACAACCCACGGCCATTTTCGCCTTTTTGTTATTCGTTGTTCCACCATGTTTCTATTTTACCATATACATTGACAACAACAAAATAGAATGCTACACTACCCACAGTCTTATGAAAAATATTATTCTTATCGCGGAAGTTGTTATCGCTATTTTGCTGATGGTCAGCATTTTGTTGCAAGGGCGCGGATCAGGACTTTCCGGCATATTTGGCGGTTCAAGCGCTGTCTACAGAACAAAACGCGGAATAGAAAAATTTCTTACAATCTTTAGCGTCGTTTTATTTATACTCTTCGTAGGACTTGCCATCGCGAGTCTTATTCTTTACTAAACTCGAAATCCGAATTTCGATTTTTCTTCTATTGTGTCTTTTACAACTTTCTTAACGGCACTTCGGACAAAGCTCAAAAAAATCTCGCCCTGGCCGCGTCCCGCGTCAGCGGGCAGGCAACGGCGCGACCCTATCAGATTTAAAAAAATATCTGATCAGCACGACTTGCGATTGGTTCAATCAATCGTGACAAAAAAACGCAGAGCATTACCAAAGTGGCGACAATTAAAATACTTTAAAAAAACATTAACGCCAATTGAAAAAACAATTGTCGGAATTTTCACGTTTTTCATTTTTGTAAGCGCGATTGGTTTGCTCGCAAGCCTTTATTTGCAATACTCAACATTGGTGCCGGCTGATGGCGGAGACTACACAGAAGGAATCGTCGGCAGACTTCAATATATCAATCCAGTGCTCTGCCCCAATAATGAAGCTGACGCTGACATTTGTTCTTTGATTTTTTCTGGACTTTTCCGATACGACCCTGCCAAAGGCATTGTGCCGGATATTGCTGACAACTATGAAATCAGCGCTGACCAGAAAACCTACACCATTTACTTGAAACAAAACGCACTTTGGCATGATGGGCAAAAAGTGACGGCTGATGACGTGTTGTTCACAATAGAAAAAATCAAAGATCCGAACGCGAAAAGTCCGCTGTATTTTGGATTGAACAATGTTAAGGCGGAAAAAATAAATGATTATTCTCTGCGCCTGATATTAAACGATCCATACGCTCCATTTTTGGAAAGCCTAACATTCGGCATTTTGCCAAAACATATTTGGCAAAATATTCCGGCGCAGGAATTTTTTACAAGCAAATATAATTTGGAACCAATCGGATCCGGGCCGTTCAAATTTGGCGGCGCGGAAAAAGACGCGAACAGAACAATAATTAAATTCACTGTCGCGTCCTTTAAAAATTTTTACACCGCCGCGCCGCACCTTAATGCCATACACTTTAAATTTTACGGCTCTTACGACCAAACAATTGAAGCCCTAAACAACAAAAACGTGGACGGCATCAGCTATCTGCCAAAATATTTTGAAGATAAACTAACCAGCCATAATGCTCTTAATTTCCATCAACTCCGGCTGCCGCAATATACAGCGTTATTTTTAAACGCACAAAAAGCGCCGTTGCTTGGCTACCCAAAAATCCGCCAGCTTCTAGCGCAGACAATTGATAAAAATAAAATTATCAATGATATTCTCAACGGCGAAGCAGTGGCAATAGATGGTCCGCTGTTCTTTAGCCAGCCAGAATCAATTGCCAAAAAATACGAATACAACCTAACTGCCGTAAAAAACGGACTTAACGAAATGGGCTGGAAATTGGCAGATTACAAAAAGATTGACGAAAAATATCCGTTTCAGGTTCGCTCAAAAAACAAACAATACATGAATTTTGTCATAACGACAATCAACCAGCCGGAAAATATCGCGACAGCTGAATTAATAAAAAATTCTTGGCAAGCGCTCGGCATAAAAACCGACTTAGAAATTTTAAACGCTGCTGATCTGTTTGAAAAAATCAAGAATCAAGATTATGAAATTTTGCTCTACGCCGAAATATCCAGCTTTGATCCTGATCCATATCCGTTTTGGCATTCTTCGCAAGCAAAATACCCGGGCTTAAATTTATCTTTGTATCAAAATCCAACGGCCGACAAACTTTTGGAAGACGCGCGCAAAACAATTGATCCAAAAACGCGCGCAGCAAAATATGCGGCATTCCAGCAGATTTTAACAAACGACGTACCTGCAATTTTCCTATTTTCTCCAACTTATACTTATCCGCAGAATAAAAAACTGCTTGGCTTTGATGTTGAAAACATCATTTCGCCGGCAAACAGATTCTCAAACGTAGCCGATTGGCACGTTCATGTAAAAAGAGAACTTTAATAAAAAATACGAAATCCGAAACCCGAAACAAACACGAAGCACGAAATCACAATGATTCAATATTGATTGGAACATTCTGATTTCTAATTTGTTTCGTATTTCGATATTCGATATTAGAATTTTTACACTTATGGAACAACAAAAAAGAACACAAAAAAAATTCATTAGACGAAGGTTCGCAACGCGACGCCCGGCCGTTGCCCGCGCCGTTGGCGGGACCGCTACCGCGCTGATGCCAACAGGACCAGTTTTAAAAATAATGGTTCTTGGCGGGCTAGAAGAAGTCGGACGAAACATGACAGTACTGGAATATTGCAATGACATTATCGTCATTGACATGGGTCTGCAATTTCCAGAAGAAGACATGCCTGGCATTGACTACATTATCAATGACATTTCATATTTTCGCGGCAAAGAAAAAAATATCCGCGGCGTGATTATAACGCACGGGCACTATGACCACATCGGCGGAGTCTCCCACTTGATTCCAAAGCTTGGATATCCAACAATTTACACCGCTCCTTTAACCGCGGCCATTTTAAACAAACGGCACGAGGAATTTGACAGAAAAAATAAACTGCCAATTCAGTTGGTAAACCCTGATAAAGAACAACTACAGCTTGGCAAATTCAGCATTGAATTTTTCCGCGTGAATCACAACATCCCAGACAGCATGGGCGTCGCTGTGACAACTCCGGTTGGAACGGTCGTGCATACAGGCGATTTTAAAATTGATTTTTCGCCTGTGAATGACAAACCAATTGATTTAACGCACATCGCGATGATTGGCAGCCGCGGAGTTTTGGCTTTGATGTCAGACAGCACTGACGCTGATTCGGCCGGTCATCAAATTTCCGAAGGTGACATTGGAGAAGACATTGAAAAAATATTCGCTCACGCGCAGGGCAAAATCATTGTCGGAACATTTGCCTCTCTGATCAACCGCGTGCAACAGATAATAGACATGGCGACAAAATTTAACAGAAGAGTCTACCTTGACGGCCGCAGTATGAAAAACAATGTTGAAACCGCGCATGGCGCCGGATATTTGAAAATTAAGCCCGGAACGCTTGTTGAAGAAGATGAAGCAAAACGATTACCAGCAAACAGATTAGTGGTTGTCGGAACCGGCGCTCAAGGCGAAGAAAATGCCGTCCTCTCGCGCATTGCAAATAATGAACATAAATTTTTGAATATCAACCGCAACGACACAATCATATTTTCATCGTCAGTCGTGCCTGGCAATGAAAGAACGATTCAGTCATTGAAAGACACTTTTTGCAAACTGGGCGCCAAGGTTTTCCATTACAAAATGATGGATATTCACGCTGGCGGACACGCGAAGCAAGAAGATTTAAAACTGATGCTACGCCTGATTAAGCCAATGTATTTCATTCCAGTTGAAGCAAACCGCTTTATGCTTGAGGCGCACGCGAATTTGGCAAAAAAAGTCGGCATCCCAGAACAAAACATTTTCGTGGCAACCAATGGTCAAGTAATTGAATTTTTCAAACACGGAAAAGACGAAGTTGTTGGAAGACTAACAAAGCAGCAGATTCCGACCGAATACATCATGGTTGACGGGCTTGGCGTGGGCGATGTTTCAAACATTGTTTTGCGCGATCGCAGAATGATGTCTGAAGATGGCATGTTCGTCGTCATCGCGACTGTCAAACGCCGCACCGGCGAGTTGATTGGTAGCCCTGATATTATTTCCCGCGGGTTTGTTTATTTGAAAGAAAATAAAAAGCTGATTGAAGAAGCGCGCAGGTTGGTCAAAAAAATCTGCATAGATAAAAATCCAGATTCGCCGGCAGATTCCAATGACATCAAAAACAAATTGCGCGAGCAAGTTGGGTCGTTCTTGTACAAAAAAACCAAACGCAGACCAATGGTTTTGCCGGTGGTGATTGAGGTTTAAGAAGCTTGTAGGCAGGTAGCTTGTAGATAACAACCCCGATATTCAATTGGGGTTGTTTTTTATTCCTTGCCTAATTCAGCCATTTTGCTACAATAAAACTACGCAAAATAACAATTTAAACGATTATGAAACGAACTTTATCCGGAATCCAGCCAACGGGAATCATCCATCTTGGCAATTACTTTGGCGCGATCCACAACTGGCTACCATTGCAAAAAGAATACGAATGCCTTTTTTTCATTGCTGATCTGCACGCGCTAACGGTTTTTCAGGAACCTGAAATTTTGCACCGTAACATTTTAAATTTAACAAAGCTTTATTTAGCAGTCGGGCTTGATCCTGTAAAAAATATAATTTTCAAACAATCTGATGTGCATGAACACGTTGAACTTGGCTGGTTGTTAAATTGCGTGACGCCGATTTCAGAACTTGAACGCATGACACAATTTAAAGACAAATCCGAGCAACACAAAGAAAATATAAACGCAGGACTTTTCACCTACCCATGCCTGATGGCGGCGGACATTTTGCTTTATGACACTGACTTGGTGCCTGTTGGCGAAGATCAGGCGCAACACGTTGAATTAACAAGAACTATCGCGAAAAAATTCAACAATCAATATGGCGATGTTTTGAAAATTCCAGAAGCATTGATCAACAAAGTTTCAGCGCGGCTAAAAGGATTGGACGACCCGATGAAAAAAATGAGCAAATCAGCGCCGACTGAATACAATTACATCGCGATGACAGACACACCTGATTTGATTCGCAAAAAAATCAAAAAGGCAGTCACCGATTCTGGCGCAGAAATAAAATTTACGTCTGAAAAACCGGCATTGGAAAATTTGATTACCATATACCATTTAACGACAGGCAAATCCATTGAACAAATTGAAAAAGATTTTAGTGGCAAAGGTTATGGCGATTTCAAAAAGGACTTGGCAGAAAAAATCGTGGAATTTTTAGCGCCGATTCAGGAAAAATATAATTCCATTTCTGATGCTGATGTTGAAAAAGTTTTGGCAAATGGAGCGGAACGCGCGAGAAAAATCGCACAAGTTAAAATGCTTAAAGTTAAACAAGCCGCCGGGCTATAAAAAATTGGAACTGTTTTTAACAGTCCCAACAAATATGCGATTTAGCACATCCTTACTACTGCGATTTCTGTCACATACAGCTCATCTCCACTCTCCTTATCATTCAGCCGCCACGCAACCTGCTCGGTTTCTTCGCTCACTTTTCCTACTGCTTCAACCAAATCAATTATTCCATGGTTGAGTACTTTAAGGATTATGAATCCGCTCTCTATCACAAAACATTCCTCTGGCTCAAAACCGACGGTCATCCGTGTTTCTCCGGGCATCTGAATCCGCAGCATCAGCTGACCTTCCGGCGGATCAGCTATCAACTCTTTCAACCGCTCGCCAAAGGACAGCCAAGATGGCTTGCCTCTTTCCGCGACAAGGATTTCTTGCCGTTGCACGTCGCTTGTCATTCTTGCCTCCTCTTATTAAAGTCACATTGCATTTTATCATATTTATGTTTATTGTCAAGTTTTTATAATCGTGCTATACTTTATCTGTTCTTTACAAGCAGAACCGCAACTCTTTTTCCCAAGTTTGAGGGGCTTGCCCTTCGAATCCTTGACGAAGAAGGGAGGAAAGTCCGGACACTCTTTCGCTTCGAGCGAAACTAGTAGTGGGTAATCCCCATCAACCGTGAGGTAGAGGTGCGAACAGAAACGCCCGAGGCCGCGAGGCCGAGGGATTCCGCAAGGAATTTTCTCGTTGAAAAACGAGAGTGAAACGGTTCCGACGTAAAAGTCGGAACTCCGACCCCGCAAGGGCGTCGGAGCTAAACCCTTACTTGAGTGCAAGGGCAAATTTGGTAGCCCGCTCGAGCCCAACAGCAATGTTGAGCCCAGATAGATTGCGGATAAAACAAAATCCGGCTTACTCGCTTGTAAAGAACTCCGCCCATGGCGGATGCGCCTATGGCGCAAATATCAAATGTCAAACTATGATTAATCGTTCTGATTTAACATTTGCCGCGCTAAAAATTCCTTTTGATTATCTAACATTATTTTTCGCGGCAATCGCGTCATATTTTATTCGTTATGAACAATCTGTCCAAGATATTCGGCCGGTTATTTTTGATTTATCATTTGAAAAATATCTGACCGTCATCAGCATCACCGCCGCGTGCTGGATTATACTTTTCGCGTTTGCGGGCTTGTACAATTTCAAACGCGAGAGATTTATTAATGACTTCGCAAAAATAATAGTCGCCTGCTCTGCCGGCATGTCAGCCACAATTATCTACATGTTTTTTGTGCGCGAGCTTTTTTCCTCGCGCTTTATTATTTTATTCGCATGGATTCTAAGCATTTTATTGATAACCATTGAACGCGCGATTTTGCGCAAACTGCAAAATTTTCTATACAGAAAAAACTTTGGCGTCCGCAGAGTAATCATCGTTGGCGCTGATAGCAATACAGAATTATTGATTTCAACTTTTAAAAAACAAAAAAATTGGGGCTTTAGAGTCATATCTCACATAAAAGACGTGACACCCGAAACGATCGCTGATCTCAAAAAGCTTTTGGAAGACCGCGGCAACATTGATGAAATCATACAAGCTGATTCAACATTGTCGCGCGCGAAATCCATTGAATTAATTAATTTGGCGAATGAATACAATGCGACTTTCAAATTCGCGGCCGGTAATTTTGAATCGCGCGCGACCAACATTGGCGTTGAAATCGTGGCTGGTGTTCCTGTTGTGGAAATCAAAAAAACAAAACTGGATGGCTGGGGCAGAATCGCCAAGCGGTTTGTGGATTTTATCATCTCAACTATTTTAATAATTGTTTTATCCCCTATCCTTCTAATAATCGCAATTTTAATCAAACTGGAAAATTGGGGGCCTGCGATTTACAAAAACGAACGCGTTGGACCACATGGCAATTTTAACGTTTACAAATTCCGATCAATGTACACAAAATATTGCACCGGCAAACAATTCGCAAAATATACGGATCAAAAAGCCGTGCTTGAATATGAAAAAGAATTGGTCAAAAAACAATCTGAACGAAAAGGGCCTCTTTATAAAGTTCTGAATGATCCGCGAAGAACGCATTTTGGGCGCTTTCTTGAGCGAACCTCGCTCGACGAACTTCCGCAATTTTTCAATGTTTGGATTGGCAACATGAGCCTTGTCGGACCGCGACCGCACCAACCTCGCGAAGTTGAAAAGTACGAAAAAGCGCACAAGCGCGTTTTGGACATAAAACCCGGCGTCACTGGCATGGCGCAAATTTCAGGAAGAAGCGATTTAAACTTTGATGACGAGGTAAAATTAGACACATACTATATTGAAAACTGGTCTCTGAAATTAGACTTTTGGATAATGCTAAAAACCCCGTGGGTAATTTTGACAAGAAAATCCAACGTGTAGCTTAAATATGAAAATCGCCCTGGTTCACGATCATCTAACGCAAAAGGGGGGGGCGGAAAAAGTTTTAGAAGCAATGGCAGAGCTTTATCCAGAAGCGCCTATTTTTACGTTAGTGCATGACCCTGCGACATTCCAGAGCGCAAACAAAATTCATACTTCTTTTTTGCAAAAACTCACGCGCAACAAGGACAAATTCCAATGGTTGCTTCCATTGATGCCTACTGCGACGGAGCATCATGATTTAAAAAACTTTGACATTGTTATTTCCAGCTCATCCATTTTCGCGAAAGGCGTAATCACGCAACCAAACACTCTGCACATTTGCTACTGCCACACACCGCCACGATTTCTTTGGCTTGATTATCATTCGTACGTCAAGGAATTAAAAACAAACAAACTAATAAAAAAAATCCTTCCGATTATTTTGACGCGGCTGCGGCAATGGGATCGTTTAGCCGCCAGCCGCGTCAATTATTTTATTGCGAATTCTCACGAAGTTCAGCGCAGAATCGCGCATTTTTACAACCGGCCAAGCGAAGTTATTCATCCGCCGGTTGATACCAGTAAATTCCACATTTCAACAAAAAATGACGGCTATTATTTGGCCGGAGGCAGGCTTGTGAGCTACAAACGTTTTGACATTATCGTCACCGCATTCAATCGGCTAAACATGGAACTTAAAATTTTTGGCACCGGTCCAGAGCTTAATAAACTCCGCGAAATGGCAAAACCAAACATTGAATTTCTCGGGCAAATCAGCGACAAAGACAAGCCGAATTTGTACAGTCATGCTCTGGCATTTATCAATCCGCAAGTTGAAGATTTTGGAATCACTGCGGTTGAAGCAATGGCCAGTGGCAGACCGGTAATAGCATTGCGCGCAGGCGGAGCAAAGGAAACAGTAATTGAGGGTCAAACCGGAATGTTCTTTAACGAGCAATGTTGGGAAGATTTAGCTGACGCGATTCTACGGTTCAAACCGGAAAACTTTGACCCGCAAAAAATCCGCGAGCACGCATTGCATTGGGACAAAGATAACTTTAAGTCCAAAATCAAAAATTTAATAGATAGCAAATGGAATTCTTATGAACATCGCAATTGATGTCCGCTGTCTGATAGACAAACAATTAACCGGCGTCGGCGAATACACTTTCAATTTGTTATCGCAACTTTTTAGCATAGACAAACAAAATCAATACTATCTTTTTTACAATTCCTACAAAAAAAATCAGCTTGCCACGCCGGAGTCCCGCCGCTGGCGGGACGGAGGCGGGCCAAAATTCATCGGCGACAATGTTCATTATTGCAATTTCAATTTTCCCAACAAACTACTAAACGTATTGATTTTATTATTCAAATTGCCAAAATTGGATCGCTTGATCAACAAAAAATTCAACGTCAAGGTTGATTTTTTCTTTTTTCCGAATATAAATTTCATTGCAACTGCTTGCCCATACATAATCACAGCCCACGATTTGACTTTCGTGTTCCTAAAAAAATGTTTTTCGCCAAAAAGCCGCGCGTGGCATTGGCTGATTAACGCGCGGCAGACATTTCAACGAGCAAAAAAAATAATCGCGGTTTCGGAAAATACAAAACGCGATTTAACGAAAATTTACAATATTCCAGAACAACAAATCACCACAATCTATTCTGGAATCGCGCCAGTTTTTCAGCCCAATCTTCAAGAAACACCGACTGCCAAGCGAATCAAAAATAAATACCAACTTCCGCAAAAATTCATTTTATATCTCGGGACAATTGAGCCGCGCAAAAACATTGCGACCTTGATTTCCGCGTTTGAACTTTTTAAAAAATCCGCAACTCACAAAAATTATTCGCTTGTGCTGGCTGGAAAGCATGGCTGGCGATTTGACAAAATCAACAAACAAATCAGAAAGTCGCCATTTCGCGACATGATAAAACTTGTTGATTATGTTTCGCCCGAAGACAAGCCATATTTATATAATCTTGCTGAAATGTTTGTTTATCCGTCGCTTTACGAAGGTTTTGGATTCCCTGTTCTTGAGGCCATGGCATGCGGCAAACCGGTAATCACTTCGCATGCTTCGTCTTTGCCGGAAATTTGTGAAAGCGCCGCGACGTATATTGACCCAAATAATATCAATGACCTCGTCGCGGCGCTGACGGCCTTAGCAGGGAATGACCAACAACAACGACATTTAATAAACTCCGGGCTCTCGCAAGCCGCGAAATTCTCTTGGCAATCAGCGGCGCAGCAATTGCTCAATATCTTCAATAAACTTTAACTATACAACAAGTACGCGAGACGATCGTGTTGATAATTCTTTGTGCATTTCTTTGAATTCTTCGTCAACCTTGACAAATCGCTCGTCAACATTCTGCGCAAACAATGTCATTGCGCCACCCATCTCAATCACGTCTTCTTGCAATCTATCAATCTTAACATTAACTTCGGCAACTCCACGTTTTAGGTAGGTAATATCGTCCTTCATTTCTGTTATATCACCTTTCATTCCCGTTATATCTCCTCGTATTTCTGTTATATCACCCCGCATTTCTGTTATATCCTCTTTTGTCTGTCCCACTGTTTCTTCTAGCCCTGTAAATCTATTATTCAGCCCACATAATTCCTTATGAACAACGTCTAAGCTGGACATCACGTCCTTAATTGTTGGCTCTTGCTTTTTCATATTATTTTTTCGTTATTTTCTGCAACCAGTATAGCCTGTAAAAAATCTTTTGGTCAAATCGAGGGTATCTGTATTCAACAACCCTAAATTTGACACAAAGATAAACATAAGATACGATTAAGATAATCTTAACGTTAACATATATGAATCAAGTAAATCTAAAAGAGTTCAGACAAAATTTGGACAGCTACTACCAAAAAGTAAAAGCCGGCGAATCAATAATCGTCACGCGGCGAGCGCAGCCTATTTTTAAAATTTCGCCTGTGAATGCCGGCGCGTGGGAAGAAGTTATTGATTTTACCAAACTCCAACGCGGCGGCGTGGATATCAATGATTTATTGAAAAGACTCTAGCCACCTTTTATGGACAAAATCGCTAAGGCATTGAAAAAATTGTCGCCCAAAGAAAGATTGGAGCTGAAAAAAATTCTAGAAAAACTAAACAGAAGCGATTTTTTGAATCTTGATATTTTAAAACTTAAAGGGAAAAATGATGTTTATCGTGTTCGGAAAGGAACAATCAGGGTAATATTCAATAAAACGGAAGAAACCATTAAAATTTTAACCATTGAGCGCCGGTCAGATACGACTTACAATTCATAATCACTTCAAAAAAACTTTAAAAGAGAACCGCGACCGAAAAAAGAGAGACAATTCGTTGATTGTCTCTTTTGCGTTACGTCCTTATTTGAACTCCTCCAAGAATGGCGGGATGTTCGCCTCCTCGTTTAAGTGAAATGAACACCCCCTAAACCAGACCCCGCCAAGTCGGGGTCGGTTCAGGGCAAGCCTCGCTCCCGAAAACCATCTTTTGATTTGCGTGAGTGAGGCCCCGCCGATGGTGAGCGGCGGGGCGCGATGAATTGTTGATTGCTTACAAGTCGGCGGTTTTTGAACACGCGTCTAGCAAGGCGGCCTGATCCAGTTAAGGAGTGCTTTAAAGGAAAACTGACCCGAAACAACTCCAAACGCTTCTAGAAATGGTTGCAATAACAGCCACAGCATGGCAAGAAAGGGAGCTATCATTATAAGGCACAGCAGTAAAATAAATGTTATTTCAAGAATTGCGACTATTGAGCCTCCCAAGGGATGCCGGTTACAAAGTTCCTCAAGCCATTCCTCATGTCTCGCGTTCGCTATACGCTGCCGGTCGGCCTCCATCCACTTTCTATCTTCCTCGGCAAAACGTCTAAAAAAATACTTTGTGCTGAGAAATCCTTCGCCTTCGTCCACCGACCACTCTCCCGACATACCGCTGCCAGCTTCATCATCGTCACACGAAGAACCGGCCACCAAACCAGCCACTGCCGCCACAAGTCCTCCTTCTGCTCCCATGTCTTTCTCCTTTGTTAATTTTCAAAGATCACTTTTCCCGAACAAACCATTTTATCAGAGAAGAATTATTTTGTCAATAATTTAGACTAGAGCAAATTATCATATTGCAAGCCCAACGATTATTTTATGCATATTTAGCCAAATTTGACACTTTATTTTTTATATGATACAATGTCTAAAAGATAGACAGATTATGATAGGGACTGGTAACTAGTAACTGGGGTTAATATGGCGACACTCTTAAAGATTTTGCAAAATTTAGGAATACAAGAAAAACAAGCGAAAGTATATCTCGCCTGTCTTGAGTTGGGTTCCGCAACAATTCAGGAGTTGGCGCAAAAATCAAAAGTTAAACGCACAAGCATTTATAATTTTCTCGAAGAATTAAAAAATCTCGGACTTGTCACCGAAGTTAAAGAGGGAAAAAAACTTTTATTGGTCGCGGAAAATCCGGAAACGGTCGTTAAACGAACGCAACAACGAATTGATGAAGTGAAAAAATCCTTGCCTGAAATTTTGAGCATTTTCAATCGTCCAACAAAAAAACCAAAAGTTAAATTCTATCAGGGACTCGATGGATTAAAACAGGTATATAACGATTATTCTCAGCCAAACCAGCCGATTTACGGGTTCAGCGATTATGAAAAAATGTTTGAGGCGTTGCCGGCCGACTTTCTCTGGCCGACCGCGGAAACGCGAGTAAAAAACAACGCTCACTTCTATTGCATCGCAAAAGATGGAAAAATGGGACGAATTGTTCAATCAAAAGACAAAGAACAACTGCGCGAAACGCGCCTTGTCGCGAATATTGATTTTGAGACCGAAATCAACATTTACAGCAATAAAGTTTCGCTAATTTCGTTCCGTAAACCTTATGCCGCGGTCATCATTGAAGATCCTGCAATCGCAAAGACGCTGAAATCTATTTGGCAGATGGTGTGGGATAACACTGGGGATGGGGGCTAGTAACTAGTAACCGGTAACTAGGGCTGGGAACTAGGAACTGGTAACTGGGAATTGGTAATATTATGGAAAACAAAAAAATCAAAAATTTTTACGAGTTGGAAGCATGGCAAAAAGCGCGCGACCTGACACTGCAAATTTACAATATAACAAAAACTTTCCCCAAAGAGGAACTTTTTGGAATAACAAACCAATTGCGGCGAGCATCAGCTTCAATAATGGCAAATATTGCCGAAGGATTCGCACGATTTCATTTCAAGGACAAAATCAAATTTTATTATATGGCTAGAGCATCGGCAGCTGAAGTCCAAAGCTTTTTATTTTTATCAGAAGCGTTAAGATACATAGATCAACCAACGCTCCAAAAACTGTCCGCGCAATGCGAAGAATCCGCACGGCTAATTAATGGATTAATAAACTCAATAAACAACAATAACCCCAGTTACTAATTACCAGTTACCAGCACCCAATCTATGAAAATAGCCATTGACTGCCGCATGTACGGCAATGAAAAATTCACAGGAATCGGCACTTATGTTCAACGACTGACCAACGAACTTTTTAAGCTGGACGCGAAAAATGAATATATTTTATTCATGACCGAACCGGAATTCTCAAAATTCTCGGCGCCAACGGATCGCGTACGCAAAATTAGAGTCAATTCGCCGCACTATTCCTATGCCGAACAATTTAAACTGCCATTTGAATTTGCCAAAGAAAAATTTGATTTAATCCACTATCCGCATTTTAATTCTCCAATTCTTTATCCCAAAAAATCAATTTGCACGATTCATGACATTACTCCTTTGTTTTTTCCCGGACACAAAATGAAATCAATCGTCCGTAGACTCGCCTATCGCCTTGTTTTTAAAGCAACTTTGTCAAAAGCTCGCAAAGTCATCACGATTTCTCAAAGCACAAAGCGCGATTTGGTCAAATATTTGCGCGTCAATCCGAAAAAAATTGAAGTCATTTACGAAGGTGTGGATGAAAGATTCAAACCAATTGAAAATAGTGATATAATCAAGGGTACAAAACCGTTTATATTTTTCGTAGGTGTTTGGCGCGGCCACAAAAACATTGAATCATTGGTGCGTGCGTTCAATATTCTGAAAGAAAAATATAAAATTCCGCACCAACTTGTTATCGGTGGCCGCGCAGATTTACATTACACGAAAATTCAAGAAACAATTGACCAATCAGCGTTTAAAAATGACATTGTCACGCCCGGTTACATAAGTGATTCTGACCTGCCGATTTTATACAACACTGCTGATGTTTTCTGCCTTCCCTCTTTCATTGAAGGTTTTGGCTTAATCGCAATTGAAGCGCAAGCTTGCGGTTGTCCTGTTGTTTCAACAAACACAACCTCAATGCCAGAAATTTTGGGTGACTCGGCAGAATTCTTTGACCCAACAAATGTTGAACAAATCGCCGAACAACTTTATAAAGTGTTATCTAACGCGGATTTACGCAAAAAGTTAATTGAAAAAGGTTTTGAAAATGTAAAAAGATTCAGCTGGAAAAAATGCGCTGAACAAACTTTGGCAGCATATAAATCAATAAAATGAAAACAAAAGCTAAAAGCAAAATAACAAATAAACCAGCCCACCTGCCGGCGAGGCAGGCGAAAAAAGTGGCAAATATTTTTCATATTGCGCAACACGAACTGGACGGCGTGACAAAACACGGAGCGCACAACCAGCATATTCATCATAAAATATTGCGAGACTTAAATATTTCAGAATCCACTCCCGCTGTCTCCTTCGACAAGCTCAGGATGACAACTTCCGCCGCGCAGCGCCACGAAGTGGCACGCCACAACGTGGCAATTCAGCAACAACAATCACATCACTCCCCTCATATTTTGGATTTGCGCGCGCAAAAACAAAAACGCGCGATGCATGAAAAGCAAAAAGAAGAAGTTAAACAATTCATCGCGCAACATAAAAACTTGTCCCGCCGTTCGGAAACGGCGGGAACGCGCGCGCCGTCATTAAAATTAAAACAAAAAAATTCTTCGCCGCGGCGCCATAAAAATTATTCCGACCAATTTACAACTTCATTTCAATCAAATTTAATTTTAATATACAACCTCGCGCCGCGGTTAATCGTCGCAGGCTTAGCATTTTGCATGCTTATTGTTTTGCCATTGTGCGGATTTTCTTATTACCAAAAATTGTCAGCAACGCGTGACGATTTAACAGCTTTGTCTCAAACAACTTACAACGAATTTCAGTTGGCGGTTGATTCCTTGATGAATAACCCCGCCGCTGGCCTGCCTACCGGACAGGCGGGCGGGGCAAGCACAGCCAAAGTCCAATTTCTCAAAGCGTCCAACAATTTAATAAAAATTGACCAACAATTTAACAGCATCAATTCTTTAATTAAAACTATCGGCGGTTTTGCCAACAGCTCAATGGCAGACGCGCAAAACATTGTCACGGCCAGCGAAAATTTGTCTTTAATCGGCATTCAACTTAGCAAAGCAATCGCTGATTTTTACCAAACAACAAACAACAAATCCCTGATTGAAAAATTGCAATTCATTACCACGCGAACTAAAAAAATATTACCGCTCGTCAACGAAGCAAACACATTGCTCGCTGACATATCTCCCGATTTTGTTACCGCGGCATCTGGCAATTCAACCAGCCCTGAAAAATTTGCGCAACTAACAAGCGGGCTTAAAAATGCCGAATCAATTTTATTGGATATTAACGCCAGCGCTGATTATTTGATTGACTCTCTTGGCAAAAACCACAAACAGCGCTACCTCGTCGTTTTCCAAAACAATAATGAACTTCGACCAACCGGCGGTTTTATCGGCAGCTTTGCTTTGATTGAGGTGGACAAAGGCAAAATCGCGAATATTAACATCCCGTCCGGCGGAAGCTATGCTTTGCAAGGCAGTATTACAGAATCCTATGCCGCGCCTCACCCGCTCCAATTGATCCAGCCGCGATTTGAATTTCAAGATTCAAACTGGTTCCCGGATTTCCCGACAAGCGCAGGAAAAATGACGTGGTTTTTGGAAGAAGCAAACTGGCCGACAGTTGATGGTGTTATCGCGATCAATGCTTCGTGGGCAGCAAAATTGGTTGATTTTGTCGGGCCGCTTTCTTTGCCGCAATACAAAACAGCATTTACCGGCGCAAACTTTGTTGACGAACTGCAAACAATCACATTGGACAAAGCCAACAAAAACGCCCCGAAAAAAATAATCGGAGATTTGGCAGAGAAACTGCTGGAAACATTGCCGCAAATTAGCGAAGCAAAACTTTTGCCCTTGGCAAACTTAATAAAACAAGGACTAAACGAAAAAGAAATTTTGCTATATTTCCAAAATGAAGATTTTCAAAATATCTTGAACAAATACAATTGGACAGGCCAGATGAAAACAACTGACTCTGATTATTTGCAAATCGTAAATACAAATATCGGCGGCGAAAAAACAGACGCGCTGATTCAACAAAAATCAACATTATCCGTTGAAATAGCGGCCAACGGAGAAATAATCAATACTTTAACAATAAGCCGCACAAATCCGACTACTGGCAAAGTTAATAATGTTGATTATTTGCGCGTCTATGTGCCAGATGGCAGTAAACTTTTGTCTGCAACAGGCACGTTTGAGCCGCCGACACCAGAACAATTTGAACCTACTCAACCGCAGTGGCGCACAGATTCTTTAATCAACGATTCTGAAAAACAACAATATATTGACCCAATTACGCAAACGATTACAACCCGCGAATTTGGAAAAACAGTTTTTGCGAATTGGCTGCAAACCAAGCCCGGAGAAACAACTTTCGCGACTTTTAAATATAAACTGCCGCAAAAACTTTCTTTCAGCAAAGAAACTTTAAACTTTTTTGAACGGCAATACAAAACAGCCGCAAGCGCGACCGCGACATATTCTTTATTATTGCAAAAACAGCCGGGTCAGCAAAACAATTCTGTGTCAGTGGAAATTAACGTCCCGAATGACATAAAAATTATAAACAGCAACATTCCGGTTGGCGGGCTACAAACACCGCTGAATCAAGACGAACAACTGGAAATTCAATTTGAAAAATAAATATTTTGTGATTCACGAACACAAACATCCTTCTCCAATAGACCGTCTGGATCATTTGTACAAAGAGCTGGAACAGTCGGAAGACAAACAAATTTCCGAGATGGAAAAAACCGAGCAACTAGACCCAGAACAATCCATTGCTTTTTTGATTGACGGTCACCGTAAACAGCGCCGCGCGAAAATTTTGCTTTCAATCATTGTTGGTCTTGTTATTTTTGCGGGCGCCAGCGTAGCTGGCTTTTTTTACTTCAGTAAAAAACTCAACGCGCCAGAAGAAAAAATTTCAATCAGCGTTGAGGGCCCGCAAAAAGCAAAAATCAAAGAATCAATTACTTACAAAGTGACAATAAAAAATGCCGGTAAAATTGAATCAACAGAAAACAAAATTAACATTTTAAAACCAGCCGGTTTTTGGATCACATCTACCAAACCTGAAAAAAGTAATCATGTCTGGAATCTTGGCAGTCTTGCTCCGTTTGAAAACAAAACGCTTGAAATTACCGGGTATTTTGTTGATGACATAGAAGCAACTGAAACCATGAAAGCAACTCTTACTTTTACGCCAAAAAATTTCAGCTCAACATTCAGCGCCAACGCAGAATTTCAAACAACGCTTGAACCGTTTGATCTGACATTAACTTCTGTCGCGCCCTTAACCGTGGCGGCAGGCGAAAAAGCCAGAATAATTATTGGCTATTCACTGCCAATCCAACAAACAACCCCATTGGAAAAAATAAAAATCAAAATAATACCAACCTCCGAATTACAACTTTTAACATTTTCACCAAAAACAGAAAAAAATGAACCTGGATGGCTAATCCCGATAATAAACCCGGGCGGAACAGGTGAAGTGGCGTTTGAATTTACAACGCGTAATGACTTGGATGTGAAATCTTTGGCAGAAGAACAAAAATTCGTCGCGCAAATCTTGGCCGGAGACAATGATAATAACTTTTTTCCGATTAAAGACCATGAAATTAAAATCAATTTAACAAGTCAGGAGCTTCTTGTTTATCTCATTGTCAATGGCGCGACAACAGACAAAACAATATCTTTTGGCGAAACATTAAACTGCTCTTTGGTCTACAAAAACAAAAGCAAAAAAACATACAGCAACATTGAGGCAAAAATTAATATTGATACCGCGCCGCTCAACCTTCTGGACTGGAATAAGCTGGTTGATAAAAACTTAGGCAGCATAACCAGCACAACGACTGGCAAACAAGTTATTTGGACAAAACAACAAATTCCGGATTTCAAAGAATTAAAACCCGGAGCTGACAGCATGTTTTCCTTTTCTTTGCCAATCAAACCGCGCACTGATTTCAAAGTTGGCGATAATCCTGCCTTGGCAAATGGCAATATCATTATTCAGCCGTTATTGAACGTGAAAGACACAACCGGCAATGCGCTTTTTACGATTAATGGCAACAAAATAACATTAACGCTCAATTCTGACTTAACATTGTCAAACAAAGCGCTGTTCTTTTTTGAAGATGGAACGCCAATCGGCTCTGGGCCGTTGCCACCCAAAGTCGGACAAGCGACAAAATATAAAATATTCTGGACAATCAAAAATTCGTTGCACGATTTGACCAAAATATCCGCGACAACAACGCTGCCGGTAAATGTTAACTTTACAAACGAGGTCAACAAAACCGCAGGAGAAATAACCTTTGACGCAAAAACCAGGCAACTAACATGGTCAATTAATGATCTTCCGGCAACAACAAACGAAGTCTTTGCCTCATTTTTCGTGGAACTAAAACCAACCATCGCTGATGTTGGCAAAATCGTAAAACTGACGGAAAACACAACGCTGTTCGCAACTGACAAAAAAATCAACTCAACTATCTCTTCCACAATATCAACGCTCACCTCAAATCTGGATAATGACCCGTACGGCAAAGGCACTGGCGTTGTGCAAAAATAAATAGTATAATAAAAACGTAGGGACTACATAAAACTCCCTTTGCGGGCCGTTTTTCCCTACATCTGTCATCTTTTACAAGGAGGGAGCAGATGGGTGGAGAGTAGGAGGTGAGCACTCACCAAATCTCAAAACCGCGGAACGCAAGCGCTGGAAAGCCCAAGTATTTCTGGGATGCCAGAAAGAAGTGGCAAGAGAAAAAGGCAAAAAGCCAAACACCCATGCCACCGCTCACGGGCAAGTATGATTGCGCCCAATGGCGCGACCAGAACGTCCGGACTGGACAAACATCACAGAAAAAAAAGGCTCCCAACGCAACGGGGAGGCACTGCCACAGCAGAAGTGGTCAGGTTGCATGAACTTGGCCATTTCTCTTTTTTTTACGGCAAACTATATTTTTGCGCGCCATCCCACGCTAAATCAAAAAGAAGTTTAAAACTGTCAGCAATATGTTGATTCTCAATAATCACCCCGGCCAAATCACCGCGCAAAGACGCAATTGCAACTTTATTGGAAAATATAGTCACATCGCTGGAAAACGGAAATTTTTCAAATGGTACAAATCTACGTTCACGTAATCTTTGTTCATCATCAACAAATCTTTTTGGTCCTAATCTGCTGGTATAAATTATTTTAGATTTTAACTGCCGCTTCACGCGATCTCTTGAGTATGTTTGCGCGATATTGGGGAATACATCATAGACATAATCAACACAATAAAAACAACGAACTTCTCCGATAGCCGTTTCCAAAATCTCTTGTTGAATACTCGCGAGTCCAGCCTTGCCTTCAAAAAATCTTATCTGCGGTTTGCCTTTTGCCAGATTAAAAATTGAACGCAATTCCGGCAAAATTTTGCCAAAATGTTCAAACTGACGGGCTGTTTCCTGCTTTTTAATTTCCAAAAGTCTTGTTATTTTTTCCGGAGATTCCGCGACAAAAATAATATGGCCCATAAGGCCATACGAAGAAACCAAGCCACGATTAATTAAGCCGCGCAAGTACAAATACGTTGTCGCGCGATTCATTTTCGCGTAGTCTGCGACCTGCGTTGCTGTTGCGCGCGACAATTGCAAAACTGATAAATAAACTTTTGCCTCTTTCTCGCTAAAACCCAAACAAGTAAGTTGCGTTGACAACATATTTACTTAACAACAATGCTCACTATTTTCTTCGGAACGTACATTGTTTTAATTATTTTTTTCCCCTCAATTTGACTTTTAATTTTCTCGTCGGTCAGCGCCAATTCTAAAATATCTTTTTCCTGAATATCTGCCGCAACCTGCAATCGTCCTCTTACTTTTCCATTGATTTGAATAACAACTTCAATCATTTTATCCACGATTTTTGTTACGTCAAACGTTGGCCATTCATTCAAAAATATTGATGACTTGTCACCATGAGCGAGCCTGCCCCGAGCTTCGTCGAGGGGAAGTGCGACAAACAACTCTTCTGCCAAATGCGGGGCAAACGGACTTAACAAAAGTAAAAACTTTTTAAAACATTCTTTGCAACAACCTTTTTCGTAAATTTTATTCACGAAAATCATCATTGCCGAAACAGCCGTGTTAAATCTGCGCTCATCAATATCTTCGCTGACTTTTTTAATTGTTTTGTGCAACAAATTTTCAACTTCAGGCTCACATTTTTCAGTAAAATTTTTAAAATGATAAACGCGCTCAACAAATCTTGACGCGCCCTTTACGCCATTCAAATCCCACGCAACAGCCTGATCGTACGGACCCATAAACATTTCGTAAATTCTCAAAACATCCGCGCCAAATTCTTCAACAATTTTGTCAGGATTTATAACATTACCGCGCGACTTTGACATTTTTTGACCGTCTGGCGCGAGAATCATACCGTGCGAAATGCGTCGCTGGTATGGCTCGCTGGTTGGCACAGCGCCAATGTCATATAAAAATTTGTGCCAAAATCTTGAATACAATAAATGCAAAGTCGTGTGTTCCATGCCGCCATTATACAAGTCAACCGGAAGCCAGTATTTAAATTCCTTTCCATAATTGGTCATTGGGAATTGGGATTTGGTCATTTTGCCAATCAAGTATGCGAGGTAATACCACGAGCTACCTGCCCAATTTGGCATTGTGTCAGTTTCACGCCGCGCAACACTCCCGCACTTTGGGCATTTTGTTTTCACCCATTTTTCAATTGCTGCCAATGGCGATTCGCCTGTTTCAGTTGGCTCGTATTTTTTCACTTTTGGCAATTCAACTGGCAACTCATCTTCCGGAACCGCTACCCAGCCACACTTTTCACAAAAAATTAACGGTATTGGTTCTCCCCAATAATGCTGCCGCGAAAAAACCCAGTCACGCAATTTATATTGCACTGTCCGTTTGCCCAAATTATTTTTTTCAATCCAATCAACAATATCTTCCCTCGCCTCGTCCCATTGTCGCCCTTTAAATTCCACCGGCTCTTCCAAAATCCCGTCCGACTCGCGATAAAATATTTCCATGGCACGAACTTTTTCTGCCAATTCTTTATCTTTTGGAAACAAAACCGGCTTTAATGGGATATTATATTTTTTCGCGAATTTAAAATCCCGCTCATCGTGCGCACTGCAACCGACAATGCCCGTCCCATAATCAACCAACGCAAAACTTGCGACCCAAATCGGCAAATCTCTGCCTGTTCCCAAATAATTTTCAACACATCGTCCAGTGAAAACACCTTCCATGTCCTTATCAATATCAAACTTCTTGGCGAGCTTCTTTTTTACAATTTCATCAACAAATTTCATGACCGCGGATTCTTCTTTTGTACCCTTAACCAACTCACGCACCAATAGGTGTTCGGGCGCGATAATAAAAAAAGTCTGCGCCTGATGCGTTTGCGGAATTGAATCAAAAACTTCAAACTCAATGTTCAAATCTTTTATCTTGTGTTTAAAATTGACGCCATAACTACGCCCGATCCAATTTATTTGCTGGGTTTTTATTTTTTCCAAATAATCAACTGTTTCCAAATCTTCAATCAACCTGTCCGCGTATTTTGTGATTCGCAACATCCATTGTTCAAGCTCCTTTGTTGTCGTCTCCGCGCCGCACCGCTCGCATTTTCCGTCAACAACTTCCTCGTTCGCCAATCCACTTTTGCATTTTGGGCACCAGTTTATGGGCATTTTCTTTTTATACGCCAAACCTTTTTCAAAAAGTTTCAAAAAAATCCACTGCGTCCATTTGTAATATTCAGGATCAGTGGTATTTATTTCGCGCGACCAGTCAAAACTGATTCCAAGTGATTGAATTTGTTTTTTAAAAACTTTTACATTTTCCTTTGTGACGAGCGCTGGTTGTTTTCCTGTTTTTATAGCAAAATTTTCAGTCGGCAAACCAAAAGCATCCCAACCGATTGGATATAAAACATTAAATCCCTGCATTCGCTTTTTGCGGGAAATAATGTCCATGGCCGTGTATGAGCGCACATGTCCGACATGCAAACCATCTCCGGACGGATATGGAAACTCAACTAAACAATAAAACTTGGGTCGTTCTTTTCCAGCATGCGCAGTTGTCATTTCGACCCCGTCCCTGACGGGGGAGAAATCCCTTGTAAATGTCTTCGCCTCGTTTATCCCACTCTTTTCCCACTCTTTCTGCCATTTCTTTTCTATCTTTTTATGGTTATATTTTTGCATAATTTACATCTTTGACATTTGACATTTGTAATTGATTTGAAATTTGAACTTTGATATTTGAAATTTCACTTGGTATTGTATCGTAATTTTCCCATTTTTTCAATAAAACAAAATGCCCCCGGATCAGCCGAGAGCATTTCGCCATGCTAAGTAATTATTTATTAGGCATGATTCTAAACATCTTTGTTCCGCACTTTGGGCATGTGCCCTGCATTGCCCTTCTGCTCTTTCCACCCTTTGCATTGAAAGACACTTCCTTTGGATCGTTCATGTCTCTCTTGGCCTTGCACTTTACGCAATAAGCTTGTACTGCCATAGTGTTTGAAGTTATTTAAATTTAAATTCTACTGACATTATAGCAATTCCAATCGAAAAACGCAACCTTATATCCCATGTTTCTTGGCTTCTTCGCGAAAAACCTCTAAAATATCACCTTTTTCAATCAATGGCTGACCTCTGAATTGCACTCCGCACTCTTGTCCGCGCACGCAATTTGTCACGTCTTGTTTGGCTGCTTGTAATTTTTCAATGTCGCCGGTTGTGATAAAATTACCCTGCCGCAACACAGCCGCTTTAGCGCCTTGCACAATTTCGCCGTCAACAACCTTGCCGCCAATTACCATTTGCCCGGCTGTCTTTTTAAATATTACCAAAACTTCAACCTTGCCCAAATCCAAACGAACAGTTTCAGGTTTTACCAACTCATTTATCTTTTCTTTAACATCATCAATTAAATCGTAAATGATGCGGTGAAGCTTAACCGTAATATTCTTGGCTTTTAACGCCTCTTCAACGCCTCTGCCGAATCGCACATTAAAACCAAAAACAATCGCTTTGCTCGCCTCTGCCAATGCCACGTCATTTTCCGTTAAATTTCCCAACCCTTGCTTAACAATTTTTATTTTCAAATCCTCACGCTCTAATTTTTTCAGGGATTCAACAATAGCTTCAAGCGAACCAAGCACGTCGGCTCGCAAAATTAAATTCACTTTTGTCACCCCTTCTTTGTCTTCGGTCTGACTGGATTCATCAACTCCGGCTGATTCTTGCTTTTCCGATTTTCTAAATTTCACGCGTGTGACGTCTCCCATTTCAGCGGCAACTTCAACAATGTCGCCAACTTTTGGCGCGATTTTAAATCCCAAAATCTGCGCTGGACATGATGGTTCGACTTCTTTCAGCTCCTTGCCCAACCAATCTTTCAGTGTTTTTACTTTGCCAACGAAAACGCCATCTATATGCAAAATATCAGCGACTCGCAATGTTCCATTTTTTACCAGCAATGTCGCAACAGGACCAGAATTCTTATCAATGTGCGACTCAATTACACAAGCCATTATTTTACCATCAGGATTGGCTTGTATTGTTGCTACTTCCATCCCGGCAACCAACAAAATCGCGTCCAGCACAGCGTCAATATTTTGATTTTGCTTTGCTGAGATTGGAATCATTATTGTTTTGCCGCCCCAGTCTTCGCTGATTAAATTTTGCTGCGACAATTCACGCTTGATTTTTTCAGGATCAGCGCCTGGTTTGTCAATTTTGTTTATCGCGACAATAATCGGCAATTTCGCGGCCTCCGCAATTTTAATTGCTTCAATAGTCTGCGGCATAACACCATCGTCGGCCGCGATAACCAAAATCGCAATGTCAGCAACTTCAGCGCCGCGCGACCGCATTGCAGTAAAAGCCTCGTGACCCGGGGTGTCAATAAAGCTGATCTTCTGCTCATTCTTATTTTTATCTTTCCAAACAACTTGGTATGCTCCAATGTGCTGCGTAATTCCGCCAGCTTCGCCTTCCATCACGTGCGTTTTTCTAATCGCGTCCAATAATTTTGTTTTACCATGATCAACATGTCCCATCACAACGACTATCGGCGGCCGAGATAACTTGCCAGTATCGGCCGCTAAAACTTTATCCATTTTTTCAATCTGACTAACAAAAACCTGATCATCGGCATTAGCTGTTGTTTGTTCAGCAGGAAAGCCCATTTCTTCGGCGACAATCGCGGCTGTCTCATAATCAATCTTCTGATTCAATGACGCGATCACGCCGTTTTTCATTAATGTCCCAATTACCTGCGAAACCGGCGTTTTCAAAATTTCCGCAAGCTCGCGCACACTCAAAACAGCCGGAATCTGAACTTTTTCGCCGCTCAATTGCGCGCCCTCGCGGGTAGCGGCCTGATGTTCTTTGGCGCGCAGATAATCCTGCTTTTGCGCTTCCTGAATTTTATAGCTGTTCCACGCCTGAACAATGCGACTCGCAACGCGGTCATCAACTTTAATCGCGCGTTTACCAATATCAAAACCAAGCTCTGGTAATTTTGCCAAAAGCTCATCTGTGGTTGTTCTTAATTTTCTAGCCAATTCTGAAACATTCATATGTCAATGATAGCGCAAATTAGCTTCATCGTCAACGCGACTCATCGCTATATAAAAAATCACGCGAACTCATAAATAAGTCACGTGATTCTCTGATTGTACTATAATTCAATAACTATTGACGCTTTTGTCCCGACGTGGTCATCTCTTCTGTTTCCACCAAAAGAATTGGACCATTGATATTCATGTGCGCGCTCGCCAGTATCGGGATCTGGCGCCAATTTAGACCACGCAGTCATATACTTCTGGCTATACCCGCTCTCATCGAGCAAATAACTACCGTATTTCTCGCCATACTCCACGAGCCTGTTAGCAAAAGCAGTTGGGTTATCCTCTCTATCCTTATACATAATCAAATAAGCCTCCTGCAAAGCAAGCCCTGTCCAACCATGCTCTTTCAAATATGCTTCCGCTTCAGGATGCGTTTTGCCTAATGTTTCTGGCTCTACGCCTGTGGATTTATAAAGAAACATATAAGGTTTCCCCTCTGGACGATTTTTGGGTAAATGCTGATGCCAATTCTCAGAATCACGACTATGCTGATCTAGCGCATTATAATAGCTCGGTTTGTCGGTAACCAAACCAGTTACAATCTCTTTGGTCTGCTCATTCTGCGTCGCAATATCCGGCATAATCATCATACGATCAAACCCCTGCTTCTGCGCCTCCTCAATCTTTTTCCTGGCCTCATCAGAAAGAATAATGCTCTCGGGAATCTTGTCCAAAAGCGCGGCAAAATTATGCCGTTGATAAAATGCGCGCGACTCTTCAAGCGCTCGTTCCGGAGAAATAATCGCATCTTTTTTTCCCTTTTGTTCGTCTTGAACGGATTTAGCTTCACCTGTTGACTGCAATGTTGGATCTTCAAACGAAACCATAAAAATAAAATTAATTTCTAAAATAACGACGCACACAAATTAAGTATACCTCCAAAAAATATATAAAGCAATTGAAAACCGAGGCTCGAGTGCGGTCGCTATTCTTGTTCATAATGATAGCGCAAATTAGCTTTATCGTCAACGTAGCCGCCATTCGTAGCAAAAAAAACAGGGCGCTCAAGATTCTGAACGCCCATGTCGCCACGCTCGTTGCGAGACTGCTCGCCTACAGGTTGCCGGGTTGAGTGCGCCACTTGTCCAGCGACGCACTCAACTGCTCCCGATTGACGCGGAGGCTCGTCACTGGCCAGCCGTTTGCTCCCTGGTAGTCCGCGTTCGCCGGCCAGAAGAAGCCTTCGGCTCTCCGGTCAAGTAAATCCTGCACGCTGGCGAACATCCGCTTCGCCTTCTGCGGATTCCGCGCGATCGCCCGATCCATGCACTTGTTGTACGACTCGTACTCGCCGCACTTGGTGAACTCGTCCACTCTCTGCGTCAGCTCCATCGAGTCCTCGTTGAGGTTGTACACGCGAACCAGCTGCAACGCCGTCAGTCCGAGGAACAACACGATTCCGGCCAACATCAGCGCGCCGACGATCTTCGCGATCCGATCCAGCACACGGTGGTTCTTCGACGGCTTGCATCCGAGCGCCTTGTCCAGTCCCATCTCGTCGTTGTAGTTCTGCTCCATGACACACCTCCGCTATGAGTTAAACTGCTTCAACGATCACTTCAATAATTACATTATACACCCTCTTGGCGAAAAAGTCAATAGCCTTGCCTTAAAACCAGCCAAATTTAGCCATTTTGATGCCCCCCCCACAATATCATAATCTACCCTCTACCGAATTTGAGGGTATTACCTGTCCACAACCCTCAATTTTGCGTCAAAACAAAAATGGTTTATATATGGTAGAGACGAGATATATCTCGTCTCTACACGCAACCAACAAAAATTTGCTGAAAATCGGTCCATCCATTATAATAAATGCGATATATGCAATATTTCTTTATTTTAGGCAGACAACCAGAATTATCCATTGCTGAATTAGAAGCAGTTTTTAAACGCGACAAAATTATCGCGAAATGTTTAGCATCAACAAAAGAATTTGCTATTTTTGACCTTAAAACCAAAATAGACGCGGAGCAAATGATTCAACATTTAGGCGGTACAATTAAGATCGGCGAAATTGTTGGCACAACAGACTCAACCAACCTTAGCGCAACAATAAAGTCTTTGTTGCCGCAAACGGACAAAAAAATCATATTTGGCATCAATGATTATACCGGCAAAAACAAACCAATAAATTTGAGCAAACAACTTAAAAAAGAAATTGAACAACCCTGCAGATTTGTTTATCCGCAACAAGGCGAAAAATATTTATCCAGCGTTGCAACCGAAAAAAACAAACTTTTAACCGACGCCGGCGCTGAATTTAATTTGTTCTCGGCTGATGCACGCACCTGTCATTTCGACCCCGCCTTGGCGGGGGAGAAATCCCTTGTAATTGGCCGCACATTGGCAGTCCAGCCATTTGAAAAGTTCTCCAAATTTGACTACGACAGACCGAACAAAGACGCTGAATCAGGTATGTTGCCGCCAAAAGTCGCGACAATAATGTTAAATTTAAGCGAAGCAAAACAAACCGCAACAATCTTGGATCCATTCTGCGGCTCCGGAACAATTTTACAACAAGCGGCGCTACTTGGTTTTAAAAAAATTCTCGGCTCTGATTTTTCAGCAAAAGCAGTTGAAGATTCTCGCAAAAATATCGCATGGATAGAACAGCAAACCAACAAACAATTCAATATTGAAATAGCCCAACTGGACGCCAGAATATTGAGCAATGAAGTCGCGAAAAATTCCATTGACGTGATTGTGACAGAACCATTTTTAGGCAAACCGCTTTGGGGCAATGAACCGTTGAACGTCATAAAACAACAGGTCAGCGAACTTGAAATTTTTTACGCGGAAATCCTTGAACAACTGGCAGTTGTTTTGAAAAAAACAGGCACGCTCGTTATCATTGTCCCGTCTTTTAACATTAAACAACAAACATTCAATCTTAACCTTGAAAAGATTCTCGCGCAAACAAATCTTAAAATCGTTGGCTCTTGGCAATATTCTAGGCCGGGGCAACATGTAATTAGAAACATCCATAAAATAAAATTCGAAATACGAAATCCGAAATCCTAAACAAGCACGAAGCACGAAATTGCCAATGTCTGAAACATTCGAATTTCGAATTTGTTTCGGATTTCGATATTCTAATTTTCTAAACTATGCTATTTGGTTCTCACGTTTCCATCGCCGGCGGAATACAAAACGCGCCCTTAGGCGCCGCGCAACTTGGTTGCGAAGTTTTTCAAATGTTTTCGCGTTCACCGCGCGGTGGCAAACCAACCTACACAAAAAAATCAATTGACGCGTTCAAACAAAATTGCGCGCGCTTTCGGTTTTCAACTGTTTGCATTCACAGCGCGTATTACATAAACCTCGCTTCAATAAATAATAAAATCCGCCACGCGTCCATTGCTTCAATAAAAAGCGAATTGGACATCGCGAACAAACTTGGCGTGGCGTACGTAATCACACACATTGGCAGCGCCGGCGAGCAAACGGAAATGCAAGCGCGCCAACTTGCGATAAAATCTCTCAATCAAATCTTGGATGGCTATTCTGGCGCGCCTCAATTGCTTTTGGAAAATTCCGCCGGCGCCGGCAAAATTATTGGAGATGCTTTTGATGAAATCGGCTACATTATTAAAAATCTAAAAAACAAAAACGTCGGCGTTTGCATGGACACTTGTCACGCGTTTGTTTCTGGCTATGATTTACGAACGAGCGCCGCGTTAAATAAAACGTTAAAACAATTTAACAACACGATCGGATTAAACAAACTGAAAATTTTACATCTGAACGACGCGAAAGCAGAGCTTGGTTCGCGAAAAGATCGGCATGAAGATATTGGCAAAGGAACAATTGGGCTTGCTGCGTTCAAAGCCTTGATCAACCATCCAAAACTAAAAAAAATCGCCGGAATCATAGAAACTCCGGCAGAAAAAATGTCTTACAAGCAAACGCTTAAGCTGTTAAAAAGTCTGCGCTGATGTCATTTCGACCCTGCTTTAGCCCGCTTCGCACAAGCGATAGCGAGGCGAGCGGGGGAGAAATCCCTTGTAAAGGCATTTGCGAAGGGATTCCTCATCCGCCCCGGGCGGATTCGGAATGACAACGAGCAACCTTATTTCTTTTTCCTACCAATCAGCCGTTTGATTAAGTGCGCGGTCAGCCGCGAAACTTTTGCCTCACCGCGATTTGCCTCTAACTCGTCAAACAAAATCACCCACGACGCAAGCTGGAACGTTGACAACCATGCGACCAAAACAAGCAAAACGCACACAAACACGATTAACATTAAAGCTGAAAATATTAGCGCCAACAAATTCCAAGACAACAACGTTGCCAACATATAAACCAAAATCAATGGCGCCTCAACCACAATTATCGCGATAATGCCTGCCATTCCCACGACAACATTTATACAAAAAAGTATCAACCCCATTTCCAAGTTCAGCACGATATTTTTTGAAAACAACCGAAACGCGTTTTTGACCGCGTGAACAACGTCGGTCTTTTTTAAAACCAAACTGGCGATTCCAAAAACTGTAATGAAATGCACGACTATGACCGCGATTACCAAAACGACAAATGCCGCGGCATACATCGCGAGACTTAACAATGAATTATCCAACACAACCAAACTGATCATCCACGAAAAACCAAACAGCAACGCGATCAAAAATACTTTGGACAAAATATTGAATTTTAATGCCGGCCAAAACAATTTGACGCCAGATTGAATCGCTTGATTTGGCGTGATTCGCTTTGCTTTGTCCAACGAAATGACGCTTTTGATCAAACCCACTTGGCAGATAATTGCCAAAACCAAAACTACCAGCAAACAAACAATGACCAAAAATCCCATCAAAATTTCCATCCACAATGGGCCAGTCCCGCCCAACCACGCGCTCACGCTTAACAAGCTCATCCAACTAAACAAGTTGGTACTCCAATATTCCATTACGCTGAAAACAGGCGACACGCCTGAAAGTAAATTGTCAAAAATTCGTAGCAAAAAATCATAGATGCTTCCAGCTGAAACAAAAACCGCGGCCAAGCCCAATGGCCACAGCCACTTATATTGCCAGACGATCCACAACGCGCGACCCAAAACTAAACGATAAAACTTTTTCATATTTGTTTTTTAGTTTGTTTTATTATACCACAAAATCAAAAAAAAGGAGTATCCGCGTTGCGAATACCCACAAAGCATCAAAAAACTCAAAAAGTCAAGTAGAAACTAGAACTTCCCTACCTGACGGTAGGCAGGCGCGCGCCCGCCAAGCCGAGGCGACCAACGTAACAGTCAAACCAGACGCAGACATCTAAGCCGGCAACAACAAAACCACCGACATCCACATGAAAACCAAGGGCAGACACGGAACTTGTCCGCGCGTACATCGTGGGCAAGAGAAACACGTTTCTCACCGCCTTGTACGCAATCACTCCCCACGCTACCTCTGCCGCGTTCGGCACTCTCTCGTCCTTGGTCAGCAGCTTCTGCTGCTCTTCCCATGTCTTGCTCTGCGAATTCGGCACTATTGTCTTGCGCAGTGCAAGCCACCCTGCGCTGGTCTTGTCATCGCGCGCAAACGTCTGCTCCTGCTTGCAATACCATCCGTCATCGGTCTTGCTGTAAAACAGCTCACGCTTCTCCGCCCGAACATCCAGCAACGACATTTCTGTCGGTGGCTTCGCCACGAGCATGTACTCGTTTGCCGCCATCCACCGCAGGACTTCTTCCGACGGCATCGAATCTTCCAGCATTGCCAGCTGTTCTGCCTCGTACTTCATCCTAAACGCCGCCTCAATCTCTGCCGCGTTGATGAAATCCTTGCCCAGAATTTCACTTGCCAGCTCGCCCCCCACCCGCTCCGCCATCGTCTTCTTCAGCGTTGGCGGCAGCAAATCTTCGGCAAGCACCTTTTTCAGCGCGCCTTGGTTCTTGATCCACCCTTCTGCTGTCACCTGATCCAGCTCTGGCGGACGCGGCAGTTGATTCAACGCAGCGGTCTGAAACGTGACATACCATCCCGGGAAACCCGAGTCCTGCGAGGTTGTTCTACTCATGGTAGTTGCTCCTCTTTGAAAGAACTAAACGCTGGCGGGTCTGAACCAAATGGTTTTACCACAGCAAAATCATCTTACATCAGACCTTACTTTTTGTCAACCGTCGCGCAAACCCAAGAGACGAGGCAATGCCTCGTCTCTATCCCGCCTCGATGGCGGGACCCCGCAATCATTTCGTACTTTACAGATAAAATGCGGGGCATTTACGTCCTGCTTGGCTTTGGAATTCCAACCACTTGGACAAACTCATCTTTTTCAATTGTTTCCTTTTCCAACAAAACCTTAACGATATTTTCCAGCCGATCTTTATTTTCGTTGATAACCACTTTCGCTCGCGCAGCTGCTTCAGTCATCAATTTATCAATTTCAGAATCAATTTGTTCAGCCACGCGCTCGCTGTAATTTCTCTGCTCGCGAATATCGCGTCCCAAAAATATCATTTCTTCTCTGCCACCGTAAATTCGCGGAGACAGCGTATCGCTCATCCCATACTGCGTGATTAAATCACGACTCAATTCCGTGGCTTTTCGCAAATCATCTCCAGCACCAGTTGTCACCTCGTGAAAAATTTCTTTTTCCGTCACATAGCCTGCCAGCAAAACAGCCAAATCATCCAAAAACTCTGACTTGCGATGCAGCCTGCGCTCTATTTCCGGCAAATTCAAAGTAAAGCCAGCTACTCTGCCGCGCGACACAATTGAAATTTTGTGAACAGGATCAGCGTGCGGCATCATGTGCGCGACAAGCGCGTGCCCTGCCTCGTGATACGCAGTCACCTTTTTCTCATCTTGGCTCAATAAACAACTTTGCCGCTCTGGCCCAAGCAAAACTTTTTCAATACTTTCCAAAATTTCAATTTCGCCGATTTTATTTTTGTCACGTCGCGCGGTCAAAATCGCGGCTTCATTCAAAACATTTGCCAAATCAGCGCCGGAAAATCCGGGCGTCCGCTCGGCCACATGGCGCAAATTCGCGTCAGCTGTCAGCGGCTTTTTGCGCGCGTGAACTTTCAGTATGGCCTCGCGGTCATTTATGTCCGGCAAATCCAAAAACACGCGGCGGTCAAAGCGGCCGGGCCGCAATAAAGCCGGATCCAAAACATCTGGTCTGTTTGTCGCGGCGAGCACGATCAAATTTGTGGTTGGATCAAACCCGTCCATTTCAACCAAAATCTGATTTAACGTTTGCTCGCGTTCATCGTGCGAGCCGCCCAATCCGGCGCCGCGCTGACGGCCTACGGCGTCTATTTCATCAATAAACAATATGCACGGCGCGCTTTTTTTCGCGCGCGCGAATAAATCTCGCACGCGAGACGCTCCAACGCCAACAAACATTTCAACAAACTCTGAACCGGAAATGCTGAAAAACTGGACGCCGGCTTCGCCGGCCACAGCGCGCGCCAACAATGTTTTACCTGTTCCCGGCGCGCCGAGCAGTAAAACTCCTCGCGGAATTTTCGCGCCCAATTTTAAAAACTTTTTAGGATGTTTTAAAAACTCCACTATTTCCTGCAATTCTTCTTTTGCTTCTTTAACGCCAGCAACATCTTTAAACGTGACAATTTCATTGCCAACCTGCCCCTTTTTCATTTCGCGCGCGCGGCTTCTGCCAAAATTCATTGCCTGCATATTCGCGCCTTGCACCTGCCGAGTCATAAACCATATAAAACCAATAATCAACAGCAATGGCAAAAGGATCGGCGCCAAAACATTCACCCAAAACGCGGCGCCTGATTCTTGTTTGACAACCACTTCCACGCCTGCCAATTTGGCAGGATCAACCTGGTAATTTTTTATCAAGTCAGAAAATGTGTCGCCAGCTTCTTTCGCGATTGTTTCTTTCTCATCATTTTTTAAAACAACATCCAGCGACCTGTCAGTTATCTCTATCTTAGAAACTTCCGCATTATTAATTTGTTGCACAAGCGCCGGAACGCCGATTGCCTTAGGCTTTTCGCTTTGCACCTCGTATAAGCTGAACAAACTGCTGATTACTAAAAGCGCTGCCGCGAATATCAAAATATTTTTAAACAAATTTTTGCGCATAACTTAAATTAAACTTCTGGCGCCGCTTTTTCTTCAACCGGTTCCTCAACCTCGCGGTCAGAAATGCCATGCTTGTGAAAACCAGTACCAGCTGGAATCAAACGGCCGATAATAACGTTTTCTTTCAGCCCTTCCAACCCGTCTGCTTTAGCGCTAAGCGCGGCGTTGATAAGTACGCGAGCAGTCTCTTGAAATGAGGCCGCTGCCAAAAAGCTACCGGTGGTCAACGCGACTCTGGTAATTCCAAGTAAAACATCCTCGCCTTCTGCCAAAGCACCTTTTCCGACACGGTCATTCGCGTCCAAAAATTCAGATTTGCAAACGATTTCGCCTTCCAGCAACTCGGTGTCACCTGCATTTTTAACATACACGCGAGAGAACAACTGCTTGATAATAATCTCAATGTGCTTTTCGTTCAGCTTCTGACCTTGTGAAGTATAAATAGATTGAATTTCTTTCAAAATATACTTTTGCACAGCTTCCTTGCTCTTTAATTTATAAAGCTGCTGCAAATCAAGGCTGCCTTCTGTAAGCTGATCGCCAGCATAAACATAATCACCATTTTTTACCCAAAGCACAGTGCCAGCTGGAATTAGATATTCTTTTTCCGCATCGCGTTCGCCGGAAATTTCTATTTTATTACCATCAATCTGCACAATGCCAGTTTGTTTGTTCTTTATTTTGTGTTTATCAGCTGTGACGAAAATCACTGTGCCCGGCAAAACGCTCTCTCCGACTTTGACTTTTAATTTCGCGCTTTCCGGCATTTGGAATGCTTCTTTTTCTTTATCAATAAATCTAATCTTCAAAATCTTTTCACCAAAAGAAGTGCGCGCCACTATTTCACCTTTTGTGCCTTGAATCACGCGCGGGACTTCCTGAATATCAACATTACCCTCAACCTCGCTCATCAATGCTTTTTTCTTTGGCGGTCTGACTTCAAAAATTTCCTCAACGCGCGGCAAACCCTGCGTAATATCAACACCAGCCACGCCACCGGTATGAAAAGTTCTCATTGTAAGCTGCGTGCCAGGCTCACCAATACTTTGCGCCGCGATTACACCAACCGCCGTTCCAATCTCAACCAGCTTGTTGTAAGCGAGGTCAATGCCATAACATTTTTGGCAGATTCCTTTTTTCAATTTGCAGGAAAGCGCCGAGCGAATCAAAACATCTTCAACTCCAAGTTCCTTGTCAATCTTTTTCGCAAAATCCGCTACAATCATCTCGCCTGCTTTCACGAGCGGCTTGCGTGTTTTTGGTAAAATAATGTCGCGAACCGTATACCGGCCAACAATGCGTTCAAAAAACTTTTGTCCGCACGATTCAGCGTCTTTACGAGTCACCAAAAATCCATCAATGTCTCCGCAATCATCCTTCAAAACCATCACCTCTTGCGCTACATCAACCAAGCGACGGGTAAGATATCCAGAGTTTGCCGTGCGCAAAGCAGTATCAGTCAAACCTTTACGCGTTCCATGCGTTGAAATGTAATATTCCAGCACATTAAACCCTTCTTTAAAATTCGCCTTAACCGGCAATTCAATAATTTGTCCGGCAGGATTAATCACCAAACCCTTCATTCCAAGCATCTGGATCAGCTGTGCCCATGAACCGCGCGCGCCAGAATCAATCATTGAATAAACCGGTCCCTGCGTATCCAGATATTGCTTACTAACTGCCGCGATTTTATCTTTTATGACTGTCCATGTTTCAATAATTTTTGTGTACCGCTCGTCAGCAGTAAGCAAACCATCTTCATATTGATTTTCAATTTCATCCACCAACCGATTTCCTTCCTCAATCAATGGCTGCTTTTCTTTAATAACCGGCAAATCTGACATGCCCCATGAAAATCCAGACTTTGTAAGCTGCTTAAAACCAAAATCTTTAATATCATCCAGCACAACCGCAACGGTTTCAAAATCATAATGTTCAAACAAGCCCTGAATTATTTCAGCGAACCGCTTTTTCTCAATAACAGCGTTATAAAACGCCAACTTTTCCGGCAAAATCTTATTGAAGATAATTCTGCCTAACGTTGTTTTTAAATATTTTTCATCTTTGCATTTTTTCTTCAACTCTTCGTCAATAACTCTCACGGCAATAATGTCGCGCAACGTTATCTTACGTAAATCATACGCGATTTTCGCCTCCTGAATAGATGCAAAATATTTTTTAGGCTCTGCGTTTTCATCTTTTACAGACGTCACGTAATAAATGCCCCAAATCATGTCTTTTGATGGCGTGACGATTGACTGGCCGGTCGCTGGTTTCAAAAGATTTTTTGTTGATCTCATCAATTCCTTTGCTTCCAACTTAGCTTCTTCGGTCAATGGCAAATGCACTGCCATTTGGTCGCCGTCAAAGTCAGCGTTAAACGCAGTGCAAACCAATGGATGCAATTGAATGGCTTTGCCTTCCACCAAAATCGGCTGAAACGCCTGAATGCCAAGTCTGTGCAATGTTGGCGCGCGGTTCAATAACACGTGCGAATCCTTAACAACATCTTCCAAAATATCCCAAACTTCTGGCCGATCCAGTTCAATAAAACGATTGGCGCTGCGAATATTATGGACAAACCCATCGCGAATTAATCGGCTGATAATAAATGGTTTAAAAAGTTCAATTGCCA
This sequence comes from Candidatus Falkowiibacteriota bacterium, assembly GCA_043798985.1. Classification (GTDB taxonomy): domain Bacteria; phylum Patescibacteriota; class Patescibacteriia; order UBA11705; family JACRDX01; genus JACRDX01. The sequence continues at coordinate 36,115 of JAZDOE010000001.1, read as the reverse complement.
TTGTTTTTGGCAAACCGCATTGATGCAATTTCAAATGCGGACCAACAACGATTACACTGCGGCCAGAATAATCCGTGCGTTTGCCAAGCAAATTCTGACGAAATCGACCTTGCTTGCCTTTCAAATAATCTGCCAAAGATTTTAGCGGCCGCTTTTGCATGGTTGCGGCGACGGCTTTTGTATGTCGCGCCGAATTGTCAATCAACGCGTCAACAGCCTCCTGCAACATTCTGCGTTCATTGCGACAAATCACCTCTGGCGCGTTTAATTCCAATAATTTTTTCAAACGATTATTGCGCGACAAAACTCTGCGATATAAATCATTCAAATCTGACGTCGCGTAGCGGCCGCCATCCAATGGAACCATTGGCCGTAAATCCGGCGGAATAACCGGAACAACGGACAAAATCATCCATTCCGGCCGAATTTTATTTCGTTTCAAATTGCGCAACAATTTCAAACGGTTCACTATTTTCTTTTCACCGCCAACATTGTCATTCTTAATATGCTTTTCCATTATTTTAACTTCTTGCTCAACATCAACTTTTTCCAAAAGCTTTCGGACAGCCGCGGCGCCAATACCAGCCTCAAACACATGGCCATATTTCAAAGATAAATCCTGAAACGTCGTCTCTGCCAAAAGCTCCAACGGACGAAGACGTTTCAATGTTTTATCTTCTTCCTGATAACGTTTTTCAAGATCAGTTTTTTCCTGCTCTATTTCCTGATTCAATTTTACAATGGCCGCCGTCTTATCAGCGTTAGGGATTGAATTGTTATTCGTCACAGCGCTCACTTTTTGTTTGAGCTGATTGTCCAATGTTTTTTGCTGAGTGATAAATTCTTTTTTCAAATTTTCAATTTCCTCATCCTTTGCTTGCTGATCAACGTCCATGATTATAAAATTGGCAAAGTAAATAACTTTTTCAAGCTTTTGCACGGAAATATCCAAAATCAAACCGACTTTTGACGGAACACCGCGCAAAAACCAAATGTGCGAAACAGGCGTGGCCAAAGTAATGTGCCCCATTCGTTCACGTCTTACAATGGCGCGTGTCACCTCAACTCCGCACTTGTCGCAAACGATTCCTTTGTAACGAATTTTTTTGTACTTACCGCAATAGCACTCCCAGTCTTTTGTCGGTCCAAAAATTTTCTCACAAAACAATCCGTCTTTTTCCGGCCTTTGCGTGCGGTAATTAATAGTTTCCGGCCGCAAGATTTCGCCGTGCGACCAGCCAAGAATTTGATCTGGCGACGCAAGCTTAACCGCAATTGAGTCAAAGTCATTTATTTTTAATTCTGCCATATGAATATATTAATTTATCTTTTTTGTTCATTATTTCTGGCCTGTGCGATTGCGTCCATGTCAACGACCTTGCCATTTTTCAACAAAAGCACTTCGAGAACTAATCCTTTTAGTTCGCGCACCAAAACATTAAATGACTCTGGCACATTCAGCCTGCGGATTGGATCTCCCTTGATAATTGACTCATACGCTTTGGCGCGGCCAATCACATCATCAGACTTAATAGTCAAAATTTCCTGCAACATATGGGCCGCGCCATAAGCCTCAAGCGCCCAGACTTCCATTTCTCCAAATCTTTGTCCACCAAACTGCGCCTTACCGCCCAATGGCTGTTGAGTAATCAAAGAATATGGTCCAATTGAACGCTGGTGAATCTTGTCTTCAACCATGTGGTTCAATTTCATCGCATAGTGATAGCCAATAGTTGCAGGACGATCAAATCTTTCGCCAGTCTTTCCATTATACAAATACATTTGCCCTGTTTCCGGATATCCTGCTTCTTTTAATAATTCTTTAACTTTTTCTTCAGTAATGCCATTAAACGCCGGAGTTGCCACCGTAAATCCAAGTTTCTTAATTGCCAAACCAGTATGCGTTTCAAGCACCTGACCAAGATTCATACGAGACACAATGCCAAGCGGTGTCAAAATAATATCAACCGGCGTGCCATCTTCCAAAAATGGAATGTCTTCAACCGGAACAATCTTGGAAATAACGCCCTTGTTTCCATGTCTTCCTGCCAATTTGTCACCCACCTGAACTTTTCGCAGATTGGCAATTGTCACCTGAATAGTTTTTGTCACGCCGGGAGACAATCTGTCACCATTTTCCTGCGAAAAAATTCGGACATCAACAACTTTTCCGTGTTCACCATGCTCAAGTCGCAAAGATGTGTCGCGCACATCGCGCGCTTTTTCACCAAAAATCGCTTTTAGCAATTTTTCTTCTGGCGACAACTCGGTTTCGCCTTTTGGCGTAATTTTTCCGACTAAAATATCGCCCGACGCAACTGTCGCGCCAATGCGCACAATGCCATCAGCATCTAAATTCTTTAATCGCTCTTCTGAAATGTTTGGAATATCAGCTGTTATTTGCTCCGCGCCAAGTTTTGTGTCGCGAACATCAACCGAATATGTTTCAATATGCACAGACGAAAATCTGTCATCGTGAACCAAACGTTCAGACAAAATTATCGCGTCTTCATAATTATATCCTTCCCAACAAATATACGCTGTCAGTAAATTTTGCCCAAGCGCCAATTCGCCACGGTCTGTCGCAGGGCCATCTGCCAAAACTTCACCGCGCTTAACCTTTGCTCCATTTTCTATTGATGTCCGTTGGTTAATGCTGGTTGAAGCGTTTGAACAGCTGTATTTGCGAAGCTTATGTTTATACAAAACGCCTTTCTTTGATAACAAATGAATTTCTTGCGCGTCAGCTTTGACAATCTCTCCATCATCCTCGGCAATAATCAAATGACCAGAATCATAAGCAGCCTTTGCCTCAATTCCTGTTCCAACAAGCGGGGCTTGCGGGTGCACACACGGAATTGCCTGCCGTTGCATGTTTGATCCCATTAACGCGCGGGCGCCATCGTCATGCTCCAAAAACGGAATCAATGAAGTGGCAATACTTACAATTTGATTTGAAGCAACGTCTAAATAGTCAATTTTAAAAACATAATCAATAGATGGTTTGCCATAATAACGCATGCTTGTTTTATCCACCAAAAATTTTCCGTTTTCATCAAATGCCACAACGCAAGAAGCTGTGATTGATTTTTCCTCCTGAATCGCGGTTAAATATTTAACGTCTTTTGTAATTGTTGTTTCAACGCTGCTGGCAATTATTTCATCGTCAACAGAGCATGTGTCCAACTCAATACCCAAAACCACTGCTCCCTTTTTAAATAAAATCTGATTTGTTTTTGGATCTTTTATATCTTTCGTCACTTTATGTGTCACGGCAAAAAATGGCGCCTCAATAAATCCAAAATCATTAACGTGCGCATAGCTTGCTAAATGCCCAACTAAGCCAATGTTCGGACCTTCTGGCGTCTGAATCGGGCATATACGACTATAATGAGTCGCGTGTACGTCGCGCACCTCAAAGCTCGCGCGCTCGCGCGACAAACCACCCGGACCCATTGCTGACAATCTGCGTTTATGCTCCAATTCAGACAATGGATTTGTCTGATCCATAAACTGCGAAAGCTGGGAAGACATGAAAAACTCCCTGACAACACCAATCACCGGTCGCGCGTTTATCAACTTTGACGGCGTAAGCGAAATAGGATCCATTGTTGACATCCTGTCTCTAATAATACGCGTCATGCGCGCCAAACCAATTCGGAAACGATTCTGAATCAACTCGCCAATCGCGCGAACTCTTCGATTGCCAAGATGATCAATATCATCGGCATCAGATTGCGTAATGCTTAAGCGAATTATTTCTTTTATTATCGCAACCAAATCATCAACTTTCAAAATGCGGTGCTCTTCTATCAACGGATACTCATTGCCAAACCGTTGGTTCATTTTATATCTGCCAACCTGTCCAAAATCATAACGTTCAAAATTAAAAAACATCGCGAAAATCAATGACTTCGCGTTTTCCGGCGTAGCCAAATCTCCCGGTCGTATCCTTTTATAAATTTCCATCAGTCCCTCGTCTTGATCATGCGCCGCGTCTTTTGCCAAAGTGGCGTCAATGTATTTTATGTCAGGATGAGAATCAACTCCTGAAAAAAGCTTGTTGATATCTTCGTCAGTGGACACGCCAAACGCTCGCAACAACGAAGTTGCCGCGACTTTTCTTTTACGATCAATTTTAACCCAGATAACGTTGTTCGCGTCAGTTTCAAATTCCAGCCATGCTCCGCGGTTAGGAATTACCTTGGCTCCGTAAAAAAATCTGTTTTTCTCGCGAATGTAATCAGAAGTAAAAAACACGCCGGCTGATCGAATAATCTGCGAAACTGCCACGCGTTCAATACCATTGATAATAAACGTTCCGCGATCAGTCATAATCGGAAAATCGCCAAGATAAACTTCCTGCGCCTCGCGTTTTTTTGTTTTGCTATTTATCAAAACGGCTTTAACGCGAATTGGAGCTTCGTATGTGATGTTCTTTTCCTTGCTCGTCACCTCGTCAAATTTCGGCTCGTCCAAATAATAATCTTGCATATGCAACTCAAGCCCTTTTTCAGACACGTCAACTATCGGAGAAATTTCCTGCAACAATTCCTCCAGCCCTGTTCGCAAAAAATTGTTATAAGATTTTTTTTGAATCTCTATCAAGTCCGGCAGATCCAAAAAGTATGACTTTGTAAAATATTTCCGGCTTGTTTTAACGGTCGCGGCTTTTTTTGGCATAAAAAACAATCTCGCTTCCTTAGAGAACGAGGTATTTAAAAGTATTTAATTTTGAGTCCCCACGGTCATGTATTTTGTAACCTGTTGCTCCGAAGCCCCTTCAAGAGAACAAGTTTAATTAGTGGGTTCTTTGCCAAACGCGCGCGCCAGAAAATAGATTTCAACGCAAAATAAGTTTTATTTTGGGCGATCTCGCGACGTTTGTGCCAAAGATTTTAATAAGAGGAATGATGATTTAATACTAACAAAGAATTTTGCACGTGTCAATAGAAAAACCTTCTGGCGCGCGCGCTTTTATATTAAAAACGGAATTTGGCTTATTTTAGCCAAAATGTCAGACTGCAAAATTTCTAAAAATTTTCAAGCAAACTTATCCACAACCCTACATTTTGCAACCATAAAATAAACCGCGGCGTTCATTTTGAACGCCGCGCAACGCGCTATGGCTTGTTTCCTGTACCCAAATCCATTTTCTCTGTGCCAGTGCCCTTATCAATCCGCACCATGATCGTTCTCTGAAACTCGTACTCTTGCTCCGCGATGACACGAGCAAGCGCGTCAACAACGCTGTCTATGCTCGTCTCTCCCGGAATGCGTTTGAAAACTTCTGGATATTGCATCATTCCGCGAAGCAGATTGTCCACAGCAGTATTCAAATCAGTGTCTTTCTCTCTGCCGGGAAACATATCTTGATTGTAGTTTCCAACGCCAGAGAGTTCATTACCAATGACCAACACCAGCGCGTTTTCAAGCATTTGCCGCGCCGCGGCAGAAGTATGCGACTTTTCAATCGCCTTGCTTGCCGCAAGCAACATGACAATGCGCTGAACGCGAAGCATCAATGCGTTTCTCTGCACAGCACATTTTGCAAGCGCTTGCTTGCATCTGGTCAACTTGCACAACGCATTTTTCGCGATTGCTTCATGATTTGTACATTGTTCTACTACCTCAAGAAGCGTGTCGCGAAGCTCACCTATGCACCACCCAATTGAACCGGGTCGTTGTTGCACCAAATAATCATACAACTTAAACGCCCGTTCAACTCTCAACGCACCTAAAACAACCTTGCTGCCCTGCCCGCCGTAAGACATTTCCACGTCAATTGACGACCCATGCCACCACAACCATGCCCTACCCAATCCAACAGCGCACGGATCATTTTTCTGAAACCCACCAACAACGATGCTGCTGTTAAACACACTCCCAAGTCGCAGCTTAAACACCGGCGCAAAAACATGCTGATCACCAAGCTCTTTAGCATCTACATTGGCAGACCAAAAGTAGTGCTCGCCAAGCTGTTGCGGCATGGTCTTGTGTACATGAATCTCCCCATCCTTGCCTCTTCCAACATATAGCACAATCCCGATGATACGCGCATCCCAGACATGGAAACAAGCAGGCAAACATCCCCCGCAGGCAACGCACAACACCCCAAACCAACACAACGTCTCCACCAAACCACTGCCGCGCCATAACAAAGTTGTTACCACGCACATCAGCAGCAATCCGACCACGAAACAGACTTTGTCCTGTCGCGACACTTGTTGCGACTGAAACAATTTGCGCAAATCATCAACACAGCTATTGCATTTTACTGCCTTCCCATCGCCATCAGCCATGACACCCCTCCGTTTTTTGCTGACAATTTTGCCAGCATACTGCCAAGCTTGGCCATTCCTTCGCAATCTGCGCAAGGACATTCCAATCTCTGGCTATTGTTAATGAACATCAAAATATTATCACGCACGGCAACGTATGTCAACAGTGCAATATTTTCATTTTGACCTTTTAAAACAGATGGTTTATGATGATTAGATTTACAAAACAAAACTATGTCGCATCGCGAAAAACAATTGAACCAACTTATTGCAACTGCTCTTAGCGAAGTAATAAACAAAGAGCTTGAATTGCCAACGGGCGTATTCATAACAGTTGCAAAAACTGACGTGGCCGCGAATTTGAACAGCTGCAAGGTTTTTATCAGCGCCATACCAAGCGACAAAACAAAATTCGCGGTTGGTTTTTTGGTAAAAAACAAAGGCCTCATAAAACGCGAACTATCAAAAAGAATCAAATACCTTCGCACAACGCCAGAATTAACATTTATCCCGGATTTTACCGAAGAAAAAGCATTTGAAATTGAAAAAATTATAGACCGAGTCGCTGGAGAGAGATCGGACGACGAGCTTCATGACTAAAGAGCAGGCAATACTAATCAATATCCGTTGCGCGCAAAACATTCTTTTGCTTACACACGTAAATCCAGACGGCGACACCATTGGCTGCGTTGTTGCTTTTTATTTTTTCATCAAACTTCTGGACCAAAATAAAAATGTAAAAATTCTCGCGCAGGAAAATTTCAATAACAATGGCAAATATAAATTCCTTAACTTGCCGCAAGATGCGATTTTGACAAATACAAACCAAGACGAATTAAAAAGAATTGATTTAATTATTGCCTGCGACTGCGGCGAAATAAGTCGCACGCCGCTTGGCCAACTTTCAACCAACTATAAATGCCCGATGATAAACATTGACCATCATCCAAACAATCATCTTTTTGGCAACATAAACTTGATTGACGAAAAAGCCGCGGCAACCACTGAAATAATTTTTGAGCTATTTTCCAACTGGCAAATTCCGCTTAATAAACAAATTGCCAACAGCCTTTTGTTGGGCATTATCACTGACACTGATTCTTTTGCGAATCTAACGACCACTCCCAAAACGCTGGAAATCGTTGATAAACTTATGAGTCTCGGCGCTAATCTGGCAGACATGAATCAAAAACTTTGGTACAACAAAAATCCACAAGCGCTAAAATATTGGGGAAAAATACTCAAGACCGTAAAAATAAACAAACGCTATGGTGTCGCGCTGATAATCATTCCTCCTGAATTATTGAAAGAGATTAACGAAAATGAACCAGAAGTGAATGACGAATTTACCGATTTTTTGAACTATATTTCCGGAATTAAAATGGCGATGGTAATTAAAATTGACGCCGCCGCCGGCCTTATAAAAGGCAGCCTGCGGACAACGTCCGACAGGGTGGATGTTGGCCTGCTGGCCAACATCCTCGGCGGCGGCGGTCATCAAAAAGCCGCGGGGTTTTCAATAAAAATAGAGACGTAGCATGACATTATTCCTCCTCCACGCCCTGATCAACCAAAGAAACTTTTACCGCGGTATCATTGTCAGCTTTAAACTTCATCAGACGCACGCCCTGCGTGTCGCGGCCAACTTCAGAAACGCTTTTCACTGGCAACCGAATCACTTGTCCCTTCTTTGAAATAACCATTAAATCGTGCGCCAAATCTTCAGAATTCACAATCAGCGCGCAAACCAGCTTACCGGTTTTTGATGAAACTTTCATCGCGCGAATTCCAGTGCCACCGCGTTTCTGAATTCTATAAAATTTCAAAGTCGTTCTTTTGCCAAAACCGTTTTCACCGACAGTCAGCAATTGCTCTTTTTTAATGAACGCTGGGTTGATGACTGCCATGTTCACGACAAAATCTCCGTTCTTCAATCTCACGCCGCGCACGCCAGCCGCGTTTCTGCCCATTGAGCGCGCGTCTTTTTCCGAAAATCGTATTGATTGGCCGCGATTTGTTGCCAAAACAATTTCGTCTTTGCCGGTTGTCGGCTCTACCCATTGCAACCGGTCATCATCTTTTAATTTTATCGCAATCAAGCCACTGCGCCGCACATTTGAAAAATCCGCGACATCAACCTTTTTCACCAAACCGAACTTTGTTGTCATGAATAAATATTTAAAACTTGCCATGTCGTCAACGCTCAAAACCGATGACACTTTTTCCTCTGACGAAAGTTGCAAAAAGTTCACCAATGCCTGCCCTTTGCTCGTGCGCAAAGACGCCGGAATATCATACGCCTTCATTTGAAACGCCCTGCCGCGAGTTGTGAAAAACAGCAAATCATTATGCGTCATCGTTGAGAAAAATTGCTCCACAACATCTTCTTCTTTTGTGGTAAATCCAACAACGCCTTTGCCGCCGCGACGCTGCGTCCTAAAAGTATCTGGCGCCAACCGTTTGATATACCCATCTTTGGTAATCATTACCATTGTCGGCTCATTTGGTATAAAATCCTCCTGCGAAAACTCTCCGAGCGCAGCTTTCACGACTTTTGTCCGACGCTGGTCGCCATATTTTTCTTTTACATATTTCAAATCATCCTGAATCATTTTCAAAACCTTCTTTTCTGAACCCAAAATCGTTTTCAAATCTTTAATCAATGCCAGTTTTTCTTTTAATTCGTCCAAAATTTTCATGTGTTCCAAGTTTGCCAAATTTTGCAAACGCATTTCCAAAATCGCGATTGCCTGAACTTCGCTCAACTTGAAATTTTTCATTAAACCCTTTTTTGCTTCGTCGCGATCCTTTGATTTTTTAATCAACTTAACAACCGCGTCAATGTTGTCCAGCGCAATTTTCAAACCATCCAAAATATGACACCGCTCTTGCGCTTTTTTCAAATCAAATTCAGTTCTGCGGCGGATAACGGTCTGACGATGCTTAACATATTCTGACAAAACATCTTTTAACGTCAAAACTCGCGGCTGAATTCCGTCAACCAATGCCAGCATGTTCACGTTAAAATTCGTCTGCAATTGAGTGAGCTTGAACAATTTGTTCAAAACTTTTTTGGGATACGCGTCTTTTTTCAGCTCAACCACAATTCGTACGCCGTCTTTGTCAGACTCATCGCGCAAATCTTTTATTTCATCAAACTTTTTGTCTTTAACCAACTCCGCGATTTTTTGTAACAGCGAAGATTTGTTCACCTGATATGGAATTTCTGTCACAATAATCTTAAACTTTCCATTCGCGTCTTCCTCAATATCCGCTTTCGCGCGCACGACAATCTGACCACGACCAGTCGCGTATGCCTCGGTAATATCTTTGATATTGTAAATAATACCGCCGGTCGGAAAATCCGGGCCTTGAACGATTTTCACCAAATCATCAACATCAGCGTTTGGATTATCCACCAAATAAACAATCGCGTCGCAAAGTTCAGACAAATTGTGCGGCGGAATATTTGTCGCCATACCAACCGCGATTCCCATGGCGCCGTTCAGCAACAAGTTTGGAAGTTTTGCCGGCAAAACCAATGGTTCCTTATGCGAGCCATCGTAATTTGGTATAAAATCAACTGTATTTTTTTCCAAGTCCAGCAACAATTCATCCGCGATTCCAGCGAGCCGCGCTTCAGTATAACGCATAGCAGCCGCGCCGTCGCCGTCCATTGAACCAAAGTTTCCCTGCCCGTCAACAAGCTCATACCGCATTGAAAAATCCTGCGCCATGCGCACCATTGAATCGTAGACAGCCACATCGCCGTGCGGGTGGTATTTACCGAGCACCTCACCGACCACTGTCGCGGATTTTCTGTATCTTGCGGACGAGCGCAATCCGATTGTCCACATCGCGTACAAAATTCTGCGGTGAACCGGTTTTAGACCGTCACGCACATCTGGTAACGCGCGCGAAACAATCACAGACATCGCGTAATCCAAATATGAATCGCTTATTTCGTCCAAAATTGGGCGAGGTTCAACTCTGCCAATATTAAATTCCAGTGCTTTTTGCGGAATCTTTTTCATATTTATTTAACAAATCTTGCTTATCTTTTATAATAAAACTTTTCACGCCGCTGAAAAAACTTTCTATTTCCTGCTTAACGCCGTTTTCCCCTATTTTTTGTCCAGCATCTATTTGTTGAAAATCACTCGCGACACTACCAAGCCAAAAAATAAAAATCAACAATGCGGTAATAGCAACTGAAATGATCAAATATAATTTTCGTTTATCATTTGTCATTGCGAGCGTAGCGCGGCAATCTCGCCTTATTCTTTCTCTAACACGACGACTTTGGTTTCCTCTGCCATTAAATCTTTTTTTGCAACCTTTAACTTTTTCATCGTCTCAACTTTACTGCCAAAATTTTTCAAAAACGCGTCAGCGCTTTCAATCTCAACTTTCAGCCCCGGAATTTTATAGTGCATTGGAATAACAATCCGCGGCTCAATGGCTTTTACAACATCAACCGCTATTTTCGCGTTTATTGTGTACTTGCCGCCAACCGGAATCAACAAAATATCAACATCTCCGATTGCTTCAACTTGCTCGTTAGAAAGTTCATGCCCAAGATCGCCCAAATGCAAAACCGTGGCATCTTCAATATGAATCAAAAACGCCAGATTTTTACCGCGTTCAACGCCGGATTTGTCATCGTGGAAAGTCTCAATGCTCTGAACAAACACTCCCTTTGTCTCATACTCGCCAGCTTCCTTAATAATAAACGGCGCTTCTTCCAAATTTCCCTTAATCTCCTGATAATTATTATGGTCAAAATGATCGTGGCTAATGGTGACAATATCAGCCGATGTTTTCGGAAAACGAAAACCAATGTCATTGGAATATGGATCCGTGACGACGATCACTTCGTTGTTGCCGGTTTTTGTTGAAAGCTTAAAACATGAATGCCCTAACCATTGAATAGTCATACAAAATTTTGGATTTTAAATTTTTAATTTTGAAATCAGACTTATTTGTCCAAAATCATTTTATTTTTTCGGTAACTTCTTTTGTATATTTTCTAAAATACTTTTCACCTCGGCTTGTTGAATTTTATTATTATTAATAATCTCTTCTTGCGTCCGTATCGTCTCTATCAAACCCTCATAGGAATTACTTTTAAATCGCCATGCATCTAAAACGAGACCCGCTACCATTAAAAGCATCGTTATAAAACCAAGGATCAAAATACTAACGATAGCCCATATTGCTTTATTAATTCTATTTATCGCTTCATGGATTGGATCAGGTATGATAATTTGTGGTTTTTCGTTCTTACCCATAAACTTAATAAATCCCTTTGATAACCAAAATATCACCGTCTGTCTCTACATCAAGCTCGCGACCTATAAATTGCGTAAAATCTATGCCTCCAAAGGCGACCCCCCGACGAAAAACAACACCTAGCCCCAACTCAATTCCCCCTACGCGTATCCTTTGACGAGGAATTAACGTGCCGTCAGCCCTTCGCTCAAAGACTGAATCAAAATTTATTCTAGCCATAATTTTTATAAACTTCCCTCAGAAATTTTACTTAAATTACCATTAATACTATCCACGTTGCGCTATTTCTTTGGCTCTTTTTTACTTTGTATTCGCTCTAACCATTCTTCATATCTAAGCTTGCCTTGCTTAATTTTATCAAACATTTCTATTATGTCACACAAAACTTTATCTTTGTCAACTTCATTAATTTTTTTACTCCCATTTAGCACGTCTATATTTGCCTGCAACATTTTGTTTAATCTATTTTCGGAAAATTCGTATTCAATAACATCTTCAGAATAATCTCGTATTAAATACTTAATGTTATCGCTCGGAAAAATATTTTTTTCTTTCTCCTCGGAAAGTAGCTTGTCATATTCATCACCTTTTTTTGATTTTTTAAATTTCTTAATTTCAATATCAAAAAGCTGCTGTTTAATTTCTGCTCGGCTAAACACAGGATAAAAGGAATCTTTATCGTTTTCCAATTCACTTTTTTTATTAAGAGTATTATTAAACTTAACCAAAATTAGTCTTAAAAAAATACACAGATATACAAAAAGACAAATTATTATTATTAAAGAAAAATCCATAACTTTATACTATTTAATTAATTTATAATTGAAATTAACAAAATTGAGAAATTAGAAATTGAGGTTACAACTTATGGTTTAAAAAATTGCAATTACGCATATTCATATACCCTAATTCCCAGTTTCCAGTTTCTACTTTCTTATTACATTCTATCAGAATTTAATAAAAAATGAAAGCCCAAAATGTGAACAAAAAATCAAGCGTTGACAATTTAAATCGCCTGCGCTACGCTTAGTGCATCTTACAAAGAAAGGAGCATTAAGCGATGTCTAATGCAATCGTAGAAAATTCAAAAATGACCGAGCTTTTGGACAAAAAAGACGGTACGCCAAAGCTGCCAGAAGCAGGCGAAATCGTTAAAGGCACGGTAATCGCAATCAAACGCAACCAAATTTTGGTTGACATTGACGGAATCGCGGTCGGAATTGTGCGCGGCCAAGAGCTGAACACTCATTCTGACGAATACAAAAACCTAAAAGTCAACGATTCTGTTGAAGCCACTGTTTTGGAAGGAGAAAACGAGCTTGGATTCGCGGAACTTTCATTCAGTTATGCCGGCCATCAAAAAGTCTGGAACGGTCTGCACGAATTAATGCAGGCAAACAGCATTGTGAATGTCCGCGTAAAAGACGCGAACAAAGGCGGCTTATTGGTCACCTATGGAAAATTGAACGGATTTTTGCCGGTTTCTCAATTAAGTCCAGAGCATTATCCGCGCGTCCCTGGCGGTGACAAGAACAAAATTCTTGAACGCCTGAAAAAACTGGCTGGCGAAGAATTGGCCGTCAAAATTATTACCGCTGACGAAGATGAAGAAAAATTAATCGTTTCTGAAAAAGCGGCGTGGGAAGAAACGAAAAAAGAAATTTTTAGCAAGTATAAGGAAGGCGACATCATACCCGGCAAAGTGACTGCCATAACAAATTTCGGAGTGTTCGTGGAGTTTGGAGAAAGGCTGGAAGGGCTAATCCACATTTCTGAACTGGCGTGGCAAAGAATTGACGACCCAAATGAATTGTTCAAAGTCGAACAGGAACTTCAGGTAAAAATTATCAAAATTGATAATTCCAAAATGTTTTTGTCAGTAAAACAGCTTAGCGCAAATCCTTGGATCGGGATTGAACAAAAATATAAAATCGGAGACATTGTTGAAGGAACAATCGCAAAAGTAAATCCGTATGGCTTGTTTGTCCAACTGGATGGAGAATTACAAGGATTGGCGCATGTTTCTGAATTGTCAGACAAAGAAGCAACCCCAAGCGACATTGCAAAAGCTGGCGATAAAATGAAATTCAAAATTGTTTCTTTGGAACCAAACGAATACAGAATGGGATTAAGTTTAAAAGGTTTATAAAAAAACCGGTCCAGACTACTGGGCCGATTTTTTATTCTACAAGCTACCAGCTATCTTCCTACAAGCTACGATATATCTTTCAACATCCCAATCTCGCGACTTTTCCAAACATTGCTCTGACATTTTTTGATAATCCTTGTCCGCGAGCAACTTGATATTTTCCAAGATTTTAATCAACGCGTCTTCGTTGCCAGCAGGAAAAATAAATCCTGTTTTTTTATTTTCAACCAATTCTGCCGCGCCGCCAATATCAGCGACAATCACCGGCACCCCGTTTTGGAACGCTGATTGAATCACCGTCGGAGAGTTTTCATAACATAATGACGGTGCGATTAAAAAGTCAGCTGGCCGGTACATTTCTTCCAACTCTTCCCTCGTCTTTTTTCCAAAAAACTTAATATTCGCAGATTTGTAACATTCGTCCTGATTTGCAGTTTCGTAGCCATGCTTCAACGATCCATGGCCAACGATCAACAATTCGTCAGCAATATTCTTTTTCCTCCAAAAATTTACTAACCAATCAATGCCTTTGTGCTTTTCAATTTGCCCAACAAACAAAAATTGATTGGTCTTTTGCAGAGACGAGACATGTCTCGTCTCTACGCCAACCACAGGATTGCGAATAGTTTGTTGCTGGCTGTTTTTGAAAAATCCATTTCTAACATAAAAATCAAGCAACCATTTTGATGGCGAAACGACAAAACTAACTTTGCCAAACAACCAGCGACAAATCCCAGCGTAAACTCTTGTCGGCCAGCCGACAATGGAAAAATCTTGCTCGTGATTTTTCAAAATCAGACCAGATGGAACAACAAGCTGAACATCGTGCAAAACATGAACATGCTTTAATTTCAGCCGCGCGATTACGCGCGGTATTAACAAACCAATGCCTTTTAAATTGTGTGTGACGACTAAATCAGGTTTTTCATTTTTCAAAATTCCGGCGACAACTTTGGCGCTGTGCCAATTGAACATGTCAAAAAAATGCCACAGCAACCGGATTGGCGCGCTGTGTTTATAATCATTTAAATAATAAAAAATATTCAGCGGCAGGAAACGATAAATTCGCATGCGCCCGCTCGCCTGATCCACGGATAAACCGCGCGTTGGTTTTGTTGAAATAACAACAACTGAATCACCAGCGCTGACAAAACCGTTTGCCATTGTTTTGGCAATCAATTCCGCGCCGCCGCGACTATGCGGCTGGTATAAATTTGTTATTATGCAAATTTTCATGACAAAATTATTTCATTCAATTTTTTCGCGGCGATATTCCAGCGATATTTTTGTTCAACTAACCTTAAACATTCTTCGCTGAATATTTTATAGCGCGCAACATCGCCAAAAAGCATTTCAATTTTTAACGCGATATCAGCCGATGTTTTTGGTTCAAACGTAAAACCGTTTCTATTATTTTCAACAACACTTCGCACGCCTGCCAAATCTGACGCCAGCACCGGTTTTCCGCACGCCATTGCTTCAACCAGCACAATGCCAAACGCTTCCGAACAATTTATTGACGGCAAAATTATTGCGTCTGCCAAATTATAATATTTTGGCAAATCTTCATCACTTACAAATCCGGCAAACTTTACGCGATTCGCCAAATTCTTCTCGTCAACCAACTTCTCATATTCGCTTTTCAAATTTCCAGAACCAACAATCAATGCTTTTATGTTTTTATCATCAATCAACTTGATCGCGTCAATAAAATAATTCACGCCTTTAAAATAATGTTCGGAATTTAAACCACCGACAAATAAAACGATTTTATCGGATTCAATAAAACCGTGCCGCGCCAACAATTCTGTATCTTTTGGCGCTGGTTTAAATTGATCGGATGCGCCAAAAGGAATTTCAAAAAATTTGGCGCGGCGTTTTCTAAAATATTTTTTTATATTTGAATTTTCAATGTAATCAAATGACGAACAAACAATTTTATCCGCGGAATTTAAAATAAAATTTAAAAACAACCATCGCCCAACTTTTTCATAAATTTTTTTCCAACCTTTTAACACAACATCCATGTGATAAACAACAATAAATCGTCGCGGCGTTGTCATCCTGAGCCTGTCGAAGGAGACAACCAGCGCCGTCAACAAAGCTGACCCAAAAAACGGATAATGCAAAATAATCGCATCAAAATTTTTCAATTTGCCAAAAAGCTGCGGTAAAACAGCTGCTAACCCGTTTCCAACAAGCGGTTTTAACAGTTCAACTCTGTAATTTTTGCCCAAACAAAAATCCACCCCTTTTTGTTGAGGAAGAAAAACCTGAACTTCATGCCCGAGTTTTGTTAATTCATCAGCATAGCGATCTGCCACGCGACCAATTCCTCCGGCTATAGGTGGCAGAACGCACACAACCTGCGCTATATTCATAAAGACATATTTAACAACCCGTACAACCATATCTTAGCAAAAATGCTGGCGTAAAAAAAGGGGGCGATCGCTTTGCGAGCGCCCCGAAAGATCACTCATCATCTTTTCTTTCTCAACTTCTCAGCAACGACCTCGCACTCATCGGCAAGGCGCAGCGCCTCATCAACTACACCCCCCACCATCTTCTTCTCTGCTGCAGACAATGGCTTGTCAGCATTCGACGATCCGCCCGGCTGCTCGCTGCGCTTCTTGCGCGCCACCAGAATCTCAACTGCCTTGTCCATCCGCGCGTGAAACGCTCCGGCCATTGGCAGCATCTCTTTGAAACGCTCCGAAATACCATGCAACGCAGAAATCACGCGGCTAACCGCTTGCTCTGGAATGACCATCTCCTCCAAGACGAACAACAGAGCGTGCACCTGCGCGTATCGGCTGAACGCGATGTCCAGCGTTTCCGTCACCAGACTGCGATGGACAAAATCAACTTGAGCTTCCAGATGATGCACGATCACTTCATGCGCCGGCCTGCATCCCTCATTCATTGCACACCTCCTCGTTGTAAAAGTGGCCATCCAACATTCTGCTACTTAGTTTATTTCATTTATTTCAAAATGTCAACATTAACCCTGCATTTGCTTTTTATTTTCAGATGCTGTATAATATGAATAGTTTAAAAATAAACGGCAAGCAAGAAAACGTTAGATTTGCGAAATTCAACAAATTTCAGTAATCGCATGAATTTGAATATATACAACAACCAAGACGTGCTTTCACAAAATACCGCTAAAATCAGTAAATAAGTTTTTTGTTGTAGACGCAAACAATTCAAACGTTTTTCCAGCTGGCCAAAGAATATGTCACAGCTAATTATTGAAGCGGCTGTCATCCTCGTGGCTGGTTTTTTTGTTGGTTATTACACGCGAAAATTGATTATCGCCAACAAAGCAAAATCACTTGAAACCAAAATCGCGAATTCGCTGAACGAAACAAAAGCCAAGCAAAAAGAAATGGTAATGGAAGCAAAAGACAAGGCGTTCAAAATCATTGAAGACGCGAAACGCGACGAGCAAGGCCGCAGACAAGAATTGTCAAATTTACAAAAACGACTTGAGCGCAGAGAATCAATGTTTGACCAAAAACTGATGGATTTGGAAGGCGAAAAAGGCAAACTTCAAGAAAAAGCGCAGCAATTGGAAGAGACAAAATTAAAAATTCAGGAAATCCAAAAAAGCCAGTTGGAAAAATTGGAAAAAATCGCAGGTCTCACGAAACAGGAAGCAGCGCAGGTTTTAGTAAAAAACGTTGAAACTCAAATGGAAGAATCCATTATGAGCCGCGTGAAAAAATTAAAAGAAGAAGGCGCGACAGTTTTGGACGAAGAAGCAAAAAGAATTCTTATCAGCGCGATACAACGTTGCGCAATTAATCAAGCGGTTGAAACAACGACCAGCACTGTCAATTTGCCATCAGACGAAATGAAAGGCAGAATCATTGGTCGCGAAGGCCGCAACATCAAAGTGCTTGAACAAATGACTGGCACTGAAATCATTATTGACGACACGCCACAAGCAATCACCATTTCCAGCTTTTCACCGATTCGCAGACAAGTGGCAAAACGAATGCTGGAAAAATTAATTTTGGACGGACGCATTCATCCCGCAAAAATTGAAAGCGCGCTGGAAGAAGCAAAACAAGAAGTTGCCATAGACATCAAAAAAGCGGGCGAAGAAGCTTGCTATGACGTTGGAATTGCGGGACTAGACCCAAAGTTGGTTCAAATCATGGGCCGCTTAAAATACCGCACAAGCTATGGCCAAAATGTTTTACAGCACAGCATTGAAGTCGCGCATCTTTCCGCGTTGCTTGCGGAACAGCTTGGAGTAAAAGTCGCGGTTGCCAAAAAAGCCGGGTTTTTGCATGACCTGGGCAAAGCCGTTGATCACGAAGTTCAAGGCACTCACCCTGAAATCGGCCGCGACATTGCCAAAAAATTCAATTTACCAGCTGAAATTATCGCGCCGATTCTTGAGCATCATCTTGATACGCCAACAACGGTTGAAGGCATAATTGTAAAAACAGCTGACGCGATTTCCGGCGCGCGTCCAGGGGCAAGAAAAGACACTTACGAAAACTATTTGCAACGGCTGTCTGATTTGGAAGGAATCGCGACAGATCTTCCGGGCGTTGAAAAAGCATATGCTATTCAGGCTGGCCGCGAAGTCCGCGTGTTTGTCCAGCCAGAACAGATTTCAGATTTGCAAGCGCAAAAACTTGCGGAGGAAATCGCGAAAAAAATAGAAGCTGAACTAAAATATCCGGGTGAAATTAAGGTAACAGTTATTCGCGAAAACAGAGTCATAGAATACGCCAGATAAAAATTACAAAACAGAGCGTCGGTGAGGCCGCCTGTCATTCCGAACCCTTGCAAAGGGTGAGGAATCCCTTCGCAAATGCATTTCACAAGGGATTTCTCCCCCACTCGCCTCGGCGAAGCGGGCGTTGTGGGGTCGAAATGACAACACCCACAACGACGCTCGTTTTTTTTTGCAAAAAAATCGCCGCCCAGCTTTGCTGAGCGGTGTAGCCTATCCTATTTCACGCTTACTCCTCCTCCGCCGTTTGCGCCGGAGTAATAAAGCGCCAACAACTCGAGCGGCATTGACCACTGCGGCGTTGCGGAAGAAAGGATTTCCACATGGCCAGGACATGTTGGACACGGCAGCTGGGTCAAAACCTGCGCCGCCCACTCGGCTTCCAGCGCCTTGTACACTTCCAGCTCCTCGCGAAGCGCGTCATTCTCTTTAAGCGCCTCGTAAAGACTCTCGGAAAACGCGAACGGCGATCTTACGTGTTCTTCCGCTTTGACAGCAGAATCATTGATCGGGTACGGTTTTGCGTCGGTTGACTTTGGCAAGTACGTCCACGCAATCAACGCCAACGTTATCAACAGCAACGCTCCATAGGCAGGAATCTCCCACTTCATCACTCTTCTCATGGCCTTCCTCCATTGTTTGCCAGTGAATTTCAACGTTCAACACAACTTTCTGCGACCCACAATTCCACTACCAACACTACCATGCATGAGTCCGCCGTAAAAAATACCAAGCCCATACTCTTCATCATGCGGACCAATATGCATGTACCAACCTTCAAACCGCCGCCCTTCATCTGTTCTGATTCTAACATCATGAAACAGAATCTCTCCGCGAGCGAGCCGCATCCCGATTGCCGCGTACACCAACTCTCGCGCTATTGGCATTTCTTCATCGTTGCCAAGCGTCGCAAGCGTATCTCCATCCTCGGCGTTACAGATGTCTATCTTCGCGTATTTGGCAATCAAACGCCATTGAGGAGCCGCGCGTTTTTCCAGAAACTCGCTTGGCGCATCTGGCATCTTGTCCCGATAGCGAAACAATCGTCTGTGCATTTTCCACATGTCTCTGATAGACAAACCAAAATCTGCTATCAAGACATGCGTTTCTTTGCACTCTCTCAACACATTTTTAGAGTATGGTATCTCGTCCAATGCCGCGATTTGCCCACTGGTTGCCCATGCATCAAAATGCATCAGCGCGTCTTCTATTCCGAACATGTTCTTGCCCATGATCTCGCGCAATTTCACTTGAGCAGTCGTCCTCTTATACGGCTCGAGCACAAATCCTTGCAAATTTGGCAATGAGCCAAAAGAGCGAAACGTTGCTATGATGCTTTTCTTCTCTTCCTCGCATAGAGATCTGAAAATCTTCAGATCCGCATGCGTCACCCCCAATCGTCCAAACTCTTCAATCGTTGCCACCAGTTCAGAGGATGGCAGCTCTTTCAGCAGGCTTCCCATAACAGGCCTCCGTTGCTTAAGTTGTTAAGGATCTCCCACCACCATGATAGGCTCCCCCTAATGCCCACAGATTATCAAATCGCTCCCGATTTGTCAACACCAAAATTTGCGCTAAATTACAGGCGTTGATATAATAATTAAACAAACATATGCTAAAAATACTATTCATCGGAGACATTGTCGGCAAAATCGGCAGAAAAGCGGTCAAACAAGTTTTGCCAAAATGGAAAGAAATTTACGAACCTGACCTGGTGATTGCCAACGCGGAAAATTTGGCGCACGGCAAAGGCATAACGGAATCCACTCTCAACGAAATGATGGAAGCTGGCGTTGATTTTTTTACCTCGGGCAACCATGTCTGGGACAATGCCAAAGCCGAAGAAATTTTTAAAAATGATCAACTGCCAATAATCCGCCCGGCAAACTACCCCGCGGGACTCCAAGGTGTTGGTTATAAAATCGTAAAAACAGAAAAGAAAAAAGTACTCATCGCCAATGTTAATGGCCGCGTATTCTTTTTTAAAGAAAATTTTGACTGCCCGTTCAGGACAATAGAAACAATAATCAGAGAAGCAAAAAAGAAAAAAATAAAACACATTATCGTTGACTTGCATGCTGAAGCAACTTCTGAAAAAACAACAATGGGAAGATATTTTGACGGCCAGATTTCTTTGCTGGTCGGAACACACACGCACATTCCAACTTCTGACGAAGAAATTTTACCAAAAGGCACTGGCTATATTACTGACATTGGCATGGCTGGATTTAAAGACGGAAGCTTGGGCGTTAATCTGAACGAAGTCGTTGAACAATTTTTATACCAGACACCGCAAAAGTTTGAACTGCCGGAAGAAGGCAATTGTATTGTCAATGCTATTTTTGCTATAATAAATGAAAAGGGTCTGTGTGAAAAAATTGAACGCCTCAATGCTTACGTTAAAATTTCGTAACCACAATTAATATGAACAAAGACAAACTTGCCGCAGTAATTTCGGAAAAATGCAACGTCACAAAAAAACAAGCCGAAGACACGCTTGATTGCTTTGTTGAAACAACAATGAACGCCATCAAAGCTGGCGACGAAGTGACATTAACCGGATTTGGAACTTTTTCCGCCAGAACAAGAAAGGGCCGCGTTGGCGTGAACCCGCAAAAAACATCAGAACCAATCACCATTCCAGACACTTTGGTTGTCAAATTCAAAGCCGGCCAACGACTCAAAAAATATCTCAAAACCAAGAAAGACGCCGTTGCCGTACCAGTTCAACCGGCACTATAAAATTAAAACATCCCAACTCAAAAGCCCCGCCAATCAGCGGGGCTTTCGTTGTATTTTTTTATTCAATAACCCTAAATACTTCATCCAACGATGTTAATCCTTGGCCAGCTTTGATTACTCCATCCTGAACCATGGTTGTCATTCCATTTTTTCTGGCGGCTGTCACAATATCCATTTCTGTGGCTTTGCCATCGTTTATCATTTTTTTCATTTCGTCGGTGACGACAATTAATTCAAAAATTCCGATTCTGCCTTTATAGCCAACATTATGACACGCTGGACAGCCCTTCGACCCATAAAAAACCAAATTTTCAACATGCGGCTTGTCAGTGTTGCTGTCCGGAATCTCGCTGACAATATCCTGAACGCGAGTTAACATTCCAGAATCAATTTTAATTTTTTCTTTACATTTATCGCAAAGCACGCGCACCAAACGTTGCGCAACTATTAAATTCAACGCGGGCGCCAGTAAAAAAGGTTTGACGTTCATTGACAATAATCTTGGAACGGCGCCCGCGGCAGAATTTGTATGCACCGTAGAAAGCAATAAATGTCCGGTTAAACTGGCGTTAATCGCGGTTTCAGCTGTTTCCAAATCGCGGATTTCACCAATCATAACAATGTCAGGATCTTGCCGCAAAATTGAACGCAAACCGCTTGAAAATGAATAATTTTTTGTTGAGTCAACCTGACTTTGGTTAATTCCAGAAACCTGATACTCAATCGGATCCTCCAACGTAATAATTTTCACCTTTGGCTTATTCAATTCAAGCAACACAGCATAAAGCGTTGTTGTTTTACCAGACCCAGTAGGACCTGTCACCAGAATCATGCCATTTGGTCGGCTAATTTGCTGGTTCAACGATTTAAAATCAAAATCACGCAAACCAAGCGTTGAAAGATTGATGTCAATTTTACTGGACATCAAAAGCCGCATTACCACGCTCTCGCCAAAATTGGTCGGGATTGTTGAAACGCGCACGTCAATTTCTCCAAACGCCTCTGTCTCTATGGAAAATTTTCCGTCTTGTGGCGCGTCGGTTATATTAATTTTCAACCCTGCCAAAAGTTTTACGCGATCAAGTAATCTTTTTAGCAAATCCGACTTTAACTCCGCGATGTCATTCAACACGCCATCAATTCTAAACCGCACGTGAATTTTTTCTTTTCCGGCTTCAATATGAAAATCAGACGCATTTGCAAAAATCGCGGCCGCGATAAGCAAATCAACCATCTCCGTAATATTCGCGCCGCTCAACAGTCCCTGAATATCTGCCAAACTTTTGATAGACTTACGAAAATTTTTCAAAGAATCTTCTTCAATTTTCAATCCACGTTCAACTTTTTTAACTTTCGGAATACGGTCATAAATTTTCATCGCGATTTTGAAACTTTGCGGGCTGATCAGATAAACGCGGACATTGGCATGAAAACGCTCGCCAAGCTGGTATGCCAGTTCTTTTGTTTTATCATTTTGCTCAACAACGCCAAGCCGCATTTCGTCTCCTGTATTTAAAAAACAAACGACCGACAATTCTTCTGCCGTTTCCCGCGGAATACTCGCGATGGCTTCATTATTAATTGGGAAAGACACTAAATCAATGTACGGCAAATTCTGCGCGCCGGCGTTTTGCGCGACAACTTTTTCCTCATCGCTCAACTTTATGTCGCGCAATTTTTCAGAAAGCTTTGCGCCGGCGCCAGTATCATCGCTATCAGTTGGTTTTGTTGAACTTAATAAATCATCTAACGATGGATTGTGGGAAGACATAGAATAAAAATTTCTAATTTCAAATATCAAATGACAAACTTTGACACTACAGCACCATTATACATTATCAACGGACATTTTGACAAACTTTTATGTTGTGTTATTTATGATTGCGTTATTTGAACAAATGATTTAAAATAAAACTACAATCATTCACCTTTTAAAACTCTATGGCAACGAAAAAAATTCTGGCTGACAGCTCAACAGGAGGGGCGAGCGTGATGCCAAACAAACCAACAAACAAAAGCGACAAAGAATCTGACAACGTGTACTTTTCTTTGGCCGTTGTGGTAATTGTAATTTTGGTGGTAATCGGAATAATTTTCGGATACACCAAAGACAAAATCAACAAACTGAATGACGCGCAGGAACAATCCGAAGCATTGGCAACGCAATTGCAAGACGTGACGAAAAAAATAGCGTCATTGCAGGATAAAACCAACGCCTTAGAAACTTCAAACAAAGAAAATCAGGCATTGGTTGTTGATATGTTGGAAAAAGAACGCAAAATTCCAGATGATATGAATACAACGGACTGGACAATTTACAAAGACGAAACCGCTGCGTTTCAAATAAAACTTCCAACAACTTGGGAGGTGGCAAAGCCGCTAATCGTCAATGATCAAAAGCTGGACACAACGCCGCCTGCCGACAAAACGACCACTGACAAAGAAACGGTCAATCCTGTTGTCAAATTTATTGTCTATTTTCAGCCAAAAGCAATAATTGATTTTAGGCAGGCAACTTCCATCGAAGAAGACTACTTGGATTTTGCAGGACTGACACTAAAAGAAAAATACGATATTTTCAAAGACCTAAAACTGATTGACGAATTTGCTTTTGTTAATGGCACTGGTCTGTACTTCTTAAACTTGAACGACGCGGGAGAACAAATTCCAACGGTTTTATTGCTTACAAAAAAGCACATCTACCGCATGAGCTTTAACGCAATTGATAAACAAATCGCTGGATATTTAACATACAGAAACGATTTTGAAAAAATTGCCGCTACTTTTACGACGGTCGTAGAAGCGGCTAAAAAATAATATTCTGTGTCTGTTTCAATCGGAATAGTTGGTTTGCCGAATGTCGGCAAATCAACTTTATTTAAAGCGCTGACAAAAAGGCAGGTGGACATTGCCAACTATCCTTTTTGCACTATCGCGCCGAACAAAGGAATCGTTGAGGTTCCAGACGAACGGCTCAAAAAGCTCGCCGATTTTTACAGTTCACAAAAAATCGTAGCGACGGTCGTTGAATTTTGGGATGTCGCTGGCTTAGTGCGCGGAGCGCACAAAGGCGAGGGGCTTGGCAACCAATTTTTGTCGCACATACGAGAAGTTGACGCGATATGCCAAGTTGTCCGCTGTTTTCAGGATGAAAATATTATTCACGTTAACGCAAAAGTGGATCCGGCTGGTGATAGAGAGACAATAGACATTGAATTGGCGCTAGCAGATTTGGAAGTTGTCAAAAAACATTTGGAAAAATTACGCGCAAAATTAAAAGGCGCGAAAACGCAAGAGCAAAAAGAGACTCAACAAACTATTGATTTATTAACAAATAAAATCGTGCCGGCGCTCGAAGCCGGCAAATTGCTGCAAAAAATTGGGTTAGACTACGAGGAACTGGAATCAATAAAATATTTAAACTTGCTGACCGCAAAACCAATGTTTTACGCTTTGAATATTGATGAAAATTCTTTAACGCAAAACGTTGATTTACAAAAAATTGGATTAAAAAACGAAATTGTTGTGCCAATCTGCGCGAAACTTGAAGCTGATCTCGCGGATTTGCCCGCAGAAGAAGTGGCTGAATATTTAAAAACAATGAATTTGCAACATACTGGCTTGGACAATATAATTTTAAAAGCATACGAATTGCTGAATTTGATCACGTTTCTTACTGCCGGACCAAAAGAAACGCGCGCGTGGACAATTACGAAAGGTTCAACGGCGCCAGAGGCGGCCGGCAAAATACACACTGACTTCCAGCGTGGATTTATCGCGGCAGATGTAGTCAACTGGAAGGTTTTACTTGACGCTGGAAGCGAGCCGGCCGCCAAAGAAAAAGGATTGATAAAACTTTGCGGCAAAGATTATATTGTTCAGGACGGAGATGTTTGTGTTTTTAAATTCAATGTGTAGTCTTCCAATATAACGAGGGGGTGCCAAATGTCAACCGCGAAAAAAGCTAACAAAATGACGCAACAGAAGCAAAGGGCGCGGACAGAAATCGTGGCGCAGATTGCGGCTGTGGATGGTGAAATTCACAAAGCTTCGGAACGTTTGACTGCCCTTGCCAAAGAAAAAGAAAAGCTTGCGCAGAAGCTTTTTGACATTGGCAGATGAAACGTAAACGCCGCGACAAAGTCGCGGCGTAATTTTTTTATTAAACAATTTCTTATACTATCCAACTGCTACAGATCTCCGACTTATATCAACGCGTTTGGGCTGTAATTTTTCCTGCATATACTGAAACGTCTTTTCACCATCTTTTTCCCCGCGGCAACTATGCAAGTAGAAAAATAACGTTCCATGTTCAGGGTAAGTATGAATGCCAGCGTGCGATTCTGACAAAATTATCAAAGACGAATAACCGCGTGGTTCAAAATCATGCTTGGCTGACTCAAGCATTGTAAAACTATCCGTTGTTAACGCGTCTCGGAAAATTTTTTCAAGCTGCTTGTTGTCGCACAATAAAACTTTATCAATGCCGAACATCACGCAAGAAATCTCGCTGCCGGCTTTGGGGGAAATGTACATAGGCCATCGCGCGCAAAAGCGCAAACTATTTGATGACGTCATTATAGAAAATACAAAATAAAAATACAATATCCACCTGCCTACATCATTCCGTCCATGCCCGGATATCCGGCAGCGGCGCCATGTCCACCACAATTGCATTTTTCATCTTTTGGTTCGTCTATCACGACAGCTTCGGTTGTAAGCAACATTCCGGCGATTGACACAGCGTTTTGCAACGCGGATCGCGTCACCTTTGTCGGATCAATAATTCCGGCAACAACCAAATCTTCAAAAATATCTTTTGCCGCGTTATAACCAAAATTTCCATTTCTACGTTTAATCTCTTCCAAAATTACATCGCCGTTTTTGCCGGCGTTTTCCGCGATCAATTTGGTCGGCACTTCCAACGCCTTGCGTAAATTTTCCAATCCGACTTTTTCGTCGTCCGCAACCTGGACGCGATCCAAAACCGCGCGAGCGCGTAATAACGCGACTCCGCCGCCAGGAACAATCCCCTCTTCAACCGCGGCTTTTGTCGCGTTGATCGCGTCTTCAACGCGCAATTTGATTTCTTTCATTTCAGTTTCTGTTGGCGCGCCAACTTTTATCACAGCCACTCCGCCGGCCAACTTTGCCAAGCGCTCATGTAATTTTTCTTTATCAAAATCAGAAGTTGATTTTTCAATTTCTTTGCGGAGTTGCGCGACGCGGCCATCAATTTCGGTTTTGTCGCCGCGACCTTCAATAATTGTCGTGAAATCTTTGGTGGCGACAATTTTATGGCCGCGCCCCAATGATTCAATTTCTACGCTATCCAATTTTAATCCAACTTCTTCGCTAATTACTTTGCCGCCGGTTAAAACAGCAATATCCTGCAACATTTCTTTTCGTCTATCGCCAAAACCCGGAGCTTTTATTGCCAGCACGTTAAACACGCCGCGCAATTTGTTCAAAACCAAAGTTGTCAAAGCCTCGCCATCAACATCTTCGGCAATAATCACCAATTCTTTTTTGCCGGTTTGCATCAATTTTTCAAGCAAAGGCACAATGTCGTGGACGCTTGAAATCTTTTTGTCAGTCAGCAAAATAAACGCGTCATTATATTCAGCTTCCATGCGGTCAGTATTTGTCACCATGTAATGCGAAACATATCCTTTGTCAAAACGCATGCCCTTGACCACCTCCTTGGAAATGCCAAAACCCTGCGATTCCTCAACCGTTATCACGCCCTCTTTGCCAACCTCTTCCATTGCCTCGGCAATAATTTTGCCAAGAACCGGATCATTGGCGGCGATTGACGCGACCTGCGTAATTTCTTCTTTGCTGGAAATCGGTTTTGAAATGTTCGCGCGCAGTTCTTCAATAATCGCGTTCACGCCCTTGTCCATTCCCTTTTTAATTGCCAAAGCAGACGCGCCAGCCGCGATATTTTTTATTCCTTCGCTGAAAATCGCCTGTGTCAAAACCGCGGCGGTCGTTGTCCCGTCCCCAGCAATGTCATTGGTTTTGCTCGCAACTTCTTTAACCAAAGACGCTCCGATATTTTCCAAACGATCTTTCAAATCAATCTCTTTGGCGATCGTCACACCATCATTGCAAATTTGCGGAGAGCCATAGCTTTTGTCCAAAACAACGTTTTTGCCTTTTGGTCCGAGCGTCACTTTTACAGCGTTGACCAATTTATCAACTCCGCGTTTTATTCCTTGTCTTGCCTGATCATTAAAAATAATTTGTTTCGCCATAAAATTTTATTGAATAATCGCGTAAATGTCCGCTTCGGTTAAAATGTAATAAATTTGTTCATCAATTTTCACTTCATTTTGTCCGTATTTTGAAAACAAAATCTTGTAGCCGACTTTTACTTCCAGTTGCGCGCGGCTACCATTGTCCAAAAGTTTGCCTGAACCAATTGCAATGACTTCGCCGCGTTGAGGTTTTTCTTTCGCTGTTTCAGGAAGAACAATTCCGCCTTTGGTTTTTGATTCTTCTTCAAGCGGTTTTACGACTACGTGGTCAGATAAAGGTTTTAACATAATTTTAAAAATTATTTATTTTTTAAATTGTAGAGACGTAGCATGCTACGTCTTTACGCATCTTAGCGCAAAATTTTTAGGGTTGTCAATCGTTGACAAGAACAAAAAAACTTGCTAAGCTGAATTATCAGTCAACGAACTTTGAAAACCCGTTGAAAAGGAGAAAACATGAACAAGCTGGAAGCGAAGAAAATGGAAGCGTTTCAGTGCCCATTGTGCGGCACGCTGTATCTGGAGCAGGAACTCGCAAATTCGTGCGCTGGTCAATGCCAGCAAATTCTTAGCGTAGCGCGGTTCGGAATAGACGATGAAATCGCGTTGCTTCGCGAAGGAGATAATCGTCTGTTTACGGTTACTGGCGTACGTTTGAGAAGAGGGGTACCCGGCAATGTGCAGGTCGCGTTTGAATGCGTGAATGGAGACGGCCGCACACAGGTGTTTCCATCGTCCATTGTCATGAGCAAGAATGCGAAACGCAAACAGTCAGCAACAACATAAAGGAGGATGAACATGGAGAAAACAAAAATTCGGCGAGTAACGTTTTTTGAATGCACATTATGCGATGAACGATTCGGTCGCAAGGAAGACGCAGAAGCGTGCTATGCGCGATGCGCAACAATATTGGCCAACGCGCGATACAAATGTGGAGAAACATTCGAAATGCTTACTGAGCATAACATGCGAAGAGTAGTGTGTGTTGCAAGCGTTAGAATCCTGGTTGATATCCGCCACAAACACTACGTGAGCTACACGTTCACAAATATCAATGGGTCTTTTAGGGAAGACGAGCTTGTCCTGTCGTTGATGTGAGACGAACGGCCCCCGCTAAAAATTAGCGGGGGTAATTTTTTTATTATTGTTGGGGCGAGAGGATTAAATATCCAACAACTGTCGTCAGCAAAATGCCACTATACATTGAGGATAAATAGTGATCAAAAAATGCGAGTAGCAACAATGCAATAATAAACGGCAATGACCCGCCTCCGCCGAGGCTACGGCGGGCAAGCCCGCTATCTAACCATCTACGCCATGGCTTCGTCGTGGCAAGCAAAAAAACAACGAAGACGATTAGCAATAAAATTCCAACGACGCCGAATTCTATTATTTCCAATAAAATCGCGTTGTGAATTGGTTGATAGAAAAAAACAGGTTGATTTGGATTTGTTTTTTCAACAGCAAGCGTGTAATTGCCAGCGCCGGCGCCGAACAGCCAATAATTTTTCATTAGCGCCGGCGCCATTTTATATTCAGCAATTCTTTCTGAATTTGATTTCACTTCAAGTCGCTGTTCTCCTCCTGCGCGCGTCATAATTAAATTTGGGAACATTAATGAAACGCACAAAAAAGAAATTGCAATCAACCCAATTGCAACTAAAAAAAAATTTGTTCGACGCCTTGCCCCAAGATCGTATCCCATGTCAACGGGCAGGCACTGCCCTTTTTTGAAAAATAAAATCGTTAAAAAAACCAAGGCAACAACCAGCGCGATGATTGCCGCGCGCGAAAAAGTGAACGCCAATCCAACGGAATTTAACGCGATTGAACTTGCCAAAATCATTTTTACCCTACCGCTGACCGTGCTTGTTGCGCCCTTGTTTATCAACAAATAAATTCCGCATAAAATCGCAAACACCAAAAACCCAGCCAAAATATTTGGGTGCGAAAAAGTCCCGAACGCGCGCAACCAGCGGCCATCACTAGTTTCAACGACCGGAGTCCCAAGGATAAACGGACATTGTCCGGCCATACCCAACCATTTTGACGCAAAAACCTTTTGAGAAGCAAATTGGATTATTGCCAAAATTGATTGAACGCCGCCGGACAAAACCAACATCCACGAAATTTTTTCAAAACCGATTCTAATCGCGAACAAAAGAAAAAACAACGCGATTGCCTGAATATAAATCGTTAGCTTGTAAAACGCGATGTCTTGGTTAATCGCGAAATAAAAATTCAGCGCGCACATTATCAACAATGAAACAAGCGCGGTTATTTTTGGCCATGAAAAAGTCCACCGCAGCTTCGCGCGCTCAACTTTCAAAAAATAAAAAACTGTCAGGCACAAAATCACAAAAAACAATAATTCTGTCGCGTAAATTTTCAAAGCTCCATATTGCCACGACTCTCCGCCAATCAGTTTTTGGTCGTAAAGCCAATGCGTTTGCAATGGAATTAAAAAAATATACAGACAAATCAGCGCAACAATAATCTTTTTAATTCGTGGCATATATTTGTTCAACTTTTTTCAACCAAATATTTTTAAACTGCTCGCGGCGATCATTAACATGCGCCTTAAAAATATTCGCTCCAATAATCACGCCTCCGTCATTAACTATCATTTTACTTTTAACTTCCGCTGGAAGCATGGCAATCTGAATTTTACGCGCAATATTTTCTACAAAACGCGGAATCAACCCTGAAAAAATTCTGACCGCAATTCTCTTTTTGTGATTATCAACCAGCCGCGCAGCGCCGCGGTATGGCAAAGCATTTGGCAGCCGATATTTTATCCAAACATTTTGCTGCCAAATTTTGTTCAACAAATTTTGCGGATCATACAACGGAACAAGCTGTTTTAACCAATAATGCAAATAAATATCATTTTGTTTTAAAAGATCGCCGAGCGCCAATTTTGTTTCATCCACAAAAAAACTCAAACAAATTTGATCGCGATTTTTTCTGGCGCTCGGCCGTCTCCGCAAAATTTTCATCAACAAAACACAGAAAAAACGGCAGCTAAACAATCTATCGCGCTTGGTCACAATGAAAAAATCAATATCACTGTCATCCCGAGAATTGTCATATGCCAAATTATTGCACAAAAAAACCGCTCTTACGAACGGTACGCGGCTCAACAACCGCGCATTGCAAACCGCAATCTTTTTTTTCCTGATTGCCAAACGATAATTATCTTTACGCGCAAGTATGTTTTGCGAAAAATCTTTTGCCGCGAGTCCGCAAAAACCGCTGGCGCAATTTATATATTTGGGAATCAATCGCTCAAATGATTTTTCAAAATCCTGTTGCAAATTTTCATTAACAACGGTCGCAGGATCTTCTATCCACAAATTTTGCCAAAGCTCCTGTTTTGTAAGCGGAAAGTTAAAAATATCAAAATACGCCAAAGTAGAAATGATTGATTTTTCAATATGAGTTAGCATTTAAACCTTCGGCGCCAGCGCTTTTTTGAAAACCACCTTCTGTTGGACAATGGTCAAAATTGTCGTGAGCAACCAATAATATACCAAGCCAGCAGGAAAACTAATTCCAATCAACACGGTCATGAATGGCATAAAATAAAGCATGCTTTTGTTCATGTCAGCCAGCATGCTCTCATCTTTCGCGCCCTCAACTTTTGGCTTTGGCTTTTTCGTTGTCAACATTTTTGTCTGAACATACTGCGCCAAACCGGTAATAATCGCCAAAATCACGGACGGTTTGGAAAGATCAAGTATGCCGAAACACGACACATCAATAGCGCCCGGATTTGTGACAAAAGAATAAAGATTGCCAAAATCCGCGCTTGTTAAACCCGAACGAAAAACCTGATAAACCGCGATTAAAAATGGAAATTGAATTAAGAGCGGCAAACATGAAGAAGCTGGGTTCACCTTATTTTCTTTGTACAATTCCATTGTGGCTTTTGCCAATGCCTGCTTATCATCTTTAAACTTCTTTTTCAACTCATCCAGTTTTGGTTGTAATTCCTGTATTGCTCTTTGTGATTTTAAAGAATACGCGGACAAAGGCAGCAAAACGAGCTTAATCAAAATTGTCAAAATCGTAATTGCCAATATCAAACTGTGACCCGGAACAATGTTATATAAAAAAACCAAAACATTAAAAAGTGGTTGATACAAAATAACATGATAAAGCATGGTTATACTCATATTCCTTCTTTTTCAACTTCCTCTGAACTTACTTCTTTTCCGCTTTCAGCGACTTTAATGTTAATCATCCAGCCGGTTAATTTGCTTGCCAACCGGACGTTTTGCCCTGATCTGCCGATTGTTAATGACAACTGATCCTCATTAACAGTCACTGTCGCGACTCTGTTGTCTTCGTCCAATTCAACATTATTAATTTTTGCCGGAGACAAAGCATTTTTAATGTATTGCACTGGTTTTTCGCTGTACAAAATAACATCAACTTTTTCACCATTCAACTCATGAATAATGGTTTGAATTCTGCTCCCACGCTGACCAATGCAAGACCCGATAGGGTCCAAATTCGCTTCGCCAGTCCAAATCGCGACTTTTGAACGCATTCCAGCCTCGCGCGCGATTCCTTTAATTTCAATTGTTTTGTCGGCGACCTCTGGAATTTCCGTGGCAAACAATTCCCTCACGATTTCAGGATGACTGCGAGAAACAACGATCTCCGGACCACGCGTAGTCAAATTCACGTTGACAATATAAAATTTGAATCGCGCGCCAACACGATAATTTTCTCCACGGATCTGCTCTGTCTGTGGTAAAATCGCAGTGGCTTTTCTGTCCAAATCAACAAGCGTGTTAAATCCTTCTCTGCGTTGCACAATTCCATTTACAATTGTTTTTTCTTTTTCTTTATACGCCTGATAAATAATATTGCGTTCTGCTTCGCGCAACCGTTGCGTAATCACTTGTTTGGCTGTTTGCGCGGCCATTCTGCCAAAATCACCCGGAATCTCAAGCACCGTTTTTAGCACTTCTCCAACTTTTATTTTCTTCTCTATCAGTTTCGCGTCTTTTAATTCTATCTCCATCCGCGGGCTGAATTTGCGCATTTCTTCTGTGGGCATTTCTTGCTCTGTAAGTTCGCGACCTTCTTCTTTGGCCTTTTGTCGCAGTTCTTTAAAATGCTCAATTTGCGAAATTTCTTCTTCTGTCAAATTCTCAACCACTGTCTTTTCATCAAAAACTTCAAGCTCACCAGTTTTAATATTCAAAATAGCTCGCGGGTTTTGATTTTTTTCCGCGAAATCTTTGCGATAAGCCGCCGCAAGCGCGGCCTCCAATGTTTCAACTACCATTGCCTCGTCAAGACCTTTTTCAGCGCAAATTTGTTTAATTGCCGCCTGAATTGTTTTTCCGTCAAAAACTTTCATATCTTTATTATGTTATTTGTTAATTATACCAAAAAAGCAAAAATTAAAAAGCTAT
Source organism: Candidatus Falkowiibacteriota bacterium (assembly GCA_043798985.1). Classification (GTDB taxonomy): domain Bacteria; phylum Patescibacteriota; class Patescibacteriia; order UBA11705; family JACRDX01; genus JACRDX01. The sequence goes on along the minus strand of JAZDOE010000001.1, from coordinate 3,203 downwards.
TCAATATAGCTTTGCAAACATTATAACAATATTTTTTGATAAATACAACGGCCGCTTGCTTTTTATAAAAAAGAGTGATAATATTGCAGAATAATCTAATCAACATTCAAATTATGAACACACGGCACTACGAAATGCTTTACATCATCCCAATCAAATTTTTGGGGGAGGAAGCGTCAGTCATTGAGAAAATAAATTCTTTGCTGAAAAAATTCGGCGCGCAAATCACAGCCGAAGATATTCTTGGCAAAAAACGGCTATATTACCCGATCAAAGCAACGCATCAGGGTATTTATGTCGCGACCGAGTTTGATATAAACGCGGAAAATTTGAAAAAACTTGAGGGAAATTTGAAATTAACCTTTGAAATTTTACGCCATTTGATTGTTGAAAAAAAGAAAAAGACCGCGGAAGAAATTAAAAAAGAGCAAGAGCTGCAAGAAAAAATGTTGAAAAAAACAGAAGACAAACTTGATCAGCAAGAAGAAATTTCAGCCGCGCAAAAAGAAGCTGTGCCCGCCAGCAGGCAGGAAAAGAAAGACAAGAAAATTTCCCTTGATGATCTGGACGTTAAGCTGGATGAAATTTTAAAAAATGACGTTTTATAAAAATAAATATGACACTAAACAAAGCTCTAATAATCGGCAACGTGACACGAGACCCTGAACTCCGCACAACGCCACAAGGCATAGCCGTGACTACATTCGGAGTCGCGACAAACATGCGCTGGACAGACGCGAGCGGACAAAAACAGGACAAAGCTGAATTCCACAATGTTGTCGCGTGGAGAAAATTGGCAGAAACATGCGCGCAATATTTACGAAGGGGCAGCAAAGTATATATTGAAGGTCGCTTGCAAACAAGAGAGTGGGACGCGCAAGATGGGACAAAAAAACAGCGAACCGAAATTATCGCAGAAAATATGATTATGCTGGACAAACTTGGCACAGGACAGCCCACTGGAAGTTCCAACAGATTTACTCCGTCAACTGCGGGACCAGCCGCATCAATGCCAACAGACGTTCCAACAATCACCAGCGATGTTCCAACCAGCCAAGCAGTAGAAGTCGGAGCAACTGACGATATAAAAATAGAAAATATTCCATTTTAATTATGCCAAAACCAATAACTACAACAAAAAAGAAACAGTGCTACTTTTGCGCGAACAGAATAGAAGATATTGATTATAAAGACGCGGAAACGCTTCGAAAATTCATTTCATCTCAAGGAAAAATTGCTCCGCAAAAACGTAGCGGTCTGTGCGCTAAACACCAAAGACGCATCGCGACAGCGATAAAACGTGCCAGAATAATGGCCCTATTGCCATTTTTGACTCAATAATTATGGCGATCTCAAGTTTGAACGACATAAAAAAGGGCACTAACGTTGAAATCAACAACGAACCGTATCGCGTGGTTGAAGCGAATTTTTTGCGCATGCAAATGAGAAAACCTGTCATGCAGTCAAAACTAAAAAATTTGGTGACTGGCAAAATTTTAGAAGTCTCTTTCAAGCCCGGCGACAAAATTACAGAGGCAGAGCTTGAACACATAAAAGCAACCTTTCTCTACGCAGACGAAAACAACGCGTATTTCATGGAAGCTGTTTCCTACGAACAATTTTCAGTGCCAAAAAAAAACATTGAAGACCAGCTGAAATTTTTGCTGGAAAATCAGGAAATTGAAGTTTTAAAATTCAAAGGCAATGCTTTATCCATTCAGCTTCCAAATAAAGTTGACTTAAAAGTCATTGAAGCGCCGCCGGGAATCAGAGGTGATTCATCGCAGGGCGCGACAAAACAAATCACTCTTGAAACCGGCATGCATGTCAACGCGCCGCTGTTCGTAAAAGAAGGCGACGTTGTTAAAATCAATACCGAAACCGGTGAATACGTTGAACGCGTATAAAAAAATTTATCCGATTTCTTCAACTGGGACGACCTCTGCTGGTTCGTCTTTTTCTCTTTTTACAATTGACCAAATTTCTTTGCGAATCTTTTCAATCAACTTCGGATTGGCGCGCAAATACTGTTTAGCGCTTTCCCGTCCAACGCCCAATTTTTCATCACCATAGCTGTAAGAGTTTCCGGATTTGGTAATTATTTTGTGCGCTACGCCCAAATCAATAATATCGCCAGAAATAGAAATGCCTTCGTCGTACATTATATCAAATTCACAAGTTTTAAACGGCGCCGCGACTTTGTTTTTAACAATCTTACATTTGATGCGATTTCCAATTATCTTCTCTCCTTGTTTAATTTGAGCGGCGCGGCGCAATTCAACACGAACCGAACTGTAAAATTTCAATGCCATGCCGCCTGTTGTTGTTTCTGGATTGCCAAAAAACACACCGATTTTTTGTCGCGTCTGATTGATAAACATAACAATGGTTTTGGATTTTGACACAATGCCAGTCAACTTACGCAAAGCCTGACTCATTAATCTCGCGTGCAAACCCATGTGCTGTTCGCCCATTTCGCCTTCTATTTCTGCCCGCGGGGTCAAAGCGGCCACAGAGTCAACGACAATCACATCAGTGGCATTTGAACGAACCAATGTTTCAACAATTTCCAATGCCTGCTCGCCTGTGTCTGGCTGTGAGATTAATAAATCTTCTATCTTAACGCCAATTTTACGGGCATAATCAGGATCAAGCGCGTGTTCAGCGTCAATAAACGCCGCAACTCCACCGCGCTTTTGCACTTCAGCAACCAAATGGTGCGCAAGCGTGGTTTTTCCGCTCATCTCCGTGCCAAAAACCTCAATAATCCTTCCCTGCGGCATACCGCCGATTCCCAAAGCAATATCAATAGACAAGCAACCGGTTGGAATGGTCTCAACATTTATTTGTTTTGCTTCGCCAAAACGCATTATAGCGCCCTCGCCAAAACGCTCTTTCAACTGCTGTATTGCCTGCTCAATCGCCTGATTTTTTCCCTCCTCTTTTTCCTGCACAATTCGTTTAGCCATAAAATTATTAAACTCGAAATACGAATATCGAAATACGAAACAAATTAGAAATTAGAATGCCCCAATATTGAAACATTGTGATTTCGTGCTTCGTGCTTGTTTCGGATTTAGTGCTTCGGATTTCGGATTTTTTGCTTATTCGTTTAACACTATTTGATAATAAAGCACCTTCTCTCGGCTGTGCTTTGTCTTCGCTGATATTTTAATAATATTCAAACCTTTTTGCAAATCTAG
>JAZDOE010000018.1:0-72153 GCA_043798985.1 Candidatus Falkowiibacteriota bacterium | reverse complement strand
AATTTCCGCTTTAAAGTCTAAATTTAAAATTAATTTAAAAAATTTCTCTCTTACTTCTGGAACATCAACGCTAGCATGGAAATATTTTGTGGTAGAATCGAGGGACGGTATGCCTTTGAGATATGGATCGTTAATTATTTCATTCTGCAATTTCGCAACTTCTTTTCTTAATAGGCTAGGGTTATCTGCCATTATAAAGCCTATTATTAAAATTTTTGAGCATCCGTCATCTCCGACAATGCAGTTGCCATAACGATCATAAAAAATTGGGTCGCCAGATTCATCAACAAAGAAATAGTTTTTGTCTTTGATTTTATTTTGCATAAAATCATAATTTTTTAAAAACCAGATCGGTCATTTGGGAGACGCGCGATGACCATGAATGCGGCTTCACGGCCGCGCGACGCGCGGCCGTCTTTTCCAAAGAATCTTCTGTCATCGCGCGCGCTATATTTTGTAAAAATTCAGAATCATTTTTTGAAATATAAATCTGTTCTTTAAACATTTCAGCGCCCGGGACAGATGTTGTAATAATCGGCTTGCCGCAGGCAAGATAATCGTAAAGTTTCATTGGATTCATTGATTTTACCAAACCGGTTGATTGATGCGGAATAATGGCCGCGTCAAAACGGCTAATATAGCTCGGCGCGTCATTATATTTGACGCGGCCGATAATTTTCACATTTTTTCGCTTCGCGAGCGCCGCAACCTTGCTTTTCACAGACGGCCAAACTGGTCCGACCAAAACAAGGACTTTGTCCTTATTGTTATCCGCGATTTTGGTCAACAAATCAAAATTTAACCGATTCTCAATTGTGCCAAGATAGCCAATTATTTTTTTATCAATTTTGGACAGTTCGTTTTCTTTTGCCAATTTTTCAGAATCATTAAAATGCGCGAAATCAACGCCATTTGGTATCCAAGTCATATCCTTTTTCCGTCCCATTTCTTTATAAAAATCCAATAATTCTTCTGACACTGTAAATATCAAGTCAGCTTTTTCGCTAATTATTTTGTAATTTGCGCACAAGCGCTTTCGCGACAGCAATTTCGGATAAATTGAGTGCTCTATCCAGTTATCCACAGTGTCAAAAACAATAAGCCGTTCGTTCAACCGACCTATAAATTCAACAAACATCGGATTATATGACCAAAAAACAATGTTGCGCAAATTCAGAATTTTTTCTATTCTGCGCAATTCTCGCGCGACGATTTTAAAAGAAAAAATTGAATCAATTGTTGTGTACGCGTAGATTTTGTCGGTTTTGCGATAACAAGCGCTGGTAAGGTCGCCATAAATCATTTCCGCGGTTTTTATTTCTAATAAAAGATTTTTAAAATAATGTCCTGTTGCCTGCCTAAGTTTGATTGGCAGAAAATCAACGCCGATTATCCGGTTTACGCGCGGATTTTTTGCCAGCTCGTTCATTACATTGTAATTCCGATTAACCACTCCCCTGTCCCAATCATAAAACGTTGCCATGTTAAACATGATAATATCAATTTTGTCTTTTTCGTATCCAAAAATATCAATAGCCATATTAAAGGAAATTTCAAATATCAAATTTCAAATGTCAAAATTAGGTGTCTTTTTCTGTTTCCTGAAAAGCATCGTCAAATTTGCGTTCTAGATCGCGTGCTTTTGTCATAATCTGCAAAAATTCCGTTTCTTCTGTGTCGTCAGGGTCATTGTCCCCAACGTGATACGCTTGTTTCAGGCTATAAAGCATTTGTTGCATTGATTCTTTGATTGCAGCGCTCAATTCATCTTTGCTTGGTTTGCGTTCCATCAGCATAGCTCGTGGCCCTTTGTAAAATCCAAGCGCTTCCATTTTGTCATCATCATCGTCTTCCCATGGTTCTTGCGTGCTTTGGCTTTCTAAAATAAAGAAGCGGTCGTCATTGCTCAATAGTTTTGTCAGTTCTTCAATGGTCAGTCCGCAGGTTTCTTGCTCGTCCAAAATCAGCGTATGCAATTTTAAAATTGGCACGAGAAATTCTTCTTCCTCGCGTAAAAGTTCAATTGCCAAGCTTAAAATCTCATCTTTTTCCATATATTTTAACTATATCGCAACCCGCGGCTATTCGCAAGTTAAGGGGTTTTAGTTTAAATATTTTTGCTTGTTTTTCAAATGTTCTTCATAGGTTTTGCTGAAAATCACGTCACCTGTTTTGGTTGTTAAAAAATAATAATATTGGCTCGCGGTTGGCTCAATTGATGCGATAATCGCTTCAAGGCCCGGATTGCAAATCGGTCCGGGTGGCAGGCCATAATTTTTGTAGGTGTTATAGGGGCTGTCAATTTTTAGGTCAACGTAATTGGGTTGAGTCATGCCTTTTTGCGTGATGAAATTTATTGTCGCGTCAGATTGCAATGGAATCCCCTGTTTGATTCTTTTCCAAAAAATTCCGGAAGCGATTTTGCGATTTTCCAAGCCGGTCATTTCTTTTTCAATAATACTTGCCATTGTCAGAATTTGCGGAATTGTTTTGTGCTGTTGCTCAATTTTGTTTTTCAAATCAATGGTCAGTTTGGTGTTAAAATTATCCAGCATTTTTTTGATAATCTCGTCGGCTGTTGTCGCCTGATAAATTCTGTAAGTGTCAGGATATAAAAATCCTTCCAAATCATTAGCTGCTTTTAAAAACGTTTTTTTGTCAACCAATTGTTTTTGTTCCAAATAATCAGCGATTTCGTTTTTGTTCCAGCCTTCAATAATCGTTATTTCGGTTTCAAGTTGCATGAATTTTTCATTTGTCAAAATTTTCATCAAATCTTTTATGCTGATTTTTTGCGGTAAAAAAAATTTGCCGGCCAGCAAATTGTCGTAATTGCCCGTTAAAACTGCATAAATTTTAAAGCCAAGCGGGCGTTTAATAATTTTTTTCTGCGCCAGCGCGTCGCTGATTTCAGACAATCCCTGCCCTTTTTCAATTACAAACGTTTGCGCAATGCCAATATCCCGATGCCAGCCAAACCGAAAATTTATTACAAGCAACGTGCCGACGATAATCAATAAAATTATCAGTGTTCTTTTTTTGAAAAGCATAAACCCCAATTTCTAGTTTATAGTTTCAGGATTCCGAATTTCTTTTTGCAATGGTCGTTTGAAAACAAGTTTTGCAATGAACGAAGACAATAAAATTATGCCGATGAAAAATAAAAATAAAGATTCAACGTGGTCTATTAATTTTTCAATCAAAGGCATTGACGAGCCAAACATCGCGCCAATTCCCAAGTATAAAATTGACCATAAAAAAACGCTCAAAATGTCAGCGTTGAGAAACTTTCTAAAGCGCATGCCAACCGCTCCAACCAAAAACGGCGTGAACGCGCGCGAAGGGCCAATCAGACGACCAATAATAATGCTTTTGCGTTCATTACTGCCTAAAAATTCAGCGGCTAAGTCTAGCCCCAAGAATCTATAAAGACGATATTTGCTAAGTTTTGCGAGGATGTTTATGCCATATTTTTTGCCAAGCCAAAAACTGAAAGTATCGCCAATAACAGCGCCAATAAAAATTAAGAAAAATACCGCGGCAAAATTCCAATATTTTAAAAATGAAAAAAAGCCAAGAATGATTACGATGATTGTTCCCGGAAACAAAACTCCGACAAATGCCAATGCCTCAAGAATGGAAAACGCTAAAATAATCAAATATCCGTGTTCTGGCAAACTGTTTATAAAGCTTGGTAGCGCGAAAAAAAATTCCTTAAGCATCATAGATGGTTGGTTTTCTTTTGAATTTTTATTTGTGTTATTATTTTTTTCACTTCTTGGCCGCGATTCAAAGGGCAAATCAAAAGTGCGTCCGGAGTATCAATAATTGCTAAGTTATTGACGCCAATCGCGGCGATTGGCTTATTTTTAATTCCATAGACAAGGCAATGTGAACTGTCCATGGCGACAAAATTCGCGTGGCTCACATTGCCATTTGTGTCAGCCGTTGCTTTCTGCGCGTCATATAAAACATCAAAAGCGCCCACGTCGCTCCATCCAAAACTTCCTTTGATTATCAAAACTTCGCTGGGTTTTATTTTTTCCGTGATGGTGTAATCCAGCGATTGAGGGGTTATTTTGTTAAAAGCATTTTCAATAATGTTTTTGCGCGCGCCGGAGATTGCTTCTCCGCCCGGGGCGGATCGCAACGCGCGCGCCATCTGTTTTATAAATTTATAATTATTTGGTGAATATTTTTCAAAAGCCTCTAAAAATTTTCTTGGCGTCCACATGTAATAACTGGCGTGCCAAAGATATTTTCCGCTTTGAATATATTTTTTTGCTTTATCAAAGTTTGGTTTTTCTTTGTGTCCCAAAAAAGAAAAAATTTCAATGCTCGCCTTGCTCTGCGCGAGCCGAAGCGGGCAATTCTCGTTATTGACCAATTTGCCAATTTTGGTATAGCCAAGCGCTGTGCTTGGAAACGTTGGCAAAACGGCAATGTCAACAAGCTTTTGCGTTTTATTTATTAATGTTTCCGCGGTTTGTAATGTTTTGCAAAACAATTTTGTGTCGCCAATAAAGTGATCGGACGGAATAAACGCGACAGGCTCGTCAGGAGCGATGTTGAAAAGTTTTGCGCATGCCAAACCAAATGCCGCGGTTGTGTCTCTGCGCGAAGGTTCAATAATGTAATTGCGAATCAAAATTTGCGGAAGGAATTTTTTTGCCAAACTTAACAGATTTTTATTTAAGATAACAAAAATTTTCTCCGGCGGCGCGATTTTGCGCAAACGTTCATAGGTTAGCTCAATCAACGTTTTATTGCCGAATAATTTTGTGAATTGTTTGGGCTTGCTTTCTCTGCTTAGTGGCCACAAGCGCGTTCCACCGCCTCCCGCCAAAATGACAAAATTCATATTTGATGATATATTAACAAAGAAGCTCGAAATTTGAAGCACGAAATCACAATGATTCAATATTGGGACATTCTGATTTCTAATTTGTTTCGTATTTCGACTCGCCTCGCTGAAGCTATGGCGAAGCGGGTATTCGTATTTATAACTTTATGGTATTCGTAATCGTTCCGCTCGCGACACTGATCATCGTCCAAATTATTAAAGGCACATTGCACGGATTAAAGAACAAATTCAGTTGGCGAGACTTTTTTTCTCCGGGAGGCATGCCATCGTCACATACTGCGCTTGTTGTTTGTCTTGCCACGTTAATCGGCTATTATCATGGACTAAATTCATCTGACTTTGCTATCGCGTTGGTTTTGGCGATTTTAATAATCTGGGATGCTGGTGTTTTGCGGCGCATTATCGGCAAACATGCGAATTTTATTAATAAGACCGTCCATGTTTTAGCGCCAACAGAGGGCGCGAAATACGAATTTCTGGAAGAGCGGATCGGGCATACTTTTTGGGAAATTGTTTGGGGTTTTGTGGCAGGCATGGCAATTCCGGCTTTGTACATTTTATTTTTACAATAAGTCTTGCCCGCTCATTTCTTTCGGACGTTTAATGTTCAAAAGTTTCAGAATCGTCGGCGCCAAGTCGCTAAGAATACCGGACGGTCGCAGTAAACTCAAATCACGACCAATTGCTTCTTCTGTTTCCAATAATTTTCCTTCAAATTCTTCTCCGATAACAATAAACGGAACTGGATTTGTGCTGTGCTCTTTATCAATTTCGCCTGTTTGCAAATTTATCATTTCCTCGGCATTGCCATGGTCAGCAACAATAAGCGCGATGCCTTTTTTTGATAAAATTAAATTTATAACGCGTTCCAATTGTTTATCAGTGGTTTCAACCGCTTTTATAACCGCTTTTAAGTCGCCGGTGTGTCCAACCATATCCGGATTTGCATAGTTGACAACAATAAAATTTATATTTTCTTTCAAAATTTCCTGCTCAAGCGCGTCGCTGATTTTTTTTGCAGACATTTCCGGAATTTCCGCGTAGGATGAAACGCGCGGCGATGGGATCATAATTCGTGATTCCATTGGATACGGCTCCTCCTTGCCGCCGTTAAAGAAAAAAGTGACATGCGCGTATTTTTCCGTTTCCGCGACGTGCAATTGTTTTATTTTGTTTTCACTAAGTGTTTTTGCCAAACATGTTTTTACAGGTTCTTTGGGAAACGCGACATGGATGTTATTATTGGTCCCCGAAGGGGACCCCTTCGGGGTTTCGTATTCTGTCATGCTGACAACGAAAATGTCTGCCATAGGGACGCGCTCAAATTTGTCAAATTTAGGGTTTGTTAATGCTTCTGCCAATTGTCTCGCGCGATCAGAACGATAGTTAAACAATATTACAGAATCGCCATTTTTAATTGTTGCTACGGGCTTTTGCGCGGAACCGATAACAACCGGCACAAATTCTTCGTCAAAAACTTTTTTGTGGTAAGACGCGTCAATCGCGCTGACTGCGTTTTTCGCGTATGCTTCACTTTTGCCTTCAATAATCGCGCGATAAGCTTTTTCTGTTCTTTCCCAGTGTCTATCCCGATCCATCGCGTAAAACCGGCCGCACAAACTGGCGATTTCGCCAACTTTAATCTCGTCAATTTTTTCTTGTAATTCTTTTACAAAATCCGCGCCACTATTGTAAATCGTGTCTCTTCCGTCAAGAAATCCGTGAATGTAAACTTTTTTAAAATGTTCTTTTTTACAAAGATCCAGCAGTGCGTAAAGATGAGACAACATGCCATGCACGCGGCCTTCGCTTAAAATTCCGAGCAAATGCAAATCGCCATTTGTTTGTTTCACGTGTTCAATCGCGCCTAAAAATTGCGGATTTTCAAAAAAACTTTTGTCGCTAATTGCTTTGTCAATGCGTGGCAAATTTTGGTAAAAAATTCTGCCGGTGCCAAGATTAAGGTGCCCGACTTCTGAATTTCCCATTTCGCCCCAAGACAAACCAACGGCCTCGCCAGACGCCAAAAGCGTGCGCGTTGGATAGCGGCTAATCAGCTGATCAAAATATGGAGTTTTCGCGAGAGCAATCGCGTTTCCATCGTTGGGCGGAGCAATGCCCCAGCCATCCAAAATAATAAGTGCAACCAACTTATTTGTTTTCATAAATTATAATTCATTCTCTATTTCTAGTAGTCTGTTATATTTGCAAAGTCTTTCGGAGCGCGACAAAGAGCCAGCTTTTATAAAATCAGCGTTCACTGCCAGCGCCAAATCTGCGATAAATGTGTCGCACGTTTCGCCAGAGCGATGCGAAACGCTTACTTTGTAATTATTCTTTTTCGCAAGATAAATGGCATCAATGGTTTCAGAAAGCGTGCCGATTTGATTGAGTTTGATTAAAATCGCGTTGGCGATTTTCGCGTCAATGCCTTTTTGTAAACGTTGTGTGTTTGTGACAAACAAATCGTCGCCGACCAGCGTCACTTTTTTGCCAAGTTTTTTTGTTAATTTTTGCCAATTGTCCCAATCATCTTCTGCGAGCGGATCTTCAAGTGACAAAATCGGATATTTTTTAGTCCACGCGCTAATTGTTTTGATTACAGCGTCAGCGGAAATAAATTTTTTACCTAACTTGTCGTTTAACGAGTAGCTGTTGGTTTTTTTGTCAAAATATTCAGACAGCGCCAAATCAACGCAGCAAAAAACATCTTTACCGGGTTTGTAACCAGCTGATTTTATTGCTGTGATAATAAAATCAAGTGCATTCTCGTTTTTCTTGAGGTTAGGGGCAAAGCCGCCTTCGTCGCCAACCAATGTTTGCTGGCCAGCTTCTTTCAATAATTTTTTCAACGTCTGAAAAACCTCATCGCCGATTTGCATTCTTTTTGTAAAAGTTTTGGCAATCGGAGCAATCATAAATTCCTGAACAGTAAGCGAATTGTCCGCGTGTTTGCCGCCATTGATAATGTTCATCGTTGGAATTGGAAATTTCCATCCGCGCTCTTTTAAGCCATAGGTCGCGCGGATATATTTGTATAGCGGCAAATTAAGGCTGGCCGCGCCAACGCGACAACATGCTAGCGAAACCGCTAGAATTGCGTTGGCGCCTAATTTTGATTTGTTTTTGGTCGCGTCCAATTTTAACATGAGCGCGTCAACGGTTCTCTGATGTGTGACGTTAATTCCTTTTAATTCCGGCGCGATTTTTTCTTCAATATTTTTCACGGCAATCAAAACGCCTTTGCCGCCATAGCGTTTTTTGTCATTATCGCGCAATTCCAATGCTTCGTGAACGCCGGTTGACGCGCCGGACGGCACACTCGCGCTGGCAATCATTTTGTTTTCAAGTTTAACAAAAGCTTCAACAGTCGGATTGCCGCGCGAATCTAAAATTTCCTGCGCCCAAATTTTCGCTATTTTCATATTTATAAAATTTCGTACGTGATATTCACGAAAACCTTGATTTCGTTTTCACCTGTTTGAATGTTTGGTGATGCTCCCCCGCCGCCCATTCCACCGCCTTCCGCGTATTTTGAATAGCCGATGTAAACCGGCATATCAGTTGATTCTGAAAACGAAATTATTTTATCCAATTTAACGCCAAGAGATTTTGCCAGTGTCTCTGCTTTTGCTTTCGCGTTCACAATCGCTTTTTCACGAGCTTGCTCTTTTAGCGCGTCCTGATCATCAATTTCAAAATTCAAATTGCTAATGCTGTTCGCGCCCTTTTCGCCAGCCAATTTTAAGATCGCGTTTATTTTTTTCGTGTCTCTGATTTTCAAAGTCAATGTTTGATTAACAGTATATCCGGACAAAACATTTTTGTTGCCATTCCAGTCATATTGCGGATAAATTGAATAGTCGCTTGTTTTTATGTCTTTGTCAGCAACTCCTTCTTTTTTAACGCCTGCGATCAGGTCATTCATCTTTTTCGTGTTTTCAGCTTGCGCGTCAGCAACTGTCACCCTTGTTGTGGTTGTGCTGATTTGAACTGTCGCGACATTTGGAACGGCCGTCACTTTGCCTTCTGCGCTGATGGTCACCACGTTTGGAGTTTGTTCGGATTTGCCAATGTAATTGTAAGCTTTTATTAAATTGCGCGCTTGTAATATCAAAAATAATGATAAACAAATCGCCAAAACCGCCAAAATAATGCTCCCTATTCTGTGCGCCCACATTTTGCATGAGCAAGTTGAGTTGTTTGTTTCACACATACGTTTTAAAATTTTATTGTTTAATGGTTGGTTTTTGTTAAGGATGCGTTGATGTCATTCCGAACCCTTGGAAAGGGTGAGGAATCCCTTGGCAAATGCCTTTTACGAGGGATTTCTCCCCCGCTAAACAGGGTCGAAATGACAGAATTGTCTCACTCCTTTTCACTCAAAAATTTTAAAGTAGCGCCGCCGCCGGTTGAAATGTAATCAAAATATTTTGCCATGCCGGATTTGTTCACCGAATACAATGTTTCTCCGCCGCCAACGATTCCAACGGCTCGTCCGCTCGCGCGGCTGCCAATAATTTTCGCCAGCATCGCGCTCGCGTGACTGAATTGTTTGTGATCAACATAACCAACTGGCCCGAGCCAGATTATTGTCCGCGCTTTTTTTATAAGTTCTGACCATTTTAAAATTGTGCGAGGGCCAACATCAAAAATCGCTTCACCTTTTTCTATCCCACAACCTACCCTGCTACAAGCTACATTCCTAGCCTTCTTCAGCGTCTTCGCGTTCGCGACAATCAAATCAATCGGCAATAATATCTTTTTATTTTTTAACAAACGTCGCAGCGACGTTGAAGCCTGCCCGCCGGCGAGGCAGGCCAGCGCTGCTTTATCAATTTTGGATGCGCCAACGTTAATTCCTAATTTTTTATAAAATAAAAACGAGCATCCACCAGCAAGTAAAATATTTGAAAATTTTGGCGCCAATTTTTCTATCATTGGCAATTTGTCATCAACTTTCAGCCCGCCGAGAATGAGCAGCGCTGGCTTTTTAATTTTCAGATTTTTTAACGTTGAAACTTCTTCAATAAAATTAAAACCATGAAATGGTTTTAGATATTTTGTGATTGCCGCGAGCGAAGCGTGTTTTCTGTGCGACGCGCTAAATGCTTCATTCACGTAAAAATCCGCCAATGTGGCAAGATGCTTCGCGAATTTTGCGTCATTTTCCATTCGCCTTTGTAAAAACGAATGTTTTCCAGCAAAAATAAATCGCCATTTACAGGTTTTTCGCTGATTGTTAAAACAGATCGTTCAATAAACCTTGCCGTTGGAAAATCTTTTTTAAGAAAATTATAAATCGGCCGCAACGAAAGCTTTGCATCTTTTCGCGTTGGTCTGCCAAGGTGCGAAATGATAACAACTTTCGCGCCTTTGTTCAATAAATAATTTATTGTTTTGTAGCTGCGAATTATTTTTGTCGTGTCCAATAGTTGTTTTTTAGCAGTTAGGTTGATATTAAAATCGCAGCGAACTAAAACAATTCGGCTATTCAAATCTGGCATTTTTTCAATGGATATTAGTGCCATGTTGTTATGCCAGTATAACAAATTTACAACATCGCCGCAAATAAAATAAGTTTACGCGAATTTTCTGATGATTGCGCGGACAATTCCGCGGATTGCAACGTCTTTGCAATAAATTGGTTGCATTAGCGGATTTGCCGGCTGAAGTCTTATCGCGTTTTTTTCGCGATAGAATTTTTTAAGCGTGGCATAAGCATTGCTCAATAAAGCGACGACAATATCACCATTTTTAGGGTAGTGATTTCGCTCAACCACAACATAATCGCCATCCCAAATCCCCTCATCAATCATTGAACTGCCCTTTACCTTCAAAACAAAGCTGTTTTCGTCCCGAATCAATGCCGCTGGCACAGCAAACATCTCCCTATCTTCTATGGCCTCAATCGGCTCGCCAGCAGTGATTAGCCCCACAAGCGGTAAGTCCATGGTTTTACCGAGGCAGAACGATTTGTGCGTCAGTTCAATAGAGCGATTTTCATTTTCAAAAAATTTCAAATACGCCTTCTTTTTTAAGGTTTGCAAATGACCGGCAACAGTCGCGGTTGATTTTAATCCAAGTCCTTGTCCGATTTCGCGGTAGCTCGGTGAATAACCATAATCTTTCTGAAAAGTTTTGACGAAGTTCAACAGTTCGGCCTGTCTTTTTGTTAGGATAGCTTTATTCATATATTACTATTATACCACCGAACAAAAAGCGAACAAGAACAGCAAGTGTGGATAACTTTGTTTTTCTAAGTAAAAAAACAACCCACCTAAATGCGTAAGCTTTTGGTGGGTAAATGATAGCGAGATAAACAACCCACTCAATTCATTGAATATTCTCTATCGCTTGTTTTTCAACATCAATGATTTTTTGCCAATCAGTATCAGCGCCATTGCTTTTGAAAAACCCGATTTTATCCTGAAAACATTTGGCAAAATTATCTAAAACCGACGGGAATCGGTTGAGCAGGTCAACCATTTTGTCAAAAAGCGGCTGGTCCTGAATTGACCGAAAAAAATCAGCCATCAGTGTTTTTGATTCATCTTTTATATCAACATCAAGTTTCGCGATTATAATGTCAATTTGTTCAATTTTTGTCATAAGTTATGGCTACGAACCTACGAATCTTACAAATGTTACGAATCTGCAAATATTAAATTAAGCGCGTAAGCGTTTCTCTAGGAACTCGGAGCTTGCGCCAAAAAGTTCGGCAGTAGTTGTTTGCTCTGGCGTTTTACAACTCTCTTTTAATCTTGCGCTTTCTTGACTCGTGAACCCCGCCTTTTCAGTAGCTTGTTTTTCAAAAAATCCAAACATAAATTTTAGTTATTTATCTTAGTTCAGTATAGCGCGCTAACAACGCAAAGTCAATTCACGGAGCGCTTGATTACATTGAGCAGTACAGCATTAATTTCTTCGCTTATTAAATGGTTATCTAAGATTCTTTTAAGCGCATTTAATTGTTGGGGCAGTATTGATTGACCGCATAACTGTTGCGCGCGGTCAGCCACTTTGCCAATATCATCAAATGATATTACCATGTTTTCAAGACCAACTTTTTTTAGTATTTCCGCGCAGCCCATTTTGTCGCTCACCAATACTGGAACGCCGAGACAAGCGGCTTCCATCGGAACATTCCCGAAAGTTTCAAATGTTGATGGACAAACTATTAAACCTTGAGAAATATAAAATTTTTTTAAACCATCAGGGGTCATTGGCGGAAGAACTTCAATTGCCTTTGGAAGTTTTTTAATGCGCGCATCAGGATTGGTGACGAAACAGGCGCTATGCCGCCATTTGCGTCGCAAAAGTTCTTTGTGCAACGCGAAAAATGAATCAAAATTTTTTACCTTTGAATAACGGCCAACCGCCGCGATTCTGCGCACAAGCGAATATTCTACGGCGCAATGTTCTGTAAAAATGCTTGAAACCGGGTTTGGTATAATGTAACTGTTTTTGATTTTGTGTTTCACAACTTCCTTTTCTACGACATCTTTGCAGAGTCGTGAGGGGAAAACAATTCTGGCCACCCGAGACGCAAGGCTTTTTTCCATTGCAGAGAAAAGCCTTTTTCTGTGATCGGGCTGGCTTTCAGTTTCTCTGGATAGGACTCCGGAATACCACAATACAACAGGGATTTTTTCCAGTTTTGCGGCTATTGATATGAGCCAAGGAATATAGTATGTGCCGCTTAATAAAATGATGTCTGGTTTTGTTTCTCTCAAAACATTCCTGATAATTTTTATCGGCTCTTTATAGGCGGCTTCAACGTCTTTAATATTTTTGGCTTTGTCTAAAATGCCAATCAGCGGTAAGTGATGAATGTTAATAATATGATGTTCAAAAATTTCAGGCGAAAAATTTCTAAACAGAGACGGACCTTTCATGTACATCCTGCCGTTTAATTCCAAACCAACGAATTCGTAATCCAAACCATACAAATGGTTAATCAAATTAATGTTAGACCATGTGATGCCACCAACGCTTTCTCGCGTAAGATTGATTGCTATTTTCATATTTTATAGACATATAATATCACAACTATCCCCAAAATGAAATGTTAATGTTTGTTAAAAAAAACGGAGAGAACTTTTAGCTCTCTCCTTGTTGGTCACAGTCCGCGGACTACACCTTGCGCCGCGCTACGTCCCACTTCTTCCGGCGCTGCGCGTTGCGCTGTTCGCGGAAGTATTCGGTAAGCTTGATAGCCATCGCACCTTCAACGCTGGGGACGCACTCTGAATCGATGAGCTTCGCAAAGACGCCACGAGAGACCATGCCATTGAAAAGCTCGCGTATCAGTGCGACAAGCGTCTCCTTCGAAGCTTCGTAGCAATACCACGTCATGTCAATCTTCCCAAACCGCGGGGCTTCTTCTTTCGGTCCGTTGAAAAATCCGCGGCGCGCCTTGCGGAATTCGTCCCACGCGCGCCGCCAATCTCTCTTCGCAATGTACCACCGCACACGTTTGCGCCAGTATTCATCGGAGGGAACAAACAAGAACAACGGACGTTCGTCGCGCTGATACAAGAGCGCGTCGCGGTGATTTTTGAGCAGGTGTTCAAAGTCTTCCGCGCGCGCGAACTTGTTTGCCACGGTTTTGGCGTTGAGAATTGCGTCGTGCCAAATCATTTCATCTGCGGTCACTACCGCGTCAAGAAGTTCCAGCCGTTTGGCTTCGTCTTGCGCCAGTTTGTTGTACACGACAGCGAAAAGAAAGTTCGGATCAGTAGAATTCAATACGCGAGCGAAAAGCTGGCGAGGATGCATTCCTCCATCAGCAAGCGCAATGATGATTGCCTCGGCCATTTCATCGACTTGATTGCTAAGACAATCAGGGTTCTCTCTGGCAAAGTCAAGCAATGCCCTGAACGCTCCATCCTTTCTCATGCGACCCTCCTGTCCCCATGGGACAATCTGAGGTTGTTAAGGTTCCGCGGTATTTCCGCTGAATCTGTAATAATATTTGCACGTTTTTTATTAAAAGTCAATAACCAAAAAAATCCCCTCGCAGACGGTTTGTCCGCAAGGGGTTAGAATTGCGCGTTAGCGAGTCAACTACCAATTCGTGAAGTGCTTGACAAAAAGCTTCTGCGCAGAACTATCTCCGGGGCAACGACTTGATGACAAGCTTTCAAGGAGATGTTCGGCCGTGAGTATTTGCGCGACGCGAGCAAGGCGCTCAATGAGCTCCCGACTCTTATCATCGCCGCAAGTATCTGCTCCGATGCCAAGTCTCGCACCTGGTTGAAGCTGATAAGCAATCGAGTGGAACCACGCTGTTGCCAGCGCTTCGTTATTCTTAGAAACTGCGAGAGGAATCAAGTCAGTGATGCCTCGCTCAATAACTGCGACGAAAAACGCACTGACAGAACGTGATCTGGGAATGTCTCGCCACAGATAAACGGCCTTCTCAAGAAGCGCTATCCACTCTTCATAGCTGAGATTCGCCAGCCTTGCTATCATCTCCTGTCCGTGTTTTTGCACCCACTGCAAAGTCTCGGTGAGAAATGCGAAGTGAGCCATTGCAACATCAAGATCCACTTTCACTGACCAGTGGCCGATTTCGACTTGCGTGAAGTCAAGCTTTTCCATCTCTATCCCCCTTGCTGTCAAAAGAGCTTTTGCTGTTTGGAATATCCAAACAACAGTTCTAGTGAAGAACAATTCAACTTAGCATAATTATAAAAATATAGCAAGCTTAATAAAAAAATAAGCAAAATTAGCCTAAACTAACAAAAAAAGAAACCGATGAGATTTCTGTATTTTTGGTACCGCCAAGGGGTGTCCCACCCTGCGGGTGGTCGCCCGAAGGGCGAGAACCCATTTGGTACCGGGTACGGGAATCGAACCCGTGTTCTTAGGTTGAGAACCTAATGTCCTAACCACTAGACGAACCCGGCGCGTTTAATTTTTACAACCAGCCTGATTCTTGCCGAACCAGCAATTTTCCTGCTTTTTCCGGTGCTAACATGACAGCCTTTACAGCTTTTTCCATGCGGCTTCCTTGCGAACCTTTTATCAATACAATGTCATCATTTTTTATCATGTTTTTTAGCAATTGTCCAGTAGCAACAGAGTTATCCACAACGAACACTTGACCCAATTCCAGGCCATGCTCTACTGCTCCGCGTTTTGTCATTTCCGCGAATTTTCCGGAACAAATCAAAACATCAATTTTTTGTTCGGCGCAAAATTTGCCAATGTCATAATGACTTTTTTCAGTTGAATCGCCAAGCTCCAACATGTCGCCAAGCGCGGCGATTTTGCGACCAGTTCCGTTGAACTTCATTTGCGCGAGAGTTTCAATCGCCGAAATCGCGGCTTCTGGCGACGAATTATAAGTGTCATCAATGATTGTTGAATCGTTGATTCCTTCTATCAAATTCATCCGACCCTTTGGCGGCAAATAATTACGCAAAGCTTCGGAAATTTCAATGAGGTTCATTCCAAGCGCGAGCCCGACGCCAGTCGCGGCGAGCGCCGGGTAAATTTGATGCGCGCCAATAATGTTTGGCAAAAAAGCAGGAACGCTTGAACCTTTATAATTCAATTTGAAACTTAAACCCAAGTTGCAGTTCTTGTCTGCCGATGAGGCAGAGTTCTGCATTGTTGATTCCAGCGCGCGCACGTCAGCGCCCTCGTTGATTCCAAAAGTGATTATTTGGGCGCTTGTGTTTTTCAATGCCTTTTGTGCGCGCGCGTCATCAAAATTTACAATTGCAAAACCGCTTGAATCCAAATGAGAAATTATTTTTTGTTTTTCTTCAGCGATTTTTTCAATTGAACCAAAAAACTCAATGTGCGCCGTGCCGATTTTTGTTAACACCCCGATTTGGCACGGCGCGATCTTTATTAAATATTCAATGTCATTTGGTTTATCAGCTCCCATTTCCAAAATTAAAATTGTCGGATAATTCACGTCAAATTTTAACAACAACCCGATTGCCTTAGCAAAAACCCTTAGCCACGCGATTGGATTTGCATTGCCGGTGTCAGCGCCAATGATCGTAAGCGGCAAGCCGATTTCATTGTTATAATTTTTTATATTTTGTCTAAGGTTGGGACATTTTTTTCGCAAAACAGTAAAAATCGCCTCTTTTGTTGAAGTTTTACCAACACTGCCTGTAATGCCAATAACAACCGGCGCGTATTTATGAATAACGCACTTCGCGAAAAATCGTAGAATCAAACACAGGATTTTTTTCATGCCATCAAATATAGCACAATTAATTTCAAAGCTCAAATGTCAAATATCAAATCAATGTCAAATATCAAATTCCAAACTTTGACATTTGTAATTTGATATTTGAAATTTATTTCACTTCCGGCTCAACCGCGTAATAATCCAAAATGAATTTCGCGATTTTTGTTGCCGTTGGCAAAGCTGAACTTTCCGCGTATTTTACTTTTTTAACGTTTTCCAATTTTACAATTAATACAAACTTAGGGTTGTTGAACGGCGCAAACTCCACAAAAGAATGCGTGACATTTTCGCTATATTTTCCAGAATTTGGATCAGCAATTTGAGCTGTGCCTGTTTTTCCGCCGACAAGGTAGCCGGGAATCTTGGCGTTTTTCGCGTGGCCATTGTTTACAACAGAAACCAGCATTGCCGCGACTTTTTTCGCTGTTTCAGGCGAAATCACCTGTCTGACGACCTGCGGCTGTGTAATCTGCGCTGGTTTATTGTCAAAGCGCAATTCTTCAACAATATATGGCCGCATCAATTTGCCGTTGTTCACAATTGCCGAGTAGGCGGAAACCATTTGCAAAGGCGTTGTCATAATCCCCTGTCCAAACGACGCTGTTGCCATGTAAAGCTCATGTTTTTTGTTTAAGGACGCAATATTGCCAACAGCTTCATTGAACATGTCAATTTTTGTTTTTGCGCCCATGCCGAATTTTTTTACATATTCTGTAAATTTTTCAATTCCAATTTTACGACCGGCAAAAACAACGCCAGTATTCAGCGATTCTTCAAGCACCTGCGTCATTGTGCGCGTGCCGTGAGATTTTTTGTCATAATTGTAAATTGTAAAATCAGAAATTTTGATTTGCCCGGGATCCTGATATGTTGTTTCAGGCGTGACGGCTTTTTCTTCTATTGCCGCTGACATCGTCACAGGCTTAAAAATAGAACCCGGCTCGTACGCGACGCTTATGGCTGAATTTGTGAAATCTTTAACGCTTTCAACTTCATTGTATTTGTTTGGATTAAAATCAGGCGCATTGCACATTGCCAAAATTTTTCCGGTCTGCGGCTCCATCACAATCAAAGAGCCATTGTCAGCTTCAAATTCTCTCACCGCTATTGCCAATTCTTTGCAACTGAAAAATTCAATGTTTTTGTCTATTGTTAAAATAACGTCCGCGCCATTTTCAGCTGGCACCACGTCTTGCTGGCCAAGCGCGATAAAATTGCCAAGGTTGCCAACTTCGCCGCGCAAAAATCCGGGCACGCCGGTGAGTTCTTTGTTGTAATATGCTTCAAGCCCATACGCGCCGGTTTCCTGATTGTCCGCTTGGTTCACAAAACCAAGAATGTGCGAAGCCAAATTGTTTTCCGGATAAAATCTGCCTTTTTCTTTAAGCCATTTTATGCCAGCAATGTTGAGTTCTTCCAATTGTTTGATTTGTTCTTCTTCAACGCGTTTTAAAATCGGTTCATACGGATCATTTTGCTTGTTCAGTCGCGCTAATAATTGTTCGCGCGAAACGTTTGCCAGCAATAAAACTGATTCAAGCTTTTTTAAAGTTTGTTCCGCGTTTGTAATCAAAGTCGGAACAGCGTAAACCAAATAAACATCGCGATTTATTGCCAAAGGATAAATGGCAAATGGGTCGCTCGCGCTATTATGACAAAAAATTTCGCCGCGCTCCGGCACAAGTTTTTTAAAAATCTCGTGCTGGTCTTCAGCGAGCGCGGCAAAATAATTGTGTTTGATTATTTGTAAATCAAAAAGTCTGATGATAATTGCCACCGCAAAAATAATAAAAAAAATAAGCAGAATTAGCGCCCGTTTATTTTCATAGGTAGAAACGAATGGTTTTGGCGAGTAAATTGGCATTTTTTATATTGCAAATAGTCGTTTCGCGTTAGTTGTTGTCAGTTTGTCAGCTTCATCAAACGGCACACCTTTTATCGCGGCGATTTTTTGCACGACCAATTCAACAAACGCAGGTTCATTGCGCTTGCTACGATACGGTTCTGGCGTCAAATATGGACAATCTGTTTCAACTAAAATTCTATTGTCTGGCGTTGCGGCTAAAATTTCCGCAAGTTTTCCGGTTTTATCAAAAGTTAGAATTCCATTGAAACTAATATAAAGTCCAAGTTTTGTAAATTTCTCAACCAAATCAATTGGTCCGCCATAACAATGCATTACTCCCCCGTTTTTTGGCGGTTGTTTTGTTAATTCTTCCAAAACTTCAACATAAGCTGGATCCATGTTGCCATTTGCCCCCCGACAGTGAACGATTACTGGCAGGTTTAATTCATTTGCCAATTTAATATGTTCGTGAAACACTTTTTTTTGTCTTTCAATCGCGATTTCCAACGGCTCTTGATCGTTCAAATGCCAATAATCTAAACCAGTTTCGCCAATTGCCACAACTTTGGGTTGACTCGCCATTTTTTTATAATCTTCGTATGAAAAATTTTCTTTTCTAGTTGTAAAACTTACGCCCTCTTCTTCAATTGTCATGTCTTGCAAATGAATCGGATGCAAACCAACCGCGGCAAAACAATTAGCATAGTCGTCCGCAAAAACAACTGCGCGAGTGCTTGTTGTAAATTGTGCGCCAACATTAATAATCGTGACGTTGTTTAATAATGCCCTTTTTATAACTTCATCTGAATCTTTTTTGAACGCATTGAAATTTACATGCGCGTGCGTGTCAATCATTTCATTTTTTGATTAATGTTTCTATTTGTTTGATCGCGACTGGAAATAGCGGCATGAATATCGCGGAGATTTTTAATAATGTTGCCGTGATAATTGAAGCGCCCATTGAATTCGTAAGCCACGCGCTGATTGGGAATTTTGACAAGAAAAATAACATGATCGCCAAAAATAAAATACCTTCGGCGGCCCCGAAAATCGCGCCCAACAATTTGTCCAACTGTGCCAAAAGCGGTAAAACTGTAATAATTTTGAAAATTTTACCGACTATTTTGAAAACAAAACCAATCAGTTTTGTGATCAACCCGAACAAGATGAAAAACGCCAGCATTTTCATCAAATTTGAGCCGCCGAGAATATTGCCGATTGCCTCAAAATAACGGCTGGCAAAAACTGAACCAACGACCAAGCCGATTAGCGCGCCGACACTTTGTATAAAGCCGGCGCGAAAACCGTAAAACACGAAAAGTAACAATGCACCGAGCAAAATGTAGTCAAATAGCAACATACGTTTGTAAATTTCAAATATCAAAATTAAAATGTCAAATTAAATCCAAATGTCAAAATTTACGTGCTTTATAATCTGGGAAACAATATCTCGCTCTTTTTGATGACATTGCCTTTGCTCAATTTCCCCCAAGAATGCGTTTTGTCTTCTGTGTTAAGTTGTTGCAGTATTTTTTCGGCTGATTCTGGAATAATTGGAAGCGACGCGACAGCGAGATGGCGCAAAGTTTCCGCCAATTGATAAAGCAGAACAGAAACGTTCTCGCCTTTTTTGGCTTTTTCCCATGGTTTTTGTTCAGAAATAGTACTATCGCATTTGGCCACTAAATTGTTGATGATTTCAATTAAGCTATCAAATTCAAAATTGCGAAACGCGACATCATAGCTTTGCCAAAAACTATCAATATCCAAAAGCCCTTTTGCTTTGGCTGGAATTTTGTTATCAGAATATTTTTCCAACATTGTCAAAATGCGGGAAGTGAGGTTTCCTATGCCATTGACAAGATTGGCAGTGTAAAATTCTTCAAACCTGGCAATGGTAAAATCGCCGTCATCATAAGATGGCAAGCCACCAAGCAAAAAATAGCGCGTGGCATCTGTTCCATATTTTTTCACAATTTCAAACGGATCAACTACATTTCCGAGAGACTTACTCATCTTTTGTCCGTCCGAAGTAATAAAACCATGTATAAAAATCTGTTCAGAATTTGGCAATCCAGCAGACATCAACATCGCCTGCCACATGGCGCTCTGTTGGCGCAGATTGTCTTTACCAGCCACTTGCACGCCCGGCCAAAACTTTTTGAAATTTTTCTCATCATTGGGCCAGCCAAGCGTAGAAATATAGTTGATCAACGCGTCAAACCACACATACATCACTTGCTCTTCATCGTTCGGCACTGACACGCCCCAAGGCATTTTTATTTTCAAGCGAGAAATACTGAAGTCCTTCAATCCCCTTTCCACAAAATTTTTAATTTCTTGTAAACGGTTGGTTGGAATGACAAAACTGGAATTTTTCTCGTAAAATTTTAATAATGATTTTTGAAATTTAGAAAATTTAAAAAAATAATTTTCTTCTTCAATTACTTCTAATTCTAAATTCGGATGCAAAGGACATTTAGCATCAACTAATTCTGAATCGGTTTTTTCCAATTCACATCCGACGCAATATTTGATTTTGTAATTTTTTTTATAAATATCATCGTTTTTTAAACACCGCCGCCAAAATTCCTGTGCCGCGGCCATGTGGTGTGTGTCTGTGGTGCGGATAAAATTGGTGTAGCTCAAATTCAACGCCTGTTTCAACGCGTCAAATTTTGCCGCGTATCTATTGCAATATTGCTGTGGTTCCTCTTTGTTTTCCAATGCCTTGCGATAAATTTTCAAGCCATGTTCATCTGTGCCTGTATTAAAAATTACTTCCTTACCAAGCAGACGTTGGTATCTGGCAATAGCGTCAGCTTGCACAATTTCCAAAGCAAAACCAATGTGCGGATCAGCGTTAACGTACGGCAAAGTAGTTGTGATATAGAATTTTTTCATAGCAAAAATTATTATGGTGCAATGATTATGACAAATTCGCCTTTGGGTTTAACTTGTTTTAACAATTCTTCGGCTGTTCCTCGGTAAATTGTTTCAAATTTTTTCGTTAATTCTCTGCAAATAACCATTTGCCGGGTTGGTTCAAGCACTTTTTCCAACGCGCCGAGAGTTTTAAGAATTCTGTGCGGTGATTCGTAAAAACAAACCGCGCAGTCGGAATTTTTTATTTTTTCAAAAACTTTTTGTTGTCCTTTTTTTGGCAAAAAACCCAGAAACAAAAATTTGTCAGTCGCGAATCCTGCGACAGAAAGAGCGGCTATTGCGGCTGATGGTCCGGGAATCGGACAAATCGCGACATTAAGTTGAATTGCGATTTCAACCAAACGATTGCCAGGATCAGAAATTCCGGGCGTGCCAGCATCTGTGACATAGGCAATATTTTCAAACTGTCGCAGTAACCCTGCGATTTTTTCGTCGCTGGAATGCTGATGCAAGCTTATCATTTTCTTATCAATTTGATAATGATCCAGTAGCTTTTTTGTCTGCCGCGTATCTTCGCAAAAAACAATGTCAACGCTCTTTAAAACTTCCACCGCGCGCAAAGTAATGTCCTTTAAATTTCCGATTGGCGTTGCGACTATATATAACATAAATTTTGATTTTGACATTTGGAATTTGTTATTGATTTGACATTTGCAATTTGACATTCTCAAGCGCCACGCTTGCTTGATCCATAAGCGCTTTTGCTTGATTTATTTTTTCCACGCTGGCATTTTTTATTGCTTTCAATTCTTCGTAGGTCTTTTTCGCTTCTTGATAAGTTGCGTATGCCGCGTTTATTTTTTCTTGCGCGTCAGTAATCGTATTTTGCAGCTGCTCAACATTTTGAGGCAAAGCCTCTTTTTGTTTTAAAAATTCTTCGGCCAAATTGTCTTTGATTTGCAGATAAAAATAAAAAATTAAACCAACGGCCGCAAGAAATATCACCAAAAATATTGCTCCGCAATAAAATCTAATAGCGTTCTTGCGGCCGCGCTTTCCCGCTTTTTTGATTTTATCTTGTTTATATTCTTCCATGTCCTTTTTTAATTCAAACATTTCGCGATCATCCAATTTCGCTGTTTCCAACTTTTCTTTATACTTTTGTTCAAGTTGTTGTTTATTGGAATAACGCATAAACTGCTAAAATTTGAAATCCGAAATCCTAAATTCGAAACAAATCAGAAGCCCGAAATCAGAATGTTTCAAATATTGGGAAATTCGAATTTCGTGCTTGTTTAGAATTTCGAGATTCGTGCTTAGAATTTACTCAATGAACATCGCATCTCCAAAACTGTAAAATCTATATTGTTTTTCTATCGCGATTTTATAAAGTTCCATTAATTTTTCTCTGCCCACAAATGCCGCGAGCAACATTAGTAGCGTTGATTTTGGCAAATGAAAATTCGTTATCATCGCGTCAACCATTTTAAAGTCATAGCCCGGATAAATAAAAATGTCAGTTTCGCCGGATAATCGCGGTCGGCTGGCATTAAAAACCGTTTCCAGCGTCCTAACGACTGTGGTGCCGACCGCAATTATTCGCTGGCCTTGTTTTTTTGCGGCAAGAAGAGTTTTATATGTTGGCTGGCTCATTTTATAAACTTCCGAGTGCATTTTGTGCTGTTCAATCGTTTGCTCGCGAACCGGCGCAAACGTGCCTAAGCCAACGTGCAGGGTGATATATTTTATTGCCACACCTTTTTGTCGAATTTTAGACAAAAGTTCTTTGGTAAAGTGCAATCCGGCTGTTGGAGCCGCAGCTGAACCATCATATTTGGCAAAAATCGTCTGGTACTGTTTTTTCAAAATTGATGCCTGCCCCGAAGGGGCCCCTTCGGGGGAATTTGATTTAATGTACGGCGGCAAAGGCATTGCGCCATATTTCTGCAAATACAATTTAAAATCATTTTCCGGCAGATCAAACTGAACTTGCCATGTTTCATTCGTGTGCGGTTTTAAAATCTGCGCGGATAAATTTTTTGGAAAAACCAAAAATGTATTTTTTTTATTTCCACGAACACGCAATAAGCATTCCCAAATCCTGGCCGTAAGTTGTCTAAGCAACAAAACCTCAACATTGCCACCAGTCTGCTCTTTTTTGCCAAAAAGACGCGCTGGCAATACTTTTGTGTTATTTAAAACTAATATATCGCCCTTTTTTAAATAATCAATCAGCTCAAAAAACTTTTTGTGTTCAATTTCGTCGTTTGCGCGATTATAAATAAAAAGCTGCGAACGATCTCGTTGTTTGGCCGGCTGTTGCGCGATTAAATTTTTAGGCAAATTATAATCAAAAATCGCAGTGTCCATACGCATGCTTCATTGTAATAATTATACCAAATTGATTAACAAAAAACAGCCCTGACATTACATCAGGACTGTTTTTGAATTTCTTATCGTTTTGCTCCAGAGTAAGCAATCGCTCTAACAACTGCCATTTGCGCAGAAGTCTTTGGCGTAACTTTGTAAATTGCCTTAAACGTTGCTGTCGCAGCTTTTTCTTTTGCCGCATCTTTCACCGCTGGTCGCAACTTATACGCGATATACTGCAAGCCCATATTATCACCCGCAACCTTGAAGTTTGGTACACGTTTATAGACCTTTATAAAATCTTTAAACGCTGCTTTTTCAGCTACCAAAGATCTTGTCGCTGGTTTTACGCCCGTTGCCATTGAATCAACATTTGACCAATCGCCAGTAGTTGCTGGCACTTTGCCATAAATCGCTTTGTAATCAGTCAGCATGTCTTTTCTTTCCGCGGCAGCCAATTTTACAGTATTGCTAGTGCCATACGCGACAAAGTGTACGACTTTCCAGTCAGCGCTCTTTGTAGGCAATGCTTTTGTGGTCTTGATATAAAAGATTAAGCCATCTTTTTCTTTAGCAACATCTTGCTTTGCTGGCTTTTGTGGTTCAACAACGGTCGTCACCGGGGTAATAGCTTTTGTTTCTTCTTTCTTTACTTCTTCTTTTACCACTTCTGCTTTTTTGGCTTCCTCCGCTTTCTTAGCATCTTCTGCCTTCTTCACTTCTTCCGCGACCGTCAAAGTTTTGAACGTAGCATCACTGCCAACATTTAAGTTTGAAGAAACATCTTTCGCACTTAATTTGTAGTGATACGTTGTCCCTGCGGTCAAGCCAGTCAAAGTGACAGAGTGAGCAGTGACAAAAGCGCTTGTAAGCGTCTGTTTACCATAAGTGGTTGTTGTTCCGTAATCAATCCAAGTCACAGAAGCTTCGTTTGTCGTCCATGTAATCGTCGCTTCTGTTGCTTTTGGCGTTGCTACAACACTGCTAATCGTTGGGGCAGTTGTATCTGTCACTGTCGCGCCGCCACTTTCACCTCCGGGAACAGTGATGCTAAGCGTGCTGTTTGATGGGGTCGGGGTGTGCGCCGCACCACCAGCGGTCTGTATGCTTACGGTAGCCGTGGAAGTCGCGGAAACACTCGCCGTTGTATAGCTATACGTTCTTACCGCCCCACTTCCGCTCATAGCAGTATATGCGGTGTCATAAGTTGTGCCAGGAAGATCTATGCTGATGTCTGGTTGCGTTGCAGGAGAAGAACTGAATGTCGCAGTAATAGTAATTGCCGTGTTTCTCGCAATTTGACAATCTGCCGCGCAGCTATTATAGGTTAGCGCCAACGTTGGGGTTACCTCAGACCAGTAACCATAACCCCAAGCATATCCGACAGGACTTCCATACCCCCAGCCATTTTCAGAATTTTGAGTAGCATATGCAGTAAAAAGCGCAGGCAAGTCAAAAATCACGACCATCGCGAAAACTAAAATCGCGATAAATAGCGCTTTGCTTACTTTCCGTTCATCTTTCAAAATAGCTTTTATTTTTTCAGCCATTTTCGTGTTCCTTTCTTTATTTCAACGCTTTTAACCACCCGACCCGTTTGTGATTATTGGCTTTATAAACTATTCTATCCCCTTAAGGAGAGGATCCAAAAATAGAATAATCTACGGCGCCTCACGTTGAATTCATTATTTATAAAATTTCTACATTTATATTATACTCTTTTTACAATACTTTTAAAAATCTGGCTTGTGGATAAATTCCATTATTTCTTTGTTTTTGATTCGCGGCGTAATTCAATAATTTGCGTGATTACAACTATAACCAAAAAATAATACGCAAAAACAGCAGATTGTTCGGCTATCGCATTCTTTTTTAAAATTAATAAAATCGGGCAGGTTGCCAACAAGGCCAAAGCAATACCAGCGCTAATGCGACTATCAATGCCTACAAATATCGCACGAAACGCGTAAATCCAAATCAGTAATTCAACAACATTTGCTCCTTTCGTAATCGCAAAGGTTAAAATAATTGCAAGCAAAACAAATTTTAAATAGTTTTTAAATCCTTGCTGGCGAATATCCAAAGCAAGCGCGATGATTTTAATAATAAGTTTTAGCAAACCAATTACTGCTCGTTTAATGATCGCAAAAATATACGTAATCGCGATTTCTGAAATAATGAATAGTAAATTAAGAATGTTTACTTTTTTATCACGGAACATTGATTTGTTTAACGTTGACGCAACGATTTTTTTTGCCTCTACTTTTATAAAAGAAACTATCGTAGCAAATTTTTTGCGTCCGTATTCGCTCAAAAAACTAAACAAACCCAAAATTAAAATGTTAACGTGGAATATTGGCCAATTAAAATACAATTTCCATGATTCAAAAACTAAGGATAGCAAAAAAGCAGCAGCATAGAAAACAAACAGCAAAGGAAAAATTTCCGCAATATCATTCAACAAAAACTTCAATATGTTGCGCGTTTTTTCTTTTGCTGCCATAATTTTATTCAACTACTTTATATAGTTTAAGCGTTTCAGAATCTTTAATCAATTGCAAATTTGTCAAAGAATTTATCCAAGCGTAACCTTGCCAATCTACTTCTTTGGCTAAAATAATATATTTTATTTTTTCTGAAACAAACAAGTTGGTTTCACCCTGAGCAGAAATCCATGCCGCGACTTTTTGTCCCGTTGGGTCACCGCTATTGTCATAAATCGGGCCTGCTTCCATATTTGTTCCGCTTATAACAGGGCATTGGAAAAATACTTTTGCCGGATTGGCAATGACACGGCCAACCCACTGAAATCCCATGTACATATGCCATGGTAAGAATAAAATTTTATCATCGCATTTTTGAGATATCGCATTGCCTGCGGTAATCTTATCAACCCTATACCAATCTTTTGGATAATCAACCGGTTTTATCTGCCCGCCAAATCCCCAAAGTAGCAACGGAGCCTGCATAATAATCACCAGCGTCAAAATAATTTTAAACAAAATATGATCTTTAGCAATGATTTTTAATTTAAAAAATTCTTTTACCCCGATAGATAAAAATATTGTGTAAATGATTACAATGAGCGCTACCCATTTTTGCGGTTCACGCATTCCTTTATAAAGCGGAAAGTTGTTAAATAGCAATAATGTTATTTTGCTACTAAATGGCGTACTTATTCCTAATGCTAAAATAAACGTCGTAGCAAAAATTATTATCAAACCAATTGTGAAATAAAACAAATTCGGCTCTTGTTTGCTGTTTCGTAATCCTTTTATCACACCCCAGCAAATTAATGGCAATAACAGAAAAAAACTTCTACCCCAGTTTTGTTTTAAAGCGGCCATGTCAACATACCGATTCATATCCTTTGCCCAGAACCCCCCCATAAAAAAGACGTTCGACACTGCTTCTGTTTGCGTTATACCCGCGGTTTTAAAAATATTTAAGTCTTGTCGGCCAATATCTTGCGCAATTAGTGATGCACCTTCACCGAGGAAAAAAAATGCCAACCAATTTGCATTAAGAATCAAAAATATTAGCACGGAAAGGAACAGCGCTTGCCAAAGAGACTTATTCAACTTCCGTGCTCTAATTAACTTTTGTTGTGCAAATAAGCCCCAAAATAATAACAAAAAAATTATCGCAACCAAAAAAATGAAATGAATTGCAAACATTATGCTGATCGTAGCTGACGCTATCGCGTAAATCAAATACCGTGGATTTAATTCTTTCAACGTTCTCAATGAGTAAGCAAACAAAAAAAGCAATGCACCATAAGCCGCGAGAATACCAAATTGCCCATACAGCGCACGATCATAAACAAAATGATTAAACAGTAAAAACAAACTTAAAACAAAAACTACTCCATTATGACCATCCAACGCATCGTTCTGACATAATTTCAAAACCGACATAACTAACGCTCTTCCGCCTAAAAGAATAAATAGCAAGATCGCTGAAATAAAAATTTTTTCCACAAGGGCACTCGACAAAAAGTATGTTAACAATCTAAATATCAGCGTAAGAAACAAATAAGATCCATGCCAATCAATATTAATAATTGGCCCCCATGATAAATCCACAAAAAATAAATATGCAGAAGATAAAAACCACGGCAGCGCAATTGCGCAAATAATCAGAAAATAGGGCAGCAGTGAAACCATGTTTTTTTTACTAGGAAATCGCATATCAACTTTTGGAATCAAACATCTTTAGGCAAGCACAACAAAACCTTTTCCGCCAACGGATGAACGGGATTACAATCAATAAACTTAAAACTATAAATATCCGAGTATTTTTCTTTAAGTTGTAACGGAACGTTAATAAATTGTTCGCCACTATGATAAATAGAGACAAAAAGGACTGGCTTGTCTCGCCGAATCACCTGATCGGCGCCTAAGAGTATATTCATTTCAAATCCCTCCACGTCAAGTTTTATGAGGCTGATTTTTTGACTTTTGTTTTCAAATAACTTATCCAAAGTCACAGTCGAAACGGTGCAAAATTGACCGTCAGCGACAGCCGTTCGCGCACCCGCGCCACTGCTGATAATATTAACCCGCCTGACTTCTCTATCCAGCGCTGCATTTAAAGCAATTATTTTGGTTTGTAGATTATTTAACGCTACTGTTTTTTCCAATAATTTAAAATTTTCCGCGTGTGCTTCTATAGCAAATACTTTTTCGTCGGTGTATTCAGCTAAGACAATACTACTGTCCCCCACGAACGCGCCCGCATCTATGACGTTCCCCCTTTTTATATAACTAAGATATTCGGCTTTTAAGTATGGCAATCCGAGCTTCATGCAAAAAACACTTATCTCAAACCAATTGATTGGCAAAATATAAGTTGCACCGTTTGTAAAGTTTAGAATAAATTTTTTTTTCTTCTTTGTTTTAGTGAAAAAAAGGTTCCCCACAAAAATAACATTGCTTGCTATAGCAGATTTTATTTTCCTCAATTTTTCTTCAAACGTTCTTTCGTCATCATAATATTTTTCCCAACCATCAACAAAATATGCGCAATGCATTTGCCTTAAAAAAAACAGATAATATAACTTCCTTGAATCCTCATCGTCAAAAACCTTTTCCGCAATATTTTTTATTTCCGATTCCATAAAAACAGGAGCATGGTCAACAAAAAGCCGCGAGCAATAACTACCGACAAAACCGTAATTAGAGAGTAAATATTTTTTATCAGCGGGTAGCTTTTTAAATTCTGAAAATTTTGATAGATAAAAAACAAAAAATTCTCGAAGATTATAAATGACTTTTATGTTTTTAAGCCAGTTTAAAATTATTTTTATTTTAGTCATAGCTTTTCAGAAAATTTCGTTTATTGTTTCGCGTGTTTTTTTATTAAACTCACAAAGAACAAAGATGCGAGCGACAAAAACAGTGTTGCGATAGACGTCGCCAGCCCATAATAAAATAATCGTTGCGGCGAAAATTCTAAAATTAATTCCATGTCATAGGTTCCGTTAGGATTCCACTGGCATAACGTTTTTCCAGCGCAAATATCGTCCACGTTAATAATCCAACTATTAAAAAAACCATTCACTTTTACATGGCTGCCATGGTTAGCAAGCGAATTGAATCGCCATGTCTCATAAAAATTTCCATCGATAAGATTATTATTTTGAATTGTGCCATGAAAATTTTTAGATACAAAATCAATTTTATATTTTTCTATGTAATCCAATTTTTTCTTATCAACGACTAGTCGCCAATGCTTTACCGTCTTTTCTTTGCCGTTGCCAAGCGAGGTTATAAATCCTTGTTGAATATAATTTTTAACCTCATCGATTGTCGCTTGATCATCTTCGTTGCCATCCAAAATATTATAATCTGCAAGCCTGTTCTGCAGACCAACGCTATCAACCGACTGCAAATTTGTCGGATACAATTTCCAGCCAGCATGAAACGATTCGTTAAAAATTACAGGCAACTCACCGTGCGCTTGATGCAAAACGACGCGATATTTAATCGAGTTGATTCTTTTGAATTCTACCGCCGGAAGGACGCCTTTTGCCGCCAGAGATGGCTGCGTCTCCTTATCACTAAGCTGATTTTTAAAATAAATCGCCGAATCAATTTTATAATCTGCTTCCGAAAGAATAGCAGATAGCTCAGTAGCGTTTTCCGCTACTATCAAATTGCGTGGGACATAAATAAGCGGCAAAAAATCTTTCACGCTAAAAACTGTTATTGGGCTAAAATCTTCTTTTTTATATTTTTTAGAAAAAATACTTATCAATTCTTCGGGAAGCTCCTTCTCCACCCTGCCAAATGATGGATAGAGATCTTGATTTACGATTATCTTTCTTATATTAAACGCGTTTAAAAAAATTTCAATGGAATCGTTCGAGAGACCGTAAAATATAAAATTCAAAGCGGGCGTTGAGTAGGATGTAATAAAAGGCTTATTAACCGAATAAACGAATGGATCCATGCCGCGGTAATATTTATTGCCATCATGGTTCAATAAAGTTACCTGGTAATTCGCTGAGCCGGGCAAACTTAAATATCGACATTCTAATTTTTGTTTATTGAGCGATTCTGCCGCCGCAAAATAATTTTCTTTATAAACATATTTTTTGGAAATATATTTATCCTCTTCTCCTTGGGCGCCTTTTTCGAATCTAAAATCAGGCATAAAATTCAAACTAAGATATGGGATGCTGCACGCGGTCAGGTAAACTGCAAACAAACAATACGCCCATTTGGTTTTTATATTTTTAAAAACATAAATCATCGTGAGCGCCAAAAAAAAGACAAAAAGCAAAGAAAATTTTTCTATCGGACTTTTGAAGATAATAAAAAACGGAATGTGATTCAGCATCCAAATATACAGCTCGCCGAGTGGTTGATTCGCGCCTTTGGCAAAAAACATAATCCCTGCAACGAAAAGCGCGAGAATTGAAACAATTTTTTTATCAACAGAATATTCTTTGCTTGGCTTTATAAAAAACTGAAAGGTAAGTAATCCAAATGGCACAAGCAGAATCAGCCTCATCGGAATGCTGTAAAAAAAACTTGCAAAAAAATTATCATCGTTGCTTGAAATTAATGAAGTTAATGAGAAAAGTTTCGCTATTATACTTCCATCGCCCGCATAAGCCTGCGCCCAACTAACGGCAAATTCTTTTGTATAATAAAGACCAATGTCCTGCATCTGAAAACGCAACAGATTTAAAAACCACCACGCGTTAAAAAGCAAAAAACTTAGTTCCGTTATGACGATATTTTTAACAACAGCGCGGACGCGCGGCGTTTTTTCTTGCATGTAGGGAATTATAATCAATGAACTGAATAAAAAAATCTGGAAAATACCCAAATAAGGAATATTCGCGAGCGAAAAGGATAAGAGACTGGTCAACAATCCAAAAAAGAAAAACAGTTTTAAGCCATGAGAATAATATTTATAAAGCACGCCGAAAATCAAAGGCAGAACAAACAGCAGCGCAATATTCCAAAACATTAATCCTTGTAAATGGAACGTACTGAAAGGATTTATGATATAAAATAATGAAACAAAATACGCAAGGGGAAAACTCCTTTTCAATATTTTGCTTAACAGCCAAAACATTGAAAGAAAGGGCAGAATATAAACCAGCCAAGCACTTACAATATTTGCAACCTTAAAAGAAAGCGTTAATTTTTGTAGCAGCGCGAATAGGTCGAAAATTCCACGAAGCGCATTTAAGATAGGGCTTGGAAATCCCAATCCTTGAATGTGCGAAACCCATGTAAAAATCCCCGCGTCTTTTGTGAGCTGAAAATCAGTAATATAATTCCCCTCCCCGCCCAAAAGCAAATAATTTTGAGAGTATAGAATCAGCAAAATTAAAAAGAAAAGACATGTTAAAAAAATAATGCCAATCTTAATAGACCGTACTGAATTAAAACAATTTTTCATTATCGTTGTATCAATTTTTCCAAGTAAGTCCAAAAATCTGCGACCACTTTTTCTTCCGCAAAATTTTCGTGCGCAAACACATAACCGTTTTGCGCGATTTGTTCCAGCTCGCTCGGATGATTTTGATAATAATTTATTTTATTTTTTAAATCTTCAAACATGCCGTCATACGCAATATAATGTTGCGTGCCAATCATGCCCATATCTTTATACATATCGCTATCCAGCCCTATATACGCGCAGCCGCAAGCCATTCCTTCGCATACGTTTATAGAGGTTAAACCGATATTTTCTTCGGGCGCGATAAACATTTTATATTCATTATATTTTTTCACAATGTCCATGCTGTGATATTCTTTTCCCTCTGCTAAAAAAAATAAATCGTAGAACAATTTGAAAAAACCGTTTTTGTTGTACCATTTTGATTTTTGCGAAATCACCATCCTGTCTTTATTATGAAGGTTAATGCAACAATCAATTTGCGGAAGATTATCTTTATTTTCAAAAATGATTTTTCTCATCGGATGCAATGTGTCTATTTTGAAAAATTCCAAATAGTCTTGGTTGGATTTGTCCTGCGCACTTTCAATCACAAGCGTTCCCAGCGCAAGGCAAATATTTTTTCTATTTGCGAAATCCGTAATTTTTATATATTTTTCTCTCAAAACATGTGGCAGAATATACACTTTTTCAATAAAACCAAAAAACTTATTAAAATACGGCGACTTTTTCAGATCGGTTTCTGCAACCATGTATTTAATTCCCGCTTTATGAACATTCTCAGCGACGCGTTTTGTAAATTTATAAAAATGAGAAGCATGCAAGATCTTTAGACCGTTAAAGGATTTCATTATACTTTTACTCAGTAATTGTTCGTTTAAAAATAACTCCGAACAGAACGCAAAGCCAAACAAAATATCTTCGTCTATTCGCAATCTTTTTTTATTGAAAATTATCGTTTGTTTCAATGGATTTATTTTGTTTAACAAACACCAAATGTATATTTCTACAAAAGAGATCGCGCAGTAGATGAATTGATTATTTTTAAGGAGCAAGATTCTATTTAAAACCGCTCCGAACGAAGTTTCTGCGCCATCGACGATAATGGCCGTTTTGTATTTTTTGTTTCTTAAAATATTTAACAAAAATGAATATTTCTGAACGTGCTTTCTCAGTTTTTTTTTGTTAGTACCAAAAAATTGTGCCAATCTTGATACGACGGTTTCACCTGTGGCATTGATTATCGCGTGCGGATTATAAAAACACAACCGCATATCTTTTTATTTGCAAAACGCTAATTCTTGTGCTCTGCCGCAATTCTTCCGCTTGGTCGAGCAGCATCGTCTTCAATTCGAATGACATCATCAACTTCAGGGGTAGAAACCTCTTGAAGAATCAAGTCAGTAATCGCAATAACTCTGTGCTTCCGCGGAGGAATAACATTAAAAAAGTCATTTACGCCCATTTTCCTTTTTGCGATTTCACCGGTTTCATTCTCCAACCACACTTCCGCCTCGCCTTCAATAATGTAGTTTGTTTCTTGTTTCTTTTCATGATACTGAAAACTCGTCCTGGTTCCGGCGTTAATATAAATCCTCTTATAGCAATATCTGTCATTTAATTCTAACCAAATCTCCTTGCCCCATGGTTTTATCACCGTTTTAGGATACATAAAATTAAATTAATTAAATACTAAGTTAAATAATGCGATATAATATCTGACGCAACACTTATCAAGTTTTCCTTAATCTCTTCTCGTTCTGCTAATTTTAAAATAATTTTTTTATAAGAATCAGAAGCGAAATGATAATGCCCTGCAATTTCACAACAAAGCAACTTGTTTTCCATGGTATTTTTATCCATCCACTTTTTCCACTTACCCTTTTTATAAACTTCTTCCAAAAATTCTGACGGATCTATTCCATAAATTAGGCATTTTGACAAAACAATCTTTGTTTGAACAACCCCAAGCTGCGGAGCAATGTTCACGGCATCCACAATCCCTCTTCTGGAAACGATCTCGTCTTTTGAAAGATAATCAGCGTTATGTTCCTTTAATTTTACATCCTTACTTTTAAGGATTGCGCTGATTTGCTCAACGGCCTCTTTGTTAATGTGTCCTGCCTGTCCGATTTCTTTAACGACCGTGCCTGTTTGCACAACATAAAACTCAGGCACGCAAAAATTTTTAAAATAATCCAGTTCTCGTGCAATTTCTTCCAAAATTGGAAGGTTATAATTTGCGCCATAATTTTCGTCGGTGCCAATTTCCAAATAGATATCAGGTCGTAATTTTAAACAATATTCTATTGCCTTTTTAGTTTCTTCCAACTGCTGTCCTTTATCACCTTTAAAATGACAGAAATCAATGTGCATCAGGTCAAAGCCATTTTTTATATCATCTTCTATTGTTTTATAACAATCGGCTATCTCGTCGATTCCATTGAATCCAGGTCCACAATGATCTCTGCAAATTTTTACATCGCTCATTGGATATATTTTTTTTATTTCTGCAATAAATGCCGCATATTGTGCAGTATTCCAATTATTTACATAGCCACCGCTATGATCAATTTGATTTTTTGACGCGATCAACATCAACTGTTTTCTGTGGTAATGCGAAAAACGAAAAACAGCCTCAATAATTTCAGAGCTCATAGGACCGATCCCTATGGTAGATGTCAAAGGTTGCCGCAGCATAAATTATCAACTAATTACTTTATAAAGCATACTCTTCCCCATGAAATACAGCATCAAATTAAACGGCTCTTTGTGCAAGGGAGACATATTCAAAAATATAATCGCGGTTATAGTTTTTATTTTTTTCAAATCAAATCCATTTTTATTTATAAACGCCTCATACTCATCTTTTGCTTCGATCAAATCGTTTTTTAGGTGATAATTGTAATAAACACTGGCGCCGCTCATGTCAAACGAAAATAGGCCTTCCTTTATTAATTGATATGAAATAATGGTTCCCCCGTATAATTTTGCGAAATCGTAGTAAAGATCTCCGATCTTTGTCAAACCAGCAAAATCTTGTCGCCAATCAAGCAAAATAAATTTCTCTAAGTTGCTCACGATATCACGCGTTACCAAAATGTTATCAAATTGCAAATCTCCGTGAAAATTACTCGGCGTACCATCTGTAATCTGCCCCCAATCGACTTTATCAAACAAATTTTTTAGCGGCGGCACATAGACTCCATTTATATATGTATATCCATCCTCTATGCCTGTTTTTTCATAAAACGACTGCAATCTCTTCGTTGTTTTATCTATATAAAACTTTTTACAGGCGGCCCAAAACTCTTCATTTTCAATCTCGGAAAGCAATTGCTTTTTCCATAGATGCGTCTTCGCCCAAACCAAAAAATTCTTTACAGTCTGTCTATTCAAAATGCTATATAGCGTTTGCCCATCAACCTTTTTGTAACAATAAAAACTCCCACGATAGGCTTCTATGTTGGGGCACAATCCTTTTAACGCACTCTGCGCGCGCGCATAACGGTTAGCAGCAATTTTTTGATCAGCGAAAAATTTGATCACTTTGCCATTTACGAAGTACAAAAATTCATCTCCCTGCCCCTTGCTAAAGTCGAATTTTTTAATCTCCGCAGTAAAATTTTTATTTGTTTTGTCGTAATTTTCTATAGAACCAGTATCAAACCAAGTAAATCCCACGGGAATCAGCTGACTATCAACCAATTTTCTAAATCCATTTGAAACCTGTATTTCTCCACTTATACTTTCTTTATTCTTCTCCAATGCTTCAAAAAATTGTTGATAATCTTTTACGCCCGCCAACCCTATAAACGCGAATTTATTGTCATTTTTGACTTTGTCATCGAGCTGATAAATCAAATTATTTTTTATTTTTACCGTGCAATATTTTTCTGTCTCTTTTACCGGCGCAATGCCAAACCAATTCTTATCTGGCTCTGGAATTTCTTCCAACACGAGTGTGTCTGCGGCAAAAAAAATAAAAGGACATTGTAGCTGATTTTTACAGCTAAGCAATGAATACCCTGGTCCTGTACCCGGTCCAATGTATTTATCAACCTCTACAAAAGTAATTTTTCTATCCGTGTGCGCAATCGTCAAATAATCTTGTACGGTTTCTTTTTTATGACCGACCGCAATAACGCACTCAATCTCCTTAGGAAATTTTTCGATAATATGGGAAATTACGGCCTTAAAGTTGATGGGAAGTACCGCTTTATTTATAACATTTGAAAACTCTCCCATTCGTGTCCCCGCGCCAGCAGCTAAAATGCAAACCTTATAATCCATAGTGTACCAAGTTAATTATTTAAATACTTCTGCATGCTCTTTTGTAAAATATCGATTGGCGCAGATAACTTTGTATACAATTCGTACTGTGAGAGCCCCTGATATAGTGCCATTTTCACCCCATGAATGGCAATTTTTCCAGCCGCTTCTGCCGCTAAAATTAAACCAGTTTTTCTTGGAGACACTACAACGTCCATACACGCATGATAGTGCACTAGTACTTGTTTGTCAATTATCAATTCTTCTGCATTCGGGGCCATGCCGACCGGCGTCGCGTTAACCAAAATATCAGCACTTAATTCTGCTCGTTTGTCAAACGGATAATAATGCAAAGAGAACTCTTTTGCCAAATCTAATCCTTTTTGCTCGTCACGATTAGTAAGATAGATTTCAGCCGCACCGCCGTCTTTTAGCGCGACAATAATCGCCCGCGCCGCTCCACCAGCGCCAATAATAAATGCTTTTTTCCTGCATACAGCATAACTCTCTGCCAGCGCACGTTTAAATCCTACATAATCAGTATTATACCCAGATAGAACGCCATCGTCATTTACTATTGTATTTACCGCGCCAATCCTCTTCGCCGCCTCATCGATCTTATCTAAATATTGCATTACTGTACTTTTATGTGGCATTGAAACGCCGCAACCGCGAATGCCAAACGCGCGCATACCGTTAATCGCTTTTTGCAAATCTTTCGCAAAAACACAAAATGGCTTGTAAACATAATTCAAATTCAATTCCTGAAACGCCGCGTTAAAAATTGCCGCGCCCAAATTACCAGGTCGCTCGGCAATAGAAACACAGCAGATCGTATCTCTGTCTATTTTCATATTTTTTGATTAAAAAATTTTTCCAAAATATGCAAACACGCTTCGGCGACAGCGCCTTCTCCTGCTTTACATTTTGTAACAAAGCTTGCTTTTTCCCGTGCAATATAAAACGCGTCGGCCGGCGCAATGCTATATGCCACCAATTCAAAAACTTTGGCATCATAAATCCCGTCTCCCATGTAAATGGTTTTTGAAAGATCAAAATTTTTGCGGAACCAATCTATCCGTTCTGCCTCAACGACATTATCTAATTGCAGCCCCATATCATCAGCAATACGTTTTTTTGTAATCAGCCAGCCACGTTTGTCAGCGCTAATCACCTGAACTTTCAAGAATTCGGAAACCAATTTTATGCCATCACTATCATGTGGGCCAAACACTTTAGCAAATTTTCCATCGGCTGTGTACAAAAATTGTCCCGTCGTAAACACACCATCAACGTCCAAAATAAAATACATGAATTTTTCAATTATCGATTGTTGATTATTTTTTTGCATATTTTTTTATAATTAAAAACAAATGCTGCGCATATTCGGCAAATCTTTTTTGATTCAATCCTTTAAATCCAACCGCGCCAAATGGAGTATAAAGCCCCAAAAATCCAGCGCGAATAACTACATTTTTGATATTCAATTTTTCTGCCAAATCCAATAAATCTCGTTTTGTATATTCTCTGACATGAATTATATCACCGCCGCTCTCATAGTGAAATCCCAATTTACGCGGATATTGTATTTCGCCATTTATCAACGCAGTGACTTTATTTGAGAGCCTATTTTTGTTCGGCGTACCGACAATTATCACTCCTGTCGGTTTTGTTATTCTCATTAACTCCACCAAGAAATCGGCATCGTTCTTAATATGCTCAATCACGTCGAACGAGAAAACAACATCAAAATCATTTTCGTCGCCATATTGTGTGGGCATTATTTTTCTAAAATTTATTTTAAACTCCAGCGCAACTCTGTTGTCAAGATCGCCGCCGATCACGTTGTCAGAATATTGCATCAAAATTTTTGTTTTAGAACCATCGCCACAGCCGCAATCAAAAACCTTATCCTGTTTTTTCACAAACTCTTTGCATAAGTCCTGCACATATTTTGCGTAAATCGCGGTTTTCATATTTTTTTACAAACAAAAGTCAGTGTCTCTTTGCTCAATATCTTTGCGACAAAATAAAATGGATAAAACAGAAAGCGCATCTTTGATTTGCGCACTGACCAAAAAAGATCAAGCGGATAATCATAAAATTCATTCTTCACTTCCAAAATCTTGAAGCCGGTTTTTTGCAAAAGAAAATCTATGCTTTTCCTGTTCGGCAACCATAAATGGCGCGGCGAGTCAGAATGAAACCATTTTTGTTGCCCGTATTGAAAACCAAAACCATCCGCATTTGGAACCTGAAAAACTAAAATTCCATCATCTGACAATACTCGCCGCGCCGCGCTCAGTGTTTTAACTGGTTTTTCAAGATGCTCAAAAACATGCCAAGCGGTAATCGCGTCAAAAAATTGATCAGCAAAATTTGCACCCTCTAATTTTCCGCAAAAAACGTTCAACCCTTGCTCTTGACAAATTTTTTGACCGGTCGGGCTTATTTCCACTCCGAACTTTTCAAATTTTACAGGATCAAGCCCCAACAAAAAACTTCCAGTGCCGCAGCCAATGTCCAAAATCTTATACTTTGTTTTACGAACATCCAAAGTTTTTATAATCGCTTTTTCTTTCCTGTGTCGAGATATTCTCGAAAATAATTTTAAAAAACAGCCAACTATTTTCGGTAATTTGGCTGGTTGCTCATAATAATCAGAACAATAATATTTTTTATAATACGTATCGTCAACTTTTATATTATCCACAAAAATATTTCCACAATCCACGCATCGCGCAATTTTAAAAATATCTTTTGAATCCAACATGTGCCTGCCATGTAAATTGCAAGTATTAAACAAAAGAACTGTATTATTTGAACCGCACAAGTTGCAACTCATAAAAACATTTTTTTATACATTTCGTCCGCACGTTTATCCCAATTCCAGACATCCCTAATCAACGATAATGCGTCCGTTGTTGTACGAGCATACAAATCTTTATCGTCTAGTAATTTAATCAAATTATCCGCAAAACCCTGATCATCGCCAATTACTGATTTAATCATTCCTTTTGGATAATACGTCTGCAACGCTTCTAGATCAAACGAGACGGCCGGCAATCCCCATGCCATTCCGCCAGCTGCTGCCATTCCTCCGCTATCATAAGTAGCAGGATGCACCATTATTTTACTTTGCTTAAAAATTTCATATTTTTCTCCGCCATCTTTAAATCCAAGCAAATCAATGTTGTCTGCCAAACTATGCTCTTTAATACGTTTTTCCACGTCACTTTCCAACTGTCCGATTCCGATCATTGCCAGTTTTGCTGTCGGCTTTTGTGCACAAACCTTTTTCCAAATATCCACCAATTCAAGCACGCCCTTTTGACAATGAAACCTGCCGACAAAACATGCATCATACTTTCTTTGCTCAACCGGCACAACGATCCCTGCTCCTAAATATTTTTCAGAATCTGTAATATCCACCCCCCCCTGGACAACAATAATCTTAGATTTATCCCTCTTCTCGCTAACAAATTGAACAACGTCTGGTTCTGAGGTTACAATAATTTTATCGGCCTTTAGTTTTATAAACCAAATAGACGGAATTTGCAATAACCAATAAAACAATCCAATAATCCAGCGCTTGCCCCTATATGGAGATTGCCTATCCCAAGGCGCGGGCGCTGCCAAGAAAAAAGATGCTATCCAAATAATTTTAGGATTACGGATCTTTGCGCAAAAGGCAGCAAAAGTATCTGGCAAGAAATCTGTCTGCGTTACTAAAAAATCTTCTTTTAATTTTTTGAATAAAAAAATCAAACCCGGATAAAAACACCGAGTAACAGTCTCTATTCTCAATAGATATTTTTTAAATAGTCCAGAAAGCGTCGCATATTCTTTTATCTTTATGCTTGGTGAATCACCAAAAAAATTTTTTACCTGATAGTTGTCCTGGTACGTATGAATTATTATTTCGACGCGCTCCTTTATCCGAAGCAAAAAATTTGTATGAATATTTGATCCACCGTCCGAAATCACTCTCTTTTTGCAGCGAGCCGCTTCGTTATCTTTATGATGCTGATCTCCATAAAAATATAAATGGGCTATTTTGATTTCATTGCCGTCCTTCTCTTTATCCATATCTTATTTTTTGTCCCACGTTTAATTCTCTTTAATAAATATGAACGTTTTAGTTGCTCCTGGTATTTTAAAAAATCGCGCAATCGCGTCCAGCGCATAACAAATATTAAATCTTAGAAACTTATTTATAAAGGTCATTGTTCTATTCTCAAAATAAAAATGATTAGATTCGGCGATTGCGATTGGTCGTAATGGTTCCATCAAACGCAAAAATTCTTTTTCCCCAAAAAATCTCCACGGCTTACCTGATAAAAGGCTAAAAAATGACAACAAAGACGGTCTTTGCATGTCCAAGACAATCAAAATTCCGCCTGCACAAAGTATCCTTTTTGCTTGTCCAATCATGGTAGATTTAACTTTATCGTTTACACAAAATAAAACATTCATCATTGTCACCAACCTACAACTGTCATTTGCGATCTTTTTTAGCTCCATATTATCTGCGGAATCAGCAACTACCGTTAGATTCATATTTAATCGAGCCGCCTGGTTTTCAGCGAATTTTACTTCTTCCATAGAAATCTCAAAGCCGATTACGTTTTGAATGCCTAAATGTTTAAACATTTGCAGCGCACGACCGCGCCCAATGCCAATATCATATAGTGTCAATCCTCCAATATTTTTGCCGCACGACAAGATCGTTCGCCGCGTCTGCTCCATGTATTGTTTTGTAAAATAATACATAAAGCTTAGTGGTGCGTGTACGTCAAAATTATAATCGACTGGCGTGTTCAAATCGCTCATAAAAATAGACCATTATTTAAAATTATTAAGCAAAAAAACAATCTTTTCCAACTCTTCTTGCTTCAATTCAGGAAAAACCGGCAAAGACAATATTTCCTTGCTAATTTTTTCTGTTTCTGGCAATGCCTCTCGTTGCAAGCCAGCAAAAACTGGCTGCTTATGAGCTGGCAAAAGGTAATGAACTAAAGCAATAACACCGTTATCAAGCAAATACTTTTTCAAGCGATCCCTATCTACAAATCTAATAACGAATAAATGAAAAACATGCCCTCCCGCTTCTCTTGTTTTGGGCAAAACGATATTCGAATTTTTTATATTTTTAAAATAAAAATCCGCAATTTCTCTACGTCGTTTATTCCAACTATCCAAAAATTTTAATTTAATCCGTAAAATGGCGGCTTGTACTTCATCTAATCTAGAATTGATCCCCCTCAACGTATGCTCATATTTTTCCTTATTTGCCACTCCATAGAACCTGAGATTGACTAGCTTGCCCGCCAACTCTTTGTTGTTGGTTGTAACCATACCAGCATCACCATAAGCGCCTAAATTCTTCGTTGGATAAAAACTAAAAGCTGTTAATAACGCTCTGGCACCAATTTTCACTCCGGCGCTTATAGCTCCATGCGCTTGGCACGCATCCTCAATCACTGATAGGTTATATTTTGCAGCTATCTCGTTTATTTTCTGGATATCGCATGCTTCACCGTATAAAGAAACAGGAATGATCGCTTTTGTCTTTGCGGTGATAGCTTTTTCAATCTTATTCACATCCATCAGAAAACCATCTTTTTCTATATCAACAAAAACCGGCGTGGCTCCAACCTCATAAATTGAGGAAACAGTTGGAACTGCTGTATGCGAGACTGTTATAACTT
The DNA here is from genome assembly GCA_043798985.1 of Candidatus Falkowiibacteriota bacterium. Taxonomy (GTDB): domain Bacteria; phylum Patescibacteriota; class Patescibacteriia; order UBA11705; family JACRDX01; genus JACRDX01. Next base: position 31,066 of record JAZDOE010000018.1, on the reverse strand, counting down.
CGTCTCCTGCTCCAATATTTAGCGATAGCATCGCCAATTTCAAAGCATCGGTCCCAGAATTACAACCTATCGCATAACCAACTCCACAATAATCAGCGAATTCTTGTTCAAATTTTTTATTTTCATCGCCCAAAATATAAACGCCGCGCTCAAAAATCCCATTCAGTTCCTCGTGTATAGCATTTTTAATCAGCGCATATTGTCGCTTTAACTCAAAAAATGGAATCATAAAAAATATTTATAAATAATGCGCCTTGTGCTCCTTATAGTAATTGAGTGTCGCAATAAGACCATCCCTTAAAGAAACCACTGGAACCCACCCCAAAACATTTTTTATTTTGTCGAAACTGCAACTGCAACTACCAAGATCAATCTGCTTTTTTTCATCTGGAAAGGGCACCAACTCATATTCTCCCGCACCGTTTATCTCAATCATTTGTTCTGTTAGGGCCTTTAAGGTTACTGGCTCAGTGCCCCCCAAGTTAAATACTTCGCCATCAGCTACCGAGTTTTTCCCAGCCACGAGAAACGCATTCACAACATCGTCGATATAATTAAAATCTCGAGTCTGCATTCCATCACCGAAAATGGCTATTTTATTATTCGTTACCAACCTATTAATAAACCACGCAATGAATCCCTGCTTATTATGTTTGATTAATTGCCGAGGACCATAAGTATTCGTTAGTCGTAACGCACACGCTTTTATTCCATAAATATTATTGTATAAAGTATGGTAGCGCTCTCCGGCTGCTTTATTTATCCCATTGACATCTATTGGATTAACAATGTGCTTCTCGTCTAAGGGCAAATATTCAGCTCTCCCATAAATCTGGCGGGTTGATGCAAAAACAATTTTCACGGCGGGATTAACCTTCCTGCAAAGTTCCAGCAAAGAAAGTTGCGCGGTACAATTTATTTCTAAATCCTGAAAAGGATTTTTCATGCTATCAATATGACTGACCTGCCCCGCTAAATTGAAAATTACATCTTTACCTTTCACCAAATATTCTGTACTATACGGATCGCGCATATCTGAAATATTAACATTGACAGACGACTTTATAGATTCAATATTAAAAAGATTGCCGCCGTAATCCGGGCACATCGAATCCATAATAAAAACATTGGCACCAAATTCGACTAACTTTTTTGCGATACTACTGCCAATAAAACCCACCCCGCCAGTAATTAATACATTCTTTCCTTTATAAAATTCTTGCATATATCATGCTTTATTATAGCCCTCAATGATTATATCAGCAACCTTTTGATTCAGCTCTTTGATAAACTTCGGAGCGGCTCTTTGCATGTCCAATAACAACGATGGAGTTTGCTTCAAGGCTTTTATTGTCGCGACAATACTTTCAACCTCCGGCACAATAAGCCGAGCGACCGAGGAGTCAATTGTATATGGCTCCGCGCCAATATTTGCCACCAAAACAGGCGTTCCGCAGGCAAGCGATTCGTTTATCGCACGCGCCATATCCTCTTTATACCTCGCCGGATAAAGAAAAATATCCGCCGCATTATAATATTTTGACAATGCCGAGTATTCTACTTTGCCAACAAAATTTAAATTTTTCATATTTTTTGAGGCGCGCGCAACGTCCTCTAAAAGAGGGCCATCATCTCCAACGATTACAAAAGTTATGTCTTGTAATGCCTCGGCAGCGCGAATAACTAAATCCACTCCTTTTAAAAAAATCAATCTCCCGACAAAAATTACTGTAAACTTGTTCTCCCACCCTAAATGATATCTAGCTTCATTTTTCTCAATCGGATAAAAACGACTCACATTCACCCAGTGAACAAAAACATCAATTTTTTCCACGGGAAAACCAAGGGAGACAAATTCAGCTTTGGATTCTTCGGACTGTGCAAGAATCCGGTCAACCTTACGCAAAACACGCTGTGTAATTTTTTTAAATACCGAACCGTCCCTGAAATCATAAAGAGCCATTGTGCTGAAGACAATCTTTTTGTTAAAAAAAATTTTTAAAACAACGGCGATAAATACAGCATTAAGCCCGTGAGCGTTTATCAATCGGAAGTTTCGGCTATTACTTAACATAAAAAAGAAAGAACGAACAAACAAATACGGAGTTATATATAAAAAATTTAAAATCGGAAAATTCGCTAGTCGATGGAAGATATTATGACCAAACCATGCATATCTTCTAATCTTTATCCGCGCGCCCCTCATTTCTTTAGATGCGCCACTGGCGTCCGTCGTTAATGGTTGATAAGTTAAAATTTGGACATCAAAATTTTTTTGAGCTAAATAGTCGCTTAAATCATCTATGTGCGTCTCCGCCCCACCAACATTTGGAGAAACAAACGGCGATATAATTAAAATTTTATCCATCGCATCTTTTCTGGGACGCCAAGAGGATCTTTCTTTGACTGTTTTTACCATCCAATAAATCTCATCTTTGATAATCCTAAGCGGAATAAATCCATGCCCAGCTTTTATATTGACTAATATCCTGGCAACTGAAACGAACGAAAGGGAAAACATCCCAATGAGGTCAACTATTTTTTGCCGCTTCAAAATTTTTTCAAAAAATCGTTGAGGAAATAAAACCATCAGCTGATAAAGCAGCGCATATTTCCTATAATTGTCTTTCTTATTTCCTTTTATTTTTCTAGTCGCCGCTCCAGTTTCGTAGACAACTGATCGCCCCTCGTTTATCAGGGTGACGTCGGCGTCAGTTATCTTTCCGCTCTTTATTCCGGAATCTATTATCTTTGCGCAAGGAAAATATAACAGATTGAACGCATTCAGCATTGTCGGCCGCACCTTATTATAAAACCTTAAAGATTCAAGATTGTTTGTATCATCAAATGGGATGTCAAAAATGTGATCGACCATAAACCGCATCTGATACTTGCGGCACAGCTCCGCCGCTTGCAAAATTTCCTCATTGGTTTCATACCTATTTAACACGTTCCTCCTTGTCTCCTCTGATCCTGACTGCACTCCAAATCCAATCAGCTTACATCCAGCATCACGCAATAATATCATCAATTCCTCATCCATGATTTTACAATGTGCAAAACAGGTAAATGGCAACCCTATTTTTTCTGCGTAAATTTTGCTAAACTCTCTAAACCAAGCTCTATCCATCGTTAAAACATCATCAACAAAAACAACGTATTGGGACGAGTACTCATTTTTTATCTTTTGAAGTTCTGCGATCACGCTCTGGACGCTCTTTTGTCTTAAATATTTTCCCCTACCCTGAAAAATTTTAGCCTTTTGTTCATTTCCACAATACGTGCACCTATACGGGCAACCCCTGCTCGTCAAATAATTTATCTCCTTTCTGAAATTCTTAGGCAAAATGTCCAAAAACAATTCTTTATCAAGGCAATAATTATCTATATTTTCTGTCAATGCTCGCGCCTCATTCTTAATTATTTGCCCCCCTTTTTTAAACCAAAGACTTTTAATGTCGGTTCGCTGCGCATTGTTCGTCAAACTATCCAGCAGCTCTAAAAGGGGTTCTTCTCCTTCCCCCACGCAAACCATGTCCACAAAATCATCTTTTATAACTAGCTCAGGAACCAATGTTGGATGAACTCCACCAAAAATGATCGGGATGCTCAATTCCGTCTTTACCAATTTTGCAAAATCTCTCGCCCACTGATATGTTGCCGTGACGCAAGAAAGACCAACTATATCAGGACTGGCTCTTTTTATTTTTTTTAAATTTAATTTTTTCCAATCAAACAATCTTCCTAAAAAAGAAATGTTTAAGTGCGCTTTTCCAAATATTTGCGGGTCATACAATAACTCAACTTGATGATGATTTTTCTTCAAATAGTCCGCTAAATATTCTACCCCCAAATTTTCATCCCCCGCAACGACAAAAACAATCTTCATATGAAACTCAACCTTTAATCATTAACATTATACTCGGCTTAACTCCGTTTTTCATATTCTAGCTCCTTTAAAAACGTAAGGCTTCGTAACTTACTTTTTCCGCCATACAAATAGCGCATTAGTAAAAGATATAAAACGATCCATCTAATATTTATAGCTATCGCAAAAACTATCAAAAATATCCCCAATTGATCAAATAAAATACCGAGGAAAAACTGGTACCTACACGTAAAAATTAAAATATACCAAAAATTATGCGGGACAATGATATTCTTTAAAAACTTATCTACTAAAGTAACCACGCCACCCAACTTAAACTTTTCGTTAAAAGTGGGCAATCCGGAATATCCATCAAACCCAAACCGTTTCTCAAATTCCAAGCCCATGCAGTTCGCCATTCCTTGCCCAAACAATAACAACATTCCAGGAATAGCCCACCGCCAGTTTGCGGAGGTCAAAACAACTCCACAAATCACTGAAATAAACAATACTCCTTGAAAAATTCTATCCAAACTGCTATCAAGAGTTTGTCCGAATCCAGACTGTAAAGATCTTAATCGCGCAACCATCCCATCGCACAAATCAAATATCATATATACAAAAATAAACCCAAAAGCAATCAAATTTTCCAGATACCCACCTCTTATAAAAAAATACGAAATGACCGGGGTAAGCACTAAAAAATTGAATAATGTTATCTGATTCGGAGTTACGCCAAGAGTAGCAAGCCATTTTGCAAAAAAAGAAGCAAAAAATCTCATCGGCACCGCCGTAAAATCATAGTCCTTTCTTGAAGCCATTGCTGTTTGTTTGGGCACAACTTCTTTTTCCATATAACCCTAATCTTCAATAAATAACTTGCAAAATTTTTCTTAAATTGTCTTCTGTCAATGCACGCGGGTTGTTTTTTACTCTATCTGGATTAAAACCATTTTTGATGATCAACTCAATGTCTTCCGCGCTCTTAATGTTCAGCTCCGATAACCGCGTCGGTAGGTTCAATTTTTGCATTAAATCCTTAAGAAAATAAACGCCCGATTCAACGTCATTAACACGTAAAATTATCAGTAACTCTTTGAGCATTTCCTTTACATACCCTGCTCCGCGCGAATCCAAAACATCATTCTCTGAAATCTCAAAATTATATTTCAACATTTCGCTGAGCGTTAATGCTACGGCGTGTCCATGCGCAACGCCAAAATAGCTCGTAATCGGATATGATATGGCATGGCAGGCTGTTGTCTGCGTAATGTTTATCGCCTTACCGGCTAAATTTGCGGCAAAAAGCATTTTCCCACGCGCATTCATATCTCCGGCATAAGCCCCCTCTAAATTATCAATCGCTAACTCAATCGCTTTCTTTGAATATTCTTTTGATTCTTTTGTTGAGTTAATGCACCAAAATGATTCGATTGCTTGACACAATGCGTCCATTCCGCTCGATGCCATAATTTTTGCTGGTAATTGACGAATAAGAACAGGATCTAAAATGAAATAATCTGGCAAAACAAACGGGCTATTCAACGAATTCTTGTTTTTTTCAATATACACAACAGCAAAATGAGTTGCCTCGCTTCCTGTTCCAGCTGTGGTAGGAATTACAACAAGCGGTACCCCACGGTTATTTATTTTTTTAACACCCGTAACAAATTCTTCTGCCGCGACTCGTTGATCTTGTGCCGCCAAAACCCTAATCGCTTTTGCCATATCTATCGCACTACCGCCACCCAACCCGATAACTATATCGTGCTTTTCTCGCAAAAACTCGGCTACCCCCCGCTTCACATCTTCAATTTTTGGATTTAAGTCAAATTCAAAAAAATGCGTGGCTTCAAAATCTTTCAAAATCGGTTCTATAAGATATTGAGCGCCGCTCATTGAATATGATTCTTTTCCATGAACAAAAAAAATCTTTTTTGCCCCGTTTTTTCTTAAAATTTCAGCCAGCTTCCCAATGCCAAAAAATTCTTCTTGCTGTTGAGGAATGCCCTCTTGCAAATATTTTATAAATTCCTCTTTATTTTGCTGTGGCGTGATTGTCGGCCGTCCCAAATCAGCCCGCGCACCACATTTAACACGCACCTCCAGCAACGTAGGACCGTTATTGTTTTTCAAAAAATCCAATGCTACCCGCAACTCTTGCTCGGTTTTTGCCGATATTGCTTGTTTATAACCACAATTTTTGGCGATCGCGCAAAAATCTATTGAAAAACCAACAGTTGGCTGTCCGCCGACAGATTCATGCGCGCCATTATTTAAAATAATGTGTTTAAAATTGCCGACCGCGTTGTTTCCAATAATCGCCATCGCCCCAAGATGCATAATCGCCGCGCCATCTCCATCCAAACAATAAATCTGCCTATCCCTTTTTTCTTGAGCGATGCCCAGCGCGATTTGCGAAGCATGCCCCATCGAGCCAACGGTAAGAAAATCTTTTTTATGATCACCGCCGTTTTTTTCTCTATATTCAAAAAGCTCTCGCGAACATTTGCCAGTGGTAGAAATAATTGCCGCAGTATCTTCAATCGTCGCGGCAATAATTTCAATCGCATCTTCCCTACTTAGTTCATACTCATTTTTTATCGAGGATTTTTGAACATACGACAAAAAGGTTCCCTCTTTAACAATCATTGCCCGCGCACGCTGTTCTTGTTTTGCTTTCTTATATGCATCCTCAACAATCTTGCACGCGGAATCAAATGAATTGGGCAAAATATCATAAGCAATGCCCATATCTTTTAATAAATCAAGGGTTATTTCACCCTGTTTTAAATGTTGAGGTTCATCTTTTTTATTCGGCTCACCGCGCCAACCGATAAAAAGTAACATTGGGATTGAATAAATTTTTGGATCAACCAAAGAAACGAGCGGATTTGTCGCATTACCTAAACCGGAATTCTGCATATAAACAACTGGAAGTTTCTGCGTAGCTAAATAATACCCAGTTGCCAAGCCGATCGCCCCGCCCTCATTTGCCGCAATAATATGTTCGGTCGCGGACAGATTATCCAATAAATATGCACAAAAATCTTTCAATAAGGAATCTGGAACTCCACAATAAAAATTTATTCCAAGGTTTTTTAAAAATTTACAAAAATCTGGCACATTGATACCATCAACGATTTTTACATTATTCTCTCTGCACGGAATAAGCGACAAAATTTCTTTTATCGGCATACACACCGCATCAGCTTCCATTGCCCGTTCATTGTCCAAAATCAAAGTTGCTGCTTTTACCATTGCCGGATAAGCGCTTCGCAAAAGATGATTCGCGTAAATAACAACATTAACCCCATGGTCAATCAACTCTTGCTCTGTAATTTGATTGTATGTAGTTGGAATGACCACCAAAGGAACGACCCTCTCAAGCTTTTTGTACGCGCGGCAAAACTCAAATATTTCCTGCGGATCTTTTTCCTTGCTGTGAATCATTATCCCATCAGCCCCAGCCTTTATGTAAACATCTGCTCTTTTTATCGCGTCAGCCACGCCCTTCTTTAAAATTAAACTCTCTATGCGAGCAATAATCATAAAATCACGAGTTATCTGTGCGCGTTTTCCGGCTGAAATCTTTTGTGAAAAGTCTTCAATACTGTCCTGAAACTGTTGAACATCCGTTCCCAGCAATGAATTTCTTTTTAATCCCGTCTTATCTTCTATTATAACCGCGGATACGCCCAATCGTTCTAATGTTCTGACCGTATAAATAAAATGTTCAACCTGACCGCCGGTGTCTCCATCAAAAATGATGGGTTTAGTCGTGACTTCGGCAATGGTATTCAATGTTTGTAATCGCGAAGTAATATCAACAGCTTCAATGTCTGGTTTTCCTTTGCAAGTGGATTCTGTCAAGCTACTCAACCACATTCCATCAAATTCCTTATTTGCGCCATTTCTGCTAATGTGAATATTTTCAACAATCAATCCTGTCAACCCGCTATGCGCCTCCATTATTCTAACTAATTGTTTTGCTTGTAATAGCCGCTTTAATCTCTTCATTCTCACGTCTGGCGTCACGCCGATTTCTTTGAGCGCTTTATTTAATTGAGTCGAAGAAATTCCCGGAGTATATGGAATTTCAACAAGCTTTCCGCCCCACTCTTTCAATGCTTCAATCACCCGAGTTCTCGTTGTTTGCTGCGCACCGGTTCTCCAATCATCACCATGCAAAACATAATCCGGTTTGATCATTTTTAAATTCGCCACGTAATCCAAGGTTGCCTGAGGAACAACTCGATCAACGCCCTTTATATTTTCCATTACGATTTTCCTTTGCTCGTAAGACATATACGGCAATCTCTTATAACTCGCAATCGCCGCGTCGGTTAAAAGACCAATTACAACCTCCCCGAGCTTTCGCCCTTCTTCTATAATATTAAGATGCCCCGGATGTATAAGATCCGCACTCATCCCAATATAAACAACTTTTTTGTCTCCACTTTGATTATTTTCCATAGTTTTCACAAAATGCATTCCCTATCGGATGCGTAGTCAGCTTAGTCCTTTCCCATTTGCCACAAACACATCCATAAAAGCTATTTTTGAACACAAGGCGCAGGCTTTTCTTTTGCCCCAACTAAACAAATATCCGTAGCATAATATTTCGGCGACAAATGAAAAAAAGACAACAATCTAGAAAATATCCTATATTTGGGAATAGAATAATTGTTGGACGTGCAATATGGATAAAAAGAAAAATTTCCGTGTTGTTTGATACATTTTTTATATGTTCGAATAAGATGGAATCCTTCGTTGGAATGCGCCGCCAATCGAAGTCGTCTTTTGAATATATCTATATCAATTTTAATAAGAGCCGCGGTGATGAAGCGCAAAAAATTACTCGTATTGGCTTCTATAATAATAATCTTACCGTTTCGTTTTAAAATTCTAAATAGTTCCGCAAAAATGTCCTCTATTTTAACCAAATGATGTAATAGTTGCGTTAGAAAAATATAATCAACACTTTCTCCCGCCATCTTATCCAAGGTCGTTATGTTCAACACTTTAAACATTGGTGATAAATTATTTTCTACGCATCTTTTATTATTAAACTCAATTTGTTCTTCGGAAACGTCAGTACCGCAAATATTATAGCCCAATTTAGCCAACTTAAAAGTGAACGCGCCAAAACCACAGCCTAATTCCAAGCATTGACCACTATGCTCCTGTGAATTTAAAATATTATTTGCCATCAAAAATTTATATAAATAGTCTGCGGACTCATCAAAACCAGCCAATTCCGCTTTCCCGACAGAAACAATCTCTGTTTTTCTACATTCCCTTTCCTCGTCAATGTTTTTTTGTTTTTTGGGAATTTCTTCATGGTTGGACAAAATTTTTTGCAACAGCGCCCAGCAATATTTTATTCCCACTAAAACTCGTAACAAATACATTCCCGACGTTAACACCGGATGCATAATCAGCTTAATCCATTTTCCGTCTTCTGTAAATACGGTTATCAACCGATAGCAAACTCCTAATTGCTTTTTAACATCAGCATCATTTTTACCCCATTTGTCGCTATACCTATCAAGGCTTTTTATATAATACGCTTTTTTTGACAAGTACTTTTTAAGATCAAACTCTGCTTCGTTATGAAAAAGATGTGTCTTAATTAATGCTACCTGCCCACGTAGTCGCAATTTTTTATCCAAATCCCAATCTTCCGGGCCAGTCATTGTCTCATCAAATCCGCCAACCTCTATAAATGTTTTACGTTTTATAAATCGAACGCAATCAATTACCGTACTATGATAAAAACTCCGCTCAAATCTGCGAACCTCGCTCCAAAATTTTGCGCCCGTTACAATTTCCGGAACATACAAACCAACTATGCCAACGTCCTTTTGCGTTAAAGAAACGCATTCATCAATGATTCCCGGTTGCAAAATCATGTCTGCGTCCAAATACAAAAAATACTCGCCCGCGCTTTTTTCAACTCCAAAATTTCTTTGCGCACTTCGTTCTGGTCCTTTATTAAATACCTTGTCGGTATATTTCAGCGCGATTTCCTTCGTTTTGTCTGACGAAGAATTGTCAACAACAATAACTTCTATTCTATCAACCGGATATGTCTGGCTTTTTATTGACGCCAAACAATTTTCAATATTTTTTTCTTCGTTTTTCGTCGTAATTATAATTGAAACCAATGGCAATTCCATATTATTTAAAATCCATTAAATGCCCGAATAATTTCATCGTGGCTTTAAATAAATATTTAAAATCAGCAACATTTCTCATCGAAAAAACTTTCCGCGCGATAAAACTTGGGCTCATCCACGCGCGGTACAAATTTTGAGTTAACTTACGCACATCTTCGGTTGTTAGCGCGCTTTTCATAACCTGTTCCCGTTGATCAAACCGATCATAATCTTCAAAATTCAACAAATTATTTTCGTTACAATATCTATGCAATGGCGTTCCCGGATAAGGAATTACAATCGTTGCTTGCAAAGTATCAACATAACCCTTTTTAAATAAATTCTTCGCCAAAACGACCGTGTTTTGCGCATCTGCCAGCGTTTCCCACGGATAACCCATCATTGCCGTAATGTGCGGCTCCAAGCCCGCTTGTTTACAAATTTTTAACCCGTTTTCAATTTCTTCAACTTTTAAATTTTTATTAAGTCTATCCAATGTCAATTGGTTTGCTGATTCCAAACCGAACAAAACAAGTCTAAATCCCGTAGCTTTCATCATTTTCCAAATTTCAACATCTTTAATTGCGTTAATTCTCATGTTGCAACTCATCGTCACTTTTTTATTATAGCCACGCGCAATCATCCCCTCGCAAAATTCTTTTAGCCAATCACCTATCGGTAATGTTCCGGAATCTTCCATAATTTCTTTTACCCCCAAACCAATCAGCGCGCCAACTTCATCAAGCGCATTTTTCGCGGAACGCGTCCGAAAATTTTGTCCGGGGAACAAAGTTGTCCAAGAACAAAAGCTGCACTTTCCCCACCAGCAATCACGACCACTCATCATATATGAACCAGGTGTATATTTAAAATTTCCATTTTCAAACGCATACAATTTCCAGTGCGTCAGTTCGCGATCAATCATTGGCAATTCATCCAGCGAATGTTTGTGCAAATCATACGCGCCGCTATTTTTTATTTCACTATTTTCTTTATACCAAATTCCACCTTCCAACTCGCCTTGTCCTGAAAGTTTATTCGCAATGCTTAACAAAATAAAATCAAAATCCCCAGCCTGAATCACAAAATCAACATCGCAATTTTTCATTGACTCTTCTGGCAATGCTGTCACATGATCGCCCATCAGCACAATTTTCAATTTCCAACCTGCCCGCCCGGCAGGCGGGTTTTCAATTTTCAAAGATTGTGCTTTCAAATCATTAATAATCTGCCAATGTTTTTTTACAACCGGAGTTTTTGTTTCAATCGCGATAATGTCCGGCTGCGTTTCAACAATTCGCTCTAGCCATTTGTCATACTCCATTTTTTCAGCGATTCCATCGTCCCAAATAACCTCATGTCCATTTTTTTTCAACAAAGTTGCGGCACTCGCCGGAATCATGGGATAAATATAAGTGGGGCTATTGAACCATTGGAACTGCCGATTTTGCGAAAGCAAAGGAATGCCTTTTTCTGATTTTAATGGTGGAAATGATATGGCAATCTTCATAAATATTTACCGCAACTTGCTAACTAATTCTTTTTTAAATAAACCACGCAAAAAATGCCATCCGTAAACTATATGTGTTGCCACGATGTAATACAACGAATGCAACGCGACCAGCCAACTTGCTTCATACTGTTTAATATCCAGCAATGCTTTCAATAATGCCAATAAATAAATCGCCCATCCGGCAATGTAAAGTTTAAAAAGCAAAAAAGAAACGAAACTTAATCCTGCGCCAAGGACGATAAACAGTAAAAACAAACTCGGCAAAAAATATTTTAATTTCAACGACGCGCCGCCGAACTTTTTCGCGAAAAAACCGCGATGCAGCCCGTACGCACCGACCTGTTTCAAATGCCTGAAAAATCCTTCTCTACGATGATGAAAAACAATTACCGCAGGATCATATAAAATATTTTTACCGGTTTCTTTTACCAATTCTTCGCAGAACAATGTGTCTTCTCCGGGCCAAAAAGAACTTTTAAAACCGCCGACTTTTGCAAACGCATCCTTACGCACCGACAAATTCACGCTCGGCCAATCATCAATAAACTTTTTTGAGCCGACCGGCGCGTACCTTTCGGGGAACCCGCCGGACAGTTTACTTAAAAAAACCGCGCCGGAAACTTTTTGCCAAAAATTATTATTAGCCGGCGTAATCGCCGGCCCGCCAACGGCAACGACATTTTCATTTTTAAACGCTTCGTCAAGTTTTTCCAAAAAATCTTTTTTAGGATATGCATCATCATCGATAAAAACCAAAATCTCACCTTGCGCGTCGCGCGCCGCTAAACTTCGCTTCATTGCCGGCCCGCCCGGGCCAGTTGCGATTTGCCGCGTTTTCAACCAAGTCTCCGAATTCGCAATATCAACATATAAAATTATTTCAAAATCCTCGCGGCCAATTTCAAGAATTTTCGGAACCGCTTCCCGAACATAATTGTTTATCTCTTTTACTGGTATTATAAAACTGTATTTCAGCATAAAACTGGCCGGCCGATACAAAAATATTTAAATCCCAATTCTTTCATTTTTTCTGGCGAATAAATGTTCCTGCCGTCAAAAATTATCGGCGCGCGCAATAAACTTTTTATTTTCGCGAAATCAGGTAATTTAAATTCTGGCCACTCGGTAATCACCACCAACGCGTCCGCGTCGCGCAAACAATCATACATGTCAAACGCATAATCAATTCTGTCGCGGAAAATTTTCTTCGCCTCTTTCATCGCAACAGGATCATAAGCACTTATGCGCGCGCCCTTTGCCAATAATCGTTCAATCGTAATTATCGCCGGCGCTTCGCGCATATCATCTGTCTGTGGCTTAAATGCCAAGCCCCAAACCGCGATTTTTTTACTAATTAAATCGCCCAATCCCGCGACAATTTTTTTCGCTAAAATTTCTTTTTGCGTTTCATTGATATTTTCAACAGCATCTAACAACTGCGGAGTATAGCCAAATTTTTTCGACAAACTGGCAAGCGCCTGCACATCTTTCGGAAAACAACTTCCGCCATAACCGCATCCGGGATATAAAAAATGTGGTCCGATTCTGCGATCAGCGCAAATTCCTTTTCTGACTTGTTCAATGTCAGCGCCGGTCATTTCGCAAAGATTTGCCATTTGATTCATGAAAGAAATTTTTGTTGCCAGCAATGCATTTGCCGCATATTTTGTCATTTCGGCTGATTTCAAATCCATAAAAAAAATCGAATGGCCGTTTTTTGTCACTGGCAAATATAAATCTTCCATTATTTTTTTTGCCCAATCCTTATCGCAACCAACAACAACGCGATCGGGTTTCATAAAATCATTTATCGCGTCGCCTTCTTTTAAAAATTCTGGATTTGAAACAACCGCAAAGTTAAAACTTTGTCCCCGACAACTTAATTTTTTCCCAATAATCGTCCGCACTTCTTCTGCTGTGCCAACCGGAACGGTTGATTTATCAACAATGATTTTTTGATCTTTATCCAAATACTCGCCAATTGTTTCGGCAACCGTATAAACATATTTTAAATCTGCTTGGCCATGTTCTTTTGGCGGTGTGCCAACTGCAATAAATATAATGTCTCCGAATTTAACCGCTTCTTCTGCCTTTGTTGTAAAAAATAAACGGTTGGATTTTACATTTCGATCAACAATATCCTTTAAACCTGGCTCAAAAATCGGAATTATCCCGTTTTTCAAATCAGAAATTTTTTCAGCATTAATATCACAACATAAAACTTCATTGCCAAGCTCGGCAAAACACGCGCCACTCACCAAGCCAACATAGCCAACGCCAAATATTGAAATTTTCATAAATAACAAATGCCAAATTACAAATTTCAAATTATGCCACGAAAATATTCAATTGTCTTTTGCAAACCAATTTCCAACGGCACCGTTGGCGCCCAACCCAATTTTTCTTTTGCCAATGAAATGTCTGGTTTGCGTTTTTTCGGATCATCTTGCGGTAATTCCGTAAAAACAATTTGGCTCTTGCTTTCCGGAATGAATTTCAAAACCATTTCAGCAAATTGCTTTATTGTAAACTCACCCGGATTTCCAATATTCACGGGCCCAATAAAATTAATTTCATTGTTCATCATGCGCGTCATTCCTTCAATCAGATCGTCAACGTACTGAAATGATCGTGTCTGATTTCCGTCTCCCATTAAAGTAATCGGCTCATTCTTCAATGCTTGCACAATAAAATTTGAAACAACACGGCCATCATTCGGATGCATTCGCGGACCATATGTATTAAAAATTCTAATGATTCTAATATCAACTTTATTTTGCCTGTGATAATCCATCATTAACGCTTCGGCGCACCGCTTTCCCTCGTCATAACACGAACGAATGCCGATCGGATTTACGTTGCCACAATAAGTTTCTTTTTGCGGATGTTCCACTGGATCGCCATAAACCTCGGAAGTTGACGCTTGCAAAATTCGCGCCTTAACGCGTTTTGCCAAGCCAAGCATGTTCAACGTGCCAATGACATTTGTTTTAATTGTTTTCACTGGATTAAATTGATAATGAATGGGCGAAGCAGGACACGCCAAATTATAAATTTGGTCAACTTCTAACAGAATCGGCTCAACAATATCATGACGGATAAACTCAAAATTTTTATTGTCCAACAATTCCACAATGTTCTCGTGCGAGCCAGTGAAACAATTATCCAGACATAAAACAAAATTTCCGTCTGCCAACAATCGCCGACACAAATGCGAGCCAATAAATCCCGCGCCGCCTGTCACTAAAATTCGTTTTGGCATAATTCAATCAATACTTTTTTTACGGAGAATATACATCGGCCGGCGGCTGACTTCGCCGTGAATATTGGCAATGTACAAAGCAATCAACCCCAAACAAATCAATATGATGCCGACCAAAAACATAATTATTATCGCCAAAATCGCAGTTCCGCGAATTTCCAATTTCCATGGATCGTTCAGCAAATATCGTTCAATAAACACAAATAAACCGAGGCTACCAGAAATTAATGTAATAAAAATTCCCAAATATCCGGCCAATTTTAAGGGCAGCAAACTATAACTTACAAAGCTGGTGAATGCCAGCCGAGTCAGTTTCAAAAAACCATAACCAGCCTTGCCCGCAGAGCGCGGGTTCGCGATAAAATAAACATAATCTCGCCGAAATCCCAACCAATCAATCAACCCGCGCGTCATTCGATTTCGTTCTGTCAATTTATTAAATTCATCAACAACTTTGCGATCCAACAAACGAAAATCTGTTTCGCGTGGAATTATTTTCGTCTCACCAATCCATTGCATTAATTTATGAAAAACAATTGAACCAAACCATTTAACCAACCCTTCTTTTTGATTTTTCTCGCGGATTCCGATTACGATTTCAGCGCCAGCTTCCCACTTTGACAAAAATTCTGAAACTTTTTCCACGGGATGTTGCAAATCAGCGTCAATCAACAAAACCGCGTCGCCAGTCGCATTATTTATTCCGGCAGTTGTCGCGGCTTCTTTGCCAAAATTCCTTGAAAATTCAATGCACTTAACTCGCGCATCTTGCTGGCTGAACGTCTCAATAACTTTAGCGCTGCCATCATCGCTGCCATCATCCACAAAAATCAATTCATGATCATACTTGGTCAAAAGCGGGCGCAACAATTTAATCAATGAATCATAAAGCATCTGAACATTTGCTTCCTCGTTATAAACAGGCACAACAATTGAAATCTTTTTTATCATACTGCCATCTTATGCTTATACAACCGTTTTTGCAATGTTTTTTGTTTGACAATTATTCAAAATTATCATGCCGATAAAACCCAACAGCATCGCGACAATAATATCCAAAACAACAATCTGAATTGTAGCGTGCCAACCGTAAATTCCGATAATCATCATCAGAACAACGCTGCCAATAATGTAATTAACGCGAAAATCATGACGCGCGTAAGCGAAATTCGCTTCTAACATTAAAATTGACAAAGCAAATGCCATTACACCAAACAGCCAAAGTTCTTTTGCAAAGATTAAATATTTCGCGCCGAACAACAATGAAACAATAAAGTTCGGCGCGATGAAATAAGCGGCAATGCCGCACAAACTTACAAATCCAATAAGCCCATAAGCGCTAAATGCCAATTTTCGGCTTGGCCGGTTGCCATCAATTCCAGTCGCGCAGGCGGTTGGCAAAACCACCGCGATAATCGCGCCATTTATCCAAAAAATTATTTTTCCTAAAACGTTAAGCGCGGCATATTGCCCGGCGATTTCCGCGGTGGTCAAATTTTTAACAATCAGCAAATCAATGTTTTGCAAAAGCGCGACAGCCAACGCGAACAATGTAATTGGCAATATACTTTTGCCAACATCAAGCGTCGCGAAATATTTTTGTTTCCATTGTAGAGACGGGATATATCCCGTCTCTACAGTTGTTTTGTTGTAAAATTTTTGTCGAACAACCCAATAGCTAACAAACGCCGATATTCCGCTAAAAATCAACAGAAAAAACAAAATGCTCGTTGACGTTGGGCTAAGTTGCGTGCCAATTATACCGGCCAACAACTTTAAAATCCCAAAAAATATTCCAATTCCACTGGAAATCGCGAACATTTGCCAGCCGGAAAGCGTTGCCGTGTATCCGGTTGTTATTAAACCAACGTATAACGTCAGCGCGACCAAAATCAATCCATAATAATCATCAAGCCGTAAATAATTTTTCAAAATCGGCGACAATAACAAAAAACCGACGACCAACAAGATCGCCAGCTTTCGCATTTTCGCGTTTGTCAATTTTAAAAAAGAATTGTTGCTTGCGTAATCATTATTTTTCGCGAAAACCGAACTGTATTTTATTACAAAATAACTTATAGCGGAACTTACGATGCCGAAAATCGCTGACGCAGCCATTAAACTTTGGAATTCGCCGTATTGCGCGACTGATAATTTTCGCGAAATGACAAATTGAAAAATATAACCCAAAAATCCCGCGGCAATTGTTCCTGCCACATAAATAAAACTATTCTGAATAAATTTATTTTTCAAAATTCCAAACCCCATTTTATTTTTTAATGGTAAATGTTATTGGATTGCGAAAAGAAAAACGACTTCCGGAAACCTGAACTTTACCATTTTTCATCGCCCGCTTAACTTCGCTATTTGCCTTTGCTTTTCCAAAAATAAAAACGCACGAGACCACAACCAGCCCCGCTATCATGTACATTTCTAACTCTAATCTACGAGTAAAAAAACTTGCAACTAAAGCTATCAGCAAAAACAAATACCATGCGGCTTGATACTTGAAGACGATTACAATTTCGTCTTGCGTTTCTTTACGGTCAGACATTAATGCCATAGTTTTAAAAATTAATTATTTTATGAAAACATTAACCAACCCGGCTTGAACAACAATAAAATGCCAATCAATAATATTATCACACCGCCAACAAGGTTGATAAACCGCTTATATTTATTTTCAACACCAGTGATTTTCAATGTCGCCATCGCGATGACAAACACAACAATGTCGTCCAATATGTAAAAGAAAATATATCCGAGCAAGTACGCGTAATATTTCCATGTCACTAAATTGCTCGCGCTCAAAACATTGGTGTAAATCGCCGGCAAACCCAACGAACAAAACATTTCCAGCAAATTTACTCCTGCTGCGATAATAACCAATCCTGCCAATGCCAACCACAAATTTTTTCTTTGCACCACTTCTTTAACCCGCTGGACAATGCTTCTCTTTTGTTCAGCGCCCGCAATCGCGCAACCAACGTTTGGTTTTTCAAAAAACCTTTTTAATTGCAACACGCCCATTACAACAGCCAGCCCGCCGACAATCAAACGTATCCAAAAATTTAACCCAACAAATAGAAAAAAATTCAGCCATGCGACCATGAATAAAAAATAAACAAATCCGGAAATAAAAATAAATGTTCCGCCCAAAATCAGCCTGCGCTTCCAGCTTTGTCCCAATAGCAACGTGATTAAAAACACCAAAATCCACATGGCGCATGGATTAAATCCGTCCGCAAATCCCAAAACAACGGTCAAAATCGGCAAGGACAACTTTCCAATATTGATTTTCCCAAAAATCGGAAGTTGCATTGTTTTCGCGCCATTCTGAACAATTTGTGGCTGGTCAACTTTTTGTGGCTCGGCTGTTTTTATCAAATTTTTCTTCAAAAAATCAGGCGAAGCCTGCAAAATTATTGGCTCAAGCAAATCTGTGACCCCAATATTTTTTTGAATGGCGGCTTTGATCGTCTCTCCAATTGATTTTTCATTATCAAAGCCGCTCACCATGTCTTGGCCAATAATTGTCAACGGAACGCCACCAACCGGCAAGTTGAACGCCCCTGCCACAGCCTTAAAAGCCGCTTGATCCAACTTGTTTTCTGAAATTTCAAAAGTTGCGACTTCCAACCCAAGCATTTCGGTTTTTAATTTTGTCAGAAATTTTATTTCCTCAACGCAGTGCGGGCAATCTTTGCTGTGAAACAAATAAACGCGCGGCATTTTCCATTGCGCGCCAACGCCAAAACTCCATAGCAACATGCTAAGCACAACCGACAAAACCAAAAATATATAAATGGCTTTTCTCAACATACTTTTTTATTTTTCGATAAATTTTAATAAATTGTTTAACGCATCCTCGCCTTGAAATTTCGTCACAACATTATTTGTATCGTCTAAAACAACTATCACTGGCACATCATCAATTTCGTATTTTTGTTTAACTTCCGGATTATCGTCAATATCAATATATTCAACCCGCAAATCCGGATTTTGCTTTTGAAATTCCATCAAATTATTTTTTAAAACAATACAAACAGGGCACCAAATTGCCCCAATTTTGATGATTTTCATATGCTTTCATTTTACCGCGATTCAATCAATCTTGCAATTGAAATTTGTTAATATTATCACAAATTGACAAAAATAATAAAATGCGCTAAATTATCAACAGAACCAACGGTTCCTTAACCTTAACGCTAAACAGGAGGCAACCATGCGATACGGTTTTCTGGCTGATATTCATGGCAACTTGCTTGCCCTGAATGCGTGCATTGAGTACATGCAACAAAACTGCGGAGTTGATGTGCTGATTTCGCTGGGCGACGCGATTGGCTATGGACCATGGCCAAAAGAAGTCGTGGAAACCTTGACCGGCAATGGCGCAATCATGCTTCTTGGCAACCATGAAGCAGCGATTTGCAGAGCAAACATGGACAAACTTGCAGATAACGAATCAGCCGTCGCAAGGATGATTGTTTTTACAAAAAACGAATTCTCTGGCACTGCGCTACGCATGCTTGAAAAACTGCCACGGCGCCAGCAGAACGGAATTTTCTTTTCCAGCCACAGTTGCGTGCGCAGTCTTGAACGATGGCCATACGTGTTTCCGTACGAAAAAGAATCAGAACTTCAATTGACACAAACCGACCACCAACTCATCATGCTTGGCCATACGCACATTCTTGGTTTTCACGCGTGGAATTTGCAGACCGGCAAACGAGTAAAACGACCGGATTCTCCAAAAAAGCGCCTCGCAGAGTGTTCAATCTCATTAAATCCAGACTGCCGCTATTTAGTCAACGTCGGAAGCGTGGGCCAGCCAAGAGATAGAGACCCGCGCGCGAGCTTCGTGATTCTGGATTTGGAAGCGCCGGAAAAACGCACCTTGCGGTTTTGCCGCGTTGAGTACGACGTGGAAGCCACGGTTCAACACATGCGAGCGCGCGGATTGCCGATGGGCTTCGCAGAGCGGCTCCGCGTTGGAAAGTAGAGACATAAACCCCCTTGCCAAAACTTGGCAAGGGGTATTTTTTATCAAAATTAATTTTATATTTATTCAATCAACAATAATCCAGCCATAACGCTAATTCCCAAAATAATTGTAATCAATTGCCACGTTGATTTTTTCCAACCGATTTCTTTGTGCAATTCTGGAATTAAATCAGAACCAGCAATATAAATAAACCCGCCAGCTGCCACTGCCAGCAAAATCGGTTCCAACCCATTGATTAGCTTTGCCGCGGCAATTGTCAAAATTGCGCCTATTACTGCGATTAATCCTGACAACAAATTAAACAAAAGCGCGCGCGCTTTTGTGAACCCAGCGTAGACTAACACGCCCAGATCCCCAATTTCTTGCGGAATCTCATGCAAAACAACGGCCAATGTTGTCGCGATTCCGAGCGGCACACTTACCAAATACGCTCCGGCGATTATGGCGCCGTCAATAAAATTGTGCAACCCATCTCCAACCAAAATCGCGTAGCCAACTGGCCGCGCGTGTTTATGCGCGTCAACTCTATGGCAATGATGCCAGAAAATAAACTTTTCCAAAACAAAAAATATCAGCAAACCAATTAAAATCCAAATTGAAATTCCAAAATTCAGCTGCGTTGTTGCCGCAAGCTCTGGCATGATGTGAATAAAAACATCGCCCAACAAAGCGCCAACAGAAAAACTTACCAAATATAACATTTTACTTTCCAAAAAATTTCGCTTCAACAACACGACCGCGCCAACAAGGCTTATCAAACTTACCAAAACAACACTGCCGATTATGTAAATTAAAATCATAAACTTTTTTCAAGCTGCGCGACTTTTTCCTCTACCGTTCCAACACGCATTTTAAGCATCTGCACATCATTATGCACATCCATCCGCGCAATCAACCTATCTATTTTGCTGTTTAATCTATCAAATTCTTCTTTAACTGCCAATTGAAATGGCTGAAGTTCGCTGACAACGCTATTTTTTATTTTGTTCAATTCCAGCATAACAAATAAATCCGCAACCAACATAATTGAGGGTTGTGGATAACGCCTATACTATCTAATTTTCGTCAGCTCTTCTGCGACAACGCTTCGGTCATCCCACGGATATTTTATACCGGCAATTGTTATAGATTGTTCCGCGCCTTTTCCGGTGATTAAAACAATGTCGCCAACATTTGCCAATTGCAATGCGCGGCGAATTCCGCTTCGCCGATCCTCAACTACAAACAAATTAATATTTTCAATTTTAGCGACAGCCTCTGCGCCGACTTTAATATCCCTCAAAATCGCGGCCGGATCATCTTCATATGGATCAACATTGCTTATTACAACAAAATCCGCCAATTCTCCTGCCACTTTCCCCATTGCAGGACGTTTTGTTTTGTCTCTACCACCACCTTCTGCGCCAAGCAAAACAATCAATTTGCCATTGCCAACAATTTTGCGCGTCGCGTTCAATGCCGCTTCCATGCTTTTTGGCTCATGCGCGTAATCAACAAAAACTCTGAAATTTTGTCCTTGTTTTATTTCTTCCATGCGTCCGGGAATCTGCGCCAGATTTTCAAACCCGCGTTGTATTGCCGCGTTATCAACGCCAAATAGATTGGCAACGATAATCGCTGGCAATGCGTTGTAAACATTAAAGCCGCCGACAATGTTCAGCCGAAAATTATTGTCGCCAACTTTAAACGTCACGCCGTCCGGAAGTTCAACAATATTTTGCGCAACAATATCCGCCCCAAGGAAACCCTCCGCCAAAGGCGCCGTGCCTGCCGGCAGGCGGGGATGCGCTTCCAGCGCAAAAGTCACCTTTTTATCGGCCGCGAAATTGACAAAAAAATCCTTGTTTTCATCGTCAGAATTCACGACAATCACTTTGTCAATTTCGCGGCCGTCAATTGTTTTGTGCTTTTTAACATTCAACGCGGCGAACATTTTTCCTTTTGCCTCTTTGTATTTTTCAAAATCATTTTCATGCGATGCCAAATGTTCTGGCGACAAATTCGTGAACACGGCAATGTCATAATCAATGCCAACATGGCGCCATTGTTTTATGCCTTCTGACGTCGTCTCAACCACGCAAAATTTGCATTCAGCATCAACCATTTCAGCCATTGTTTTTTGCAAAATAAATCTGCCGGGCATTGTCATGTGGTATTTGTTCAAAATTTCCTGATCGCCGATACGAATGTTGGCCGTTGTAATAATACCTGTTTTAAAACCAGCGGCGCTCAAAACCGACCAAATAAAATTCGCGGTTGAGGTTTTGCCCTTTGTGCCGGTGATTCCAATAATCACCATTTTCCGAGATGGAAATCCGTAAAGCATTGCCCCAAATTTTGCCAACAAAAAATGATACCATCCTAAAACATTTTTCGGCAGCATTTTTTTAATTATCTTTTTCAACATACTTTCATCCATCATACCAACAATCGCCCAAAATCCGAATTTTGAAAATTGGCAGAAGTATTGGCCAGAAGTTCGGACACTTTTGCTGGCGGGGGTAGATGAAACTACCCATTCACTTCCGCTTTGACTACCTGGCAGGGGGTGCAGGAATCGAACCCGCGCTAGAGGTTTTGGAGACCTCCGTACTACCACTATACAAACCCCCCGCGATTTTCATTTTAACCCAATTCTCTTTAATAATCCAACATATGCAGAGCCAAACTGTTTCAATCCTTTTTCTCTATTTCTTGCAGATTCTTTATCTGAATACGCTTCATGATAGTACAACTTAGGTCTCGCCATCCTTCTCGTCGTATAAACCTTGCACGCAGAATGTTCGGCTATCCGCCGTGGCAAGTTTTCTGTATATCCTATATAAATTTTTTGATTCTCGTCTGTTAATAAATATACGTAAAACATATAACCTGCGATAGAGGTTTTGGACCCCGCTGCTCGCGAGCAGTGGGGTGGAGACCTCCGTACTACCACTATACAAACCCCCCGCGTCGATTGAAATAATAGCAAATTTAATAAATTGTTTCAACTCGTTTTTCGCAAAATCCGATTGTAAATTCCTTCTAATTTTTTCGCGATTATTGGCCAGCGATAATGCGCATTTACCCGCTCTGCGCCGTTTTGTCCCATTGTTGCCATTAACTGCGGCCGCTGAATTAAAAATTTTACTTTGTCAGCAATATCGCCACTGTTTTTCGGCTCAACCAACATGCCATTCACGCCCGGATCTATAATTGATCGCACACCTTTCAAGTTTGTGACAACAAGCGGTTTTCCGCAGGCCATTGCCTCAAGCGCCACCGCGCTGTACGCTTCCCCGCGATTTACCGATGGCAAAATAAAAATATCGCAAAGATTATAATGTTGCCGCATTTCATCATCCTTTATATATCCGGTAAAAATCACCCGCTTGCCTCGCCCCTCCGCCAGCGGGGCAAGCCCAGCCTCAATTGCTTTTGCCTGATAAAACGCCCGCATTTCACCATCGCCTCCGATTATCAACTTAACGTTTGTGTCCAAATACTCCATTGCCTTTAACAAATATCTTATCCCTTTATAATTTCGCGTCCTATCTAAAATGCCAATAAACATCAAAACGACGTCTCCGTCTTTTAACCCGTAACGCACCATTAGCTGCTTGTCTTTTTGCTCCGGAAAAAATTTATCTGCCGCGCCAAACGGCACCTCGGCAAACAGCCGCGGTTTTCCCGCGTAGAATTTTCCAAAAACATCGGACGTTGTTAAATAATCCGCGCTGCTGGCGATTACTTTGTCAACGACTGACATCAATCGCGGCAACAATTTTTCGCATTGCCAGCGCAATATTTTTTTATGAACACCTTTTGGCAAAACATCAACATCATAACTAATAACAAATTTCATTTTATCTTTGTGCAAAAATTTGTACAGCCCAATCATTTCCAAAACGCCCCAAAATGGATAATGAACATTCACGACATCAAACTTTCGCAAGTTAAACCACAACGTAGGCGCGAAAAAAATGTGACCAAATCTGAAAATTGGCCACAATGTTTTTATTTTATAATTATGCTCCTTAAACTTTTTGATGCCCTGGGATCGCGGGACAAAAACAGTCACTTCATGCCCCAACCGAACCAATTCCTCGCTCAAAAAATGCACCGCGTGTCCAATCGCGAAATGAGTCGCCTTAATTGCTGGCGGAAAATATGCGATTTGAGCGATTTTCATAAAATCACTTCTTTTTTAAAAAATCAGGCAGACAACTTCGCCAAATATTTTTATCATCCAATTTTACGCAGGTATTTATCCACGTTTCAGGCATGTCCAATTTGTCATCTTTATAATAATAAGAATTTTGTATCACGCATTTTCCGGCAATATTTTTGCCAATCACGCGCAAAAAAGAATATTCTTTATTTAACAATCCTTCGGATATCGCAAGCACTCCCGCGTTTCCACATTTTGACATTGCCGCGTCAAAACACGTAAGCGCGTCTTTATTCGCGATTTTCACTTCTTTTTGTTCATTGCGATTGTCGCCATACCAGACTCCGCATTGTTGCTCCACGTTCAATTTATAATAATCAACCAACGCGGGAATTTCCATTTTGCTGCCCAAGTGTTTTAATTCCAATTCAGACCCCGGATAATAAACGCGAAAAAAGAAGACGCCCAAAACCGCCAAAACAATTGCCGCGACTACTATGACAAAATGTCGTCTGCGCATATTTACCAAATCATTATTTTTTTTACGATTTGCCAATAAACATTCAGAATACTGTTGCCAATGCTGGTAAACAGGCCATTGCTTGCTTCCTGATATTCAATCTTACCCGCAAAGTCGCGCACAATCAGCCAATCTGGCTGGCAACGTCGCGCCTGAACCGCCTTTCGCCATTTTAGCAACTTTTTCAGATTATTCAAATTCAAGAACCATTTATAAGCATTGATTTTAGCCAAAAACCAATTTCCAGCCAAACTAATTATCAACATGCCCAGCTCCATTACCAGCCACGCCGGAAAAAGCAAGGCCAATGTCAGCCAGTGATAACACATCAGCGGAACAATTTGGCGATTGCGCTCTATCCAATAAAATTTAGAGGAGCTGCGGCTGAATTCGTATTTGTGATAAACAATGGAATTGATGGCGAGCACATTGCGAAAACCAAAAAGCCGCGACTTCCATCCCCATTCCGCGTCTTCCAAATACATAAACAATTCGTCTGTAAAATAGCCAATTTGTTTTAATTTTTCCGCGCTGATTAATACCGCAGCGCCGCTCGGATAAATAATGTCCGCCGCAGGCGGACAAATCCGAATATCTAAATCCGAATCTCGAAACATTGGACTTCGAATTTCTGATTTCGGATTTGGCAAATTGTTTAGGATTTCGGATTTCGGATTTCGAAATTTTTCCTGATATTTGTCACAAAACCCAAAACCTAAAAAGTGTAATCTGTTTCCCATGCTGTTTATTTTTTCTTTATCATTAAAAAGCATGAGCCGCGACTGAACAAGCCCTATTTTCGGATCGCTTTGATAAACTTTCAGCGCCTCTTCCAAAAAATTCTCGTCAACTTCTGTATCCATGTTTAGCAAGCAAAAATAATCCGCGCCCCATTTTTCCGCTTCGCGCATTCCCAAATTGTTTCCGCCAGTGTAGCCAGAATTTGTTTCACACGGAATAACAATCGCTTCTGGCGCAATTTCACGGATCGTTTTGCGCGTTTGTTCGCTTGTTTCATTATCAACAATAAAAATCTTAAATTCTCCGGATGAAAATTTTACTTTGCGCAAACTTTCAATGCAACCGCCCAAAAATCGCTGCGCGTAATCTTTGTAATTTATTAAAATTATCGCGACCTTATTCATAATTCTTTTTTTCGCACGCAGTTATTTTTCGCGATGTTGCGCACAATTTCGCTGATTTGTTTTTCCTGTTTGTCCAATCGCACAAAAATTCTGAATATCAAATAAAACAAAATCAGCAAAGAACAATAAATCACCAAATCAGCGCCGCGGCCCACGCCGACCAAGTCGGCGAGGCGGTCAAGAATGACCGTTTTCCATGTGATGGCCGCGGCGCCAATCCAAAATAACAGCCACAACAAAAAAACAGGAACGCTAATATCTTTTGTCCGCAATCGTTTAATCAATTTAACAACAACAACCAACACGAACACCGAAATAATAACTTGAATAATTGACATATTATTTTATTAATTTATCCAATAATAATTCCGCTGCCATTTTTATTTTCGGGCGCGATTGTTTGTTGCAACTATACTCATCATAATTCACTTTTATCGGCACTTCAACAAATTGAAGCCGATTCTTTTTTATCAAAAACAAAATTTCAGTGCAATGCCTAAAATCATCATAATTAAATTTTATTTTAGGCCACGCACTCGCCCCAATGGGGCTCGCGCGGAACGCGCGAAGGCCGCTTTGCGGATCTGTGATTTTGATACGGAAAAACAATCGCACAAACAATCGCGCCAACCACAAAATAATTTGTTTTTGTTTTGGTATTTGAGATTTAAGACCCAAAAACCTAGAGCCAATCGCGATGTCAGTATTTCCTTTTTCCAACTCAATAACTAATTTTTCAATATCTTCAAGCCGATGCTGGCCATCAGCGTCCGCGTGAATAACAATATCCGCGCCAAATTCAATTGCCAATTCTGTGCCCGTTTTTAGCGCAGCGCCCTGCCCGAGATTAATCGCGTGTTCGCAATAATAAATCGGGAGGGATTTTACCTCCTCTCCCGTATTATCTTTTGATCCGTCGTTCACAACAATCACATTTTGAAATTTCGTCAACAACAGTTCAACCACCTTTTTAATCCTTTGCTCTTCGTTATAAGCAGGAACAACAATAAAAATATTCATAACAATTTTTATCCGCCAAAACCAACCAGCGGTTTGCGCGCTTTTGTGTATTCAATTGTCCGACGCAAACCATCTTCCAATGTTATCAATGGAATCCAGCCAAGTTCATCTTTTGCTTTTTGAATATTTGGAAAAGCCAACTCGCGCATAAACAGCAAGCGCTCCTCGTAAACGATTTTGGACGTTGCCTCTGTAATCTTTTTAATCAGTTCCGCAACTTTTGTTAAAGTGACAACTTCCGGCGATCCCAAATTTACCGCGCCGCTGATTGCCAAGTCCATGATATTAATCAATCCCTCAACAATATCGCTCACATAACAAAGGCTGGTTCTGAATTTTTTGTCGCCGAAAATCGCAATGTCTTTATTTTCAATGGCGCTCAAAATAAAATCAGGAATCATTTGGCCGTCATTAAGAGGCATCCGCGGGCCGTATGTTCTGAAAATGCGAACGATTTTCGCGTCAACGCCTATTTTCTCGCGATAAACATCGCACATTGTTTCGGCAAATCGCTTGCCCTCGTCATAGCACGCGCGAGGATCAAGCTGATCAGACGGCCCGCGGAACTTTTCCACAACATAATCAGGCTTTTCGCTGATTCCATAAACAACCGACGATGATGCTTGCAAAAATTTCGCCTTGTATTTTACTGCCAAATCCAACGCGTTTTTTAAACCAACGGAATTGGCCAAAATTGTCTGCTCTTTATATTTATCAAAATTTTTGACAGAAGTCGGACAAGCCAAATTGTAAACTTCCTGCACGCCAAAAACATCCAATTGCAGAGTTTTCAACTCTGGTAATTTTTCCAACTCCAACGGCTCAACAATATCATGTCTGATAAATTTAAAATTCGGCAAACGTAGCAAATGCTCAATATTTTGTTCACTGCTTGTGATAAAATTATCAACGCAAATGATATTAACATCTTCTGTCACCAAACGATCGCACAAATGCGACCCAATAAATCCCGCGCCCCCAAAAATCACAATGTTCTTTTTATTCATAATTTTATGGTTTATTTATTTCATTATACCAAATTTATATTATTTTGTAGAGACGAGATATATCTCGTCTCTACATTAACATTATGATAAACCATTATAATAAATACACCAAATTTTGGGTGGCACCTATTCACAACCCTATGATTGACAAAAAAATGAGACGTGGCATTGCCCCGTCTCTACGAACCACCATCGTCGCCGCGGAACCCGCGCCTGAACGCCCGGCCAGCATTGCGAAACCCAATGCCGAGCATTCTGGCCGCGCCGCTCACGATCGCACCGAGCAACATTCCCAAACCACTGAACATTGCCTTCAACATTGTTGGCACTGCCTTTTTCGCGCCCAGCGACGACAGAACGATATGCGCGATCAACCCCAACATTCCTACAGCCAACAAACAACCAACAAATCTATCCATGGCTCACCTCCCTCTTTGCAAGAAGTAATGATATCATACCTCAACGCAAACGTCAAGGTGTCGCTTTCAATTTATATAAATAAAAATTATCAATAATATGTATTCCGCTTTCAAAAATCAACTCGTTGCTCTTTAATTTTTCATTGATCTTGCTCATCAGCGGCTCAACCGCTTCGCCGTAATAATAAATCGGCACAACATTCAACAATTTTTTCATTTCAGGAAAAATTCCAAAGTCGCCAAGAAAAACCACGACCTTATGTTCCGGCCAAAAAATTTTGTCAGCACGATCAACCAGCAAAACAGCGTTCGCTGGAATTTTATCTTCAACCAGCACTCGCTGTTCGTGATATTTTTCAATTTTTTGTTGCTGCGAGAACAAACCATCAGCTGCGTTAAAAAAAACCAAATATGTTGAATAACCGAACAAGCCAACAAGTCCGACACAGACAATAAGAATCTTCGCTGTTTTATTAAATTGTGCGCGCTGGATTCTTTGAACTGCCCATGCGATTACCAGCGCGCACCAAATATAAATCGGCAAAAAATATCTGACATAAGAACTGCTCAAAAAATTATATTTCAAAACTATTTTGTCAGCAAAAATCCAGTTTCCATAAAACAGCGCGAGCCCCAACGGGGCGAGCGCCAATCCCAAAAATATTTTTTCAATTTTTGTTTTTTTAATTGCCAACAGCCAGCCAATGGCTGCCATTGCCAAGACAAAAAACGGCCAACTAATTTTAATTATGTATTCCCAAACAACCCAAAAAAATTCTTTTACGTGCAAACCAAACGGCGCCACAACAAACTTTAACCAACTCAAAATTCCGTTGTCATTAACCTTAAATTCAGTTGGCAAACCGCTCAAAAAAGTTGGTTGATCCTGTCGCAAATATCCGACAGTAAAAATCTTGCCGTAAATTTCATTATTCAAAAACAACATTAACAAAATCGGCAAAATTCCGGCGCACACCAGCGCGGCCAACACTTTCCAGTTATCAATTATTTTTCTTCTATAAATAATGGCCAGCGCCAACAAAATCACAAAAACCCAAATCGCGTCAATTGTTCTTGTTATCGCCGCAAAACCAAACAATAACCCTGCCGCGTCTCCAAATAAATATTTTTTCTTGCCGCCATCAAACGCCCGAATTGCACAATACAACCCAGCCACGACCAAAGATAAAAATAAAATATTTGGCAACATTGGCTGGCTGGCATAATACCAAAATCCCGGGACAATAAAACACAAAATTGCCGAAACAATTCCGGCTATTTTGCCAAACAATCGCTTCATAATCAGACTCAACAACACAACGGTCAAAACCGCAAACAATGGCGTCAAAAACAACACGCCATAAATGCTGATTATTTTCGCAAGCGCGCCATAAATAATTAACATTCCCAAAAATGACATTGGCACAATCGCATTGTTAACAATGTTCACGCTGCGCGGATGGACGTAGGGATTCGCGAGCAAGGTATTCAACGGCTCAAAAGCGGCAAAGCCGCTTGTTTCAACGAAATTTTTTACAAAAAAATGATTCGCCATTTCGTCTGGCCAATCAAAAATCATTCCGGTTTTAGCATTTGGCAAATAAACAACCAGTGTCAAA
Source organism: Candidatus Falkowiibacteriota bacterium (assembly GCA_043798985.1). Lineage (GTDB taxonomy): Bacteria > Patescibacteriota > Patescibacteriia > UBA11705 > JACRDX01 > JACRDX01. The sequence goes on along the minus strand of JAZDOE010000018.1, from coordinate 1,377 downwards.
AAACTGTACACCAAAAAAAATCCAACGGCCAAGCATGCTAAAATTATTTTAAAATTTTTCTGCATAAAAACGCGTGCGCAACGCCCAAACAGCAAATGATAATCAGCAAAATCTGCATGTTAATATAGTAAACCACAAATCCTGGCATAAGCAATTCTAAAACAGCGAGAATTAACCAAAAAATAAAACTGGCTTTGAATAAAAATTGCGTTGTGTTTTTTATAAAGACAACAAACGTCATAGCAATTGAATTTTAACGTTTTCAATAATCAATGATCCTTTTGATTGTTCAATGCCCGGCGCGGCGATTATAAATTGTAATTTGTTTTTTTCAAATGCCGCGCCGGCTAAATCAAATTCTAACGTCTTTTCAACCCAACTGCCGGGCAACGTTTTTTCTATTTTTTGCATATAATACGGAACAGCCGAATTTCCTTTCACTTTAACGCCGACAAAAACATCAGACTCCATTGAATTCTGATATTTCAAAGTTATTTCAGCTTTTTTAAATTTTCTCGGCGCGTAAACTTTAAAATAAATTGGCTCATATTTCAGTTTCCACGCGTTATCAACAATTTCAACGCGGCCTTCCGGATATAATCCAAAAACAAACTTCGTTCCAACCAACGGCGCGATGTCATAACTAATTCCGGCGCCAACAACGCCTTTTTGCCAAAATAAAAATGCCATTAACACAACAAAGCTGGCAATGACCACGAATTTAACGCCAAAATAAATTTTGTTAAAGTCAACTTTCATTTTTGCTCGCAACTTGTTATATTACAATTGATAATCGCAGCGAACTGTCATTTCGACCCCACTTTAGCGGGGGAGAAATCCCTTGTAAAAGCACTCGCGAAGGGATTCCCTGCCTGCCGGCAGGCAGGCTCACCCTTTGCAAGGGTTCGGAATGACACCGACCACTGACCATCGTATGTTTTACTCGACCATTCTTCTCTCCGCAATTCTACTTAATTCCCTTCTCCTCCATAGCCCAACCATTGGCTTAATTGTAGGTCTTATTTATTTGTTTGTCTACGGAAACAAGCTTGGCAAATTGCTTTTGAAGGGCGCGGAAACAATTTATCAACGGCTTTTCGGCACGTTGATTTTTTTGTGTCTAATTTCAATTTGCGGCTCGCTCGCCTATTATTTTTACGAAATAAACACTGCGATTTTTGTAATAATTTTGATTGGGTTACCGCTGCTAATTGAATTGCTGTCGCACCGAAGCGTTGAATGTCACCCTGAGGTACGCGCGAAGCAATCCTCGAAGGTCTGAATATCGCAGGAAGGCTTTTAAATCAGGAAAAATGCTGATCAAGTCCTGTCAGAAAGCGGCGCAATATCGAATGGAATCCTATAGACTCATGGGTG
>JAZDOE010000005.1:0-5741 GCA_043798985.1 Candidatus Falkowiibacteriota bacterium | reverse complement strand
ATCTAGGGTAATGCCAAAGCTCCCGTTTTTATCGCTGACTATCTGCCGGTCGTTCACTTTTATGATCGCCTCGCTCTCGCTTTTCCCGCTTATTGTAAGGGACTTTGCTTCCGTTGAAAAACTGGCCGGCAACTCGGCAATGACAAGTTCCGGCGGATTGGTAATGTTATAAACTTTAATGCCAAGATAAATTAGAATGCCAAGCGCAACTAAAACTAATAGAATAATCCGCAGAAAAGTCGGTGAAACCAAAAAATTAATCGTATTTTTAACTTTACTAATCTTTTCTTTTTTCTTTTGCGCGTTGTCAAATACTATTTTTTCTTTTTTAAAAATTAGCGCGGCTGTCTCGGCATTTATTCCAAGAATTTCAGAATATTTTTTAAGAAAATTTTTAACATATGGCTCTGCCGGCAGATTCGCGTAATCATTGTTTTCCAATGCTTGCAAATACTTCATTTCAACATTAATAAGCCTGGCTACTTTGTCCAGGCTCATTGGCACAGCTTCACGATGTTCTCGCAGAATCTCGCCAAGAGTTTTGATGCTTTTCAGTTTGCGCCAAGTAAAACCCGCGGCAAGCTGTTCTTGCTCGGAAGACATATTATAAATCATCCTTGTCTAAGTCCTCCAATAATTTTTTATCTTCATCCATTTCTTCTTCTATCTCTTCCTCGTCAACCTCATCAATGACTTCTTCAGAATCATCAATCGCCTGTATCGGAGCAATTGTCCGCGACTTAAATGGCGTCGCATTTTGCTGTTCCACGATCTCGCTATAAATTCGTTGAGATGGTAATTCTTGCAAACTATCAGCCAAAACTTCGCGCGGACGCGCGCCGTCAGCCGGACCGACGAATCCTGCCGCTTCCATTAAATCAATCAGCCGCGCGGCGCGGGCATAGCCCACGCGCAGCCTGCGCTGCAGCAGCGAAGCTGACGCGCGGCCAGCTTGTATTACAACCTCTTTGGCATCATTAAACAACGCGTCTCCGTCGCCATCAGCGCCACCGCTTGAATAAAAATCCATGCTTGATCCGCCACCACCATGCTTTTCAAGAATTTCTTCCTGATAATTTTGTTCATTGCCACTCGCGTCTTTCAAAAACTTTGTCACTTTTTTAATTTCATCATCTGAAACAAACGCGCCTTGCAAACGTTTTGGTTTTGACAATGTTGGCGACATATAAAGCATATCGCCCTTGCCCACCAATTTTTCCGCGCCACTGCCATCTAATATTGTGCGCGAATCAACCAACGATGCCACGCTGTACGCGATTCTTGTTGGCATGTTGGCTTTAATCAAACCAGTAATTACGTCAACTGACGGTCGCTGCGTAGCGAGTATCAAATGAATGCCTACGGCGCGCGCCATTTGCGTCAACCGAATAACGCACGCCTCAACTTCCGCGGCGGCCGAGACCATTAAATCTGCCAATTCATCAACGACAATTACAATGTATGGCATTTTTTCAGCTGCTGTCAGATTATAACTATCAATATTGCGCTTGTGATTTTTCGCCAAAATATCAAATCTGCGATCCATTTCTGAAATTACCCAGCGCAAAGCATTAATCGTTTTCGTCACATCAGTAATAACTGGCGTCAGCAAATGAGGAACGCCATTGTACGCGGTGAACTCAACTCGTTTCGGATCAACCAGCAACATGCGCAATGTTTCTGGATTATTTTGGTACAACATTGTAATGATCATGGAATGAATTCCCATGCTTTTGCCAGAACCTGTCGCGCCAGCAATCAGCAAGTGCGGCATTTTTTGTAAATTCGCAAACTGCGGTTTACCGGAAACATCTTTGCCAAGTCCTATTGTCAAGCTGGATTCTCTATGCTTGAAATCAGGGTGCTCCAAAAGTTCGCGAATATGCACTGTCGCGATTTTTTGGTTTGGCACTTCAATCCCAACCAATGCCTTTCCCGGAATCGGCGCTTCAATTCTGATCGGATGCGCTGCCAATGCCAACGCCAAATCACTGCTTAACGTCGTAATCTTTGAAAGTTTTATGCCGTCAGCCGGTTTTAACGTGTATTGCGTGACAGTCGGACCAACGCTAATATCACCCATATCAACCGGAATGTTAAAATTCGCCAGCGTCTTTTGAATGCGCTCTTTTGCCGCCTGCACATCGCCGCTTCTTGGTTTTTCTATCCTATTGTCTAAAAGATCCAACGGTAAATCAATTTTAATTTTACGCGGTTTAATCATCACGGCCTGTTCTTGCGGCAATTGTCGTTTTATAAATTTTATCGCGGATGCTTCACTTTCCTCGTCTTCGTCTTCAACATTCTGTGTTGCTTCTTGTTCTGCCATTGCCACGTTTTCACTCGGAGATTTTAACGCTGCCAATTTTTCAGCGAGAAATTCTTTGTCAAAAATTTTATGCAACGAAATGTTAAACGCCAGGATAATGCTACCAAAAATCACGGCAACTAAAATAATCCCAGAAGCAATCATTCCAAAATATGTCTGTAAAAAATAACTGCCAACAAAACCCACAAATCCGCCGCCCAATCCGTCAGCAACTGCTTGAAATGATTTTTCTTGGTTAATCTGAACAAGATGAATTATTCCGCCAACGCCAACCAACAAAAGCAGTGCTCCGAAATAGTTGTGCCAATGAATTGGATATTTGGCTGGTCGCGTTAAAACGTAAGAAAAACCCAAACATAACGCGCTAAATAAATATTTTGTCCAGCCAAACGCAATGTTCAAACCCTTATTCAAATAAAATCCGGCAACGCCGGCTGAATTCAAAAAGCTTAACAAACTAATTACAGCAAAAGTGAACAAAATAACAATAACAATGCCGCGGACAATTTCCGGACTGATTAGTGGAGGTAATTCTTCCTCTGCTCTATATTTTCGTTTTTTGTTTTTCATTTTGTGCATTATAGCACATTTTTGGCAGGGCAAAAAGAAAAGAGCGCGGTCATAAGACCGGCTCCTTTCATCTGCGGACTAGTCCACCAAAGTAGGAGGAACTAAAGCGTCCCAGCCCTGTATTTTGCGCCAACGCTTTATTAGCGAAATATACAGAGCTCCCTGGCCGCGTCCCCCTGGCTGCGTCCCGCTTCCGCGGGCAAGCGCGTCCGCGGGCAGGCCGCCGCGCGATTTAATAGAGAGGCAACTTGGTAATAGGGGAAAAATATGTTGGATTTAGCCCAAGCCAGTTGTCCTCCCTGTCAAATGGCACGACCTCTCAATGTTTGTATTTAACAAAACATTATAGCACGCCGCAATCTTTATGTCAAGCGCGGGACTTACAATAGCGCAAATTTAGCCAATTTGTCATTTCGACCCCACAACGCCCGCTTCGCCGAGGCGAGTGGGGGAGAAATCCCTTGTGAATTGCATCTGCAATGACACTGCTGATTAATTGCCTAGTGGGCTTTTTATGTTTTTAAGTATGGGATTTGTCACTTGTGTGTAATGCTGTGTGGTTCTGATATTTTGATGGCCCAGCAAAACCTGCACAAATCTGACATCAACCCCGTTTTCCAACAAATGCGTGGCAAAACTATGGCGCAACGAATGAAACGTCGCGTCTTTTTTTATGCCCGCGTACAAACGCGCTGTTTCAAAAATCTTTTGCGCGGTTCGTTCGGTAAGCCGCCCATGCCTCGCCGGCAGGCAGGCGCCGCGCTCGCTGGCAAAAACATATTCTTGTGCTGTTTTGTTTTTCAATAATTGCTCAAAATCCGTTTTTAATTTTTCCGGAAAAACCGTGATTCTGTCTTTTTTGCCTTTTGCCTCTTTTATATGAATCGTTAATTCGTTCAAATTCATGTCTTTAACTTTTAATCGCACAACCTCGCTGACGCGCATACCGGCCGCGTAAGCCAGCGAAATCAAAAGTTTATGTTTCAAATTTTTTATGGAATTAATCATCGCCTGAATTTCTTCACGAGATAAAACTATGGGAAGTTTTTTGCTTGTTTTGGAAAAATGAATATTGATCGGCGCTGATTGGCGCAAAACATTGGCATTAAAAAATTTTATGGCGTTCAAATATAAATTTAGCGTTTGCCCTGACAGCCCGATATCCTTTTTTGAGAGGATAAAATTTTTAATGGCTGATTCGGTTGGATTTTCTATATTTGGCGTTTGCGCAAAATAACTTTTCAGACAAAGCAAGTAGGCCTTTCGTGTTTTAGGGCTGTAATTTCTGATTAAAAGTTCGGTTTCTGTTTGTTCCAAAAAATTTTTGCATAATTTCGTAAATTTTGTTAAAATTTAAATAGCCGACGTTATTGTATAATGTTAAAATTGACAGCTCCAAATGTAGGATAACAGTTATCAACACCCCTCAAATCGTTCTGCTAATTTTAAACAAAATATTCTCCCGACTTCGCACAATAACGAGTTAAGTGAAATAAATCATTTTTTTGCCTTCGTATTACGGAGGCTAACCTAACCAAAGGAGACGTGGAAATGAATCAGAACATCTCGCAGAGGAAGTCCTCAAAAAGCGGGATTGGTCTGGCTCTCGCCACGATCATCCTGCTCACTGTCCTTCCGGTCCTTCACATCATCATTACTGGCCAAAACAGTCTGCCCAAGCTCGTGGGAGACCGAAGCGAGGCGATGTTCGATCTGTGGTCTTTCCAGCACTTCTTGTCTGGAATACTCATCGGGTCGATACTCGCCTACGTCGGGGTCGCCTCTAAAGCAACATGGAAAAAGTTCTTACTTCTCATATTAGTGCTTGCACTGAGCTGGGAAGCAACGGAACTCTCTATGGAGGCAGGACGATTCGGTCAGGCAGTGGCCAACTGGAAACACGGCTTCGAGCACTGGGGCAACCGATTCATCGGCGACCCCTTGATGGTCACCCTCGGTGGCCTACTCGCGCGGAAGTTCAAGTCGGCATGGAAGTGGGTACTGATTCCGGCATCTGTGTGGCTGGTGGCGAACATCGCCTCGCCAAACAGCATGTCAATTCAGCAACTACTGTTCGGACCGTAAGGAAACCGGCGTCGGGGAAGCAATTCTTCGACGCCGGACTTCCTCTTAAAATGTAAGGGCAAAAAAATGATTTACATCACTTAACAGCGTGTATGAGGTTCAAGAAAAAATGCGTTAATAATTTTCAAAGGTTGCACTTTTTCTTTCACCCAAATTTCGCCTCCTCTTTGATAAAATAATAAGGAAGTCGGCGAAACTTCTCATACACGCAAACGTTATGTGAAATACATGTTTTCCTTTTGGGGCTATCGCCCAGCTCTTAAAAAGAATTTGAATTTTGTTTTTTATTTATTTATAAAGGGGTATAAGGTGTTTTCTCCGCTACGCTACGAAAACGATTTATTTATAAGGGGAAAAATGATATAATGAAAACATTAGAAATATTATATATGGATAATAATCAAAAACATTTGAATCATATAGACAAGGTTAATTTAGGGTCTTATTATACCCCAGAAATTATTGTTGATTTAGCTTATTCTATTTTGAATAAAAATATTTCCGATATTAAAAATTGGACAATTTTAGACTCGTCTTGCGGATATGGATCTTTTCTAACTAAAAAGGTTGTTGCAAAAAGATTAGTTGGAGCTGATATTGATGAGACAGCCATTTCGGAGGCTCAAAAAAAGAATAAAGACATTACTTTTATTTGTCAAAATTCACTTGCAAACGTGTGCCGAGAAAACTTGTCTATAAAAACAGAAGAAAAACTTATAACCATTGGCAATCCTCCATATAATGATACAACTTCTAT
>JAZDOE010000003.1:0-72544 GCA_043798985.1 Candidatus Falkowiibacteriota bacterium | reverse complement strand
TGATAAAAATTTACCCGTCCGTTGTGACAAAAAATTATTTGATTTACAAATGGTGGAAACAAGGAAAATACAAACCATATTCGCAAAAAACATTAATCAATCTTTTATTAAAAATAAAATTGGCAACGCCGCAATACGTTAGAATTATTCGCGTAATACGCGACATCCCGGCAGAAAGTATTGCGGCGGGGAATAAAGTTTCAAATTTGCGCGTTGACTTGCAAAAAACGCTGGCGCGGCAAAATAAACAATGCAATTGTATTCGTTGCCGCGAAGCGCGGGCAAACGTAGCAAACGCAAACAAGGCAAAATTATTTATAAAAAAATACAAAGCGTCTGATGGCACTGAATATTTTATCCACTACTCTTCTCCAAACCAAAAAATTCTGTACGCATTTTGCCGTCTGCGCCTGAACAAAAATTTTGTTCAAGACCATTTGCCCGAGTTAAAGAATACGGCTATAATTAGAGAGCTACATACCTATGGGCAAACGATTGCGATTAACAAACTTAACCCTATCGCCGCGCAACATATTGGCTTTGGAAAAAAATTAATGCTTGAAGCTGAAAAAATCGCAAAAGCAACTGGTTATAAACAAATGGCAGTTATTTCAGGCATTGGCGTTCGGGAATATTACAAAAAGCTCGGCTACCGCATCAAAGGAACATACATGGTAAAACAAATATGATTTCTCGTCATTCGCGCACTTCAAATTATTATCGCCGACCGTTTTACAAAACGCGCGGTTTTAAATTTTTAATTTTTTTGATTATTTTCGCCAGTGCTTTTGTTTACTGGTCAATTAAAAAAATCCCCTTGCCTCTGGCAAATCCTACGGCGGGGCAAGCGATTCAACCCGCGCAAAATCTGCCAACCGCTCAGCTTGTGTTTTTGGAAGGAACAGCTGAAATAAAAACTTTTGGCGCAACAAATTGGGAACCGCTTAATCTTAATTACGAAATAAAACAAGGCGACACAGTCAGGACAAACGGCGCGACCAAATCTGTAATCCAGCTTCCTGACAAAAGCTTTGTGCGCATGGACGCAAACACTGAAATATTTTTGAAGCAACTTTCACTTTCTGACGTCACGATAGAGCAAACTTATGGTCATGCTTTTCATCGCGTCAATGACAACACCCCCATTATTTACAAAGTTTTGCACGGCAAAACCGAATTAATCGCGCTTGGCACGGCATTTGACGTTTCAATTCTTGGCCAGACGGTTGAAATTTCCGCCATTGCGAACGAAACAAAAATAAAAATTTATAACGCGACTGACAATTCACTTTTGAACATTGACACTGTTGACCAAGGAGAAAAAGCCACGATTAATCCTTCTCTTGAAAAAGAAAAAATGATTCAGAAAAAACCGCTTACGCAAAATGATTTGTTAAATGACACGTGGTTTACTTGGAACAAAGATTTGGACAAACAAAACAATTTTTTTCTCGGAATGCTTAGCGAGTTATTGGACACCCCAGTTGACCAACCATCCACAAAAGAAACGATTGAACCTGACGCGAAAATCACATTAACCGCGAAACAAGAAAACGATTCAATAAAACTAGAATGGACAACAAGCGGGATTAACAATCCGGCCGCTTTTATCACGTTGGTTGGCAAAAATCCGGATGTCACATTTCCAACAGCGCCAAGTCACATTGTTTCCGGCAGCGCAAAAGCAGACACGTGGAAAGGATTGGAAAAAAACACTTATTACGTCAGAATTTGTTTGAAACAGGGCGACAACTGCGGAATTTATAGCAATGAAATAACGCTAACTCCATAATATGTTAAAAAAACAAGATCCAATAATTTACGACGCGATTCAAAAAGAATTAACGCGTCAAAAAAACACGATAGAATTAATCCCGTCGGAAAATTATGTTTCACCCGCGGTTTTGGAAGCGCTGGGCAGTGTTTTGACAAACAAATACGCAGAAGGTTATCCGGGAAAACGTTATTATGGCGGCACAGCGAACGTTGATATTGTTGAGCAAACGGCCATTGATCGCGCGAAACAATTGTTTAACGCAGAGCATGCCAACGTTCAACCGCTGTCCGGCGCGCAAGCAAACATTGCCGCTTATTTTGCGTTGCTTAAACCCGGCGAAACAATTTTGGGAATGGATTTGAGCCACGGCGGACATTTGACGCACGGACATCCTGTGACAAAAATCGCGAAAATTTTCAACTTTATTCGCTATAAAACGTTGCCAAACGGAAAAATTGATTACGCACAGCTACGAGAAATGGCATTAAAGTACAAACCGCGACTGATTCTCGTGGGTTTTTCCGCGTACTCTCGTTCAATAGATTATAAAAAAATAAAACAAATCGCGGATGAAGTTAACGCGTACACAATGGCTGACATCGCGCATATCGCCGGACTTATTGCTGCCAATGTTTTGGAAAATCCGGTTCCACTCTTTGACGTAGTGACAACAACAACTCATAAAACATTGCGCGGCCCGCGAGGCGGCCTTATCTTATGCAAAAAAGTTTTGGCTGAAAAAATAGATAAGGCCGTTTTCCCCGGGCTACAAGGCGGGCCGCATGAACATAATATTGCCGCGAAAGCGGTCGCGTTTGGCGAGGCGCTACAACCAGAATTCAAACAATACGCCGAGCAAATTTTGAAAAACGCCAAAGCATTGGAAAATGTTTTGAAAGAAAACGGCTTTACCATTGCTTTTGGCACAACGGAAAACCACTTGTTGTTAATTGACTTGCGCAGTAAAAATATTTCTGGCAACGAAGCGCAGACCGCGCTGGAGGACGTCAATATCATTTGCAACAAAAACATGATTCCAGATGATCCACGCCAGCCGCTTGACCCGTCTGGCATCAGACTTGGCACGCCAGCAATGACAACCCGCGGATTTAAGGAAGAAGAATTCGCGCTGGTCGGCAAAATGATAAGCGATTGTTTATCGTCGCCAACAGACAAACAAGTTAAAGATCAAACATTGAAACAAGTTGAAAACCTAACCGAAAAATTTCCACTTCCTTACTAACCTACAAGCTACCCTGCTACCCCGAAGGGGCCCCTTTGGGGCAAGCTACTCTCCTATGAATCTAATCAATGGCAAAGAACTGGCCGACAAAATTCTAGCCGACGTAAAAAACCAGATTGAACAAAATGACAAAAAACCAAGCTTGGCGATTATTCTTATTGGCAATGACCCAGCGTCAAAACTTTACGTTAAACTAAAACACAAAACCTGCGACAAACTGGGCATTGATTGCCACGTATATCTTTTTTCAGACGACACAGCGCAGGACAAAATCATTGAAGCGATTAATTTTTTAAACGACGACAAAGATGTCACTGGAATTCTTGTTCAACTGCCATTGCCAAATGGATTTGACCAAACAAAAATATTGAACGCGATTTTGCCGGCAAAAGATATTGACGCGCTCACGTCAACTCCGCTAGTTGTTTCACCGCTCGCGCAAAGCATTGCTGAACTGATCAAAAGCACGGGCGAACAACTATCCAGCAAGAAGATTGTTGTCCTTGCCAATCATCCTGCGATTTACGAATCTTTAAAAACTTTATTTCCAACAAATACCGTTGAATACGCGGCGCCAACATTACCCGACTGGCAAAAAATAACAAAAACCGCAGACGTGCTTGTTGTGTGCGTTGGCAAAATTAACACAATTACAGCGGATAAGATTAAACCGGGTACTATTATCATTGACGTTGGAATAAACAAAACGCCGGACGACAAAACAATTGGCGACGTTGACGCGCAAAGCGTAGAAAACATTGCCAGCTGGTTGTCGCCCGTTCCGGGCGGAGTTGGTCCGATGACAATCGCAATGCTGTTGAAAAATCTGCTCGCCACGCCAGCAACGGGGCTTGCGCTTTCGAGCAAAAACAAGTAACATAAAGCGATATGGCAGAGGATCAAAATTTTAGAATTTTACCGCACAACATTGAAGCGGAGCAATCTTTGCTCGGTTCTATTTTGATTGACCCGAACGCTTTTATTAAAATCGCGGACGCTATCACTGCTTCGGATTTTTATCGCGCCGCGCATGGCTTAATTTACGACGCAATGGTTGAGCTTTACCGCAAAAACGAGCCCATTGATTTTTTGACACTAACCAATTTACTATCCGAAAGAGATCAATTGGAAAAAGTCGGCGGCCGCAGCTACCTTGTTCAACTTTCGCAAATAGTTCCGACCTCTACTCACGTTGCGAATTACGCGAAAATACTTCATCAAAAAGCATTGCGTCGCAGATTGTTTGAAGCGGCAAATGACATTGCCGAATTGTCCTTGGACGAAAAAGAAGAACATGTTGAAAAATTGCTGGATCGCGCGGAGCGAAAACTTTTTGACGTGGCAAAAGACAAATTAAAAAATATTTTTATTCCGATAAAAAATATTTTGTCGGAAGCGTTTGATAGAATTGACGAATTGCATCAAGGCGGAGCAAAATTGCGCGGCGTACCAACCGGCTTCAAGGATTTGGACAATATTCTCGCCGGTTTACAAAAATCAGATTTAATAATTCTCGCCGCGCGACCGTCCGTTGGTAAAACCTCGCTCGCGTTGGACATCGCAAAAAACGTTGCCACTAAAACAAAAATTCCTGTCGGACTTTTCAGTTTGGAAATGAGCAAAGAACAGCTTGTTGATCGCTTGCTTTGTTCTGAAGCAAATGTGGATCTTTGGAAAATGCGAACTGGACGGTTGTCAGACAAAGAAGAGGATAGCGATTTCCCGCGCATTGGACGCGCAATGGGCGTTTTGGCAGAATCGCCGATTTTTATTGATGATTCAGCGGCAATCAACGTGATGGAAATCAAAACCAAAGCCAGACGTTTAAAAGCCGAACATGGGCTTGGATTAATTGTAATTGATTATTTACAACTGATGGAATCAAGCGGCTATTCTGAAAATCGCGTGCAAGAAGTCGCTGAAATTACACGCTCTCTCAAACAAATCGCGCGCGAGTTGGATATTCCTGTTCTCGCGCTTTCACAGTTGTCTCGCGCAGTTGAAATGAGCAAACCGGCAATTCCAAAATTAGCGCATCTCCGCGAATCCGGCTCAATTGAGCAAGACGCTGACATTGTGCTTTTCATTTACCGCAAATCAGCTGACAGAAATTACCGACCCGAAGATTTGACGCCAGAAGACAGGTACACCGCAGAGGTTCACATTGCGAAACATCGCAATGGTCCGACAGGCCTCATAAAATTATTTTTTGACGAACCAAAAGCATCGTTCAAAAGTCTGGAAAAACAATATAAAGAATAAAGATGCTTCCTTTTTCTCAACAACTTGAAAATTTAATTACGCAGTTTTCCAAACTTCCGGGCATTGGCAGAAAAACTTCGGAAAAGTTTGTTTTTTATTTGGTAAAACAGGGCAAGCAAAGCATGGAAGATTTGATTACCGCGCTACGAGCATTTGAGGAAAATTTAAATTTTTGCCCGCGTTGTTTTAATTTAACGAACACTGCCACAACTTGCCGCATTTGTAATGACAAATCGCGCAATCAACAATTGCTGTGCGTTGTTGAAGAGTTGCATGATTTGAATGTAATTGAAAGTACCGGAAAATACAACGGCGTTTATCATGTGCTTGGCGGACAATTAAATCCGCTGGACGGCATTACTGCGGACAAACTGCGCATTAAAGAATTGCTGGAACGCGTCAAAACCGAAAAAACGCAGGAAATAATTCTCGCGTTAAATCCAAACATGCAAGGCGAGTCAACGGCAATCGCCTTAAAACGCGCGCTACAACCTTTGGGCGTTAAAATCACTCAACTCGCGCGAGGCCTGCCAATGGGCGCGGATATAGAATATGCTGATGAAGTGACCTTAATAAACGCGCTAAAAAATCGCGAGACAATATAAAAAATCCCCCATAATGGGGGATTTTTTATTATACGATTTCTACCTCGGTAAATGCCTGTCTATGACCGTGAACTTTATGATAGCGCACCTTGCGCTTATATTTTACCACGCGCACTTTTTTCGCGCGCCCTTGTCTGACAAGTTTGGCTGAAACTTTTTCACCTTCCAAATACGGCGCGCCAATTTCAACTTTTTCTTCGTCAGCTTTTAACAAAACAGCGTCAAATTCAATGCTGTCGCCAGCGTTTCCGGCTAATTTTTCAACTTTAAGCTTCTTGCCAGCAGAAACAACGTATTGCTTCCCGCCTGTTTTTATAACTGATAACATATTTTATTGATATTTAATGTTTCAACCATTATAATCGCGTTTTTTATTTTTGTCAATATCACCTTGTATGTAGAGACAATTCATGAATTGTCTCTACCTTTATATATACGCCATTTAATTTCCCGCGTAAAATCTAGGGCTGTGGACAAATCACAACTGCAACAATAACGCCCCGGCGCCCAACAGCATTGTCACCAAATACAACAACAAAACAGCTGATCTGTGTGAAAAACCAAAGTCCAGCAAAAGATGATGAATGTGTTTTTTGTCGCTGGTTTTGAACAACGATTTTTTTGCCAATAACCTGCGCACAACCGTTCGGATTAAATCCAACAATGGCACTGCCATTAACATTACCGTTATCGCGATTTTGCTACCGGAAACAATTGACAAAACGCCTAACATAAATCCGCAAAAAGTGCTTCCGCCTTCGCCGAGAAAAATTTTCGCTGGATGGAAATTGAAAAATAAAAATCCCAAACATGACGCGCCAAAAACAAGCGCCAACAATGCTGTGTCATATTGCGGAATGTCTTTTATCAAAGACGTAAAAAATATAAAAATTGACGCGATAAATGAAATCCCCGCGACAAGTCCGTCCAATCCGTCCAACAATTTTGTTGAATATGTCATGCCCAAAAGCCAAATCAATGTGAAAATATCAGCGAACAAAGTCACTTTGTACAAAACTCCGCCAGCCCAAAAAACTGGCATAACATATTTGTCCAAATACAATAAGCCGGCTGAAAATGGATTTGAAATCCAATCAATGCCAATACCACTGGCAATAACAGTGGCAATAGCCAGAATCGGAAAAATAATTTGTACGCGCGGTTTCAAATTAAATTTGTCGTCCAACAATCCGCCGACAACAAGCCACAAGCCGGCAATAAAAATTCCAATTAAATTTTTTAGTCTGAAATTTTCAAGATTCAATTCTCCCAAAAGCAGCAAAATCGCGACAATAAAATTAAACGCCAAAAAAATCGCCGCTCCGCCAATTAACGGAACCGGCCGTTTATGAATTTTTCTTTCACTGTCAGGTTGGTCAACAATTTTAAAATGCGCGGCGATTTTGGCGGCAAAAAAAGTAAAAACGGCCGACAAAATCGCCGCGCCGATAACAATTGCCAAAATACCAAAAGAAAACATAATTTATAACTCTTCCCTCTTCTCTACCCTTATCTTATCAATTCCTTCAATAACTACAACATCCCTTGGATCAAGCTTGTTTGCCAGCAAATATTTTGCCAGCAAATCATCAATCTTTTCCTGAATTAATCTGCGCAATGGTCGCGCGCCAAAAACCACGTCATAACCATGTTCTGCGAATTCGGCCAAACCAGCGTCAGTGATTTTTAACGTGATGCCGCGCGCTTCCAATTGTTTGGCCACTTTTCCGACCAACAGGCGCGCGACTTCAACCAAATCTTTGCGCGACAATGGCGAAAACACAATCAATCCATCCAGACGATTTATAAATTCTGGTTTAAAATACGCTTGCAATTTTTCGTTAATCAACGTTTGCTTGATTTCATCAAGCGACTTGCGCTCCAAAAGCGCTGCTTGCACAAAATCAGCGGCAGCGTTTGATGTCATTATTATTATTGTATTTGTAAAAGAAACTGTGCGTCCCATGTTGTCGGTCAGCCTGCCATCATCCATAATCTGCAAAAATAAATTTAAAATATCAGGATGCGCTTTTTCAATTTCATCAACAAGCAACAAACTGAATGGCTTTTTGCGAATTGCTTCTGTCAAATATCCGCCGGATTTGTAAGTTGCCGCGCCAGCAGGCGCGCCCAAAAATCTAAACACGCTGGTTGCTTCTTGAAATTCTGACATATCAAGCCGCACCATATTTTCTTCTTTTCCAAAATAAATTTCTGCGACCGCGCGCGCGAGCTCGGTTTTTCCAACGCCAGTCGGCCCGATGAATAATAATGAAGCAATGGGCCGCTTTTCATCTCTCAATTCAGCTCGCGCGCGCCTCAAACTGTTCGCCACCATTTTTACTGCTTCATTTTGTCCGATTACTCTTTCGTGCAAACGCTCTTCCAAGTTTAATAATTTTTCGCTTTCACTTTCTGTGACGGCCGTAAGCGGAATATTGATTTTTTCCGACAAAACAATCGCAATATCTTCCGCAGTCACCATTGTTTTTTCTCCGCGGGTTTTTCGCGCCATTGTCGCGGCTTGTTCCAAAACGCTCAACGCGTTTTCCGGCAAATGCGTTTCGTGCAAATATTTTGTTGCCAATTCCGCTGCTTTCGCAATCGCCTGATATGAAAAAAACACATTATTTTCATATTCAATTGTGCTACTTTTTATCTCCAAAATTTGTATCGCGTCATTTATTTCCATTTCATCTACGCGAACAACCTGAAACTGTTCAGCTAAGGCAGTCCCCTCAATCTGCGTCTTAAATTCTTGAGGTGTTGTTGTTGCAATCGCGTAAAAAGCGCCTCGTTCCAAAAACTGCGCCAATATATCACCCAGTCCGAGGTTTATCTCGCCGTTGGCGGGGCCAACTAGATTATGCAACGATTCAACAACCAAAACAGCGTTCCCTGCTCTTATTAACTCCTGCGCAAGCATCAATAATTTTTGTTCTGTTGTCGTATGTTGATCCCCTGCCAATAAATGCGGCAGACTAACCGACACAAGCCGCTTATCCTGCAAAATTTCAGGCACAGTTTCTTCTGCCATTTTTTGCGCCAAACCATGAATGATTGACGTCCGACCAACTCCTTGACTTCCAATCAATAAGACCGGTTTGCGGCTGCCTTCCATTATTCTAAAAATTTCTTCAAATTCTTTGTCGCGACCAAGACACGGAAAAAGGCTTCCGTTTATTGCCGCCAATGTCAAATCCTCGCTGACTGAATTTAAAACCGGCGTGGCAACAGCAGTCATTGCGCGATCCATTCCTTTTTTCGGTTTGTATCTGCTACGCGATTTAAATTTGCCCCAACGTTGCCGTATTTTTTCCAAAATTCTTATCCATTGAATGACATTGCGCGCGTCTTGTTGCTTAACATTAAAATCCAATAAAATGTCAGACACTAAATCATCGCCAACCGTTTTATCAAGCAGCGCGTTGAAAATATTAAGTGCGCTTACGTGATTTTCGCCAAAATGATGCGCGTCAATGTACGCGGTCAGCGCTATTTTTTTTGCTTCGGCCGAAAGCAACGTGTTTTTAATTTGTCCTGTTCCATCACGCAACAAGACGCGCGCCAGTTTGTCTTCAATTTTTTCAGCAGCCAACCCCAAGCGCGCGGCAACCATGGCCGCGTCGCGGCAGGTTAACAATTCCGCGAATAAATGCAGCCGCGTAATTTCCTTTTGTCCCCAGCCGCTTGCCAAAACATAAGCTTTTTCAAACGCCCGCTCCACATCATCGTCCAAACTTTTCGCAACATCAACAAAACTTGATCGCGCCTGCCTGCCGGTAGGCATGGGCTGTCGCAGCACATCTTCCCACGTTGAGTAAAGTCTGTTGTGCCGAGAATAGCAATGGCTAAAAACCGACCGCTTTCCTATTGTATCGCTTTCCAGCCGATAAAACACATACAAAAATATTAGCAAAGAAAACCAAAAATATGCTTTATCAACACTTGCCGTTGTCCAAAAATCCAAGCTGAACAAATTTGTAAAATTATCTTGATACGAAACAAAAAACAACATGCCCAGTCCGGATAAGCCAATAATCAACAAAAACAAATTAAATATCGCGCGGACAACTTTCAAAACTTTTTCAAAATAAATCTGGACTTTGTCCAGTTTTTTGCCCCAATACAAAATCGTATCTTCCAAAAACGCTACAACGCCAAAACCATTGCAAACGCCGCATTTGCTATTTTCGCGCTCGCCCGTTCCATTGCAATGCTCGCAAACCAGAAAATCCTTTTCGCGTTTAGTTGTCAGCACTGTATGCATTGTTTATAAATTTATGACAAGCTGCCAGATAATGAATACTGGCGCAAAAATCCACACAACAATTACCACCAATCCGATGATTAACCACAAACCAGCCAGAATACCGCGCCCGATAATTTGCACCAGCCGCATAAAAAAACTGACAAGCCTGCCCTGCCAGTCATTTTGCCCATACATTGGCACAAATAAATTTTTCAACCAAATTGACAACGCGAATTCTTGATTTGCTTGTTTCGCGGTTTCAACAAATCCGTCCAATCGTTTTTTCAGCCCAACCGAATACCACCAAATCGGAAAATACAAAATATCACCCACGATTTCTTTGGCGACAAAACTTATGGACTGGAAAACTAGCCCTCCACTCATATTTGAATATTATAACACATCCAAATTTTATTCATATCTGACTTCCTCATCTGTCTCATCTTTGTCCCACCGAAATCCGAATTTATGCAACGTCACGTATTTTTTGCGATCCAATTCTTTAATAAACATTGATGGCCCGGTTGATTGATTTGCCCAAAAGCTTGCCCCGCCACCGGCGGGGTGCGCCCGCGCCGGATATAATAACACCAACTCATTTTGCGCGCGGGTTGCTGCCACGTAAAAAAGTCTGCGCTCTTCTTCCAGCTCAACCGCGTTTTCCAAAGATTTGTAATGCGGAAATTGGCCATCGCGCAAACCAATCACAAAAACGCATGACCATTCCAAACCCTTTGCCTGATGAATTGTTGATAAAACCAAAACCTCGCCCCGCCACGGCGGGGCATCACGCGCTTCTTTTTTACTGCTTTCTCCCGCGAAATTTTCATCAAGCATCAAATCAGCCAAAAGTTTGTCTAGACTTTCATAGTTATAAACAAAATCAATGAGCTCGTCCAAATCTTCTTGCCTGTCGCGATAATTTTCAAAATTATTTCGCAAAAATTCTGAATAATGCTTGGCAATTACGCAATCCAATGCCTCGGCAATAAAACCTGATTTGGTTTGATTCAGACTCAACAGCCGCTCGAAAATATTTCTCAATTTTTCCCAACTCGCGGCTGCTTTTGCTGGCAAACGTGTCTCAACCGTAAAAATATCTGCCAGCGACTGCTGGTTTTTTATATCCTGCCAAATTTTGGCGATTGTGCCCGGACCAATGCCGTCAAAAGTTTTCAAAACGCGAATCCATGCTGACTCATCTTGAAAATTCGCCAAAATTTTCAAATATGCCAAAACATCTTTAATATGCGCTTGCTCAAAATAGCGCGTGCCGCCGCGCACAACATATGGAATTTGGGCGCGGTTTAATTCCATTTGCAATTCAACGGAATGAAACGCGGCGCGGAAAAGTACGGCCATTTGGCCGAGTGTTGCGCCGCCATTTCTAAGTTCTTTAATCCGCTCAATAATCAAAGTCGCTTGTTGCTGATTATCGCGGCACGGAACAACCATTGGCATAAAACCATCTCCGCGCTTTGCCTGTAAATTTTTCGGATATTTATAGTGATTGTGTTTTATAATTTCATTGGCCAAATCAAGAATCTGCGGGGTACTGCGATAATTTGTTTCAATTTTAAAAATCTGCGCCCTGATGAAAAGCTTTGGAAAATTCAAAATATTTTTAACGTCAGCGGCGCGAAAAGAATAAATGCTTTGCGAGTCATCGCCAACCACCAAAATGTTTTTATGAACGCCTGCCAATCGTTTGATTATTTCCGCCTGAATATAATTCGTATCCTGATATTCATCAACCAAAATATGTTGAAATTGCCGCGAATAACGTTCGCAAAGCTCTGGAAATTTTTCCAGCAACTTCAACCAATTCACAAGCAAATCATCAAAATCCATTACATTCGCGGTTTTTTTCTTTGTTTCATAAGCGCTTGCGATTTCCTCTGCTTTTTTCGCCACAAAATCAGGCAAACCATAATTGCATTCAGCAACCTCGCGAACATCTTGGTTTGTGTTTCGGCTAAAACTTATAATCCCGCGAATAATATTTGGCTTTGGAAAACTTTGTCCTTTTGTATTCAGCCCCAAATCATCCATTGCCTTTTTAATCAAGCTTGTGCTGTCATCCTCATCCAAAATATTAAAATTATTTTTATAACCCAACTTTTCAGACTGTTTCCGCAAAATCAAATTCGCAATATGATGAAAAGTTCCGCCCCACAAACCTTGCGGCCGACAACCCAACAATTTCTCAACGCGCTCCATCATTTCTTTCGCAGCTTTGTTTGTAAATGTGACAAGCAAAATATTCTCCGGCGCAACACCTTTTTCAATCAAATACGCCACGCGAAAAACCAATGTCCGCGTTTTGCCACTGCCAGCGCCAGCCAAAACCAAACACGGACCATCGCCTTTTGTGACGATTTCATATTGTTCATCGTTCAGCAAAGCTTTATAATCAATCATATTTAATCATTCTATCACATGCAACGCGTGAAACAAAAAGCTTGACGCGCTCCAAAATCCGTGATAAATTTAATTGTTCTTAAACAATGAACAAAGGAGGCCGCAATGCCCAGACACTTCGTTGGAATCGTCGAGCGCCAGATTGAGCAGTTGATCAAGCTTGGCTATCATCAGGTCGCGAATAAAAGCGAGCTTGCTTTTCGCGAAACATTCAACGCACTGCTCGTAGATGCAGCGCGTTGGATGTACGACCATGACACATCAGTGCGAGTACTTGTCATTATTCCGCAAACAATGGTTCCATTAGCTCACCAGCTTTCCAAGATTTGGGCCCCAGCGCCTGATCATCAAACCAGGAATCGCCCCAATTCTAACACTGCGCACTATGGACGTGGCGCTATCGCGGATGGCCATCTGTCCAAGTTTACCGAAGAAGCACAACAGCCGTACTTGATATTTGACACAGACATCAGTAGATCAGGAGAAGACGTTGGCAAACTGGTCACTGACATCAAGACCGAACTTGCCGAACACGGGCGACGCGTTCTTACGCCAGTTGAATTGACAGCGCTGGCAACGCATTATCCGCACAAAATGAGCGCTGGCCACTTTGATTTCTTAGGTGGCGATGGCAAAGAAATGTTCTTTTGTAGCGGCACATGGGAATTACTTGCAGGTTCGCCGATATTCCACGAACTTCGGAAAAACTTTGTCTACGCCACGTGTAGGAAAACGTGAACAAACGCCCCCCGCTAAAACTTAGTCGGGGTATTTTTTTATTCGTATATTCGTAATTGGTAACAATTCGTAGTGATTAGTAATTAGTAGCCGACGCTATATTCGCAGCCGCAATAATGCTGATGATAAACATTTTGTTCTTTGGCAATTTCGCACGCCCGTTTGAATCCTCCGCCTTTTCGCCAAATAGTATCAATAAATTTCAATCCATAAATTTCAGAACATTCTTTTCCGACTCTATTCACAACTTCCGCGTTTTTATGCGGACTTATTGTTAATGTAGTGGCAATCGCATCGCAATCAAGTTCTTTTGCTTTTTGGCTGGCCTCGCTCAATCTGATCGCAAAACAAATTTCACATCGCTTTCCGCCTTCTTTTTCTCCAGCATAATCTTTAACCTTGCTCAACCAACTTTTATAATCGTATTCACCTTCAATAAATTCAATTCCCATTTCTTTACAAATTCGCGCGGCCTCGTCGCGGCGGCGCATATATTCTTCCTCCGGAAAAATATTGGGATTATAAAAAAACGCAATGACTTTATTGTCATCTTGTTTTAATTTTTCAATTACCGCGCCGCCGCAAACAGCACAACAAACATGCAACAAAATTTTCATAAAATCATTTCCGCAACATTGCTTTGCGCACCTTGGTTTCAATTACTTTGCTCACAAAACCGCGCTCATCAAATATCGTGTCCAAAAATATCTTTGCTTCATTTTGAAATTTTTTACGAAAAGCAAGATACACAACCTTGCCAACCCAATAATACAAAATAAACGCAACGATAATAAAATAAGCCAACCACCACAGCCATGGATTTGTCACCTGCCAAAACGACGCCTGAATTTGCGCCGTGTCATTAATCCTGTTCCCAAAAGAATCCGCAACCTGCATTGATATCACATGCGCGCCAGTCGTAAAAACATGTTGAAAAGTCTTTGTGTAAAAAACCTGCGCGCCATCCACTGTCCACGTAAAATTCAATCCAACATTGTCTTGAATATTTGTGCGGCCGGAAAATTCATAAGTCTGCCAATCCAAACGTTCAACTTTAATATACGCGTTTTGCAATGGCTCAATAAAAAACTGTTGCGCTTGCGCCACGCCTCCAAAAAATAAAATCGCAACTAAAATTGTGAAAACGTAATTTATTTTCATTGCCAATAAGCTACCCTGCTACCAGCTACAAGCTACAACACTCGCAAATGTTTCAACGCATTCTTGTATAACTTCAACAACAATCGCGCCACGCCATACCGCAAACTATAATTCACTTCATGAACAATTTGATTGCGTACGCGATGCGCCCAAACGACTTTGCGCAACTTTGGAAACCTGTATATTGCCAATTTTAACCGATCGCCCATTGTGTCACCCTGAAAATTCATTGCCTTCAAAATATGATCCAGCAATTTGTCCGCCTCAATCACTGCCAATTTATAATTCATTTCCTTTCTAACTTTTACCATGCCACAAATCTCATTCCAACGACGTTGAATTTCCTTTTGCGATATACCAACCAATTCTGGCCTGCTTATTTTGCGCAACCAAAAATAAAGCAAAAATCCCGCGACAATGACAACCATCGCGATTACAACATCAGTTGTTTGAAACTCCCAATTAATTGACATAACCGTTTTCCCGCTCAAACTTTTTCGCTATGGAAAAAATCAAATCTTCGTTAAAATAGTTTGCCATTATTTGCAATCCAATTGGCAATCCTGCTTTTGTTTTTCCGGCTGGAATGCTCATTGCCGGAATGCCTGCCACGTTCGCGGAAACAGTAAAAATATCTGCCAAATACATTGTCAATGGATCATTAAATTTTTCACCAAGTTTAAACGCTGGCGTCGGACTTGTCGGCGTCAAAATCGCGTCAACTTCTTTAAACGCGGCGTCAAAATCATTTTTAATCAGACGCCGCGCCTTTTGCGCTTTTTTGTAATAAGCATCCTGATAACCGGCGGACAAAACAAATGTGCCAAGCATTATTCGGCGCTTTGCTTCATCGCCAAAACCAATAGAACGCGTCCACAAATATTGTTCCAATAAATTGCCGGCCTCTGCGCGAAAACCATATTTTACCCCGTCAAATCGCGCCAGATTTGACGACACTTCGGCCGGCATCAAAATATAATAAACAGCCAATGCCAAATCAGCATGCGGTAAACTGATTTCTTTAATATTAAAACCAGATTCTTTCATCACCGCGATGGCTTCTTTGATTTTTTGTTCAACCTCAACATCCATTCCTGCGACAAAATATTCTTTCGGAACACCAATAGTTATTTCATTTTTCTTTTTTATCTTTTTTGAAAAATCATTTACCGTTGAATCAAAGTTGTCAGTGCCTGAAATTTCATTAAACAAAATTTCAGCATCTTCAACATTGCGCGCGATTGGTCCGATTTGATCAAAACTGGATGCCATTGCTATCAAACCGTGGCGCGACACCCTACCATAAGTCGGCTTTAATCCCGTGACCCCGCAAAAACCAGCCGGCTGGCGCACAGATCCGCCGGTGTCAGAACCAAGCCCTGCGACGCATTGAAAATCAGCGACAGCCGCGGCTGACCCGGACGACGAACCGCCGGGCACGCGTTTTTCATCGCAAGGATTTTTGGTCGCGCCAAAATACGACGATTCGCCTGATCCGCCTAAGGCGAATTCGTCCATATTGGTTTTGCCCAAGATAATTACGCCAGCTTTTTTCAGCCGTTCAATCGCAGTGGCGTCATATGGCGCGACATAATATTCCAAAATTTTTGAGCCGGCGGTTGCTTTTAATCCTTTTACTAAAATATTATCTTTAATCGCGACAGGAACACCTTCCAACAAACCGACTGGCTGGCCATGCCGAATTTTCGCGTCAACATTTTCAGCGGCTTGTAATGCGCCATCCTCGTCAATCGTAATAAACGCGTTTATATTTTTATTGCGCTTTTTTATTTTTCGCAAAAAACCGTCCACCAATTCCAAGCAGGTGAAATCCTTGTTTTCCAAGCCATAATGCGCTTGCTTGATTGTCATCCTTGTCAAATCCATATATTAGGCACAACAATTTGGTCGTCTTTCAACTCCGGCGCTTCCCTGGCCGCGTCCCGCGTCCGCGGGCAAGCGGCCAGCGTTTTTTCTTTATCAAAAAATTGCGCGGCCTCGTCTTCGCGCCAAACATTTTTCAATTCTGTAATAAAATCCAATGGCTCAACATTTTTCATGTCAATTGCGTTCAACTTTCCAAAATAATCAATAATTGAAGCAATCTGCTCTGCGTACTTTTCTTTTTCGGCTGTCGTAATTTCAAGCCGCGCCAATTTTGCCAAATGTTCAATTTGTTCTTTATCAAAATTCATATACTGCTACCAATTACAAATCACTGCGAATACTACCAATTACTAATTAATTAGTAGATTCGTAATATTCGAATGATTCGTAGGTTCGTAGCCACAATTCGTAGCCATATTACGATTATATCACGAAAAATAAAAAAATGGAGCAAAGTTGATTCAACCTGCTCCACAAAGGTAGAGACACATTGCAATACGTCTCTATTAATCCAAATGTGCGATGTTCAAATGCGTTGATGATTTCGGCTTATTTCCAACAAGAATTGTCACGAGATTGCTTACCGCGACATTGCCAATCGCGTGGCTGATTTCAACGGCCGCGTCCAGATTTGGTTCCTCATCATCAACCAACACGACTCGTCGTCCATTTCCCAGCGCAACGATGAGCGCGTTATATGCTCCGCATTCTGGTTTGAAAACACGGCCATTGTCCATGCTTTCCGCGCCAATCACCTGCGCAAACAGATCTCCCACGCCAAGCGCGCTTAACATTTGCCAAGCGTAAGATTCAGGGCTATTGGTCAGCACAATGCGCTCTCCCACGGCAGCCAACAGATTCTCTCGCCGCTTTCGTGGCAACGCGATTCCAAGCTTTTTCGCGTCAATTCTAAAGGCCGTAAAGCTTGAAATAATCCCTATTGGCACGCCGTCTCTGACAAGCGCCGGACGCATCAAACGCGTCTTGTGTTTGAACTGAAGTTCAATAAGTTTTTGCTCGGCTTTTGCCAAATCAAGACCATAAACCGCCATCACCAATTCCAAGTATTTTGCCTTAAATACTTGGCTGATTTTATTCATTGCTGAATACAATGTTCCGTCCAAGTCAAAGAACCATGTATCAGCATCAAGCCTGGCAAACAGTTTTTTCGCGTCCATGCTCGCCTCCGCTTTTCTTAGTTATTTTTTAACCTAAGGTACATATAAATAAATTAGCATACTTCCAAAAATAAACAAAATCCTAAACCAAAAAACGCGCAAAATTGCGCGTTTTTTCACAAAAACCAGCCATTGCTCTTGATTTAATTTTAAAACTATGCTAAATTCAAACTGTTCATGGCTGTCTCCTTTGTGGCTTCTTCGCCGAATGGAACGCCAACCCCCTGTGGCAATCTTTTGGCGAAGAAGTGCCGGCGTAGCTCAAATGGCGGAGCGACGGTCTCCAAAACCGTTGGTTGCAGGTTCAAACCCTGTCGCCGGCACTTCCGGTCAGTTTCAACGAAACTGACCTCTTTTTTTTCATTGAACAAATAACAAATAAAATTCTGCGAGCCGCTCCAAGTCTTTGATTATCAAATATTCATAAGTTTGGTGATTGTTTCTGTGCGCTGAAGCAATAACAACCGATCGTATTCCGCGATTATTCAAGATATTCGCGTCAGATCCGCCGAGCGCTTGGCAAAACTGCGGTTCAATGCCCTGCTTCTTAAAAGTATTTTTAATTTGCAAAATCAATTTGTTATTTTGTTTCAAACAATAGCCGTCTGTTAATTTGTCAGCGCAAAACTCAATACGACCGCAAAATCGCGCAGTGATTTTTTCCGCTATTTTTTGAATTTTCAACAAAGCCCGTTGCAAATTTTCCGACCTTACTCCGCGCACTTCACCCAACAGAATCGCCAAATCAGGAACAGTGTTGCGATTCTCATTAAACAACTGGTCAATGACCGCGCCTGCCTTATTTACAACGCCATCTAATCCAGCGATTTGATAACCAATATTCGCGTTTGTAAAATTATCAACTTTGCCGAGCGGAATTTTTCTGATTATTTCTGCCGCGATTTTTATAGCGTTAATTCCTTTTTCCGGCTCCTTAACATGACATCGTTTGCCAAAAATTTTGATTTCAAATTTATAGCAGCCCGGAGCAGATGTCACAATTGTTCCATATTCATTGCAATGATCGGAAATTATACATTCTTTGCCTTTCAACAAACTTAAATCCAATGACCGCGCGCCGCGAGAAATCGCCTCTTCTTCTCGCGTGAAAACAATTTCCAGCGCGCGGTGCCTCGCTGCGGCGGGGCAATGTTTTATTTTATTTTCTTTAATAACATTCAACATCTCTAAAATTGCCGCGATCGAATCTTTATTATCAGCGCCGAGAATTGTTTTTCCATCGCTAAAAATTTTTCCTTTTTTAATAATCGGCCTAATATTTTTTCCAGCGCCCACAGCGACAGTATCCAAATGTGCGCACAGAATTAACGGCTTGCCAGTTCCAACCAACTTCGCAACAATATTGCCGAATTTATCTCGCTGAACTTTTGCGCCGAACTTTTTCAAGTAAAAAATAACTCGTCGGCTGATTTGTTCTTCGCTACCGGTTGGACTTTTTATTTTCACTAATTCACAAAACAATTTAATCAAACGTTGTTTATTAATCATATTTTAAAAACTATTTTTAAAAAATCGAGGGCAGATGCTTTGCACCTACCCCCATTGTATCAGCGAAACTTACCAATACACAACACCGCATCTCCGCGCGCGAAATTGCAGATGCTGTCCCACCACGACTGAACACTAGGCTCGCGATGTGTCGGC
The DNA here is from genome assembly GCA_043798985.1 of Candidatus Falkowiibacteriota bacterium. GTDB lineage: Bacteria > Patescibacteriota > Patescibacteriia > UBA11705 > JACRDX01 > JACRDX01. The sequence continues at coordinate 53,355 of JAZDOE010000003.1, read as the reverse complement.
TTTTCGCCATACAACGCGCCGCCGTAGCAGCTTTCAACAACAGGGTACTCGTACTTCGGACCAAGTCGCGCGCGGATAAGTTCCGCCTGCGCCTGAAGCCTGAACCGCAAAACCCCATTGTCAAAATTCGGATACCACTCCGCGCAAATGCTGCGCCCAGCAGACCACATTCTCGGCGACTGCGTGCGAAGCCCGAGAAACTCGGCACTGACCTGATCCTTTGCTTTCAGAATCATCTGGCGTCCAACCTTTTCGCCTTGATGGGCAGGATCAATCATGATCCCCGCAACGAACAGTAGCTTGCTGGGCAGCTCATCGAAAACCGCAAAACCTACCAACCGGTCATCAGCCGTTGCAGAATACACAAAATCACCTGCGTGCAAATGGTCTCTCGTATCGGCGATCAATGCCTGTGAAACGGGTTGGACAAACCCGCGAGAAACCAGTTCAACTGCTTTTGCCTGACTCGGAACTCCACGCTCAATCTTCATGACACGCCCCCTTATCAATATCAATGTTCATAGCGAAAATGACACCCTGTACAATTTCCGCTAGCGACCGCATACTTTATAACAAATTTACAAAACATGCAAGCGTCAACGTAAATTTAAAAAGACTTCCTCGTAAAATTCGGAAGTCTCAAATGAGCAAAAAATAAATCCGAACTTTACGACGAAGTCTTGTTGTGCCACCAATAATTCAAAACCATTCTGCAATCAATACTGTTCATATATTGTTAGTATAGCAAATATTTTATCTATGTCAAGAATTAAAAAGGAAGATGTTGTTTACATCCTCCTGACAGCAGAACTATCCTGCCTCTCAGCTCGATTCTTTTTTCTTTTCAACGCTGGCATCTGCTATAAGTAGCCCTATGATAATGATCGCGAGCCCGCCCCCCATGCTGGCATAATCTGCTGTTTGGTTACTAATCAGCCAAGCATAGATCGCGACAAAGATCGGAATCAGATATTCAACCATGCCGATTTTGCTCATTTTGCTTGCCGTTGCGGCAAGGACGAAACAATACCGCCACATGGCTACCGTCACTATGCCAAGGACACCAATGCTCAGCCATTGCTCTCTATTTACTGGAAAGACAATGTTGCTATTGTGCTCTCCAACAAACAGCCACATCAACAAAATCGCTGCGCCAAAACACATTGATATACCAACGGCAATCAATGGATCGACCTGATTGCGCCGCTCTTCCCGTGTTAATAGCGCGTAGTTCAATGCTCCAAACATGCCTGCCATTACCCCCACGACAAGGCATAGCGAAACTCCAGCGGTCAAGCTTTGAACGAACTCGCCAGTTGATACTGATAGACCAACAACACAAATTATAGCTGCTAAGAACACGCGCGCCCAACTTTTGACTTTTTCTTTCAGAATCGCGGCCGCGAAAATCACATTAAACAACGGCCCGACGCGCGTCAAAACACTTGCCTCTGTTGCACCCTTAATACTAATAGCAAAAACATAGAGGTAAAAGTAGAGCGTCCATGTCAAGCCAACAAGCGCTAGCATGGCGATTATCTTGCCATTGAGCGTACCCAAACCGCGCTGCCCCTTCAAACGCAGAATTATCGCGCCGGCGATCAAAGAAAAACCTCCGCCTGACAAGAGAAACCAGAATATCACCCAGATAGCGGGAAAGTCCGTTGATAGTCGCTGAAAAAGAACAGGCCCAAGCGCGGCGCATACTACTCCAAGAACTGCCAACGCATAAGCCTTAACAGCGCTTTTTCTTTCATCAGTCGTTTCTTCATTCTGTTTCATGGCAGCCTCCACGTTGTCAATGTTCGTTATACGAAAGACGCCACGTCCAATACACACTAACTTCACAAGTTAGCAAATAGCGACCCCGCTGTCAAATGTCTTGATCTGCCAAAAATCTGTCAAACGCCGCAAAAAAATATTTCATTTTGCTCATTGGCGCCAACGTCACGCGAACGCAATTTTTCAACACCTTGTTTTTATCATCAATATAATTATCCAGCGACTTAACTAAGATTCCGTTTTTGTTCATGAAGTCAACAAACTTCTGCATGCGTTCCAACTTAATAACAACAAAGTTTGTTACAGAAGGATAAAAGAAAATTTTCTTTTTCAAACAATACGCAAAAAAAACTTTTCTAGTCGCATCTATTTCTTTTTTGAATTTTTTTAATTAATTTAGGGTTGCGCAAAATTGTTTCAGCAACAATCAATCCAAATTTGCTAATCGCAAACGACGGCCCGCGCACAAATTCAAATTCTTGTGCGCGGGCCGAATTCACAACAATATATCCAACTTTAATGCCCGCAAGTCCTAAAAATTTTGAAAATGTCCGTAAAACAATTAAATATTTATATTTATCAACCAAATCTACAACTGATTCTCCTCCAAATTCGCAATATGCTTCATCTATCAATGCGAAAATTTTCTTCTTCTCGCAAATTTTAATAAGTTTTAACAACTCGCGCCGCGACAAACTTGAACCGATTGGATTATTCGGATTCGCAATATAAACAATTTTGGTTTTGTTAGTAATCGCCCCAATTATTTCATCAATTGCAATCGTCGCGGCGCGATAAAAAACTTTTTTTATTTTAAACTTTTTATATTTTTCAAACTTATCGTAAAACGGAAATGTCGGCGCCAAAATTATCATCTCATCGTTTTTGTCAAGCAAAAAACCGGACAGCAACTCAAGCGCGTGATACGAACCGTTTGTCAAAACGATATTTTCAGCTGAAATTTTATTGTATTTTGCTATCACCCGTTTTACTGTGATTTCATCATTTGCTCTCGCGTAAAATTGAACATCGCTCAATCTTTTTTGCAACTTCAACAAGCTCGGATAATAAATATCCGCAACATTCTCGTTCAAATCCAATTTGAAACTTTGTTTCTTCATATTTCTCTTACATCTACAAGCTACCAGCTACTCTTGCTTTTTTTATCATCTCACGCTTGATAATTATTGTAAAACAAAAAATCCGCCGCTGTTTTTAACAACGACGGAATACTCAAGCGCTACACCACATGAGTCCTTGCAATCTCTGCCCTGCGCGCCTCGGCAATATCCCTCACGAACTGCTCCAACTGCTCCCGCGAATGATGCGGCATGACGCAGATCTTATAAACAGTGCTGTGCTCACCATTTGGATTATCAGCTCGCAACGGCAGTTTGCCGGAACGCAACTCATAATCCTTCAGCAACTCACCGCCCAACACTTGCTCCGGAATGTCTCCCTTCACAGGATCAATCGGGATCTCCATGGGCGCGAAATTCACCAACGGCGAGCACGGCAGAACCTTGACCCACGGCAACTGGACTTTGACAAGCTGCACCAAGTAATCTCTGCGCCTGATGCAGTTTGCCACGTATTCCTTGTGACCGTCATAGCCGAACCTTTGATACAAGTACCACGCCATGACCGGCGCAAGCGCAGACCGCGACCCAGAGACCGTATCGTCCCGATGTCCATTGACGTAGTCTGCGTGGCGATTCACAAAATCCATCAGCCCCTTCCTACACAGGAAAACGCCAGACGGATACGGCAGACCACCCATTTTGTCCGCGTCAACCGTCATGGACATTCCTTTCAAACGCTCAGGCTGGTCTGCCAGAACGTCAAATCCAAACCTGAAGTCTGGATTCAAGAACGGCACCGTATATGCCGCGAAGCTCGCGTCAATGTGCAAGTACAAACCAGCGTCCGTATCTCGCTCACGATCAGCGATGAATCTTGCGATTTCCGGGACAGGATCAATGGATCCCATCAAGCAAGTGCCGACCGTAGGCGCGAAGATGAAACGTCGGTATCCATGCAAAAACTTCTCCTCAAACGCATCTTTCAACGCGGGCATCGACATCTGTCCTCTGTCGTCCATTTCAACAAAGCAAAGTCCGCTTCCGCTCGGGTCAAACATGAATTCCTGCGTTCCAACATCTCTGTTGCGCGTATGCTGGCCAATGCCAAGCAATTCAACTGCCTTGACCAACGAATAGTGAAGCAATGGCGTCGTAAACACGACAATGCCAGGCTTGATACCAAGTTCAAGCTCTTCTCTGGAAATCGGATGTGCCTTGCGCACCCATTCGCGACCAATCCACAATCCCTGAATGTTCGCTTCAGTCCCGCCTCCGCAGAAGTACCCGTCAACCGTATCAGGCATTCCGCCAAGGACAGAAGCAATCCAACCGATAACCTCTTTTTCCATCTCCTGCGCCCGCTTAAAACCGCCCTCGCTCAACTTGCCCTGCGTGTGACATCCAATCTGATTAATCTGCTTCGCAAGCAACCTGCCGACAACTCTATACACTTCATGAAACGCAAGGTATTCCAAGTTCGTACCCGGATAGCACATCGGGGGCTTTTCCCGTTCGTAAAGCGAACCGATGCTATCAATTTCCTCAAGCACTTTCTTCAGCTCATCGCTGCCAAACCCTGCCTTGGGCCATCGCCATCCATCATCCACGCCTCTTTTCATGACACACCTCCATTGTTCCGCTTGTCAGTTAATCTAATAGGCAGGAACGCCCATTTTCTCTTTCACTATCTCAACGGTTTTGCCAACGACATTGCGCGCAAAAGCGCCTCCGTCTGCCAGCAAATCCCACACAAACGATTCTCCCAATTGCTCCAGTTCCTTGCGTTTCTGCTGGATCGGAGCGAGCAAATCATTTACATGTCCAGCCACGACCAGCTTGCAATCGTGACAACCGATACCAGCGTTCATACAGCCATTCTGCGCCCACACGATTTCGTCGGGCGTGCTGATCAAATGATGGAACGTGAAAATGTTGCAATTCTCCGGATTTCCCGGATCCTTGCGACGCTGTCTCGCAGTGTCAGTGACTGCCACCAAAAATTTGCGTGTGACGACATCCGGAGCATCGTCCAAGTTGATAACTCCGCTCTGGTCATCGCTCTTGCCCATTTTGCCAGACGCGCCAAGCCCGGGCACGCGAAGACCCGGCCCTTCCAGCAAATCTGGAATCGGAAAGAATCCTTCGCAATACAGCCGATTGAATCTGCGCGCGATATCGCGCGCCAATTCCACATGCGCGTGCTGATCCTGCCCAACTGGCACCAAATTCGCCTTTGGACCAAGAATGTCAGCGGCCATCAGCACAGGATAGATCAACAATCCAGAACTGACCATTTCGCCAGTCGCTTTCATTGCTTCCTGCTTGTCCTTGTAATGCCCCATTCCCAGCAAATCTCCAACCGGAGTCAAACAGTTCAACAGCCAGCAAAGCTCGCCAAGTTCTGGCACGCTTGACTGCGCGTAAATCGTCGCGGTCTGCGGATCAACGCCGCACGCGACAAAATCCAGCACAATGCCTGCCAGATACTTCCGAAGATCATCTGGCTTTGTCCATGTTGTCAATGTGTGCAAATTCGCGATGAAATAGAAACACTTTTTCGTCGGATCATGCGAAAGTCTCGCGAAATGCTGAATGGCTCCCAAGTAGTTTCCAAGGTGCATCTTGCCTGTTGCCCGGATACCGGACAACACAACTGCCTTCTGTGCGCTCTGTTCCATAATTCACCTCCACTTTTGCATTAAATTGTCAAGGCCCCCCTGAACACTTCACCTTACTATTTAAAAAATCCCTTGTCAAATATGAATTAACAAAAAATGCCCCGCTAAATTTTAGCGAGGGATATTTGTAGAGACGAGATATATCTCGTCTCTATCGCACGATCAGCGGAGCGGACTCAAATCTGCGAGCGCTTTCCAAAAATCTTTGTTTTGGCAGTTGTATGTGAACAACCAAGGGAGTCGCGCTGATTCTCCCTGACAAACAAGTTCCATCATGACGCGCCCAATGATTTCGCGCTTCATTTCCTGCTCTTTTGACAAGAGCGTAGCACAATCCCATCCAATTCCTTCTTCATTCAGATACAGCAAACGGAATCCGAGAATCCATGCAAGCTCTGCATGCATCTTTTCTTCAGTGTCACATCGCTCCATGACAAACGCCACGAACGCGGCGTTGTATTGCTCAATGGTCTTGCAGTTCAGGTACTTTTGCCAGCATGTCACAGGCAAAAACGACAAATGTTTTTTCTTCGCGAGGCACAATGTTCGACGAAGGCGGAGCGCATTATCATTTTGAATCATCGTCTTGCGCATGTCTGCACCAACAGCGCAAAACAACTTGCACCCACTGCATCTTGACATGCGACAAGCTTCCAAGCCCCAAATAATTCTCGGTCCCTTGATCCTTACTCCGTTTTGATCTGTGCCAGCATTCCAGTCATCCAGAATCGCGCTATCTATCGGCACGCCTGCGCGCAAAACCGCTTCAACAACCTTCTGCGCTTCGCCAAACCATGGCGACACATCCACCGGCCATTCCACCTTCTTTTTCATGCGCCACCTCCATTTGTCAGCCAAATTGTCAAGCAACTTCTGAACAATTCACTTTACTATTTTGAAAATATTCTGTCAATAAAATTAGAAAAATAAAATTGAGGGGCATGAATATCCACAACCCTCAATTTTGCGGCAAAACAAAAATGTTTTATATATACGGTAGAGACGAGATATATCTCGTCTCTACATATTAATATCTAAAATTGATTTTTATTACCATTGATTTTGCCTCAAAAAACTTTTTGCAAAATTCAGCTGCCGCGTACGGCGAATATTCCTTGCAACTGAAAATATCCAAATAAATCGCGCGGCTTTCATTCGCGAAATGTCCTGACACCAAAGATGTTTCAATCAATTGCGTCATTGAAAAACCAAAAACGCGAGCATTTTCACCAAAATTCACAATTACCGGCTCCCCAAATTTTGTCACTTTTATCAAATCACAAATTTCAATGACAAACTGCTTTATTTTTTCCGCGTTTGTCATTGTCGCGAAATTACATTCTTTTAAATCCACGCAAACGCTCATTCCCCATGGATTTTCGCTTTTGTACTTTTGAATAATCACTTCATCTTTTGTCATAATATTCGCCATGTGGATAAATATTGACTTATTCTACTGACTTGCTATACTATAAATGTAATCCACACGAAAAAGCACCTCTTCTGGCTCGTCCTTAGGCGGTGTTTTTTCTTTTATATTCAAGCTTTTAACGGAGCAATTTGGAAAATTCTTTTTCGTTGATGATTTTCACTCCCAGTTTTTTCGCGCGGGCGGATTTTGACCCCGGGTCAGCGCCAACAACAACAAAATCTGTCTTGGCGCTGACCGCACTTGAAACTTTGCCACCCGCGCGTTTTATTGATTCTTTTGCTTCATCACGAGTCATATTTTCCAATTCACCGGTCAAAACAAAAACTTTGCCGGATATTCCGGCTTTCGCGGCGAGGCCTTCCATTGGTTTTAATCTAACGCCGAGCCGCGACAAACCTTTTATCATTTTTATATTTTTTTCATCATGAAAATAATCATAAACGCTTTGGCTGACTTTTGCGCCAAAATCTTCCAGCTTTTCCAATTGTTCAACTTTTGCGCTGGAAATTTTTTCCAAAAAGTTTTCTAAGTCTTGACTTGCAAACGCTCGCGCCAACGTGAAACTTGTTGCTTCGCCAACATGCAAAATTCCCAAAGCAAATAAAAATTTATTCAATGTGACGGCTTTGCTATTGTTTATTGATTCAATCAAATTGCTCGCTGATTTTTCAGCAAACCGCTCAAGCTCCAACAAATCGCCTTCTTTCAAATCATAAATATCAGCGAACGAATTTATCATGCCCTCATTTGCCAGTTGCTCAATTATTTTATCGCCAAGCCCATCAATATTCATTCCATGCTTTGACGCAAAGTGAATCAATTTTTGCAACTCGCGCGCAAAACAATTTTTATTTTTACAATGCAGAGCGACTTCATCTCCGCGCGGCTCAACTTTTCCGCCACAAATCGGGCACTTTTTCGGGGCGCGAATTTTCTTTTCACTTCCGTCGCGCAATTTTTCCAAAGATTTTATAATCGCAGGAATCACATCGCCAGCTTTCTGAATTATTACCGTGTCGCCGACGCGGATATCTTTACGATTTATCTCATCAATATTGTGCAAAGTCGCGTGCGAAACTGTTGAGCCAGCAACGCGAACTGGTTTTAAATGCGCGACCGGCGTCAACGCGCCAGTCCTGCCAACCTGCCATTTTACATCTTGCAAAATCGTTGTCGCTTCTTCCGCCGGAAATTTATAAGCGCACGCCAAGCGAACATATTTTGTGGCGCGGCCCAATCTTTTTTGTAAATCCAAATCATTAACTTTTATGGCCGCGCCATCAATTTCATATGGCAATTTTTTCCGCTTGTCTTTCCAACTTTCACAAAAATTTATGGCATCTTCAATGCCATCAACAACCCTAAAATTGCTATTTATTTTTACACCAAGTTTTTTCATTTCACCCAACATTTCTTCCTGCGTTTTTAAATTTAATTTTTCAAAATTATAAATCGCCCAACCGTAAAAATCCAAATCGCGGTCAGCTGTCACCGTTGGATCCAACTGGCGAATTGAACCTGCCGCCGCATTTCTAGGATTTGCAAACAACTGGCGCCCATTTTTTTGATTTGCCAAATTTAATTTTTCAAAACTGGCAATTGGCATGTGAACTTCGCCGCCGATTTCAACATCAATGTTTTCGCGCAACCGCAAAGGAATTGTTTTGATTGTTTTTACCGCATGTGTCACGTCTTCGCCAAAAATTCCATCTCCGCGCGTGACCGCTTTTTCGAAAACACCATCTTTATAATGAAGCGAAATATTCAAGCCATCAATTTTCAATTCGCAAGTGTATTTTATTTTTTTATCTTTTGGCTTCACCCCGCCATGGCGGGGAAAATTCAACGCTCGTTTTACTTTCGCGTCAAAATCGCGAACTTCGTCATAACTGAAAACATCGTCCAAAGAATATTTTGGAATTTCATGCCGAATTTTTTTAAAACCTTTTTTAATTCCGCCGATTCTGCGCGTCGGCGAATCTGGCAAAACCAAATCCGGAAATTCAGCTTCTATTTTTTCAATTTCATCTTTCAAACTGTCGCGAGCGGCGTCAGACATTATCGGTGTGTCCAAAACATAATACGCGTAATCAGTTTCAGCCAACTGCTCGTATAATTTTTTCAATCGGTTTTTTGTTTCTTGTTTGTTCATAGCTTGTAGCTGGTAGGATGGTAGCTTGTAGCTAATCAACCAACTTAATAATCATTGTATTTAACATGCGCATGATCTCATTTAACAAACAATCTACTTTTTCAAAACTTGCGCGCTCCGACAGATTCAACCGCTTTGCAATTTCAATTTGCGTTTCAAGTTCAGCTCCTGACGCATAAGCATGGGTCAAAAAATGCCGAAAATCTTTTCTGGTATTTCTGCGCCGTCCTTCCGCAATATTTGATGGTATTGATATGGCACTTTTCCGCGTATGCGCAATTAACCCATACAACTCATTTCGCGGATATTTATCCGTCAATTCATAAATCGCCACAACCAACTCCATTGAACGTTGCCACACAATTAAATCCTTATATGATTCCATAAAACCTACCCTGCTACAAGCTACCAGCTACAAGCTACTTTATAATATCCTCCTCGCTAAACAACGCGTAATCAAATAAACCCATGAGCGGGGATTTTTTCGGCAAATCAACATTGATAATTTGCGACGCGCCATTGGCCGTTCCCTCGGCAGTCACACGCACAAATTGAGGGAACGGCAGGGCTGCGCCCGCCGCGTTGTCACCAGAAAAAATTTCAACGGACAACGCGGCCAATGGCGCGTTTAAAGATTTTAATCGGACAATATAATTTTTACTTTTATTAAAAACATTTAAAACGGCCGGCGCGTTAAACAAAAATTTTTGCATTGCATTGTCATTCCAAACAACCTGGCTGCCGGCCTGCCATTCAACCAATGTCACTTCAACCCAGCCAGCGCCCAACCAACCAATTTTCATTGACTCAACGCCAGAAGCCTTGTTCAATTTTATCGGATTATACAAATCAATTTGCAATGTCTGGTTTTGCGGCAAATCAGATTGCAATTTTTTCACGCCAGTTTCATCTACTCCAGCATAACAATCAACGTCTGGCATGTCGCAATCGCTCTCAATCATAATATTATTTTTGCGCAAATTAAAAATTCCCCATTCTGCCCCGCTTTCAGCCGCGTACGTTGCTTTAATCATGTTGTCAAAATTTCCAGCTTGCCGAATTTCGCCAATCATCAAATTTGACACAATCAAAATAGTACTCAAGATTGCCGCGACCGCGAGCACTGTATAAACCAAGACATTTCCTTGCTGATCAGACATATTAAATAATTTTGAAATTAGAATTTTGAATTTTGATTGAATGTTGAATGATTGAATGTTTCAAAATTAAAACATTCAGATTTGATTCAAAATTCGAAATTCAAAATTCAAAATTTATCTCCCATATATCCTCCCGCTTATGGTTGTCTGTAAATTTATTTTTCTGTCCGGCTGGCCCGGCGCAAACGCCTGCGCAACAATTGTCACCTTCGGCTGATCATCTGCCGCGTACTTTCCAGTCGTCTTGTCCAAATCAAACGGATTTTTATTTGGCGTTATGTAAAATTTCATAAAATCAAAATCAACTGCGGTTGACGACAAAGTTTTCCAGCCAACGCCCTCCTTAAAATAAAGCAAACATTTTTTCACGCCGGCAACGCAACTTTGGTCAGATAATTTGAAAATTATCACTTTTTCATTTTTATCCTGCAAAAACAATTGTGTTTCAACAATGTTTAACTTTTCCGGATACATTTCATAATTTATCTGATTGATTTTTGCTTGTTGCGTTAAAAAGTAAAGGTCATAGCGCAACTCGTTCAGCGCTCGCTGTTGTATAAGTGTTTGTTGCTCGCGCCGAGAAACAGAAACAAAAATATCAGTGGCAACCAACAAAACAGTCAAAAAAACCGCCATTGCCACGAGCAATTCTATTAAAGAAAACCCACGCTGTCCCGTTGAGTCAACCATACCTATTGTCAATTTCGAATTTTAAAACATTCAATCATTCAACATTCAATCAAAATTCAAAATTAGAAATTCAAAATTTTCTACTTCCAATTATACAAATATTCCGTTGCTTCGTACGTTTTCAGCCCGCTTGCCTCGCTCCAGCCAACTTGTGCTGTCACTTTAATTCCAATTTGCTCGCCAGCGCACTTTTCTCCATCACCGCAAATCCCGTTTACCCCGCCATCGGCAAGGCAATCAAATTTGTCTTTGCAAACAGGTTGTAAAAAAACCATGCGCGAAAATTTTGTTTTGTCGCCAGCCAAACACGCCCCTCCGCACGTTGCTAAATCTTTTGGCGAGAAATCCAATAACCAATTGCCGGTTGTTGCGTTAAAATTCAACACAGCCGAATAATCAGTACCATTTGCCAGCCCGCTATTCCACAAAAAACATTTCGCAGGAACAGCCGGATCAATACAACCTTTTAGCCAATTTGAATCGCGCACGTTTCGGCTTACTTCAATCGCCTCGCTCGCCAAATTATACGCGATAAAATGATTTTCACTCGTTCGGCCCATCACAAAATTGCTCGTTGCCTGCGACAAAAAGCCCAGCATCGCCAAGCTGATCACTGCGATTGCCACAACTGCCTCAATAATTGTCTGGCCTTTTTGATTATTCATAATTACGCATGAATCGCTGTGCATGTCATTCCGAACCCTTGAAAAGGGTGAGGAATCCCTTCGCAACAGACCTATTCCGCCCAAATTTTTCCGATTTTTTGATCCAAATAAATTGAATATGTTTCTTTTGTCTGCGTTTGTTCAAGTGAAATAATCTTGACAACAGCATCAGCGCACACAGTATTCCAACAAACCGAATCAATTGTTTTGTATGGCAAAAAAACAATGTCGCTTTGCGGAACTTTGAACTGAATGTTTTTTTCAAGATTACCAGTCGCCAATGTTTCGCCAATGTCCAGCTTCGCGTTAGAATTGCTATCCGCGAACACAAAATATTGAGTCGCGTTAATGCGCACTCCATATCCGCCAGCCGGCATAATTTTTGTGGCAGGATCTTTAATGCCTGACAAGGCTTTTGTTTGCGTTTCTTTCAAAACATTCAAAAAACCCTGGCCATTCGCGACCAACACTTTATGTTGTTGATTATAACCAAACGCGATCGTCACCATTGTTGTTAATACAACAATAATCGCCATTGAAACCAACAATTCAATAATTGTAAATCCACGAGACATAGTTAAAATTTTGAATTTTGAAGCTCGAATTTTGATTGAATTTTAAAATCTGAATTTTGAAACATTCAAACATTCAGACATTAAACCTTGATTCAAAATTAAAAATTCGAAATTCAAAATTATTTCAATATTGTCAAATACCATTCAATAATTTTCTCTCCCCAAAACAGTGCGATTATTGAGCTTGATGACAAAAAAACGCCCAGCGGCAATTTGCTTTTCCACGACGTCTGTTTTTTTAGCAACAATATTACTGCCACAATCGCGCCGATAATATAGCCGATTGCCAAAGCTGCCAGCAATTTTTGCCAGCCCAATGCCACGCCCATGAACGCGCCCAAGCGCATGTCACCTCCGCCAATCCATTTTCCGCTGGACAACCAATATTGCACGCCAAAGAACAAGAATCCGATCGCGCCGGAAACCAACAAATATTTTAATTCGTGCAACAATATGTTGTTTTCATAGCCCAGCCACAATTTGACAAAAAACACGAAAAAAATTCCGGGAATCATTACTTCATCAAGAATTAGATAATAGCGAATATCTGACGTGAAAATAACCACTAACACACAGCAAATGAAAAAATTCAGCAGCCAAAAAACTTCGTTGTTCAATAACGTTGAAAATGAACCAAGATATCCATAAACGCACAGCATTGCAAAAAGTCCGGTGAATAATTCAACCAATGGATATTGTAAAGAAATTTTCGCGCCGCACTGCCGGCATTTGCATCTTAAGAATAAATAGCTTATCAATGGACAAAGGTCATACCACTTGATTTTTTTATCACACATCAGGCAATGTGACGCGCGAAAAACAATTGATTCGTCGCGCAAAGTGCGCTCAATTACAACATTCAAAAAACTACCCACGCACAATCCGAAAACAAAAACAATAATATAATAAATCACGACCATATTTGTTTATATTTTATCACGTCCAATTCAAGATAACAACAAAAAAATCACCCCCCACTACGTTGTAGTGAGGGGGATGGCGCAGACTAACCGCGCCGCATTCCTCTGAACTGCGCCTGCCGCAGTTCCTCCTGATCCCGCTCGAAGCGAGTCTTCGGCGGCGCAGGCACCCGCAGCTCTCTCGGCAAGCAGTCCGGGCACTTGTAGCGCTCCTTGCCCGTAGCCTTCGCCTCGGCCGCGTTCCGCGCGAACTTCGGATTCGGCGCGTGGCTGGAGTAGATCCGCTTGCCGCACTCGCCGCACGTCGAGACGAACGTCTCCGCGTCCAGTACCCGAACGAAGCTAAGTCCGTTGTGCGAGAGCTGAATGTCTGTCGCGTCTGCCCTGAACTTGGGCGGGAATGACAACGTGTGCTTCGCGATCTTGCGGTCGGACTTGGTGAACAGCAAATGGATGTACCACTCACCGTCTTCCAGCGTCCACTTCTGCACGATCATGTCGAAAAGCCGTTCGCGACCGCAGTCCTCGCTCGGCATGAGTCCGAAGAACATCCTGTTGATGTGTTCCGCTCCAGTTGTTCCAACAGCGCAGCTCATCGCGGAGTTGTAGTACTCCGGAACGGTCAAACTCTTCTCAATGAACTGCAGTCCGCCCTGCGCCGGAACCTTCACGAGAACACCCGCGAACTTTGCCACCGTCTCCCGCGCAACAATCCTACGAACCTGACGCAACGCCTTGTTCATGGTTTCCTCGTTCATAACTTCCTCCTTGAAAAGGGCAGGGGATTTTCCCAGCCAGTTGTCTATGACCTTAAATCAAAGAACAAATCATTATAGCACATAAAAAGCGCGAAGTCAATCGCGCCCAAGAAACTTAGCTAAAATAAGACAGGATATAGTAAACTTTGGACTCTTTTTCCTAACTTCCTACAAGCTACTCTGCTACTCGCCTACAAGCTAAACTTACTAACCAAAGCGCTAACAATATCCTGCGAAATTATGGTTTTTCCATTTTGAATCTTATAAATATGCAGCTCAACAAAACCTTTTGCAACGGGGACGATGATCACCTCGCTTTCACTTGTCCCCTTTTTCACCGCATAATTAAACCCATAAGTTCCGCCAATATCAATCACCTCTTTTGCGAATTTATCCTTATAATTATCCTTGCTCGCCAATGACACAACAACATCACCCCACTCGCCATTCAATTCTTCGCGCACCACGCCATCAACAAACAAATGCACCTGCTTTTGGTTTGGCAAATCCAGATATGACCAAGTGTTTGGAAACCAAATTTCAAAACCATATTTGTCAAAATTCATCCATTTGGAAAAATCAATCGCCGCAGATGGTTGTTCAACCTGCGTCGCCGAACTTTCAGCCGAGGCCTTTTGTTCACACAAATCGCAGCTGCAATTTCCAACAGTTGTGCTTTTCAAACTTGTCACAGCTTCATCAACCTGAATGCTGATATATCGCGTTTCCAAATACATCAACGCGAACAAAGAACTGAATGAAAAGAAAATTAAAACCAATAGGCACACCAAAAAAATACTCAAGCCTTTAAAATAGCTCACTTCTGCTTTTGCAAAATTCACTTCGTCAACCAATGCGGGATTTTCAATTTTCTTTTTGATTTTTGTTTTTGGCATACACGTCATTGTTAGTATACAACAAATTGGACATGAATGAAACTCGTAGGGGTCTTTTATCCACAACCCTCAATTTAATTATAGGGCGAGTCCTGATATATGCTTGAATTAAACCGCACCTTGACCGCGAGCTGACCACCACCAAAATTTATGATTTGGAAGAGCGTACTGCCAATTTTGGCATTGCGATAATTAAGTTTTCAAAACGACTAGCGCTTTCCCCGTTGTCTAAACCTTTGATCATCCAACTTATACGCGCAGCAACTAGCATCGGTGCAAATTATATGGAAGCCAATGGGGCAAGTTCGAAAAAAGATTTCAAAAACAAAATATACATCGCAAAAAAAGAAACGCAGGAAACGAAACATTGGCTCCGCATGATTGCAGAGTACTATCCTCAAGAAAAAGAAGCATTGCGCCGATTATGGCAAGAGGCACAAGAGTTAACGCTAATATTCAGTAAAATAGTCAGAACTGCCACAACGAACGAACAAAAAAAATTCTAAGTTAGATATTAGAATTTAAAAATTCATTTAAAATTAAAAATTATCCCGAAGGGACCCCTTTGGGGAAAATTAAAAATTATCCACGCCCTTATGCGCAAAATCTTACTTCCCCTGCTTCTTGCGGTCGCCATTATTCTCGCGGTTCAATTTTTTATTACGCCCAAACAGTCTGCCGCCGCGCTTTTTTCTCTCGCAAACAACTCTCTAATGTTAATCAACGCGGATAATCAGCAAACAGTCGCGGCAAATATTGCCGCGCGCCTTTATGATCAACAGGACGATTTTGCGGTCTACGCGGAAACAATCAAAGAACAACTTACGGCAAGCGAAGCCATCGGCAGTGGAGATCTTTGGTTAATAAACAAACAGGCAACAATTCACAAACAACTTATCAACGACAAAAATGTTATTGACGCCCTCATCGCCTTACGTTCGCAAAAAATATTTTATTTAACAAATGAAGCAAAATTGTTCAGCATGAGTTTTGATGGCGCAAACATTGCCACGATCGCGGACAAAGTAATGTCGCCAACAATTTCCGCTGACGAGAAATTTTTAACGTATCAAAAGCTTGCTGACAATTGGCAATCAAATGATTATTTTGAAAACAGCCGCGGCATTTTCATTTTTAACCTTACAACCAACAAAGAGCGACAAATAACAAACAGCCCTGAAGACTTTGCGCCGATTTTTTCTCCCAAAGCAACAAAAATTATTTTTAATTCTTTGAGCCCAGAAGGGCTTGCTTCGTTCTTTATAGTTGATACAACCAGCAATAACCGCAAACAATTAACAAACCTTGGCCAAAAATTCGTGACAAACACTACTGTGCCAATACCAACCGAGCAACCTAGCTGGTCGCCAAATGGCAAATATCTAATTTTTGAATCGGACAATGAAATTTGGTTATTAGAATTTGCGGCAGATTTAAATTCAATCTTGCGCAGCCAGCGAATTTCTTTTGGCAAGTCGCCAACATGGAATCAAGATGGAAAAATTATCAGCATTTTAACAAACACCAGCCCGAAAAATATTATTAATGTTGATGTAAATGGAAACCTCGTGCAATAATTTCAAAGTTCAAATATCAAATGCCAAATCAAATCCAAAGTTCAAATGACAAATACTGAGCTCAAACCAAAATATAATCTTGCTTCGCGCACAACTGCGTTTAGCTGCGATGTCATTAATTTTGTTAAAAACCTCGTAAAGACTGCGGCCAATGAAATTATGACAAAACAATTGATCCGATCGGCAACGAGCATTGGCGCGAATTACGCCGAAGCAGACGGGGCAGAATCCAAAAAAGATTTCTATCACAAACTCGGCATCTGCAAAAAAGAATCTAAGGAAACGATGTATTGGCTGCATATTATCGCAATAGAAAATCCCACAAACAAAGATGCGGGCAGAAAGCTTTGGCAGGAAGCGCATGAATTAACATTAATATTTTCCGCAATAACAAAACAAAAATAATATTTTGACATTTGAAATTAAAATTTTGACATTGATTTGATATTTGAAATTTGATATTTGACATTATACTTATATGTTCCACAAACTTTTCATCACAATCATGATCGCTCTTATGTGCGTCGCCTGCTCAACAACCAACGCCGCATTTGTAAAACTCCGCCGGCCGCTAAATACAACAATCGGCGCTGTATTCAGCGCCTACTATGACAATGATAAAGCGGCCGGCTTGAAAAATTATTATTGCAGTGCAAATTTAACTTACAATGGCCACAAAGGAACAGATTTTCTTGCGGCGAAAGGAACGCAAATATATTCCGCGGCAAAAGGCGGACTTTATTATCGCTATGACAATTGTCCTGACCAAGGAAGTTGGACCAGCACGTGCGGCAGTGGCTATGGCAATTACGTTAAAATAGATCACGAAAACAACATGACAGATGGCATTGGCGAAATTACAATTTATGGTCATATGACAAAAGGAACTGTGCCATGGTATCAGTCGCTTTTGTGCGGCGCAAAAATCGGAAAAACCGGAAATTCCGGAAAATCAACTGGTCCGCATTTGCATTTTGAAATAAAAAAATACGGATATCCTCTAGACGATCCGTTTGCCGGTCCCTGCGGCGGCTCAATCAGTTTTTGGGTTAATCAATCAACCGGCGTTCCGACGACTGCTTGCGCCAACTAAATTAGCGCGACAATATTCCATCAAATCTTCCAAAAAATCATCAACTGCCCCGAGCAACAGCTCGCGCTCTTTCATTGCAATCGCGCGGGTTGTCTCATCAACACCATCAATCTCCATTTTATAAACCATTTTCATCCGCGCCATCAAACCAAACAATTCTCTTTCAATTTTTGCTTTCTCTTTTTCATCTTTAATAACATCTAAAAACAATTGCGCTTCCCCAAAAACCGAACTAGACCAATTCAAACGATATTTGTTATATTTGCCTTGCCAATATTTCATTAGCTTTTCAAAGTCATAACCTGCTACGCGCAAGTGTTGAATCAATTTTTCACCACCTTCAATTTTTTTAAAATCATCACCATCAACTTCAATCAATGGCACGCGCTTTTCTATAAAGTTGCGCACTAAAAAATCTTGAAAATCCCGCAAAACCTGCGTTTCCGCGCCAATTGCCACGCCTTCTTCTTCAATATCATAAACATCGCGATCTTCTCGTTTTGCCAAAAAATCGTCCTGTTGCGCTGACCAATAATTTTTCAATTCATCAAATTTTTGCAACCAAATTTTAAAATCCAGCGCGTTTTCGCGTTTTTCAGTTTGCGGTCCCGCCATTGGCGGGGTAAATTGCTCTGCTGGTCGAAATTGTAATATCTTGGCCATAAAACTTGTAAATTCGAAATTAGAAGCACTAAATCCGAAACAAATGCGAAACCTGAAATCAGAATGTTTTAAACATTGGGAAATTCGAATTTCGAGCTTGTTTAGGGTTTCGGGTTTCGTGCTTCGTATTTTAGCCAACTAATCCCCAAATATCTCTACCGGTAATTAAAACAATAAGCCCAATCAACAACGCGAATCCAATGGTATGAACCACATTTTCAATTTTTTGGTCAATTGGTTTGCGCCGTATTTTTTCAATCAGCAAAAACAACACGCGACCGCCGTCCAATGCCGGAAATGGCAAAAAATTAATAATGCCAAGATTGATTGACAGCAATGCTGTGAACTGGAGCAAATAGACAAAACCCATGCGCGCCGCTTGACCGGTAATTACCGCAATGCCAACAGGACCGGCCACGTCAACGCCAATCGGCGCGGAAATAATCAAGTTTTTTATTACCAAATAAAGCCCTTGGACAATGGCGCCAGTCAGCAATACCGTTGTTTTAAGGCCAATCCATAAACCATATGGAAATTTGTAAGTGACAATTCCTGTCGCGGTTAAACCAACGCCAAGTGCCGCGCCGTCCGCGCTATCCATTTTTGTTGGCGTAATTTTCAATGTTTGAGTCTCACCGATTCTCGCAATTTGAACAACCACTTCTTTTCCATCTTTATCTTTTAACGCGGCGCGCACCTCATCAACATTTTTAACTGGCGCGCCGCCAATCATAGAAATCACATCTCCCAATTTCATTCCCGCTTTTTCAGCTGGCGAATTTGGAACTATTTGTATTACCTGAACAGCCGGTTCTTTGATTGATTTTATAAAACGAGAATTGCCATCATCAATTCCTTGCGGCGCGCCAATGGAAAAAATAAACATGAATATTACGGCCGCAAACAAAAAATTCATTGCAACGCCAGCGCTCAAAACCACAAATCTCTGCCATGGTTTGCGGCAAGCAAAACTGTCTTTTTCTTCTTTATTTTCACCATCCTCGCCTTTTATTTTTACAAACCCGCCCAGTGGAATCCAGTTTAAAGAATAAATCGTGTCTTCTGATTGAACATTCACGTTTCCCCAAAAAAACTTTCGCTTGCCATCCACTTTTTTAAGCCCGCAAATTCTCGGCGGAAAACCAAAACCAAATTCATCTGACCGTATGCCCAATTTTTTCGCAGAAATAAAATGACCCAACTCGTGAACAAAAACCAGCGCGCCTAAAACTAAAATAAAAATAATCACTGTCAACATATCTTTATAATGATACCATAAACGAAATAACCAACGCAACCTAGCGCACTGTCATTTCGAACCCTTGAAAAGGGTGAGAAATCCCTTCGCAGAATCTTTACGAGGGATTTCTCCCCCACGATGTGGGGTCGAAATGACATCCCATCCAATTTGACTTCTTTTTAAAAAAATGATAAAGTTGTCCTGTTCATTAACAACGCTGCGGTTAGGTATTTTCAAGGCACAGGGTCTTGGAAAAGGCTAACCAACGCACTTGAGCAATGGGACAAACGGGCCTGTTGCGAAAGGAGTCGGTCATGGTTGAAGAGATGAAGAAATGTGCGGCATGCGAAGAGTACTGGAAAGTTTTTCCTCAAAGTTGGTGGTCTGTCGCCGAAGCAATTGGACTCATCTTTCTTGGCGCTTTCGCTGCCCTCCTGTTTCTTTTCACGACAGGACTGCCAATGCTGCTGACGGGTCTGCTCACATTAGTCTTATTGCTCATTGCGGGGACGATCCTGTGCAAGTTCATCCGGCATTCGGTCATCGGACAAGGATTCTACTTTTTCGCTGACAAAGACGATCAGTTTCACTCGCATCCTGACAAGCCGTTTAGAGACGAGGAAGACAAGCCCTACTGGAATTCTGCGATCAAGCCGGACCACGAAATTCCAGGCGCAATTCTCTGGATTTCCACGAGCAAGTTCCGCAAGCCCAAGATCCTACCGAAAAATGAAAAAAACTGGATTCCCACTCGCATATACTTTACGAAATGTACTGGCAACTATGCAACGTGGATGATTGAGCTGGGATTTGGAAGCGGGGTAATCAAAACACTCGGGGCAGCGTCCCCACGTGTGCGAGTTGAAATTCCATCAGCGCTCCGACTGATCAACTCCGCTACTGCGGATGATTTCCCTATTTTCAGTCAACTCAACACAAACGAGCAAGAGCTCAAGGCCGCACGCGAAAGAGAGAAAGAACTGCGCAACAAATGTGCCGACGAACGCTTTTTCGGAGACTTTGTTTACCGCGTCGTTATGGACATTGCTGTCGGTTGCAAAAAATGGCCCAAAAAGTCACAGATATTGCAAGCCGTCAGAATGTACGCCGAGTGTTTGCAACGCGCGCAGATGCTCGTAGCCAGTAACAACGGAAAGACAACGATTCAGATGGCGTTCGAGACATGCGTCGAAGAGCAGGTGTTAGAGTCACAAACATTCAGAGAATTCGTTGCGCTGGTAAAGATACCGGACGCAACCGAAACGCCAGCGCCGGAAGCAGGCGCTGGCGCGTAAAGCAAGTCCCCCGCTAAAACTTAGCGGGGGTATTTTATTATTGAAGCAATCTCACCAAACTTCTCTGCCATCAACTCCCTTGTCTTTGCCTCCAAATTCAACCGCAAAACCGGCTCTGTATTTGACGCGCGGACATTAAACCACCATTCTATTTTTCCAAAAGCATCTTTAAATTCAAAACTCATTCCATCAAAATCTTGCGCCAAATTCGCTCCAAATTGTTTTTTAAAATTTTCCAAAACAACTTTGACATCGGCAACCTGAAAATTCGTCTCTTCAATTTTATGATATGTTTGGAATTCGCCAACCAATTCTGAAAACGGTTTGCCGTTTCGCCCGTCTTGCGCCGAGGCTTCGCTCAACATTTCCAACACGATCAATGCCGCGATTATTCCACTATCCGCGCGAAAATTATCGCGAAAATAATAATGCCCAGAATGTTCCCCACCAAAAATCGCATTGGTCTCTTTCATCACTTGTTTGATAAACGAATGCCCCACTTTCGTTAAAATCGCGCTGCCTCCCATTTTCGCGACCAACTCTGGCACAGCGTTGCTGACTGTCACAGAATAAATAATTTTTTCGCGTGGAAATTTTTCCAGCATTTTTTTCGCAATCATCGCGGTGATAAACGAACTATCAACCATTTCTCCGTGCTCATCAACAAAAAATACACGATCAGCATCACCATCAAACGCCAAACCCAAATCCGCGCGCTCAACTTTCACCCGCTCAATCAACGCCAAGTTGTTCTTTTTTTCAATCGGACTTGGCTGGTGATTTGGAAAATTTCCATCAAGCTCAAAAAATAACGGGACAACTTGAATCGGCAACCCCTGAAAAACAGCTGGAACCATTTTGCCTGCCATTCCATTTCCCGCGTCTATCACAACTTTCAATGATCGCAGCTTTGTTTTATCAATAAAACTTTGGCAATGGTCGCGAAATTCCGACAAAATACTTTGTTTAATTACTAATGACTCAATTTCTCGCAAACCAGAATCAGCCCCAATCGGTTCTGCGCCAGCTCGGCAAAATTTCACGCCATTCCATTCTTTTGGATTGTGCGACGCAGTAATCATAGCGCCAGCCAAATTATATTTCCCAGAAGCAAAATATAAACAGTCAGTACTAATTTGCCCAAGGTCAGTCACTTGCGCGCCACCTTTCAACGCTCCTCGCTTAAACGCTTCAACCAGCTGCGGCGTAGAAATTCGCATATCGCAACCAACCAATATTGAACTTGCGCCTAAAAATTTAACAAAAGCCCCTCCGATCTTTTCCATTATTTCCTCATTCAATTCATTCGGGTAAACGCCTCTCACGTCGTAAGCTTTAAAAATGTTGTCCATAAACTTATAAATACGAAATTCGAAATCCTAAATCCTAAACAAATTCCAAATTCGAAATCAGAACGTTTCAAACATTGGGAAATTCGTGTTTCGAACTTGTTTCGTATTTCGAACTTCGCGCTTCGAATTTGCAATTCAGATTGCTTAATTATACAATATTGATAAGAAATGCAAACTTAACTTAACATTATAATCTTATGAACACAATCCCAACGTTTGTTTGGATTATTATCGCGGTTGTCGCGGTAATCATCTTTTGGCTCATCGTTGTATTCAACGGATTCATCCGTTTGCGCAATCGCGCGCAAGAAGCTTGGTCAGATATTGACGTCCAGCTCAAACGTAGGTACGACCTTATTCCAAATTTATTGGAAACGGTGAAAGGTTATGCGGCGCACGAAAAAGAACTTTTTGAAAAAGTGACAATCGCCCGCGCGTCAGCAATGAACGCCGAAGCATCTGGAGACAAAAAACAAATTGAAAACGCTGAAAACATGCTTTCCGCGACTTTAAAATCTTTGTTCGCGGTAGCCGAAGCGTATCCGGATTTGAAAGCGTCAACCAATTTTGCAAAATTGCAGGACGAACTTTCTGACACGGAAAATAAAATCCAGGCCGCCCGCAGATTTTATAACGGGAATGTTCGTGATTTTAACATCAAACGAGAAACTTTTCCAAGCAACATAATCGCCGCCATCTTCGGATTCGCCAAATTTGATTTCTTTGCCGCGGAAGAATCAGAAAAACAACCGGTCGCCGTTAAATTCTAGTATGTATTCCCAAATTGATTCAAACAAACGCAAATCAATATTTTTGATTTTTATATTCTTCATTTTAATTGCTGGAATTGGTTATATTTTGTCGCGCGTTTTGAATTATGGATATTCGCCCTTGGTTGTTGCTGTTGTAATTTCAATGTTCATGGTAGGAATCAGCTACTTTGCCGGCGATAAAATCGCGCTGGTTTCCGCTGGCGCAAAATCAATCAGCAAAGAAGAAAATCCTTATGTTTACCGAATAGTTGAAAATCTTTGCATCGCGGCCGGATTGCAAACGCCAAAAGTTTATATAATCAATGATCCCGCGCCAAACGCGTTTGCAACCGGCCGCAACCCAGAACACTCGTCAATCGCGATAACAACCGGGCTAATTCAGATAATGGAAAATGAAGAATTGGAAGGCGTTATCGCGCACGAACTTTCGCACGTAAAAAATTATGATGTCCGTCTGGCGACGCTGGTTGTTGTTTTAGTTGGCGCGTTGTCAATTATCGCGGACATGTTCACGCGCAGTTTTTTGTTCGGCGGACGACGGCTGAACAATAATAAAAATAGCGGCGGCATTTTAGCGATTGTCGGAATTATTTTAATAATACTTTCACCGATTATCGGACAATTGATTCAACTTGCGATTTCCCGCAAACGAGAATTTTTAGCCGACGCATCTGGCGCGCTTTTAACAAGATACCCAGAAGGATTAGCGCGCGCTCTTGAAAAAATCAGCCAATATAAACAACCAATGCAACGATTCAGCAACGCGACCGCGCATTTATTTTTTGCCAGCCCATATTTTTCCAGCAAAAGAATTCTTAGTTCTCTTTTTTCCACTCACCCACCAATTGAACAGCGCGTTAAAGCTTTGCGCGACATGATTTAGCAATTCACGCCCAAATGTGATAAAATTAATATCATGGCAATCAATCCATTATCAAACGACAACAACCAACATAGTAGCTCTGCAAAAAAAGTCAGCAAGATCGCGAAAAAAGTCGCAAAAAGAGCAATCATTCCAGCGATTAGCGGATGTTGTTGCTCAATTGGTTCGTGCTTGCCAGTGGCGCTTATTTTGTTTGTAGTAATTTTAGTCGTTGTGTTTCTTGAAAAAATAAAAGAAATACTACCTTAAAAATAAAAATAATTTTACTTTTTATGCCGCAAATTCCTGTTAAAAAACTGCTGTTGATTTTTGGTTTTATTATAATCGTAGGAGTTATCGGTTTTTTTATTTACTATCTTTTTTTCACGGGAGCAGGACCGACAACGCCATCAACTACGTTGACCGAAGAAGAAATTTCCGGCCAAGCGCTTGGCAAGCTTCCAGCGAAAGATTTAACAAAAGTTTCAACGCAAAAAGCCGCAGAACAATTTGCAGCCGAGAAAAAAATCACCAAAGTTGCAGCGCCAGAAGGCAAAAAGCCAGACTCCATTGCCAAAGGCGGAATAACGGCCGTAAAAACACTTTCCTTTGACATTACTCCATCATTTCGCGTCACTAAAACTGGCGGACTATATTCATACGACGCAAGTTCTGGCGCGTTTTATAAAATCACATCAACTGGCGACAAAGAACTTTTGACAGATAAAATTTATAAAAACGTAAAAAATATTGTGTGGGCAAATGATGACGATCAGGCGATTCTAGAATTCCCAGATGGATCAAATATTTTGTTCAACTTTAAGACGGGACAGCAAACAACTTTGCCAAAAAGCTGGCAAAATTTCAGCTTTAGCCCGGCTGGTGACAAAATTGTGTTTAAAGATTTGGATCCAAATCCAGAATACAGCTGGCTTGCCATTGCCAATCCAGATGGCTCGGGCCAAAAATACATTGACAATGTTGGCGACAAAGCAATGTATGTTTTTCCTGAATGGTCGCCAAACGGGCAGGTAATAGCGCTGTTCAAAAGCGGCGGAACCGGTATTACTACAAAAATACAAATGATCGGGCAAAATCAGGAAAATTTTCAAGCGTTTGACGCGAAAGGACTTGGCTTTAAATATGACTGGTCGCCTGCTGGTGACAAAATATTGTACAGCACATACAATCCCGTGGAAAACATGGATCCGTGTTTATACATAGTTAATGCTTCGCCAACAACTGTCGGCTATAATCACAAAAAAATTAATTTAAAAACATGGGTGAACAAATGCGCTTTTGGAGACAATGACACTGCTTATTGCGCTGTTCCAAAAGAATTGCCCGCCAACGCTGGGACAACTCCGGAAATTGCTGATTCCATTCCAGACTATGTCTACAAAATTGATTTAACAACAGGAATGACAAGTTTTATCGCGGAACCGGAATATAATTACACAATTGATAAAATGACTGTCTCTCCTGATGGCGACTATTTATATTTTGTTGATAAACAAACCAACACCTTACACTCTATTCAATTAAAATAACTTCGCCATGCGCAAATTATTATTGCTTACCAGCTTAATTTTATTATTATATCCTATTTTCGCGTTTGCCCAAACCGCCCCACCGTTGGCGGGGCCAACAACAGGGACAGCTCCAGCCAACGTTGATCCAGTTGAAGGACCGGCATTAAACATACCGATTCCAACACTTCCCAGTTTTTCAAAAGCAACAATCACAACAAACGCGGCCGGCGAGCCGCAATCAATTGATATTCCGTGGATTGCTGAATATCTAATCGCGATTTACAAATACGCCCTGATTATTGGCGCGGTGTTCGCTACGCTTTTGGTAATCATCGGCGGTTTTTTTTACATGACAAGCGGGGTTAATAAATCTTGGGTTGAAAAAAGCAAAAAAACTATTCTTGGCAGCCTTAGCGGCTTAATCATTCTTCTTGCCGCTTATTTGCTTTTGTACATAATCAACCCAGAGCTCACAAAATTAAAAAGCTTGCGTCTCGCAATGGTCAAAAGCGAACCTGTTATCTTTGACGACCAACCCTTTCAACAATGGATTTCCCAAACAAAACATGGCCCGTGCTGGAATCAAGTTGTTAAACAATCAAAATCTGAAATGTCCGCTATCATAGACAGTTCGTGCCCTTTCCTTGGAAATAATAACACTGGCGGATGTGCAAAGGTAGTAAAACCAATTTTTCAAGCAATCAGCAATGAAATAATGACTGACTCGCGCTGGCCGGAATTTGAAAAAATTGTGTATGCGCCGTGTAATGCGCCCGCGGCAAATGGCAAAAAACTCTCTAACAAATCAGACAAACAACGTCCATGGATATATGTGTGGCGCTGCGTTGCGAGCTGCCCCGAAACAGAATGTCCAAAAGAAACTTGCATATCAAATAAAACGGGCCAATGGAAACCATCTCCCCACAGGTTTGCAGTTGCTGTTGACATTGCAACGTGTCAAAACCCAGCTTGCTCAAAACTAAAGGATGGAACTTATGACACAGAATGCAAAGACTACAACAATGGGCAGCCAATCCCAACGAATATCCCAGCATGGGTGATTAACATTTTCCAAAAACATAATTTTATATGGGGTGGTGGATGGAAAAATTATTATGATCCAATGCACTTTGAATGGAACGGCGCGTGCGAAGAAGGCGTTGTGCCGACAGCAGATCCAAACGCTATAGGGTGTTGCACGACAGTAGATGGGACAGTGATTCCAGATTCAACCGTTCAATTTTGTGAAGGATTAGACGCCATCAATCTACCAATATGGAAACAAGGTGCGTGTAGCTAATAAAAAAACATGCAAAAAAACACAATCGTTCACTCGTGCTCCAAATGCGGCGCGCAGTCTCAACGTCTCCGCCGGCACAAAATTGTCCAAGTTGGAGTCAGGAGGGCGTTTGCTGGGATTTAGGCCCTGGAATTGTTGGTCATGCTGACGTTCAAGATAATACGCACGGTGATCCTGGCGCGGCTTTTGACTGGAATCATTTCTTATCGCTCGTTCAAAGTTATTATAGCTCTGTGCCATCAACCGCGCCGAACGCAGAAGCAGAATTTTATAAAGCATTCGGTGGAAAAGTTGGCGATGACATAATCTCGCAAGCGGAAAAAGAAGCTACCGGATGTTGTTTGCTAGACAATGGTCTTTCCCTTCCAGCTCTAACAGAAATGGACTGCCAAGGAGTGGCGTCCGCTGAAGCTGGCGGCTATACATTTACCAAAGGAGATTGTAAATAACAACAACGGCTAATGGTTATGCGTAAATTATTTTTACTACTTAACTTAATACTAATGCTCTTTCCGTTATTTGCATTTGCCCAAACAACTAGCACAGAAATCATAGAAGGACCAAAGTTAAATATACCGATCCCAACGCTTCCGAATTTTGCAAAAATAATCGCATCAGAAGGCGAAAACGCAGGCGCTCCACAATCTCCAAAGTTAAATATACCAAGTCCAACGCTCCCCCAGTTTTCAAACGCAACAATAACTAAAAACGACCAAGGCGAGCCACAATCAATTGATATTCCGTGGATCGCTGAATATCTGCTTGCGATTTATAAATATGCCCTAATTATCGGCGCGGTTTTTGCCACTCTTTTGCTGATTATCGGCGGGTTTTTCTACATGCTAAGCGGTCTTAATAAATCTTGGGTTGAAAAAAGCAAAAAAACTATTCTTGGCAGCATCAGCGGCTTAATCATTCTTCTATCGGCATATCTTATTTTATACTTTATAAATCCAGAACTTACAAAACTAAAATCCTTCAACATGGAATTAGTAAAAAGAGTGACAATGGACGATATTTTATTCGGCAAAGATGAAGCGGCAAATTCTGACGGCACTTGCGGAGCTGGTCACGAATCTGTTTTAAAACATTGCGGAATACAAACAAACAGCACTTCCATTCCTCCGGGAAACTTTGAACAGACATTCAGAAATTTCGCCGCTTGCGGAAATTTCAACTGGAAAATATTAATGGGGATCGCTGACTACGAATCCAGCTTTCAACCATACGTAGTCAACTGCTCTTGTTTTGGAGGATTGTTCCAATTTAAAAAATCATCCATAGAAGGAACTTTGGGGGGGGAGAAAGACGTGAAAAAAATGAATTATTATTTTTCAGAATTGGGCTTGGCTACCGGCGAGCTTGTTGAAAACGATCCTAGACTTTTTGATGTTAATTTACAAACTGCTGGCATAACTAAGGCAATATTAAGTGCAAAAAAAATAATAGAAAGCAATTGCGCCGGCACAAAAAATTTATCTGATCCTGATATGGCAACGTTGCTTTACCTTTATCATAACAGCGGGATAGACAACCTAACAAGCACCTTAAATAAAGGGGGATGCCAGGGCGGAGAAAATATTGAAAATGGACTCGCGCTGTCATGGCAGACCCTAATTATAAAACGTTGCAAAGAAAAGGCGTTTGATATAGGAAAAACTGTTTGCACTCCAAAAGACGGTGGTTATCAACCAAGCGACTGGACAGGAGGCTATTATAAGACGTTGCAGGAAGCAGCGATAGGAGGACTCCAATATGGCAAAGGCAAAGCAGCCTCGGTTCGCAAAGCAGGAAAAGAAAGAATAATGGACAAATATGGAGTGACAAATTTGTTCCAAGCGGAACCAGGAGGAAATTGTCCAGTCGCGATAAAATAATATGCCGAAAAATCAAACAATATTCTCATGCTCCAAGTGCGGAGCGCAGGCGTTGAAATGGCAAGGACGGTGCCCAGAATGCGGAGCATGGGGAACATTGCAACAAGAAACAATCTCAAGGAGGGAACAAAAAGCAGTTCCCGTTTCTTTTGACGCCGCAAAAATTATTGACTTACAAAAACTCACGCCAAACAAAACGCCGCGACTCAAAACAAATCTCGCGGAATTTGACAGAGTGCTTGGCAACGGCATTGTTCCCGGAAGTTTGATTTTGCTTGGCGGCGAGCCGGGAATTGGAAAATCAACATTGCTTTTACAAATTTTCAAACACATTCAAACAACCGTGGGCTCGCCCCTACTTTATATCTCTGGAGAAGAATCAGCAGAACAAATCAAATTAAGATATGACAGATTGAATATTACAGCAGCTGTAAATTTTTTATCAGAAACAAATTTGGAAAAAATAATTGCTAGCATTAAACAACTCAAACCAACGCTTGTTGCGATTGACTCAATCCAAACAATTTATTCTGACGAAATGGAATCAGAACCCGGCAACATTGGCCAAATAAGATGTTGCGCCGCAAAAATTTTAATGCTTGCAAAAGAACTAAATATTCCAATAATTTTAATCGGCCACATCACAAAAGACGGCGCGATCGCAGGTCCCAAAACATTGGAACATTTGGTTGACGTTGTGCTTTATTTTGAAGGCGAAAGATTCCAAGACGCTCGCATTTTGCGCGGTGTTAAAAATCGTTTTGGTTCAACAAATGAAATCGGAGTTTTTGAAATGGTTGAAACAGGTTTATTGGAAATGAAAAATCCAAATAAGATATTTTTATCTGAATCCGCCGAGCAATCAGGAACGGCCATATCTTGTTTCATGGAAGGCACGCGACCGTTTTTAATTGAAATTCAAGCGCTTGTCACGCCAACGGTTTTTGGTTATCCACAACGCAAAGTTTCGGGTTATGATATAAACCGCTTACAAATGTTGTCCGCGGTAATTTCAAAACGCACACAAATAAATTTAACCAACCAAGATATTCATCTAAACATTACCGGCGGCATTAAAGTAAACGACCAGTCAATTGACCTTGCTGTTTGCGCGGCAATTCTTTCCAGCAAACTGGACAAAATAATTCCAAAAAACACACTTATTGTCGGCGAGGTTGGACTCGGCGGAGAAGTGCGCAATGTTGTAAAACTTGAACAACGATTAAAAGAGGCGGAACGACTTAATTTCAAACACGCGCTCGCGCCAAATACGCCGACAAACCTTTCTATTGCCGCGCGCAAAATCAGCAATATTAGAGATTTGATTTCTAACTTATAAAAAAATCCCCCTACTACGTTATAGTAAGGGGGTGACGTTCTTCACGCCATGGCGCCAGCTTTTCTGGCGGCCTGCGGTCGCCGCTCGCGACGCAACTGCGCTATCTGCGCGAACTGCTCTTCACGCCGCTGATCCATCAGCACCGGCTGGACTTCGCGCTCAAACAACTTGCCGTACGCAGACTCGCCCACGCTACGGCGCACTGCCTCACACAACGGCTTGAGGTCCTGCACCGGCATTTTCATCTCTACTGCCCGTGAGAGCGTCTTGCCGAGACAAGTCCTGTGCGCCGGCGCACCGTCGTCCAGCTGAACGCGACGCGGATCCTGCGGCGCCACGCGCATATGGCAGCCGCAACAATACTCCGCTTCCTTTACGAACTTTCCCCTCACTCTCTTCGTCATGTTCCCTCCTTCAGGTTGTGACGAACAAAAAAGATGGCTTTAGTGTAGCAAAACCATCTTGAAATGTCAAGACTAAATTATTCACAATGTCCGACAAATTCCATTCGTTCCATTTGCGCTGATAATTCCGGCGTTATTTTTGCGTTTTCCAAAATCCATTTTGCTTGTTTTTGCGCCAAAGCAACAAGCTCAAAATCTGTAATTTTAGCTATTTTAAACTCTGGCAAACCAGACTGCCTGCTACCATAAATCTCGCCTGCCCCGCGTGATTCTAAATCTTTTTCAGCTAAGCTAAACCCGTCAATGCAAGTTTCTAAATATTGCAAGCGCTTTATTGCCGCTGGATTATTATTAGACGAAAACAAAAAACAATATGACTGGTGCTCTGCGCGACCAACTCTACCACGAAACTGATGAAGCTGCGCCAAACCAAATCTGTCAGCGCCCTCAATCATCATTATCGTGGCGTTTGGAATATCCACGCCAACCTCAACAACTGAAGTTGAAACTAAAATATCAAATTCTTTGTTGCTGAATTTTGCCATGACCGTTTCTTTTTCAGCGGATTTTAACTTGCCATGCATCAAACCAATTTTCAAATCTTGAAAAATATCCTTTGCCAAAAAGTCGCTTTCTTGTTTCGCTGATTTGTAACCCAAAGTGTCTGACGGATCAATCAATGGACAAATTACAAACGCCTGCCTGCCTGCCGGTAGGCATGGCTTGCCTGCTTGTATTTCTTTACGCACAAATTCGTAAGCTTTCGCGCGATTATTTTCATCCACCACTTTTGTAATTATCGGTTTGCGACCAGCTGGCATTTGCTTTATCACGCTCAAATCCAAATCTCCATAAACAGTCAGCATCAAAGTACGCGGAATCGGGGTGGCGGTCATTGACAAAAAATGCGGCACAACAACATTTTGTTGTTTAGCTTTTGCCAACGCCATTCTTTGTTTTACGCCGAATCTGTGTTGTTCGTCAACAACAACAAACCCCAAATTTGGAATTTTAATTTTTTCCTGAATTAAAGCGTGCGTGCCAACCAGTAAATCAAATTCTCCGGCATTAACAATATTCAACATTTTTTTCGGCGTCATTTTTTCATCGCCAACCAACTTGCTGCCGCGCGTCAAAATCGCAATTCTAAAATTATTTTTAGCAAACAATTTTTGAAAAGTTTTAAAATGCTGCTGCGCTAAAATTTCTGTTGGCGCCATTACAACAACTTTGTATCCATTCAGCACGACGTTCAGTATGGCAATCGCGGCTGTCACTGTTTTGCCAGAACCAACATCGCCTTGCAATAAACGATTCATTGGCCGCGATTTTTCCAAATCCTGCAAAATTTCCCATGACACTTGTCTTTGCGCGTAAGTCAATTTGAACGGCAAATTTTCAACAAACTCTTTTGTCGGCTTTTGCAAAAATTTTACGGCGGGCGCGGATGAGGCATCAAGTTCTTGCCGCGCCCGCTGTATTCTTAACTGGATTAAAAACAATTCATCAAAACCCAACCGCTTTTTCGCGGCCGACAACAATATTTCATCTGTCGGAAAATGAACTTGTTCCAAAGCTTCGCTTAATTTTAAAAAGTTGTCGGCCGCTATTAATTCTTTTGGTAAATAATCTTTCATCTGCCTGACCGTTGGCAAAGCTTGTTTGACCAAAAATCTAAGTTGTTTTTCGGTCACGCCTGCGGTCAGCGGATAAATCGGCACAATTCTCGCAGTATGTATTAGCTCGCCCTGCCGAAGCCCCGCTGATAGCGGGGCGAAGGCGGGTTCGTACATCGGCGAAATCATCTGCACCGCAAAATCGTCACCCGAAACTTTTCCAGCCAAAAAAATTTCATCGCCTTGTTTTAACGTTTTTGTTAAAAATGGTTGATTAAACCATACAACTCTTAATTGCCCGGAATCATCAGCAACAATCGCTTCTGTCACATTTTTTCGCGTCCGAAAACTTCGACGATTCGCGATAAGTTCAATTCTGCCCCGGACAGTCACAACGGCTTCAGGTTGCAAATCATTTATCTTAACGATTGTTCTAAAATCTTCGTAGCGAAACGGAAAATAAAAAATCAGGTCTTCAACCGTGTGCAATCCCAATTTCGCCAAACGACCAGACGTTGTTTTGCCAACTCTGTTTAATTGTTTAATCAACGTGTTTAAATCCATAACTTAATTTTATCTGATTTTGCCGCAGAAAACAAATAAAAAAAGGCGTTACATTTTGCAACGCCCTTGATCCTGTCCATAGAGACGAGATACCTGCCCGACGGCAGGCGGGTATCTCGTCTCTACCGCTTCTGCGGCAAAAAGGTCTTGCTCCTGACCTTCGCAGGATCGACCTTTTTGCGCACTTGCGGCGTCAGATGAAGCCTCTGCTCAAGCCGCAATTCACCCCACATTCCCGGCGGCTCACCATACCCTCCACTACCACCTGCCGCAGGTGGATTGACAACAGGACTTCTCGGTTTCTTCTGCGCGCCCTCTTTCATTGTCGCCTCCTTTGTCTATTATCTATATCTTACCAATTTAAATTTAAAAGTCAAACAACTTTTCTTTTCCAAACAATTTTATCATAATATCTTGATTTCTTTCGTAAAATTGGCGCAAATCAAGAACTCGGGAGTTTGCCACGCACCAAGCAGCAACAGCAAAATTAAATTTTGCCTCATCAACTCTTCCAAGCATATTCCGTACGTTTTTCGCAGTGAACGCGTCAGCATAAGCAGGGAATCTTTCCAAGGCTTTATCAAGAAAGTTAGCATCTTGCGTCATGGCATATAAACTAAAATAGTACAAAGAATCATGTCCGCCAATGGCCAAATATTCATTTTTTGCTTTTTCCATTAATTCTTTATCCCCTGTTTGTTCAGCCAATGATTCCAACATTCCCCAACTTTCTCTGCCACGCGGATAAATTTCCAAAGATTTTTTGCATAGCTCAATAGCTTGAGCCAAATCACCGCTTTTCTTCGCGTCAACCACTCTACAAAAATAAACTTGCCCGATAAGTTCTCCAAAAGAAGAGTCTCTTGTGCTTTCAGCCGCAACTTTTTCTCCAGTATCTGTCTCCGCGCTTGATATCTCATCTTCGGAAATTGACGTGGTTTCTAAATGTCTACCATCAAGAAATAACACCGGATGCTCTACTGGCGCGAAATAATATTGTGGCGAGTCAGCCTGCGCATCTGGCAGAACAGGATTATGAAAATCAAAATGTTCGCCGCTTTTCAATTCGTCAAACAATCGCATTTCATATTGATACACCGCGTCCATTGGATGCACCAACGTCTGAAATTTTTGCTCAATCCCGCGCTCTTTCATTATCAGTCCAATAATCAGCGATAAACTTAGACAATTACCTTTTCTTAATCTAACCACATCTTGTAGTTTATACACCGAAGAATCATAGCTAAATCCATTTTCTTTCAAATAATCTCTTACCATTTTACCTGAATCAAAAGCGTTTGGTTTCAATTTCGGCAAATTTAAAAAAAGACGCCTCGCGTTTTCAACATCTTGTTGATCTCCGCCAGACGCCTCTCTAAATAAATCAAAATAATATTCTGCTGTCTGCTCTGGCTGTTCTTGGCCAACGGCCGAAAGGTTAACACTCCCTTCCTGTTTTTGCATATTGCAACACTATATTATAAATGCGCCCGCGAGGAATTGAACCTCGATCGTGGGCTCCGCAAACCCATGTTCTATCCGTTGAACTACGAGCGCACAATTTAAATTACACACGCAAAATTCGCTCCAGCTGTTCATTCAAATCCTCCTGTTCCTTTGATAAATCCTCTGCCAAAAATTCCTTTAGCGCCGCGCGTATATCCAATGGATTCGCGTCTTCAAGCGGTATTGCCAAATTGTCCCTTAGTCCTTTTTTAAAAGCGACGTATAAAACTTTGGTGGTCGGCGGATCATAGACTAACCAGAACTTTTCCAAATCGCGGAACGGAATATTTTTTTTGCCGATTTGCAATCCTTTTTCATCAATGCCCGCGTCAATTGCAAGCGGTGGCTGGAACCTTTGCAAAACTGAAATAAACACTACCAGAACCAAAATGATAGCAAATAAAAAGTTGCCGGTCAAGACAGAATAAAGCAACAACCCGCCGAGCAAAATCAACATGGCAACATACCACGCGCGGCTTCGCTCATACTGATTATATTCTGGAAATTGCCACTCAATGTTTTTTTGTTTTTTCATATTTTAACTATAAGCTAAATAAACTCGGACGCCGATATTAATCAATGTCAACAACAGAAAAATACAATCTACAATCAGACAGGCAATCGCCCACCGACGCTGCAAACTTTGTAAAGAAAAAACGCACAAAATTAAAATAACAATTTCAGTGGGCAATCCAAAAATCGGCCAGCTCCACAAAAAAAAGCAAACCACCAGCAATAAATAAGCAATGACCAAAAATTTTCCAGCTGATTTTAATTCAACTGATTTTTTTTGCTGATCTGGATAATACATACTTAATTTATTATACCACAATTACTACTTTTCATTCCAATCAATGCGCGTTCCGTTGCGCCGTGCTTCCTGCACCGTGAACTGCCCGCTCTTATAGCGCTTGCTTAATTTGTCTATATTTTCCTGCAAAACATCCTCAAAATTCCATCCGTAAAAATTGCACATCATTGCAATATACCACATTGTGTCTCCCAAATTTTCCCTAATACCCAAAATCTGGTCGTCGCCCTGCGCGTAAGTTTTCTTAATACAACCCGCAACATCGCCTGCCTCGCCAGCAATTCCCAAACCCCATGCCATAATCTCGCGCTCTTTATTGTCAAAAACTCTTGCTGTTTTTTTACACAATTCTTGATAATCTTTAAGATTCATATTGTAATTTAAATCAGCGACCGGTTGCGGTATCGATGCAAGTTTCGGTTAACGTCCAACGAATAACGAAACGAGCGTCGAAACCAATCACCGAATGCCGTTATTTTTTTATATTAGCGTTGAGCATGGTCAAGTATTCGTCTTTTCCAAAACCATAGCGTAGCAATCGCAACAAGTAGCACGACAACAACGATGTCAATCTTTTCGCTGTATTGCCTGATTATTTCCCATTTTCCGCCAAGATAATATCCAAACCATGCCAAAAATGTATTCCACAAACCAGCGCCAACTATTGTATAAACAACAAATTTTGGCAATGACATTTTTGCCATTCCGGCTGGCAATGAAATCAAATGACGGACAACCGGAATAAATCTGCTGATGAAAATCGTTTTTGCGCCAAACTTGTTAAAAAATCTTTCGGTTGCTACCAGATGCTCTTTATTCAATAAAAAATATTTGCCAAATTTTTCAATAAACAATCTTCCGCCATACAAACCGATCAAATAGGAAAGCAATGAACCAACGATACTTCCGATCGTGCTAAAAATAATTATGGGCGCCAGTGCCATTTTGCCCTCAAACCACAAAAATCCTGCAAATGGCATAACAGCTTCGCTCGGCACTGGCGCCACCATACTTTCCAATGTCATTAAAAACACAATGCCCGCGTATCCGCCAGTTTCAATAATTTTTACAAAAAATTCCACCAAGAAATTGGTCACAATTTTTAATTACCAATCTAATTCGCAAACTAATCTTTTCTAAATAAATTCCAAATCGCGGAAAAAACCCATCCGCACACATAGCCGCACACAAACGTCATTACGATCAGCATTGCTGATTTGCCAAAATCAAACACGAGAATTGAATAATCAAGCTGTAGCATGTGCATTGATAAACTCCAATCCACTAATGGCTTGGCAATGTTCGCTGCAACAAGGATTGCCCAAAAGAGATGAATTAACGCTACGAATAAACCGAGCGTCAATCCGACCGAGTTTTTACACATTTTTTTCATATGTTGAAGTTAATTGTCTATTTTTATTATAGCAAAAATGAATCCTGCCGACAAAACAAAAAATAGCCGTAATTTTAGCTATTTTAAATCAAACCGGAGAGGGAGGGAGTCGAACCCTCGGTCCAGTTTCCCAGACTACACCTTAGCACGGTGTTGCTTTAGGCCACTCAGCCACCTCTCCATTTTGTAACCACAGTTTATCATTACTAATTCCATTTTTCAATATTTACCTTTTTAAACTTTCAAATACCTCGCCACAGCCAAACCGCTACTCACGACATTCAACAAAATTACGCCCGCAACTTCTATGCCCAGCATTTTCCAAAGATGCGTATTCAAATAAGCAAACAAATCAATTGAACTACCGAAAAACGCGTTCACGTATGGCAATGCCAGCCAGCAAACGCCATAACACAATGCTGTCGTCAGCGCGACAGCAAACAACCCGTAAAAAATGCTCTCAACAATAAACGGCAGCCGGATAAAACTATTTGTCGCGCCAACCAAACGCATGATTCCAATTTCCTCGCGATGCGTGTAAATGATTATCCTTATGGCATTAAATATCAACAAAATTGAAACTAACGCGAAAAACGCGACCAAAACCAAACCTACGACGCGCGCTTTTTCACTAAAACTGTTTATTTTATTTATAGCATCTTCATGATCGTCAAAATTTTTATCTACAACCAAGTGCGCGTAATCAGAAGAATCAATCTGCGCTAAAATATTGCCAAAAGCTTTTGTGTCGTTGGCGTAAAGCACCAATGTTGGCAAAAGCGGATTTTGATCCAGCTCGCCAAGCGCGTCAATCATTGCCTGATCATTTTTATGTTTTGCCTTAAACTGCGACAAACCCTGTTCAGGAGACACATAGACAACCTTGTCAATTTCCTTCATTCCATGTAAATAGTTTTGAAAATTTGCCAATTGCGCGGCTGATATTTTTTCACTCAAAAAAACATTGACATTAATTTTATTCTGCAAAATCTTCAGCATCTCACTATTAAGAACATTCAAACCAACAAGCGCGTTCACAGAACTTAACGCCAAAATCAACACAATGATAACAACCGCAGAAAGCCAAAAGTTGCGGCAAAAATCCTGCCACGCGAATTTAATTATTCTCAAAAACGAAACTACCATACTTGAAAATTAAAAATTGAAAACTGAAAATTTATATGATGTATTTCCCATGATGCTGATCATTGATCAATTCGCCAGAATCCATTGTAATTACTCGTTTGCGTAAAGAATTAACAATTCCTTTATTATGCGTCACCAAAATTACAGTTGTTCCGAGTTCATTTATTTTTTTCAACAAATTAATAATTTCCTGCTCATTGATAGCATCCAGATTGCCGGTCGGCTCGTCTGCCAACAAAATTTTCGGGCGATGTATTAACGCGCGCGCTATACCAACGCGCTGTTGCTCACCGCCTGAAAGTTGGTGTGGATAAAAATTTTGTTTATGACCAAGTCCAACGATTTTTAAAATTTGCGGAACAATTTTCGCGACCTTCTGCGGCGCAGCGCCGCAAACCTGCAGAGCAAACGCGATATTCTCAAATGCCGTGCGATTTGGCAAAAGCCTGAAATTCTGAAAAATAACGCCAATTTGTCGCCGCAAAAATGGAATTTCGCGGTGATTGATATCAGTAATATCCCAGCCGCCCACAATAATTTTTCCTTTGGTTGGCCGCTCCTCGGCTGTCAGCAATTTAATCAAAGTTGTCTTGCCAGCGCCACTCTTTCCGACGATACTCACAAAATCCTGCGGTTTTATATGCAAACTAAAATCCCTCAACGCGTAAACGTTCGGATCATAATGCTTCGTCACATTGCGGAAACGAATCATATTTTTTCCACTTTTACCATTTTTAGTATGCCACGACTCAAATAACCCAATTTTTTAAATGCCGTTTTATCCAAATCAATTACTCTGTCCGGATGTTTATCTCTCTCTGGTCCCCAATCATTTATTTTAACAATTACAGATTTTCCGTTTTCCAAATTTGTCACTTTCAACTTTGTTCCTTTTGGATAATCTGGCGAAGCCGCGCAATCGCAATTTTTATACTTGTACCAGCTGGCAGCGCCAAATTCCATGATTTTATCATTTTTCAACATGACATATTTACCGCCAGATAGGGCAATCTTCGCGCGCGCGGATTTCAAATCGCGGCTGGACGAATCTATCTGCTCCCACTGCCCGACCGTCTCATTCCATTTGAAAATCTTTTTCAAATCCATTATATCCGAATTGGCAAATATTTGCATTATTGTTTGATGTTGATAATTGAGTTGCGCGGCAGATGAAAATGAAAATTCATAAATTTTTGAAACAGCTTGCCAGCCTTTTGGAAACGCCAACCCGTCAATTTTGTAAGTATTCACAGTTAAATTAACTTCAATGTTAAACAATTTTGGCGAAATAACCAGCATCAATGCTTTATCGCGCGAAAACCAATGCAGCCCTTTTTCAAGAGACGCTTTGTCAAAGTGCATTGTTTCTGTATCTTCGCCAATAATTTGCGCACTCGCAACACAAAAAGGCAAAAAAACAATTCTTATCATCAGACCAAATATCAAAAGTTTTTTCATAATTTACCACCACACCAATTACGAGTGCGGCATTTCACAATACGCTCCGCGGCAATGCTTGTCTATCCATCCACCTATTTTCACCCGTAATTGGTGTGGTGGTGTACCCTTGATTCTTTGCGTAATTTTTTATATGATAATCCTGTTCTGTAATTGCTCGCGCCGCCTTAGCTCAGTGGTAGAGCAACGGTATCGTAAACCGTGGGTCCTCGGTTCAAGTCCGAGAGGCGGCTTTGGTGATTATAGAACTTTTTTATTTCAACAATTTAACAATGTTCGCGCTATTTTCAGCCGCTGACAAAATTTCAGAAACATCTTTCAACTTTATTAAAATATGCCGCGCTTGCACGTCCGTCACCTCTCCTTTATCATTTTTCTTTTTTTCTTCAACTTTAATTATATGATAGCCGTATTTTGTTTTAACCAAATCACTTATTTTTCCAACATCCAGCGCGAATGCCGCTGTTTCAAATTCTTTTACCATTGCGCCTTTTTGAAAAAATCCCAAATCACCGCCATTTACAGCTGACCCAGTGTCATCGCTGAATTCTTTTGCCAAATTCTCAAAACTTTCATCTCCCTTTTGAACCAATGACAAAACATAATCAGCTTTGGTTTTTATTTCCTTCCAATTAGTCTCATTATCCGCAAGTGATTCACTAAGCTTCATATTCAACGCGTTGTAATAAATTAACCTATCCATAAACTCATCCATATCCCAGCCAAATGCTTTTTTAACTTCTTCTTTTAATTTATCCTCGCCTGTAAATTTTTCAACGTACTGATTATAAACTTTATCCAGATCAATTTTTGCAACCTTAACTTTATATTCTTTAGCAGCTTGTTTAAGCAACTTCTTTTGTATCAAATTTGTCATTGCATTGTCTCCAATTTCCTTTAATGCCGCGGCGTCTAATGCTGAATTCGGATCGGTCAACGCGCGCAAAGATTTCAACGCGCTCACCTCGTCTGCCCAAGCGTAATAAGGAATAAGACCGCCGTTCACGATCGCGACAGGCAAAGGAACAACGCGCGTCGCAAAGCGCGTGAATCCATTATCCCATTTAAATTTATACGCCGCGGCGCTGGTAAAACCAATAAAACAAATCAACAAAACCAAAACGCAAACAATCACTAAAATTAAAAATTTATTTTTTCTACGTTTGTGCCATACCTTTGTCAGTACTGCCCAAACTTTTTTCAACACTGCCAACGCCTTTTTAGGTAATTCTTTAATCATATAAATAATAATTAATTATCAAAAAAATATTTCCACCAAAGCGCCAAATTAGTTTTCTGTTTTTCAGCGACCTTGTCGCCCGTTTCATCATCCGCGCCAACAGTGTCTATTGGCAACACCGCGCCCGGAATGTTTTTTATCACAACCACAGTTTCTCCCTTTTTTTTCAAATTCAGTTTATTTCGCGCCTCTGCTTCCAAAAATTCCGCGCTCGCGTATTGTTCTATTTTTACGGCGAGCGCAATTTTATTCATTTCCAATTTTGAAATTTCATTTTTTGCGTCAGAAACGCGCGTCAACAAATCTTGATAATTGAAAAATTGTCTAGCACACGCGATCAGCAACAAAACAATAACGGCCAACAAAACAAAAAACTGCCATTTTAAAAATATTGCGTTGCGTTTTGACAATCTTTTTGTCATAACATCATAACAATGCGCTTAACTTTCATCCACGCGTTTGTTTATAGCCACCTCCAAATCAGCCCGCAATATTTTTTTAAACTCTTTATAAAAATTCTTTTTGTCTGACAATGACATTTTCTTAGCTTGCTCCAACAACGAATCAACCGAATCTGGTTTCCCCGCTGGAACTGTCTCCTTCGACAAGCTCAGGATGACAGTTGGCGCTGACATAAGTCTTCGCGCCGCTTCTGCGGCGCGCACTGGAAATTTCACCTTATACAAAACAAACGGATATTCTTCATTTTTAATTTTAAAAGATAAATTTCCGAATTTGAACATTTTTCCAAGCAAACCTTTGTGACCAGCCTCAACATTTTCAATGTCCGCGTATGATAATTCCTGAATCGTTTGTTCAAAAAATCCAAGCTGTTCCCAATCAATGATTCGTTTGTTCGTCAAAACCATTATGTTGCGTTTCCACAAAAAAATCAGTCTGCCTGTGTACGCAATCGCGATTATCAAAATCGCGGCAAACGCGATCACGCCCCACAATCCCTGCAAAAATAAATAATACATCAGGAAAAAATCAAAAATAATTATCAAAAAACAAAAAACAAAATGCGGCAACAAAAGCCCAAACCAATGTTTCACGACATGCAAAACTTTTTCGCCTTCGCTCAATTTTATTTTGTCCAGCAAGCGCATATCGCGATAAATATTTTTACAATAAATCTTTCACAACATTAACAAACCTATCCGCGGCGTCAGCCACGGCAAAACCTTTTATATTATTTGATAATCGTCCTAATTCTTCTCTGTTGTTTAACAAACTTTTAACTTGCGCGAGCGCTTTATTTTCATCCAGCTCCTTTTGTTTCCAATAAATCGCCGCGTTCAATTTTGAAAAATAAGCCGCGTTATTTTCCTGATGACCATCAGGAATTGGGACAATAATTGTCGGCTTTGCCAAATAGGCCAGCTCTGTCAAAGTTGAAAGTCCTGCGCGAGTAATCACCAAATCTGCCGCAGCATAAGCGTCTGCCAATCCGTCAGTTAAAAATTCTACTGGATGATAACGATTATTTTTTTCAGCTTCAACCAATTTTCCAACTCCGCAAACATGAATTATCTGGCAAAACTCGGTTAATCTGTCGCTGATTTTTACAAAAAAATCATTTATTGATCGCGCGCCAGTTCCGCCGCCTAAAATTAACAGAACTGGCGCGCCTTTTTCCAATTTAAATGTTTCAATTGCTTTATCCTTGTTTGCCTTTGATAAAAACGAACGAACTGGATTTCCAGTAAAAATACCTTTATCCATTGGGCAAACTTTTAACAAATCCTCAAAACTTACCGTCACGCGCGCTGCCGCCGGAAAAATCAATTTATTGGCCAGCCCCACCAAAATATCCTGCTGATGCGCGATTATTTTTTTTCGCAACAACCAACCGGCCCAAACTACTGGCACGGCAACAAAACTGCCAGCGGTTAAAATAATATCCGGTTTAAATTTTATAATCGCGCCGATTGACTGGCAAAAACCAACAAAAATTTTAAATGGATCAACGAAATTGAGCAAGCTAAAATATCTGCGTAGCTTTCCTGAACAAATCGGACGGAAAATAATGCCGATTTTTTCCACAACCATTTTTTCCGGACCATGTTTCGTGCCAAGCCACAGCATTTCGCAATCAGGAAATTCTTTTTTTAATTTTTCCGATACTGCCAGCA
Organism: Candidatus Falkowiibacteriota bacterium; assembly: GCA_043798985.1. GTDB lineage: Bacteria > Patescibacteriota > Patescibacteriia > UBA11705 > JACRDX01 > JACRDX01. The sequence continues at coordinate 11,389 of JAZDOE010000003.1, read as the reverse complement.
ACGGGCTTACTGACCCCATCGTGCCTCCTCCCGCAAACAGTATTTTCATATTCTAAAAATTAAACTATTCATGCGCGATTGCCGCGCCAACGACTTTTATTGCCCCGCATTTTTTCAAAATTTTTGCCAGCTCGCTTAGCGTGGCTCCTGTTGTCAGCACATCATCAATTATAATTATTTTTCTTCCTTTAACCAACTCTGGTTTTACAATGGTAAACGCTCCCTGAATATTTTTTTGCCTCGCTTCCCGCGACAATCCAAATTGCTTTTTCGTTGCTTTTGTTCTTTTTACTACGTCTGTTTTTAACTCACAGCCATACGCGCTGACCAATTCTTTCGCGATAATCTCCGACTGATTAAACCCTCGTGATAAAAAACGGCGACGATGCAATGGAACAGGAATTAACAATGCTCCGCTAAAAAACTGGCGCGCCTCCATTGTCTCTATTTTTTGTTTCAACAAACTGACCAGCGGTTGAACCAACTCCACGACAAAATCGTATTTCAAATGCTTTATCAATTTTTCCGCCAATGTGTCTTTATAATTCGTGGCAACAATGAGTGCGTCCACGCCTGAAATTTCAGCGCAACCTTCACATATTCCAAGCCCAGTAGCCTTTTTATTACACAAAAAACAAATATTTAGCGCGCTCATCTTCATTTTACTTACACACTGGTCGCAACAATAAACATCTTCTTTGCCACAACCCAAACATTCTTTGGGAAACAAACTCGCCCAGATTTTCAGGCTAAGCTTCTTTATTTTGCCAAAAAACGCCGTCAATTTTCCATTCATTGTTTATTTTTACCAAGTTCAATTTTAAACTTTGATTATACTCAATGATTGGCGCGATTCCCATTGATTCTTTGCGTTGACAATCAACAAGCAATATCATTTTGGTTTCACTCGCTTCAAGCACATTAGCATTCACAGCAGTAGTTGTCACGCCATAGTATGTCGCAAATTCATTGCCATATTTTTTCTTCAAATCAGTAATATAATCATTAAACCACTTTGCCGTACTGGTGGTCATCATGTTTTTCAACTTTTCCAAACTGGCATAATTTTCATGATTGGAAAAAGTGCCGAATTTTTCAGCGAAAACTTTTGCCAAAACCTGCGCTTGCATTGATTGTTGCTCTTGTTTATCCGCGATAACAACTTGCGCGGGCGTTGTTGTTTGCGTGGATGGCGTTGTTAATAGCACAGCTTCTTTTACTTGCGCGGCTGGCGCTGAAATCTCATTTTTATTTCCCCAAACATCCCAAACAATCCAACCAATAATCAACGCGAACACAACAATACCAACGAGCAGAATGATAATTTTTTGTTTTTTTTCCATATTATTTTTCTTCCTCTTCCATTGCCAGCAATTGTCGCGGATCAGAAGTGATTAATTTATCTTCCTGCGGAGACGCGACAATGCGAATTGCCGCGCGTTTTTGTCCTGCAAAAAATATTCCTTCGCCAACGCCAGATTCTAACAATAAATATTTTTCGCCTTCGGTAAGCATGAATGTTTTTTGTATCAAATCAATCGCGGCTGGCGACTGTTTTAATAAAATCTGCAAAGAAGAATTTGTGACGATCGCCTTGCCATAAGGAGAAGTTAAAAAGTCGTTCACATCCTGCGAAATCGTTGTCACTCCCAAATAATATTTACGACAGCGTTTCACCAGCGCGAAAATAAATTTCGCGGAATCATCATGCTGCAGCAACCACCACGCCTCATCAATGACCAAAATACGTTTTTTCATTTTTGATCGCACGATATTCCAAATGTAATTTACAACATTATAAATTGCCAAGGGTCGCAGCTCATCTTCCAAATCGCGTACGCTGAATGCCACCAGCTGATTCTCAACATCAACATTGGTCGGCGAATTAAATAAGCCCGAGAATGTTCCATCAACAAACTTTTTCAGCCGTAGCGCCAAAGCCGCGCCACCAGCCATTCCCTGCAAAACTTCGTAAAAATCCTGCATCAATGGCGCCTCAATCTTTGACAAATCAGCATCAGGCGTAATATCTTTTTTCGCATAAGTCGCAAGTAATGCCTGATCCAAAATAGAATCTTCTTCGTAAGTAATCGCGCCAACCATCAAGCGAATCAAACCCTTAACGGTAATGACAGCGCTGCGAATAATATCCTCCGCGCTGGTATCTTCACCAATAGCCCGCGGCAAATCAAACGGATTTATTTTTGTTTCAGAGTTCAGCGAAATATTTACATAAGTTCCGCCAACAGCATCGCACAAATTTTTATATTCGCGCTCAGGATCAATAATAAGAAAATCCGTGCCAAGCATCATTGTCCGCAAAACTTCAAGTTTAATCGCATAGCTTTTACCAGCGCCAGAAGTCGCGAACACGACGGTATTGGCATTTTGCAAAGAAAAACGATCAAAGATAATCAGACTATTATTATGCCGATTAACGCCGTAAAGAACGCCATCGTCTGACGTTAAATCAGCTGAAATAAACGGAAAAGAAGACGCGATCGGCGAAGAATTCAAGTTGGAAGAAATCATGAGCTCGTCATTGCCAATCGGGATTGTTGAATTAAAACCCTGCTCTGCCTGATAAAGCACGCGTTTCGTAAAAACCGCGCGCGATCCAAAAACAGCTTCCAAGTCTTCGGTCAATTTATCAAGCGCTGCTTCGGAATTGGCGTAAAACGTGACATACAATGAAAATTGAAAAAACTTTTCCGTGCCCTGCGTAATGTCGTCGCGCAATTTTTCAATATCCTGCAACGCTATCTCGCGCATTGGATCGCGCGGCGCGCCCTTTTCCGCGTCCATCGTTAGCTGCGCGCGCAAAATGCCAACTTTCTTTTTCAGTTGCTCCAACACTAACCGCGATTCCAAAGGATAAAAAAACATTCCAATATCCAGCATGGCGTTGTAATTAATAATCGGCGCGAACCAGCCAACGCTGATGTAGCGCGGATAAGTCATGACAAACAATGTGCGGCAATATTTTCCGCCGATTTTGACAAACGACGGCGTCACTTCAAACGCTGATGGCGCGATCAAATCCAATATCGTGCTTACTCCATGCCGATAAACTTTTTCTTGCTCCAAAAGTTCTTTTTCCTGCCCTGGCGTTAACTTTGGTTCAGTGGTTGAATCAACTTTTGGCGCTGGCGTTTGCTGCGCAACGGCTTTGTCCTTTAATTGTTGCATTTGACTGATATCCATAAGGGGAAAATTAGAAATTAGAAATCCGAAATTCGAAACAAATTCGAAATCAGAATGTTTCAATATTGGGAAATTCGTGCTTCGTGCTTGCCTGCCCGCCTATGGAGGGTTTCGGATTTCGATATTCATGCTTCGTGCTTTAAGGTTAATTCTCTATTTTTAGCTCCTCAATTCCGGTCATTCGCTGGTTCGCGGAAATATCAGGATTATAAACATTATAATAAAGCTCAATCAAGCTCTGCGTATCTAATCTGATCGCGATCAAGCCCATACTGCTCAAATGCATTATCACGTTCTCAACTCGTTGATTCAAAAAATGTCTATCTTTTTCAAATCTCTTTTCATCAAGCCTTAACACTTTTCCCGGGGTTAAAACCGCGCCCAAACGAGTAAAAAATCCGCGCTTTTTATCTTCAATTGGACTGTATGAAATCACAACAAAAAATTTCTTGCTCATTATATCGCCCAATGTCACCATTTCTTTAATAAACGCCTGATAGTCAATTATCTGCCGCTTCAGCAATTCATTGGTAAGCCCGCGCTTGACAACGTCCAACCGCCGCAAATAGCCGTCAATGTCCAGTTTGCGCGACTGCACCACAATTTGCAGCGGAAATTCAAATGAATTCAAAAAGTTCACATACGAACCAACAAGCGCTGTTTGCTCATCATCGGATTTCAACGCAAAGTTAACGCTTGAAACCAATAAACTGGCGCGCAAGGATCCATCCCGCAAGATTGCGCAATCATTTTTTATTTCCGCGACATCCAAATATAGCTGCGTTGATTGCTTCACTTTTTTATTTGCCAATTTGTCACTACGCATATATTATTGTCCTTTATACACACCGCCAGTATTGATAATCAAACTTAATTCCGCCAGTTTAGACTTTGGCAAAATCCGCTTTTTTTCCTCAACCAGTCCGCCTTGTTCATGAACCTGCGTCTTAACCTCCACTATATCACGAGTATAAAATTCGCGATTCCACACGCGCAAAAACGGGCGCTTGGAAGTTTGTAAAAAGTTCAGCAGGAAAAAATGTATTGGTCTGCCATTAACTTTTGCGAACGCCAGTAATCCGACAAGCGTAAGATCAAAAAACGCTAAAACCGCAAAAACCAAAAACGCGAAAACTTTATAAAAAACAAACGCGACCAAAACGCTTCCAAGCAACAATACAAACTGCCGCACCGTTATTGGTCCTAAAATTTTGTCCTCAACATCAATAAATTGCGGCACCATGAACTGCTGCATATTTAATAATTGAGCCATTTATTCAATTCCAATACCACCATAAAATCTTCCATTGTCATTTCTTTATTCAAAACTTCTTTTACTGGCTTTCCGCTGGCCAATGATTCTTTTCCTGCTGACAAATACATCGCGTAAAGCATGGAACGTTGCCAGTTCTTTTTGCCAAGCATCCACTTTTCCAAAGAATTTTCTCGCAATAATTCAAAGCGTTCTTTTAATTCTTCAAGCCGTTCTTTGCTATCGCGGCCCAGCCGACGCAAACCAACAATATCCATGTTCAAAAGCTCTTCGGCCGGCCCAACCAATTTTGGTTCAAAGCGAATATCAGCCAATGGCTTTTTGGTTGCAACGGCCTGTTTAACGGGCTTGCCCGCCGACTTGTCCGCCGTAGTTTCAACGGAGGCGGAAGCCCCGCCAACGGCGGTGGCGGAGGCGGGCAATTCAACTTTTGCAGGTGTAACAACCGACAAAGCCTTTGGCGCGACTAAACCTTTTTTTCTCTTTTCAAATAAAATATCCATGTGCCGTTTGCTCACCTCTAGAATTTTTTGCGCCTGTTCATCAGCAATACCAAAACCGCCGCTCGTTTCCGCTGCTGTCAAAATATACAAAAATTCTTTTGGAGCCCTGATTTCCCGCAAAAAACTTTCTAATATTTGCGCAAATTTTTGCTTTTTCGCGTCATTGGCAAAACTCAATTTCAATTCCTTCAAAATTTGCGCAACGGTTTCTTGAATATGCGTGTCAGCTTGTTGTTTTTTTGCCAGCACGCCATCATCAATTTTCAACTCCTCAAACCCTTTTACATGACTTGCCACGCCATCCTGCGACATCTTTTGCATTTCTTCCGGCGAAAAATATTTACCATTACGACGATACATCATTTTTCCATCTTTGGTTTTTACCAAAACAAAATCATCTGGATTTAACAAAGAATCATTATTCTGTCCGACATTTTGTGTCATATATTCCACTTATAAAAACCATCTTCCTCGTCAAAATAAGCAAGCTGACTAAACTGAAACAGCCCTTGTTTGCCAAAATTACTCGCGAGCCACGCGCCAAAACTTGCTGCTTCTTTTTCATCCAATCCGATTCTATCTTCCAAAACGCCGCGCAAAAAGCAAACCATTGGTTGGGCCATCTCTCCTCCAATTTTCACGCCGTGCCGTTTTATAAATCCCTCGGTAATCATTTTTAAATTCACAGAATCATGAATCGCGGCTGGCAAAATTTTATTTTCAGCCAACAATTGCAGCCCGACTAAAATTTTAACATTGTCTCTCGCGGCAAGCGCGTTTTCAAAATAATTCAAAATTTTATTTTTATCTTGCGCGAGAGCATTGCCAGCCGCGTCATATTCAGCGCCAATGGCCGCTCTATCTTTCTCGTTATTCAAAGAAAATATTTTACTAACAACTTTTTTGGGTTGTTCTGGCGCGACTTTTTTTGCTGGAGCTTGCCCCGCCTGCCTGTCCGGTAGGCAGGCCAGTGGCGGGGCGACCGCAACCTCTTGGTTCGCTTTTTCCAATTCAGGCCGAGTGTATGGGAAAATCGCAACATCCTTTAACGGCTTCTTTTTTATGTCCTCGTAAAAATTGCGCAAATTTTCATAAACGCCAAAAAGCGCGGCAACCAACTTTTTATCTTCATCAGACAAACTAATTATTGATTTATCATTTGTAAAAAATCGCGCCTTTTTAATTGGATCAAGCAAACCATTCTGCTCAATTCCAGCGACAAACAATCGTAGCCAATCGCCAACCGTCCTAGCGCCAACCTTTTCAACATTGCTGGACAAAACGCGAATCAACTCATCGCGAAAAATAGACTCTATGCCCAAATAATAAATAGTTAAAACATTAACGCTCATTTTTTTCTGCCAGCTGTTGCCGCGTAAAAGTTCAGCCACCTGATTTTCAAAAACATTTTTTATGTCGCGCTTGTCAGCGTCAGGAGATGTTGGCTCCATGTTCAAAAAAATCAAAGACTCTTTTTCCTCAACAGCTTCAACAGCTACTTCTGGTTCAACTTCAATTTCCGGCTCGTTTTCCTTAGCAACGGCTTTTTTAAATTTTGCAATAAATTCACTAAACGCCGCAGTATCGCCGCCTAATTTTTTAATATATTTGGCAACAGCTTTGCCAAACCAATCATCAATGATTAACAATTGTTTACCCGCAATTTCCAGCGCTATTTTTTGAGCGACAATAGCATCAACTTTCAGCAATTTCGCGATTTCTTTGTCCAAAGAATCCATTGTCAAACTTTTTACGATAACATCAGTCTGCAAAGTAGTTAAGTCACTGGCCGCGAGACCGTTTATATCAAATTTTTTATAAATTTCATCATTTGTATCAACGCTAAAAACCGACCGTACAATTTCTTTTACTGCCATTGGTAATTTTTGCAATAATTGCAAGCGCCGATTCATATTTTGTGTTTTAACTATGTTGGCCCGCCACCACCCCCTTTACCGCCGCCCCTTCTCGCTGTTCTCTTTGCGTCCACTCTTTTTTGAACTTCAGCTCTTGCTGAATCTGGCACCAATTGATTCAATTCAGCGCTCTTGAAAATTCTCTCCTGAAATTCTTCTAATCTTGCCGCTGCCGCAGTACCGGCGAGGCCTATTTCTTTCGCAACGTCATTGTTAAACGCTGCTTCAACAATTTTCTCTTTAACTTCAACGTTTGTCGCTTTGTTCAACGAATCAAATTTAACATTTTGCACCACAGAAACAACTGGTGATTTCGCGGTCACCGCGCCCGGAGTAAAATCTAACTTTCTAACATCAAATTGATCGATTTTGCTGGCGCTCATTCCGCGCATGAAACTATTCATTTTATCAATTTGCAACTGGCCATTATAAGTGAATGTTTGCGACAAATCTCCGTTCATCTTAAATATCGCAGCGCAAATTTTATCAAGATCAGCGGCAGGAATGTCTTTTCCGTCTTTATCTTTTCGCTCGCGCGCGACTTCCAATGATTGCAAAACACTTGCTTCATTATCAACCGATTGGTCAGCCACTTTTTCCTTGGCCTTGACATAGCGATCAACGCCCAAAGATTCATAAGCGATTTTATCAAATTCCACATCTTCGTGCGCTTCTTTGTTTTGGTCGCCATAATTAACTTTGCCGTTTTTGAATGCTTTTGCCAAATCTTCTTTTTGCTTATCATCAGTCAAATCATAATAAATATGCGCTGCGCCGCCTTTGGCAACAGACTCTTTTAACGCGTCAGCAACAACAGGATTTTTGTTTAACAAACTGCTTTCCGCGTCTTTTTTCAATTCCTGCACTGACGCGCGGTCATCTTTATTCAATTCTTTTCTATCTGCCAGCACCATTGTCGCGGCAATCCGTTCGGCAAAAGAGGCCCCTGCATTATTCATGATATCGCGCACTGCGTCTGACCTCAAATTACTGCCTTTGTACGCGCCTAATTTTTCGTCAACTTTTTTCTTTCCGCCTTTGTATTTTTCCGCTTTTTCCGCTAATCCGCCTGTTCGCCATCCGTCAACCGCAGCCTTGCTTATCACCGCAAAAGCTCCCAATCCTAACCCTACCGCGCCCGACACGATTTTCTCTCCCAATCCACCACCAGCACTTTTAGCAACCTGCCAAGAATCTTTTCCTCTTTTCCACGCTGATTTTAGCGTGGCGATTGGCGCGCGAATTGGCGCTGTCCCACCCTTAAACCCAGCGGCAAGCGGTTTTTTCATCACGCCCCAAACAGGTTTGGCAATGGCTTTTCCTGCTTTCGCGCCATATTTCTTTATATTTCTCCAATCAGTAAATTTCTTTGCCAAAGTCGCTCCGGTAGCGACCATCATTGTGCCAGTCACTTTTCCTTTTACTGTTGCGCCCAATTTCCCAGCAGCGCCGCCAGCCCATGCTGCCGCGGCAAATGTCCCGTAAAGCATTGCGATCGCAAGAACAACGGTCGCTAAATTTTGCTCCATGCTTGCTTTTGATTGCCCACTTTTTGCTCCGCCCTTAGATTCTATTTCTAGATTATATTTTGTCATTTCTTTTTGCGTCTCCGCGGACATAACGGTTGATTCTCCTGTTGATAAACTGGCCATTGTATAAAGACTTAGCCACAAAAAAAACGCGACCATCGGGCCAACAAAAACATACTTGGTGAACGTGCTCCACCATTTTTTCGCGTAACTTTGGGTTATTGGCAAAACATCAAAAGCAAAAGCTATTGGCGAAAATATTACCAAAAACCATATATAAACAATGCGAATCAACAACAAGCCCAAAAGCAAAACCATTGCGCCAATTGACGCCACCAATAGTAAAAACGCAAGACCTTGACTCAAAAAAATATTTGTAAGCACTGCTTTGGTAGCGCCCGTAGTGCTCGCTGGCATCAAATATTCTCCGAGACGCAACCCAGCCACTAAATTAAAAGCTGAAACCGCTTTATAGCCATTAACAAATGTGAGCATTATTACTTGGCCCAAATCTACAATCAATCCGCAAACCAATTTACTGAAATTAACTGCCACAGCGGCAAGCACTAATTTTGGCAAAGTTTTTTTAATCGCGTATGATTCCATCCTGAAAATATTTGCAAAAGCGATTACTAACAAAATAACGACAAACATCATGTTGCACAAATCTCGCACAATAATCCAGCCTTTTTCTACTGATGGCAATGAGAAAAAATCATTATACGCGCTTATAACCAATACCATCGCAAAAAGCTTAGTCAGCGTCCATGCCAAAAAGTCATTAACATAAATTAAAAGCCAATTTAACACGCTTAATATCACGCCTGCGACCACGCCTTCAGTTGCGAAAGAATTTCTCGCCAATATCGCGCTGAATAAAAGAATAAAAACCAAAAATAGCCAAAATGTTTTTTTATTTTTTGGTTTTATCAGATTAACGAGTTTTGTGATTTTTTCAGCGCTAAACATAATCTGACCCTTATTGTCCGGCACATTTAATTTGCGTCGGCAACAAGGATCTGAATGTTTTAATTATAACACATTTTTATAAGTAGCGCTAAAATACCATTGAGTTATTAACAGGGATTAAAAAATAAAACATCAGCGAGGCACTCTGTCATTTCGACCCCTTGCAAAGGGGGAGAAATCCCTTCGCAAACTGCATTTCACCAACCCACGCTGACATCTTTCCATTGAGGATTAATCAGCTGAATTAGTTCTGTTTTCTTTTGGCGCGAAAATTTTTTGATCTGTTTTTCTCGCCCAATCGCCACGTTCACGTCAGAATATTTTTCAGAATAGACTAACTTATTGCATCCATACTTGCTTGCGAACCCACGCCATAATCCGCTTTTATGCTGGTCAACGCGCCGCACCAGATTGTTAGTCACGCCAACATACAATGTTCCGCTTTCACTTGCCAATATGTATGTAAAATAATTAATGACATCCTCTCCGTGTCACGTTAGTCGCCGCCTTCTAACAATAATCCAATAAACACCCGCGGCCGCGGCCATACAAAAGGCGATCAGCCACGCAACCCAGCCAATTTTGCGTGGCTGATTATTACTAAACAATTTCGCCGCGGCAACATTTTTCTCCGTGACAACCAAATCTTGCGCGCTTCGCGCGACAATCCTCAATTCATCTTTATATTTTTTTACAATTCCGGTCGCGCTCGCTTTATCACCCAGCCCAAACATTGCCAAATTTACGTCTGACAATTTTGTTGGAAAATAAATGGCGGCCTCACCGCTGTCATCAGCAAGATATATTTTTCGGCCGCTTTTATCTACAATCTCGCCGCTCATCATCACTAACTTCCCAACTAAAGCCGCATCAACCTTGTCCGCCATAACTTTAGTGACGGCGGACTTGTCCGCCATAACTTTAGTGACGGCGGACTTGTCCGCCGTAGCTTTAGCGAAGGCGGATTGCGCGTACGCGGTTTTAACTAATGAAACGGACTTTTTAACAACCACCGGCGCAGGTAATTCATTTGCCGCGCCACTAAGTGGCAAGCCAGCCGTTGTTTTCGCGCTCCATTGCCAACTCGCCCCACCAACGGCCCGCTTCGACGAAGCGTCAGCGAGGCGAGCGGGGCCGGTCGGGAATCGCGCAAAACTTTGACCAACAGGTGGATTGGTATAATTTATTGAACTTACAACTTTTCCAGCAGGATCAATCAACCGACTGCTGTCTTTATCATTATTCAAAATAATTAGCGTTTGTTTTCGTGAAAAAACAACATACCCAAGCGCCTGAATAATTAGCGGCTCGTCAACCGTGTACGGCTTACTACCGCCATCAATGTCATCAATTTGCCATTTATACAAATTAACCGGCACTGCGCCAGTGTTGTAAATTTCAATCCATTCTTCCGCATCATCGCCATCCGGATCTGGCAAAATTTCATTAACAACCAACGCGTCTGAAAATTGGACTGGCTCTGGTTTACCCGCCATAACGTCAGCAACAACAGACTTAACAACAATGGGCTGTTCAACGGAGGCGGACTTGTCCGCCGAAGCTCCGCCACTCGGCGGGACGAAGGCCGGATCAACAACAGCAACGACAACTGGCCCCGCCAACGGCGGGGCTGGCGCAGGTTCAACAATCAAAACAATCGGAGCGGTGATTATGTTCACAGCGGTCTTGGTTATTGTTGTTGTGACGAAAAAAGATTGGCCTTTGCGCGCAACAGACTGCCCCTTTGCCGCGACTGGCGCGTTGTCAGCGATATTACCATCTTGCCAGTCGCCATAAACAACCTGATCAATTACTTGTCCATCAGGACTTTTTAACAAAATAATGTCGCCGCTGTTGTTCAAACTTGCTCGGTCAAAAACCATGTACGCGCCAAACCCAAGTCCTCCGCTCAACTTTGTTTTCAATCCAGAACCCTCTTCAATTGTCCAGCCAGTCAAATCAATGACGCTCGCGGAATTATTGTAAATTTCTACC
>JAZDOE010000008.1:0-70500 GCA_043798985.1 Candidatus Falkowiibacteriota bacterium | reverse complement strand
CTAAGCTCCATGGTCAAAAGGGGAACAGCCCAGAACGCAAGCTCAGGTCCCTAAATCTAGGTTAAGTGTGAAAGGTGGTGAAATGACTCTTACAACCAGGATGTTGGCTTAGAAGCAGCAATCATTTAAAGAAAGCGTAATAGCTCACTGGTCAAGTTGTCTTGCGCCGAAAATGTATCGGGGCTAAACATAGTACCGAAGCTGCGTGCTTTCCGCCCTAGGCGGAGAGCGGTAGAGGAGCATTCCATTCCCGCTGAAGCTGTAACGCGAGTTGCGGTGGAGGGTATGGAAGGGAGAATGTTGGCATGAGTAACAAAAATCCATGTGAGAATCATGGACACCGAAAGCCCAAGGTTTCCTGGACAACGAGAATCGTTCCAGGGTTAGTCGGTCCTAAGGCGAGGCCGAAAGGCGTAGTCGATGGACGAGCAGGTTAATATTCCTGCACTACTGTTAGTTTTCAATGGGGTGACGCGGTTGATGATATTAGACGCGATTTGGTTATGCGCGTTGCTTGTTAGTAGGTTGGCGTTAGGCAAATCCGACGCCATAAAGACTGAAAACAGGGACGAGGGTCTGCTACGGCAGGTCCGAGCTAATAGATTTGATCGTCAAGAAAAACCTCTAGAGCTAAGCTAATAGTATCCGTACCGCAAACCGACTCAGGTGGGCGAGGAGAGAATCCTAAGGTGTACGAGAGAACCATCGTTTAGGAACTCGGCAAAAAAGCGGCCGTAACTTCGGGATAAGGCCTGCCCCAAGCAATTGGGGCTGCAACAAAAGACATCGCGCGACTGTTTATCAAAAACACAAGTCCCTGCTAAAGCGCAAGCTGATGTATAGGGGCTGACGCTTGGCCAGTGTCCGAACGTTAAGGGGAGAAGTGCAAGCTTTGAACCGAAGCGCGGATGAACGCCGGCGATAACTATAATCGTCCTAAGGTTTTCAAATTCATTGTAAAATGGATTTGAAAAGGCTGGGACGATTATGAAGAAATTCGTTGCCTAGCATTTCAGTAATGAAATGACTGCCAAAAAGTAGTGATATGCAAAAAAACCCTCGAAAGATTTACGCTACTTGTTAATTTATTGATAAGTAAAAATGCGTTTATACATGGGGACAATTTGCAGGTGATTTTTAAGAGTCACCTCAGAGACTAATAAACTACTATCCATTATGTTATTAAATTCTTATTGGGTAGCTGGGTTTGTTGATGGTGAAGGTTGTTTCTACGTCGGAATCAACAAAAATACAACCATGGCAAGCGGCTATCAAATTTTACCAGAATTACGAATTGTTCAGCATGAGCGGGATATTAAATTACTTTACGCGCTTAAAAAATTTTGGGGCGCTGGAGTGGTGAGAGTGAACCATGAAAATCGCTATGAATTACGCATAAGAGACATTGCCGCATTAAGTGAAAAAGTCATTCCGTTTTTTGAAAAATATCAATTACAGACACAGAAACGGTTTGATTTTATGAAGTTCAAAAAGATTATTTCATGGATGCATGATCAGAAACATTTATCTCGCGAAGGAATAATTCGGATAATAGCAATTGCTTCTCAAATGAATCGGCGCGAAAAGTACAAAGCGCTTGCCATTGAAAAAGAATTGCGAATGGATAAAGACAAAGTCCATACTTGTTAGAAATAACAAGAGGGAATAGAGCGAAATCCCTTGTCGGGTGAGTTCCGACCTGCACGAATAGCGGAACGACGTGATGACTGTCTTAACGATGGACTCGGTGAAATTGCGAGACCGGTAAAGACGCCGGTTTCCCGCAGCTAGACGAAAAGACCCCGTGAAGCTTTACTATAACTTGATATTGGGTTAGGGATAGTTATGTTGAGAATAGGTGGGAGCCTTGCCGCAAGGCAAGGCAACAGTGAGATACCACTCTTAACTATTTTTAATTCTAATCCTCCGTCTAATTGTGGGTGCAAGCAAATAAGCATGTTGGTACTTTTAAAATTTTGCCAATGCTGTTGTTTGTTTTGTGCCTATAATCAGACGGAGGAGACAGTATCTGGTGGGTAGTTTGACTGGGGCGGTCGCCTCCCAAAAAGTAACGGAGGCGTTTACAAAGGTTGACTTGGTCCGGATGGAAATCGGACTGAAAGTGCAAACGCAAAAGTCAGCTTTACTGCAAGACCTACAAGTCGAGCAGTCGCGAAAGCGGAAGTTAGTGATCCGACCGTACGATATAGGACGGCGGAAGCTCATCGGATAAAAGCTACTCCGGGGATAACAGGCTAGTCTGGTCCAATAGTCCATATAGACGACCAGGTTCGGCACCTCGATGTCGGCTCATCGCATCCTGGGGGTGAAGCAGCTCCCAAGGGTTTGTCTGTTCGCCAATTAAAGCGGTACGTGAGCTGGGTTCAAACCGTCGTGAGACAGGTTGGTCTCCTATCTACTGCGGGCGTTGGAAACTTGAAGGGTGACTTCCCTAGTACGAGAGGACCGGGAAGGACGAACCTCTGGTGTACCAGTTGTTCTACCAAGGGCATTGCTGGGTAGCCACGTTCGGTTAGGATAATCGCTGAAAGCATCTAAGCGAGAAGCCGTCCTTAAGATTAGGTTTCCTTATAGGTTCCTGAGAGACTATCAGGTTGATAGGCGGTAGGTGTAAGCACAGTAATGTGTTCAGCCGAGCCGTACTAATAAGCCAAAGGTATAGCCATCATTATATAGGTATTCTATTGTTCTTATTTCTTCGAATAAGTAAAAATTTTAAGCGGGTCAAAAGGCGCCGGTGATTTAATAGCGAGAAGGCAACACCCGATTCCATCCCGAACTCGGCAGTTAAGCTTCTCAGCGCCGATAATACTCTGATGAAGGGGAATGTAGGTCATCGCCGGCACCTTTTGGCCCGCTTTTTTTATTCCAGTTTATCTGTTAAAATGGTAATGTAAGCTGGGGTTAGTAACCGGTAACTGGGGGCTGGTAGAAGTATGGTGATATTTTATACAATTGTTTTATTTTTAATTTGTTGCGCGGTTATTGTTGAGGCTATTTTGCTGACGCTGAACGTCATTGGTCTTTTTCGCGCGAAAGGCGTTCCGTTTGTGCCATTGTCAAAAAAGGCAATCGCGGAAGTAATCAACGCGTCAAATTTTCAACCGGATGATTTGATTGTTGATTTGGGGTGCGGCGACGGCCGTGTTTTGTTTGGATTTGAAAAGGCCGGAGCCGCCAATCTTCTTGGCTATGAAATAAATCATTGGCCGTATATTTTGGGAATAGTTAAAAAATATTTTAGAAAATCAAAAGCTGAATTGCGCTGCCAAAATTTTTTCCACGCAAAGCTGGGAGATGTAAAAATCATAGTTTGTTATTTATTGCCAAAAACCTTGACTGCGTTGCGTGAAAAATTTGACGCGGAATTAAAGCCCGGCAGCCGCATAGTTTCCTTTGGTTTTGAAATCAAAGATTGGCGGCTGCCACAAATTATCCAAACGGACAAAGAAAAAAATGCCAAACAAAACGTTTTTGTTTATCAGATTTAAGTTATGAATGGACGGATTATAATTTTAGCAGGAGGCAAGGGCGTCAGAATGAATTCAACCGGCGCAAAAGTTTTGCAGCCAATTTTAGGGTTGCCGATGATTGAGTATGTTTTTAAAAGTTTTGCGGAGCTTGATTTAGCCGAACGCCCGGTTGTTGTTGTTGGTTTTGACGCGGCAAATGTTAAAAAACAAATTAACCCGCCTCCGCGGGGCTATGGCGCGGCGAGCCGGCGCGTGATGTTTGTCGGCCAAAAAGAACAACTTGGAACCGGACACGCGGTCGCCTGTTGTAAAAGAAAATTTAAGAACTATGCTGGACCGATTTTGGTTTTATACGGCGACCATCCATTAATTAGCCGGCAAACAATTGAGAATTTATTTAAAATTCACGAGAAAGCCGGTGCGCAGATAACGATGATGACAACCAGTGTTGAAGATTTTAACGATTGGCGGCAGGGGTTTTTTGCATTCGGTAGAATTTTACGCGATACGGAGAATAATATTTGCGCGATTCGCGAGCTTCGAGATTGCGATGAAAACGAACGAAAAATTTTAGAACTAAATCCGGGCTACTACTGTTTTGATTCGCAGTGGCTTTGGAAAAACATTGGCGCTTTGAAAAACAACAATAATCAAAAAGAATATTATTTGACCGATTTAATTGAGCTGGCCGTTGAGCAGGGTATAAAAATAAATAGTTTGAAAATTCATCCGATTGAGTGCGTTGGCGTTAATACGCCAGAGCAATTGGCAATAGTTGAGCGTTTGTTAAAAAAATAAAATATGCGTGTAATCGCGGATTTGCATATACATTCAAAATATTCGCGCGCCACATCCAAACAAATGGATGTTGAACATTTGGATTTATGGGCGCGCAAAAAGGGGATCCAGATTTTGGCAACCGGAGATTTTACGCACCCGCAATATTTGAAAGAGCTGAAAGAAAAATTGGTTGAAGATGGTAGCGGTTTATTGAAATTAGTTAATTCCGACCTACCAGCTACCAGCCTACAAGCTACCAGCTTTCTGCTGTCCAGCGAAATAAGTTGCATTTACAAAGACAAAGAAAAAACGCGGAGATTGCATTTGCTGTTATTCGCGCCAAGCTTTGCTGCTGTTGATAAATTTAACGCTGAATTGTTAAAACGCGGATGCAATTTGAAATCTGACGGCAGGCCAATAATCGGATTGTCGGCAAAAGAAGTTTTAAAAATTTGTTTGGAGGTTGATGACCGTATGTTTTTGGTTCCGGCGCACGCGTGGACACCATGGTTCGCGGTTTTTGGTTCAAAGTCCGGCTATGATTCTTTGGAAGAATGTTTTGAAGAATTAACGCCAGATATTTATGCGATAGAGACTGGATTGTCATCAGATCCGAGTATGAATTGGCGGCTTTCCAAATTGGATAAGATCGCGTTGATTTCAAATTCTGACGCGCACAGTCCGGAAAATTTGGGGCGGGAAGCGAATGTTTTTTCGACCCAAGGTCGATCCGCCTCTGGCGGAAATTTTGATTATGAAGATATTATTGAAGCAATAAAAAACAGCTCTCTTGCGCGACGTCAGTCTGTTTCACAATCAGTCGATCGACTATCGCTGGCATACACCGTTGAATTTTTTCCGGAAGAGGGAAAATATCATTGGGATGGCCACATGAAATGTAAATTTTCTTGCGCGCCAAAAGATAGCGCAAAATTGAAAAATATTTGTCCTGTCTGTAAAAAAGAATTGACGCTTGGCGTTGATCATCGCGTGCAAGATTTGGCTGATCGCGAGGTTGGTTTTAGACCGGAAAATGTTGTGCCGTTTCGCAGCTTGGTTCCGCTGAAAGAAATAATTGCAGAATGTTTGCAACAAGGAACGGCGAGCAAGCGCGTGCGCGGTTCGTATGAAAAAATGTTGGAACAAAAAACAGAGTTTGAAATTTTGCTTGATTTGAATCAAGAAGAACTTGTAAGGATTTCAAATGACGTAATAGCCGGCGCGATTTTGAAAGTGCGCGATGGAAAAGTTGCAATTAAACCCGGATATGATGGCGAGTATGGTGTCGTAAAAGTTTTTTCAGAAGATGAGGTGAAAGAAATGAAGCCGAGACAAAACGTTTTGTTTTAAATGTTTGAATAAAAATTGTCCCCCACTAACTTAGTGGGGGACAATTTTTATATCTTACTTGCGTCGTTTTGCGGCTTTTCGTTTTTTTGCTGGCTTTCGTTTCGCGACTTTTCTTTTTGCAACCTTTCTCTTCGCTGGTTTCTTGCATCGGCAAGCTGGTTTTCTTGCCTTTTTTGTTTTTTTAGCCCTGCTTCGCGGCGGGCGAGCGACCTTTCTTTTGGCCACCTTGCGTTTTTTCATTGGCATAGTTTTCGATCCCTTTTATTTTTTCGTTCCTTTCTTCTATTATAAAATGTTTTTTGGATATAACAAATTTTTTATTTCAAATCTGTGGATAACTGATTAAATATTGAACGCGCAATAAATCGCAACGCCAACAAATCCGAAAAGCGCGATACCGCTTAAAACAAATTTTAGCGCGCCAAGAGGGAAGTCGTCTAAACTTGATCCGATTATGTCAATAAAAAAACCGAACATATTAACAATATTATATCACGTTTGCTCGGCGTTGATAAAATAAATGTCCACAGCAAATAGTTTGAAACCATGCAACAGGATTGATTTTTTGTTTTTTTTGGTGTAGTATGAAATTACAATTAAATTTTGGGCTGTTAGCTCAGTTGGTAGAGCACCTGCTTTGCAAGCAGGGGGTCAAGAGTTCGAGTCTCTTACAGTCCATTTTTTCATTCTCGCAAATTAATTTTTGGGAATGAGGTTGACGTGATGGTCATGATCGTTTTGCCGCGAAGATAAACATAGCAGCGCGAATAATAACCAAAAAAGAATTGATAAATCGTTTTTAAAATAAGGAACATCAACCAGTCCGTGGATTATAATTGCGGACACGCTCCAAATTACAGCGAGCGCGATTGTTCTGTCTGTGCGCGTTGATAGTTTGAAAATAAATATTAACAAACCAATCCAGCTTAGCAATCCAAGCAATCCAAGTTCAGACCAAAATGTTAAAATAAAATTGTGTGGGTACATGAATATTTCAACGAATGGCCAGATGTGATACGGAGCGATTGTTGTTTGGTATCCGGATAACCCCGCGCCAAAAATCGGATTATCTTTGAGCATTGTCCAAGTTTCTTGCCACATTTTTATTCTTACTTGGCCAGACCAGTCTTTCAATAAAATTTCACTGACGATTTTTGGCGCGGGGTTTAAATAAATTAAAACTCCTGCAATGATAATTAATAAAATCGCGAGCCAGCGCGTTTTTTTGTTTAGTAAAGCAATAATGAGAGCGCCGCCTATAATCGCGGCCATTGCTCCTGTTGAATGAGACCAAATTATGGCCAGCACGCTGAACGCGATTGATAAGATCAGAATAAAAATTTTGCCAAAACTTTTTATTTTTTCTCGTTTGTGTACAGCTGTAAATTTTTTCCAGCTGGTTGTTAGTTTCAAAAGGAGTAATGGAAAAATCGGGACAAGGTATAGGCCGATCGCGTTTGGAAACCCGTAAAAACTGGTGACGCGGTACACGTTATCTTTGCCCCAAAAAGTGTAAGGCACAAACCATCCGCTGAATTTTTGTACGACTGCCATGGCACTGACAAAGAACGCGCTGATTGCCAACGCGCCAATGATTTTTTTCGCGTCATCTTTTGTTTGAAAAACATCAAGACAAATTAGAAACAAGATAATTGGTTCAATAAAGTACGCTTTCCAAATTCCCAGCGCATCCAAAGTGTTTGGTGAAATGAAAAGGCTGATTGTCGCGGACAATAAAAAAAATCCGATAATGATTTTTAAGATTTTTGGAATTTTATTGAAAATTTCCGCGATTGATTTTTTAAAATTTTTCGCAAGCAATTTTTTCGCTATCCATCCGCCGATTACCATTATCAACATTATTTCCAAGAATGTTGTCGGCAGCCCAAAAAGTTTGAATCGAATCAGGTATGTTGGTAAGAGCGCGATTAAAACACAAATGGCCGCCTGCATGTTGATTAAACTGATCGCGCGAAAAATTAACGAAATTGTTAGAAGCATAATGTTTATTTATTATCCGTTTTTGCGCAAAAAATGTCAAAATTTTTAAGGTTGATTTTTAGCGCTAAATTTTGTATTATGTATTCATATTACAAATTACATTTTTTTATGACACCATTTCAGAAAAGAGAAGAAGAATTATTGAAATTTTGGAAAGAAAATAAGATTTTTGAAAAGTCGGTTGAGCAAAGAGACGCGAAAAATTCTTATGTTTTTTACGATGGCCCGCCATTTGCCACGGGTTTGCCGCATTATGGCCACATTGTTGCCAGCACAATAAAAGATATTGTGCCGCGTTTTTGGACAATGAAAGGTCGTCGCGTTGAGCGCAAATGGGGCTGGGATTGTCATGGCTTGCCGATTGAAAACATTGTTGAACAAGAATTAAAATTAAATTCCCGCCAAGAAATTGAGAAATTAGGAGTGGCAAAATTTAACGAAGCTTGCGAGTCAAAAGTTTTGACATACGCGGAAGAATGGAAAAAAATTATTGAGCGGATCGGGCGTTGGGTTGACATGGAAAACGATTACAAAACAATGGATTTGAAGTTTATGGAATCTGTCTGGTGGGTATTTAAATCTCTTTGGGACAAAAAGTTGATTTACGAAGGCAAAAAATCCATGCATATTTGTCCGCGGTGCGAAACGACTTTGAGCAATATTGAAGTTGCTGAAGGTTATCGCGATATTGTTGATTTGTCAGTGACAGCAAAATTTGAGCTGGTTGATCAACCCGGAACATTTGTCCTTGCTTGGACAACGACTCCATGGACATTGCCCGGCAATGTTGCCTTGGCCGTTGGTGCTAATGTTGACTATGCGTTGGTTGTTGAAAAGTCTGAACCAAATGTTAAATACATCGTTGCCAAAGTATTGGCGCCGGATGTTTTTGCAGAAAAAGAATTTGAAATAGTTTCTGAATTTAAAGGCAAAATGTTAGTCGAGAAAAGTTATAAACCGTTGTTTGATTATTTTGTTAATGTTGACATGTTGAACAAAGAAAATTTGTACAAAGTTGTGACAGCGGATTTTGTTTCAACTGAAGATGGAACAGGCGTTGTTCATATTGCTCCGGCCTTTGGCGAGGATGACATGTTGCTTGGCAAAGAGAAAAATCTGCCGTTTATTCAGCATGTTTTGCAAAATGGAAAATTTGTTGACGAGATCAAAGATTTTGCAGGAGTTGAAGTTAAGCCAAAAGAAAATCCAATGGCAACTGACAAATTGGTCGTTGAATATTTACAAAAGCAAGGTTTGGTTTTTGAAAGTAAAGAATATACACACAGCTACCCGCATTGCTGGCGTTGCGACACGCCGTTGTTGAATTACACGACATTATCTTGGTTTATCGCGGTCACGAAAATTAAAGACGATTTATTAAAACAGGCGAAAAAAATTTATTGGTTTCCAGAACATATTAAAGAAGGTAGATTTGGCAAATGGCTGGAAGGTGCTCGCGATTGGGCAATTTCTCGCTCGCGCTATTGGGGAAATCCAATGCCCGTCTGGAAATGCGCGTGCGGCGAGGTGATTGTGGTTGGTTCGCGAGAAGAATTGGAAAAATTGTCCGGCAAAAAAGTGGAAAATTTGCACAAACAATTTGTGGATAAAATAGAGTTGGTGTGTCCCAAATGCCAACAAAAAACGCGACGCGTTCCGGAAGTTTTGGATTGTTGGGTTGAGTCAGCGTCAATGCCATACGGACAATTTCATTATCCTTTTGAAAATAAAGAAAAATTTGAAGCAAATTTTCCGGCTGAATTTATCGCGGAAGGGGTTGATCATACTCGCGCGTGGTTTTACGTAATGCATGTTTTGAGTACTGGCTTGTTTAAAAGTTCAGCGTTTAAAAATGTCATTGTGAATGGTACGGTTTTGGCAGAAGATGGCCAAAAAATGTCAAAACGCAAAAGAAATTATCCAGATCCAATGGCAATTGTTGAAAAGTACGGAGCAGATGCTTTGCGATATTATTTGATGTCATCGCCAGTAGCAAAGGCAGAAGATTTGTGTTTCTCGGAAAAGTGCGTTGAAGAAGCTTACCGAAAGATCGTTTTGATTTTGTTGAATGTTTTGTCATTTTATAAAATGTATGCACCAGAAGTTCAAGTTGAACGCGCGATTCCGAAAAGCAAAAACATTTTGGATCGTTGGATTTTGGCAAAATTGAATTTATTGATCCGCGAGACAACGGAAAAAATGGAAAAATATAATATTGCTGACGCAGAACGTCCAATCGGCGATTTTATCAACGAACTTTCCACGTGGTTTGTTCGCCGATCGCGTGACAGATTTAAACGAACGGATGAAGTTGATAAAAATGATGCAATTAAAACGCTGGGATTTGTTTTATACAAATTGAGTTTAGTCATGGCGCCATTCACCCCGTTTTTGAGCGAGCATATTTATTTGGAAATGAACGTCGAGGCTGCGCGTGAGTCAGTGCACCTTGAAGATTGGCCCAGCCTTCGCCAAGGCTTCGGCCGGCAAGCATTAGAAAAGTCGCAAAATGAAATTTTGGGGCAAATGGAGTTGGCGAGGAAAATCGTTGAGTTGGCCTTGGCTAGCCGCGAAGAATTGAAAATAAAAGTTCGGCAGCCATTGGCAACGTTGGAATATTTTTTACCCAATAAAAAAACGTTAGACACGGAAATTGAAAACATTATTGCCGAAGAGGTGAACGTGAAAGAGGTTGTTTCCGCGGCAAAAATTAACAACAAAGTTGGATTCAAACTCAAAACTGATTCGGCAGCGTCAATAAATTTGGCACAAGAAATTTCCGCGGAGCTACAAAAAGAAGGTTTGTTGCGTGAGTTTGTTCGGCAGATTAATTCTTTGCGAAAAAAGCAGGGGCTTACCATTAGCGACCGCGTTGTCATCAGCTACCAAACGGACAGCGTTGCGCTGAAAGATTTGTTGGCTGACGGACAAATGCTGGCAAAACTTAAGGAATCGGTTTTGGCGAGTGACATTAAAGAGGGCGAGGGCAATGTTGACGTAAAAGTCAACGAAGAAATTGTTAAAATCAAACTGTGGATCCCATAATACAGACAATCAGGCCGCAAAGGTGGAAAAAATGGGCAAAACGATTTATTTTTTTGATTTTTTTATTGGCGTTGATTGTTGCAGGAATTCTTTTTTTAATAAACCGCAAGATTGCTGATAAAATTTATACGCTTGATTCGGCGCCGAAAAAGCAAGTGGCAGTTGTGTTCGGCGCCGGCTTAAAGTTTAAAGATTGGCCCGGGGATTTTTTGAGAGACAGAATTTTAATGGCAATGGAACTTTATAAAGAAGGCAAGGTCAAAAAAATTTTAATGAGCGGAGATAGCGCAGATTTGACGCACGACGAGATAAAAGCAATGGTGAATTTCGCTGTCACGCATGGGTTGAAAAGCGATAATTTAATTTTGGATCCGCTTGGACTTTCAACTTTTGACACGTGCAACCGTTTGAAAAATGTTTTTAAAATCAATGACGCGATTTTGGTGACACAAAGCGCGCATCTTGGACGAGCGTTGTATGTTTGCAATAAACTGGGCGTTGACGCGGTTGGCGTGGCGTCTGATTTGAGCGATTATTCAGGAATGTGGAAATTTAAAATACGGGAATTTTTCGCTGGCATTGCGGCGTGGTGGAGCGCGTAAAAATATGGAGCTGATTTCACCAGCAGGGAGTTTGAAAAAATTAAAATACGCGATTGAATTTGGGGCTGACGTGGTTTACTGCGGCATCCCTGATTTTTCTTTGCGCGCGCGAGTGAATGATTTTAATTTAAAAACATTGCATCAAGGAATTGACTTCGCGCGCTCGCGCAATAAAAAAGTCTACATAACTTTGAACATTTTTCCGCGTGAAAAACATTTCGCAAAATTGGCAGAACATATTAAATGGTTGCGGACAGTAAAACCCGATGCTTTAGTTGTTTCTGATCCGGGTGTGTTGGTTTTAATAAAAAAGATCTGGCCAAAAGCGAATATCCATCTTTCAACGCAAGCAAATTGTATAAATTCAGAGTCTGCGAAATTTTGGGCGCGGCAAGGTGTCTCGCGCGTCATTTTGGCGCGCGAGACCACGCTGGAAGAAATTAAAAAAATCCACAAAGCCGCGCCAAAAGTTGAGCTGGAATGTTTTGTCCATGGCGCAATGTGCATGTCATATTCTGGCCGTTGTTTGTTGTCGCAGTTTTTTACAAAACGAAGCGCAAATCTCGGTGATTGCACGCAGCCATGCAGATGGAGTTATAAGATGCTTCGAGAGCCTCAGCATGACAGAGTGTTGTTGATTGAAGAGGATGATAGCGGGAGTTATATTATGAATTCAAAAGATTTGTGTTTGGTTGAATATTTGAGAGATTTGGCAAAAGCCGGCATTTCGTCGTTTAAAATTGAGGGCCGGTCAAAAAGTATTTATTATGTTGCCGGCGTGACAAAAGTTTATCGCGCGGCAATTGATTCTCTTGTAGAGACGAGGCATGTCTCGTCTCTGGATAAATATTATATTAAAGAATTAAAAAAATATCAGAACCGCGGATTTACAACAGGATTTTTATTTGGAAAGGAAAAATGCGCCCGCCTTCGCGGAGCTTCGGCGTGGCAAGGGCAAAAAACAGACGCGAGCCATGAAACGTGCGAATGGGAGTTTTGCGGCGAAGTTGTTGGTGGCTACGAAGCTACGAATCATTCGAATGTTACTAATCTGCGAATAATTAAAGTTTTGGTGCATAATCAGATTTTTGTGGGTGATGAGATTGAGTTCGTACCACCAGTGGGTAAAGTTTTTAAACAAAAAATTACAAAGATTTTTGATAAAGATATGAAACGGATAAAAGAAGCACATGGTGGGCAAAAGCAGGAAATTTATTTGGAAATAAATAAAAATGTTCCGGAAATGACATTGTTGCGCAGGAAAATTGTGTAAAATTAGCGTTTGCCGTTGACAGATTCGTTGACGTTTGGTAATATACAAGCGTCAATTTCTTTTTTGCGGTCACCGGTTGTCTATCGGCGCAAAAGAGAAACCCGAGCCTCGGGCAGGGGCAAAAGCATTGCGGGTTTACCGCCTGCAAGGAGGATGCCATGGGAAAGTATGGTGACTGGATGCGCAATGAGGACGAAGCATTGTTGAATCGTCTCGGTGGCACGGAAATTGCGCGCAAAATTGCGAACGGCGAGCTGACGGTCAGAGTGGTCGCCCTTCGAGAGCCTCAGGGTGACAAGACGCATGAGGTGGTGATAGAGCCGACGCCGACGCTGGTCTATGACAAGAACGGGCGCAGAATCCCGCCGCAGGGGATGAAAAGTTCGGTGTGCGACGCGAACTATGGTTACTGCCCGACGCGACTTGAGCAGTTGCCGTTTGGCGCGAAGCTGAAATTGGCGCAGGAGGTGTTCAATGACAAGTCGCTGACGTTCGTGTCCGTTGAGCAGTTTTTTGAGCGCATCAATGCGCTGGTAATGAAGATTGAGGCGGACGAAACGATTAAGAACGTGCTGAAAGGCGCATGGTACCCGTTCGTCATCCCCGGAGGGCTCGGAGTGACGGCGGCAAACTACGGGGATAAGATGGACAAGGTGCTTTTGTCGGCAGTGGCAAGAGCATACACGAAGGCGTTTCCCAATCGTCCCTTCCACAACAATCTCAACGGTCAGCTTTCCGGAGAAGTGACGATTTGGCAGGGAAGCAGGCATGAGAGGGTGCTGGAAGCGGCAAGCAAAGAGCCGGTGGTGGGGATTTACTTCCCGACCGCGCTGCAGGGATATTCCATCAATGCAGACAGAGAGCAGATGGCAACCTTGCCGGAAATGTTCATGCTTGCAGGTGGGTTGGATACCATGTGCGCAATGAGTATGTACGCGGCAGAACTGCTGCGCGACAACAAGACGCCGTGCTATGACATGGCAGCGCTCGCTTGGCGCGGCTGGTCGCTCGATTGCTATGCTTATGATGTTTCTGCCTTCTTCCGTGACGGTCGGCGTCTTGCGGGTGCTTATGACTATATCGCCGGCGGTTTGGTCGCCCTCGCGTAGTAGAGCCGAGATATATCTCGGCTCTACGGAGAATTTGGGAATGTTGAAACAACATTCCCTATTTTAATTTCAGAAGATTGAAAAAATATTGGTTGTGATGTATTATTTGTATGTATGATCGCGTATATAAAGGGAAAAATTAAATTTAAGGAAGAGAATTTTGTTGTGCTGGAAAACAATGGAATCGGCTATCAAATTTTTGTTCCGCAAGAATTTTTGTTGAAAATTGAAATTAACGATGACATTGAGCTTTTTGCTCATCAGCATGTCCGCGAAGACGCGCTTCAACTTTTCGGATTTGCGACAGCAGAGGAATTAAAATTGTTTGAATTACTGATTTCAATTTCAGGAATCGGGCCAAAATCCGCGTTGGGCGTTTTGTCAGTGGCAAAAATCAATGACATAAAATCAGCGATTATAAATCAGGACGCGTCAATTTTGCGGAAAGTTTCGGGAATCGGCGCGAAAACAGCGGAGCGGATTATTTTGGAATTGAAAAACAAAGTCGCGGGAATCGTGGGTATTGGCGAGGTGCGGTCGCGCGAAGAAATGGATTCTGACATAGACGCGGTTGAGGCGCTGATCGCACTGGGATACGCACGCGACAAGGCGCGTGAGGCTTTGAAAAAGACCGATTCAACATTGGATATTGGTGAAAGGGTGAAACAAGCGTTGAGAATTGTTAGGGAGTGATTTTGTTGTAAATTTACGATGCAACTTTGGCGAGTTGCTTTTTTGTTTTTTGTATGGTAATATAAGTTGTTCGTGATAATTCGCTTCGTTGTTAACGTGGCGAAACACGAAACCCTGCTCCGGGGAGGAGTAAGTTCTTTTCTGGGCAAAGAGCCCAATGGAGGATGCTATGAGTTGTGACGGGTGGAAGAAGTTGACGGTCGCGGATATCGTGGATTACGTGGCTTTGCACGGTGGCGCAGATGCGGTGCTGGCAACGCTCACGCAGATGAAGCGGTCCGGAGATCCTGCCAAGTATCCTCAGAGAACGCTCGGGCATCTTGAGCTGTTGGAGAACAAGCTTGGGGAATCGGTGGTTGATTGTTTGCTGTCGGGTGAAATGCACGCGATTTTCATGGGGCCAAACGAGATGGTGATAGAGCCGACGCCAACGCTGGTCTATGACAAGAATGGCCGCAGAATCCCACCGACCGGAATGAGAAGCTCGGTATGCGACGCGAATTACGGTTACTATCCGACGCGGATAGAGCGGTTGTCCTTTGCCGAAAGATTGGTGCTTGCGAAAGAAGCATTTGTCGACGAGAAGTTGGAGTTTGTGTCTGCCGAAGAGTTCGCACTGCGCATCAACGCTTTAGTGCAGAAGATTGAAGCAGATGAAACGGTTAAGAATGTGCTGAAAGGCGCATGGTACCCGTTCTGCATTCCGGCAGGGCTTGGCGTGACGGCGGCAAACTACGGGGCAAAGCTGGACAAGGTGCTTGTGCCAACAGTGGCAAGAGCATACACGAAGGCGTTTCCCAACCGTCCCTTCCACAACAATATCACGGGGCAGCTTGCCGGAGAAGTGACAATCTGGGCGGGAAGCAGACATGAGAGAGTGTTGGAAGCGGCAAGTAAGGAGCCGGTGGTGGGGATTTACTTCCCGACCGCGCTGCAGGGATATTCCATCAATGCAGACAGAGAGCAGATGGAAACCTTGCCGGAAATGTTCATGCTTGCAGGCGGATTGGATACGCTGGCAGCAATGAGTATGTACGCGGCAGAACTGCTGCGGGACAACAAGACGCCGTGCTATGACATGGCAGCGCTTGCGTGGCGCGGCTGGTCGCTCTTTTGCTTTGCCGATGGTGATGACGCTTACTTCTATGGCAGTCAGAGTCTTGATGGTGCTCGTGGCAGTTTCGCGGGTGGGTTGGTCGCGCTCTCGCCCGCCTCGGTAGAGGCGGGCAAGTAGTGTCTAGACACTAGGGCTCTCGGATTCTAGGTCTCTTGGTCAGGGGCAACTGAAACAGTTGCCCCTATTTTAATTTTTGAAAAAGATTGAAAAAATATTGGTTGCGGTGTATTATTTTTGTATATGACGATTAGCTACGCAACAATTGAGGATAAAGAGCGCTGGAATGATTTTGTGAAAGAAAATGATACCGGCGGATTTACTCAATCATGGGAATGGGGTGATTTTTTGAATACGCAAAATGAAAAAATTTGGAGATTGATTGTTGAGGTGACCCCTCGACAAGCTCAGGGCGACAGCGCTCAAAGTGATAAAGAATGGTGCGCTGTCGTGTTTTTGTTTGAATCAAAAGCGAAATTGGGACGAAGCATTCTTTACTCTCCACGAGGTCCAGTTATAAAGTCCGAAATTCGAAATCCGAAATCCGAAACAAATTCTAAATCCGAAATCACAAAAATGATCATGCAGGAAATAGATAAGATTGCGAAGCAGGAAGGGGCGATGGCGTTTCAGATTGACCCGTTTTCAGAAGATAAGAGTTGGTGTGGGATTTTTGATGAAATGGGGTTTGTAAAATGCGAAAAAGATATTTTACCGAGACATACGTTAATGTTGGATTTGCGCGGGGACGAAGAAAATTTGTTAAAACAAATGCACGAAAAAACCAGATACAACATTGGCGTGGCAAAAAAACGCGGGGTTGAAATTGTGGTGGACAATTTAATGTTTAAAGAATTTTACGAACTTGAGAAAAAAACAGAAGCGCGACAGAAAATAAAATTTTACGGACAAGATTATTTTAAGGAACTTCTGAAAGTTCCATTTGTCAAATTGTATGTTGCAAAGTTGGAAGGAAAAATTATCGCGGCAAATATTGTGATTTTTTGGGATAACACGGCAACATATTTATTTGGCGCGTCTGACCATGATTTTCGCAATGCCATGGCTCCATATTTGTTGCAATGGCAGGCAATAAAAGACGCGAAACGTGACGGATTTTGGTTTTATGATTTTTGGGGTGTCGCGCCGCAAGATGCAACCGGAAGACTGGAAAACTGGGCGGGATTCACGAAGTTCAAAATGGGATTTTCGCCGACTGCGGAAATTGTTGAATATGTCGGGACTTATGAAAAAATTTACCAACCGGTTCAATTGGGAATATATAGGTTCTTACAGAAAATATTTTAAAATTCGAAATCCGAATATCGAAATACGAAACAAATTAGAAATTAGAATGTTCCAATATTGAAACATTGGAATTTCGTGCTTCGTGCTTGTTTAGGGTTTCGTGTTTCGTGCTTCGAATTTTTTATTGAGGGTATTGATTATCAACAGCCCTCTTTTTTTGTTTTCGCGCAGGATTTTTTATGATGGCAATATGAATCCTTGCTCAACGTCTTCTGGATTTTGAGCTTTGGATTTTGACCTTTCCCAATGGGGGTTTTGTCATGAAGAGGGTGTGGCTGGCGCTGATGGTTTTGTGTGTTGTCGTTGGATGCGTGTCAACAGGGCAGTATTTGCCAATCAAGGGCAATGTTTCACGCGATGGAAAAAAGATTTACCATTTGCCAACATGCTCGTCGTACAAATTGACCGCGGTTGATTCTGACAGCGGTGAGCAATACTTCATGACAGAAGACGAAGCCCAGCTTGCTGGTTTTGCAAAGGCAAGGAATTGCAGGCAGTGGTAATGTTGCGCGCAACGATGTTGCAAGGCGGACTCGACAACGTCGAGTCCGCCCAATTTATTAAATCGTTATGAACGTTCAAAAAATGAAAAAATCTGACAAAATATTTTTGGCAAGCGCGGGGTTTGCGATTGGAATTATCTTGGCGTCAATAAATTTTTTCTTGGCTGTTGTTTGTTGGTTGATTGTCGCGTTGATTATTGTCATGTCGCGACATCGCGCTGATTTGGCAATTATTATTTTAATATTCTCTCTCGGCATTTTTTATGTTTTGATTCGTTCGCCGTCTGTATCGTTGGCTGATATTTCATTTTACGTTGACCAACCAGTTTCTTTTGTTGGCGTAGTTTTGGATGAGCCGATTGTTTCCAATGGTTCGCAGAAGCTGGTTGTTAATGTCAGCGAGATTGCTTCCCCCGCCGCTGGCGGTGTCGCAATGACGGAAGTGGCAAGCGGCAAAATTTTGCTGACATTAAAAGCGCAGCCAAATTTTGAATACGGCGATCAACTATTTGTTGATTGTAGACAAGTAGAATTATTAATGTCCGATCAATATCTGAATGACAATGTTGTTGTGAGTTGTAATTTTCCAACAATACGATTGATTGCTCGCGGGCAAGGCAATGTTATTAAAAGTGGATTGTTCAAAGCGAAAAAAGTGTTTATCAATAAACTTAATTTAACGTTGCGGGAACCGCACGCATCATTGCTTGCCGGAATTTTAGTTGGTGCGGCTGACGGAATTCCGCGGAATTTGGCAGAAGATTTCCGGCGCGCCGGAATTTCGCATATAATCGCAATGTCCGGATACAATATTACAATTGTTAGCGCCATGACAATGAACTTGCTGATTTTTTGTCTAATGCGGAGACAGCAAGCGTTTTGGTTCGCGGTCGCGGGAATTTGTTGCTTTGTAATATTGGCCGGCGCGCCCGCGTCAGTGGTGCGCGCCGGAATAATGGGAGTCATTGTTTTATTGGCAAAACAGCTTGGTCAAATTGCGAAAATTAAAAACATTTTGACAATCGCGCTTGTTATAATGTTGCTGATTGAACCAAATGTTTGGCGTGACGTTGGATTTCAGCTTTCGTTTTTATCAACAATCGGACTGATTTATTTGTCTCCAAAAATTCAGAAATAT
This sequence comes from Candidatus Falkowiibacteriota bacterium, assembly GCA_043798985.1. GTDB lineage: Bacteria > Patescibacteriota > Patescibacteriia > UBA11705 > JACRDX01 > JACRDX01. The sequence continues at coordinate 52,090 of JAZDOE010000008.1, read as the reverse complement.
TTTTCATTGGTGCCTGAATTTGCGGGCACGCGCGAGAATGTTTGCAGCAGTTTTTCAGCGATTGTAATGACATTGCCAGTGACGATTTATTATTTTCACAGATTTTCAGTTGTGGCTTTGGCAGTAAATTTTTTGGTTTTGCCAACGATTCCGCTGATCATGTTGGTTGGTTTTATTCAACTGATTCTCGCGTTCATTTGGTTGCCAGCCGCGAAGATTGTTGGTGTTGGAACTTTTATTTTGCTTGATTATGTAATTCGCGTGGCGCGTGTTTATGCGTCGTTTTCATGGTCAATTTTGCAGTTGTAAAAAATAAAAAAAGGCCCGTCCCGATGTGTCGACATCAGGACGGGGGACGCAAAACAGGAAGGAAGCGATTGCCATGCCAGCGTGCAAGGCGCCAACACGGCGACAAACAGAGGTCATTAATATAATAGCGTATTTATTTGCGATGGTCAAGAATAAAATTATAAGATTATTTTTTCCATTGCTGGCCATTATATTGGTTGGTATTGTTTTTAGCGATTATTATAAAGATTTTGGCGCGAGTTTGGCGCAGAAAACCGATTCCAGTTTGTTGAGCGTGCGTTTTTTAGATGTTGGACAAGGCGATAGCATTTATATTCGCACGCCGGAAAAGCAGGACATTTTGATTGACGCTGGTCCTGACGCGAAAGTGATTGAACAATTGGGCAAGGCAATGCCGTTTTTTGACAATGAAATTGATGTGGCGATTTTGACGCATCCGCACGCCGACCATGTGGCAGGGTTTATTGAGGTTTTGAAACGATATAAAGTTGATAAAATTTATTACACTGGCGTTTTGCATACATCCAGCGTTTATTTAGAATTTTTGAATTTGATAAAACAACAAAAAATTCCATTGATAATAGTTGGCGCCGGCAGAGGCATTGAACTGGCCGGTGCGGCGAAATTTAAAATTTTGTCGCCGGCGCCAAATTTGGTCGGACAAAAAGTTGAAGATTTGAATGACAGTTCAATTGTCAGTCAATTGATTTTTGGAAATACCAAATTTTTGTTTATGGGCGATGCCGGAGAAAAAGTTGAAGCCGCCTTGTTGAACAGTGGACAACAACTGCAATCAGATGTCATTAAACTGGGGCATCATGGAAGTAAAACCGCGAGTTCGCAGGAATTTTTGAAAGCTGTTGCGCCAACATACGCGGTAATTTTTTGCGCGAAAAATAATGATTTTGGTTTTCCTCATCCGAAAATTGTAAGCAGGTTGGAGCGCTTGGGTATTGAAATTTTTAGAACCGATTTGGATGGTAGCGTTGTCGCAACCTCCGATGGGGCAAACGTGATGATTGATAGTTATTAAAAAATTTGTTAAACTTGGATTAATAAATAAATACGAAATCCGAAATCCTAAACAAATTTAAAATACGAAATCAGAATATTTCAAACATTGGAAAATTCGAATTTCGTGCTTGTTTCGGATTTAGTGTTTCGAGTTTGGGGTTTTTAAAAAGTATGATTGAAAAAACATTGGTGGTAATCAAGCCAGACGCAGTGCAGAGAACATTGATTGGCGAAATTATTAAAAGATTTGAACGCGCGGGATTAAAACTTTGCGCAATGAAAATGTTAGTGTCATCGCCGGAATTTATTGAAAAACATTATACGCTTGATCCAACTTGGCGAAAGCGCAATGGTGAAAAAACAATAAAAGGTTATTTGGATAAAGGTTTGACGCCGCCGACAAATAATCCGCTGGAAGCAGCGGCGCGGACTTTGTCTTTTTTGAAAAGCTACATGACCAGCGGGCCAGTTATCGCGATGATATGGAACGGCGCGCACGCGGTTGAGATCGTCCGCAAATTGGTCGGCGGCACAGAGCCATTAACGTCTGATGTTGGCACGATTCGCGGAGACTTTGTTTTGGATTCTTATCAATTGTCAGACAAAGATGGTCGGTCTGTTCGCAATTTAATTCACGCGTCTGGTTCGGTTGAAGAGGCAAATATGGAAATTGCGCATTGGTTTACAAAAGAGGAGGTTATAAATTATCGGTTGGTTCAGGAGCAGATTTTGTACGATGTCAACTTGGACGGAATTTTGGAATAGTTGACGATTTTAAAATTGAATGCTAAGATAGGGCGTTGTTCTTTGAATTGGCTATTGCAAACAAGGGGGGTGGTCATGGAAAAGCCGAGCGCGTTGTTTGTTAATTCGGCTAAAGAAGCGCTGGATGAGATTGCTTTGCGGCAACGCATCATGGACGGAAACATTCCGGTGACTGATCCTGCGACTCGCAAGACAGAGACGCGACAAAGACCAGCCAGCCATTGGGCAGCGCGGCAGGCAATGGCGCGCCATTTTTTCGGGTTGGAAGAGGCGATCATTTTTCTTGGAGCTGCGCCGTCGCCCGAAGTTTTCACAGCGTTGGAAAAGATCCCATACTCGCTTGAAGAGTTGTTGAAATACCAGCACACGCATGTGCTTGTCGCTGATCTCGGCATCTCAATCAAGCAGCTTTTTGAAACAAACATATCGTTGTTTCATCACGTGGATCAGGCGAGCGTGTTTGAGCGAGAGCCATTTGTCTTTGGGTTTACTGCCAAAGCGGCTGCGCCTTGCTGGCGGTTGATTGGCAAGACGACACTGCCAGCGGGTAGTGTTGAAAGAGAGATTGTTCCGACTGCGCGGGCATTGGTGTATGCTGCGGTCGGATTTTCCCTTGCGCGGGGCATGACGTTTTTTGACCAAGGGAACGCTCTCTGCTTCGACAAAGTTGGCGGAGGGAATGAACGGTTTGACTTTGGGCGCAGTACGCATGGCATGCTGTTGATGCGCTTTGATTCTATGCACCCGGTTAATGGTGTGTATGGAGAAAAGGTGCCGGAGAAATAGAGAGCAGCTCTTGCTAAAAATTAGCAAGGGCATTTTTTTATTTTTGTGGATTGTTTGGTATAATAAAAATAGCTCCTTGCTGGCAAATTCTGGGTCATCGTTCAACATAGGAGGCTACATTCGTTGGGTTTTTGGACTTAGCGAGCGGCCACCAGCGTCGCGGATTCGCGACCATTTGGCGCAAAGCCGGAACGACGTCAGCGGGGAGTTTTTTTTCGGGGATTAGCGCGGCCCCGAAGGGGCCCCGTTGGGGTTGGTAGCGCGCACGCTTCGCCCCGCCGATGGCGGGGTAAAGGTACTCATTTTTTCGTGGGGTAGAAACTCGGGGTGTAGCTCAGTTGGCTAGAGCGCGCGCTTCGGGTGCGTGAGGTCGCCCGTTCAAGTCGGGTCACCCCGATTTTCTACCTTTGAAATAAAAAAACTCCCCCGTCATTCGACAGGGGAAATTTTTTATTGGATTTTTACCAATTGTTTGTTCTTGGTTTTCTTTCTTCCATTTCTCTTGCCTCATTCACGATGATTTTTCTACCGTCCATTTCAGCGCCATTGAACATCTTTACAGCGTTCAACGCTTCTTCGTCAGTAGCCATTTCAACGAAACCAAAACCTCTTGATCGGCCTGTCATTTTGTCCATGATGACCGCTGTTGATGCGACTGTACCTGCCTGTGAGAAAAATTCTTTCAAACGTTCCTCATTGGTAGTGTATGGAAGTCCACCAACGTATAGTTTTTTTGCCATAGTAATTGTGTTAATAACCTTGTAAGACGACCCACTCTCTTTTTGAGATAACTTACAAACTGGATACATTGTATACCATCTGAATTAAAAAGTCAATAGGAGGGTTGGATTTAGGGTTTTTTCGTGCTATATTGGTTTAGTATTTAATATGAATATCGCTGTTTTAACTTTTTCAACTCCGCAAAAATCAAGCTCTATCACGGACATGGATTTAACGCTTTTACGTGAAGCGGCGGAAAAACGCGGGCATAATTTTAATATAATTTACGCGAGCGATTGCCAGATTAAATTGTCGCGGACACCGGGATTGATTGTTAAAAATTTAAAGTTAAAAGACGTTGATGTTTTAATAACCAGAGCTAATTTTTTGACAGCGAACGTTGATTTTAATGGATCATTGATTCGTCAGTTTGAATTGGTCGGCGTTTTGATTGTCAACAAAAGCATTGGCGTGATGCGCGCGAAAAACAAACTGAAAACATTGCAGATTTTGAGCCAGAAAAATATTCCGATTCCCAAGACTTACATGGTAAGCCAGTCGCAAAACATTGAGGATATTATTGCGGACATTGGCCCATTTCCGGTTATTATAAAATCAATGATTGGATCGCATGGCAGTGGAGTCTCAATTGTTGAAAGCAAACGAGGGTTGCGGTCTATTATTGACATGATTGTGCGCAGCAACGAAGCTGAACCAATCATGGTGCAGGAATATGTTAAAGAATCAAAAGGTAAAGATGTGCGCGTGTTTATTGTCGGAAAACGGATTGTCGGGGCAATGGAGAGAATCGCGAGCAAGCGCGGCGAGTTTAGATCAAATTTCCATCTTGGTGGTAGAATCCGCGTGGCGACAATGACGCGCAAAGAAAAAGATGTGGCGTTCGCGGCGATTGAGGCTTGTGGCTTGGACATTGCAGGTGTAGATTTAATACGGACAAAAAGTGGTCCAAAAGTTTTGGAAGTAAATTCCAATCCCGGGTTGGAGGGAATAACAAAAGCGACCGGCCGCGATATTGCCGGTGAGATTATTCAATATGCTGTTCGCAAAGCGGCGAGAAGGAAAAATAAAATTTAACGGGCTCATAGTAAAGTGGTATCACGCGGCATTCGCATTGCCGAGTCCCGGGTTCGATTCCCGGTGAGTCCATTGGAAAAATCAGCCGCGATGGCGGAATCGGCAGACGCGCACGGTTCAGAGCCGTGTGCCCGCAAGGGTGTGTGGGTTCAACTCCCACTCGCGGCATTTTTCCCCTCCCGTAGTTCAATGGATACCCGCCGCCAGCCGCCAAGGGCGGCAAGCAGGCGGGCCCGCCACAATGCCCTTTGGGCTTTGGGCGGGGAACACAATTTACCCTCTCGTAGTTCAATGGATACCCGCCGCCAGCCGCCAAGGGCGGCAAGCAGGCGGGCCCGCCACAATGCCATTTGGGCTTTGGGCGGGGAACACAATTTACCCTCTCGTAGTTCAATGGATAGAACACAGGTTTCCGGAACCTGCGATGAAGGTTCGATTCCTTCCGAGAGGATATAGGAACGGGCTATAGCGCAGTTTGGTTAGCGCGCACCCTTGGGGTGGGTGAGGCCGGCAGTTCGAATCTGCCTAGCCCGATTAAGTTAATGCTCATTGTTGGGCATTTTTTGTTTTTATTGACATTTTGTGATTAGAGTTATAATATGGCATTTGATAAAGGAAACTGATTGAAAAAGGAGGCTGGCATGGCAGCGAAAATCAAGAGGAGCGTTGGTGTTATAATTGTGGTTTTGGTTGCGGCGCTCGTCAGTTTCGGGCCGCGAGTGCTCGGCTACTACCAGAAGCAGGCACTGACAGTTCAGGTGTGTCCGGAGGGAACCTTTTCCGCGCGGCTGGACAAGGTCGAGACTGATCCGCGCGGTAAGGTGACTGGCTGGCTCATCCGCGATGATGCTTCTGCTGTCCGCGTTGAAGTTCAAGAGGACAAGGTGGGCGCGGTCAGCAAGGATGGGATGTTTTGCGCGAAGCTACTGCCAGCGCAGACAATTTACCCGGTGGAAATATTTTTCAAGCTATCGGGCGAGTGAGATTGTGTCCGGTTCTGAAATTCAGAGCCGGATTTTTTTGTTGCAACAATTTGTTGACGCGCGGTGTTATGTTGTATAATGTAAATATAAATTAAATTAATTTTAGTATGACAAGAAAAAGTGTATTTTTTATTCTACTGGTTGTTGTCGCGGTAGGAGGGGTCGCGGCATTTTATTTTTTAAAGATGAATAATCCGGCTGGCAACGAAATAATTGTTCAAAGTTTGAGCAGAATGGATAAGCCCGAGCCTAGGAAATTGATAATGACGTCAAACGCCAATCCAAAATTGGGCGAAGTTTTTACGATTAATGTTAGTGGCGTTAATGAGGACAATACCTCAAAGGTTGTTATTAAAATTGATGCCAAGGTTGTAAAGACTTGCGAAAAAGATTTTGGTTTGTGTTTGTATCAGACAGCGGCTTTTGTAAAGAAAGATATTGGCAGCCATAATTATTCAGTGGAAATTGTTAAGAAAAATGGGGCGACTGCGGTTTATTCTGGAACATTTGTTGTTGTTGGCGCGCAGACAACTGTGCCGGTGATTGTTCCTCTGGCTACGATTGACACCCCTGCTTTGCCTACGCAACCAAAGGAAGCGCCGCTAGAAATCAGTTCAGTTGTCACTTCCGGAGATAATGTTAAAACAGGAGAAGTTTTTAGCGCGACCGTGTACGTTAAAGACACCGTTATCATTGATCAAATTCAGGCGAGCGCCGATGGTTATACTTTCAAAACATGCAAAAGCGTCACCAGTTGTAAAATGGTGCTTGGTCCGATGAACACAGCAGATATCGGTAGACACGCCTATTCTTTTATTGTTAAGACCATTGGCGGGCAAACTAGTCAGCTCAATGGAACGTTTACCGTTTCCGCGGCTTTGATCCCTGTTGCACCGGTTGCGCCGGACAAGCAGGCTCCTAGTATTTTGGTAAGTGTTGCTAATGACACAATTAAAGCTGACGAAACCGTTGTGATTCAATCGGTTGCCAGCGATAATGTTGGCGTGACGAAAATCGCGCTGACGTTTGATTCAGTTTTGATTAAAGAGTGTTTTAACGTGACAAGTTGTTCGCAAGAAATCGGACCGTTTTATGGAATTTTGGAAAATAAACAGTATCTATATAAAGCCGAAGCTTTTGACGCGGCTGGAAATTGGCAGACAACCGCGATTAAATATTTGACGGTTGCTCCGGCGACGATTATTGAGCCGACTATTACCGTTAAAGCTTCCAGCGACACCATTGCTTACAGCGCTTCGGCGACTTTCAGCGTCACCGTCAATCCGGGAAGCAAGAAGATTGATTACATAAATTATTATTTTGATACGCAGGTGGTAAAAGTTTGTTATGCCAGTTGCGCTTTTTCCTTTGGGCCTTTTACCGATTATGCCGGTAAAACTATTACTTTTTACGCTCGAGCTTACTTTACAGACGGTCGTAACAAAAGCAGTGCGGCAAAAACCGTGACAATTACCGCGCCAGCTCCAAAGATTTCAGCTTCGTTCGCTCCGGTTGTCAACGCAATTCCCGCTACCGAGATTGGCACGATAAATTCGGTTGTTGATCCAGACGGGAAAACGATATTTGCGCATTGGATATATGTAAATGGTGTGAATCAGGCTAATTGTATGTCAGCGACTTGTTCTTATTCCAAACAAATATATATAATGATGGGCACAAATCCAAATCAAGGCGGTACGTTGAAATATTACAGCAAGGTTTTGTTTCTTGATGGGAGTTCATACGAGTCAACGGTTGGAAGCGTGACTGTCACTCCGGTCGCGCCAAGTTAAAAAATTTATGTCGCAATATTACAATCCGCGCCGAACAAAATATTTGTTCAACCCAAACGATGAGGCGCCATTCAGGTTGAGTCGTTCAAAAATTGATTTATTTTTGGAATGCCCGCGCTGTTTTTATTTGGACCGTCGCGTTGGAATCGGCCGGCCGCCGGGATTCCCATTTTCTTTGAACAGCGCGGTTGATTTATTGTTGAAAAAAGAATTTGATATTCATCGTGCTGGCCAAACAAAACATCCGATCATGGAAGCGTATGGAATTGACGCTGTCCCATTTCAACATGAAAAAATGAATGACTGGCGCGACGCCATGCGCAAGGGCGTGGAATTTTTGCACGCGCCTACTAATTTTTTTGTGACTGGTGGCGTGGATGATGTTTGGGTAAATCCGGCCGGCGAGTTGATTGTTGTAGATTACAAGGCCACGAGCAAGGCCGGCGAGGTTTCGTTGGACGCGGATTGGCAGATTGGTTATAAACGGCAAATGGAAGTTTATCAATGGCTGTTGCGCCAAAATGGTTTTGAGGTTTCTAAAACAGGCTATTTTGTTTATGTAAATGGAAAAACAGACCGCGCGGCATTTGATGGCAGATTAGAATTTGATGTTAAATTGATTCCGTATGTTGGCAATGATGGTTGGATAGAAAAAACTTTGTTGGCCGCGCGAGAATGTTTGGATGGCGATGACGTTCCGGCTACCGGGAAAGATTGCGATTATTGTCAATATGTTGAAGCGATTAACAATGCTTAGCATGGTGTTGCTTGTTGTTATTTTCGGCTTTTTTATTTTGGCGCCGAAGCAAGTTGTTTTTGATAACAGCAACGTTAAAGTAAAAGTTGAACGCGCTGACTCGTACGTTGAACGTCAGCAAGGTTTAATGTTCAGAGACAAGTTGCAAGATGGACACGGAATGTTGTTTATGAACGTTGGAACGACCAGCTTTTGGATGAAGAATATGAAATTTCCGCTGGATTTGATTTTCATTTCAAAGGATAAGAAAATTGTTGATATAAAACAAAATTTTCAACCTTGTCTGGTTGAAAATTGTCCTGCCTACGCATCAACTGCGGTGGCGAAGTATCTTTTAGAAGTTAATGCTGGGTTTGTTGAAAAGAATCAAATATCAATCGGAGATTCTATTTCCTTTTCTTGCTCATGGTTTTAATGCACTTGGCGCAAATCTTTGTTTTTTTGCCATCAATTGTCTTTGACTGTAAGTTTAAAAATTGGCGGCGTTTTGTCGCGACATTAGAGTGACTTCGATTTTGCGCGGCCAAAGCCTTGCGACCGCATATTTCACATGTTTTAGACATAGAAGTAGAAAATTTTGAAATTAGAATTTTGAATTTTGATTCAACGTTGAATGTATGAATGTTTGAATGTTTCAAAATTCAGATTTCGGAATTCAATCAAAATTCGAAATTGGAAATTCAAAATTATTTTACGATTGTAGCAGTCATGATATAATAAGTCAACAATTATGTTGCTTAATTTATTATTTACAAATCCTTTGATTTTTTTGGTTGTCGCGCTGGGCATGGTTGTCGCGATTACTATCCATGAGTTTGCGCACGCGCTTGCTAGCACTTGGCTGGGCGATCAAACCGCGAAAAACGCCGGTCGGCTCACTTTAAATCCCGCGGCGCATTTGAGTTTGGTTGGATCATTAATGTTGTTGCTCGCTGGTTTTGGTTGGGGCAAGCCAGTGCCGTACAATCCATATAATTTGCGGTATCAGCGTTGGGGCGCGACACTGGTCGCGATTGCTGGTCCTGTTTCCAACTTATTGCTGGTAATTGTCGCTGGAATTTTTTTGAAGATTTTTATTGCCACGGAAGTTTTGCCGGAAACAAATTTGCTGATTTATTTTTTGCAATATTTAGTTTTTATAAATTTAATGCTGGCTGTTTTTAATTTAATTCCAATACCGCCGCTCGATGGTTCAAAGTTGCTGTTCGGCATTTTAGACGCGCCAAAGTATGACCACATCAAAATTTGGTTAGATACTCGCGGCCCGATTTTGTTGATTGTTCTGATAATTTTTGATTCATGGCTGAATCTGAATATTTTTCAAAGCATTTTCATGTTTTTCGTCAACGTAGTTTCCAAGATTTTATTTTAAGAAGATATTATGGGGGATAGCTCTTGACTCTAAAAAAAAGAAGTGATATCCTGATAGCAGCTTAAACAGCTGTTTTTAATTTTCTACTATGCCAACAATCAATCAGCTTATTAAAAAAGGAAGAAAAAGAATAACTCAAAAGTCTAAAGCGCCTGCGCTTCAGACGATTTTTGATACTATTAAACGACGTAGAAGTTTATTGCATGGTCCGTTTCGACGCGGCGTTTGTTTGAAAGTGACCACAACGACACCAAAAAAACCAAATTCAGCTTTGCGAAAAATCGCGCGTGTTCGCTTGTCAAACGGGCAAGAAGTGACGGCCTACATTCCGGGAGAAGGACACAATTTGCAGGAACACTCTGTTGTAATGGTGCGCGGCGGAAGGGTAAAAGATTTGCCGGGCGTGCGCTATCATATTGTCAGAGGAGTTTTTGATACGCAAGGCGTTGATGGTCGGCGCAAAAGCCGCTCATCTTATGGCGTTAAAAGACCTAAATAATATAATTGAATATGCGTGGGAAACAAGCACCGAAAAGAAAAATCAAACCAGATTTGCGTTATAACAACGTAGTGGTTGCAAAATTTACAAACTACGTGATGAAACGCGGAAAAAAGAGCACCGCACAAAGAATTGTTTACGGGTGTTTTGATATTTTACAAAAAAAAGTTGATAAAAAAGAATTTGGCGCTGAAACCAAAGACGCTTTGATGGTTTTTGACGGGGCATTGAAAAATGTCGCGCCACAATTGGAAATTCGCGGCCGCCGCGTCGGTGGCGCGAACTATCAGATTCCGTACCCTGTCCGCGGCGAGCGCAAAGTCGCGCTAACTTTTCGTTGGATTTTGGCCGCGGCCAATGCAAGAAAAGGCAAGCCAATGGCTGAAAAATTGGCAATAGAGCTTGCTGACGCTTTTAATAATACTGGCGCCGCGGTTAAGAAAAAGAATGATGTGCACAGAATGGCAGAAGCTAACCGCGCGTTCGCGCACTTTGCCATTTAAAGTTATGTCTAGATTAATGCCAATTGAAAAAGTTAGAAACATTGGAATTATTGCTCATATTGACGCTGGTAAAACAACGGTAAGTGAGCGCATTTTGTTTTATACTGGGAAAAAACATAAAATCGGAGAGGTTCATGAGGGCGCCGCAGAAATGGATTGGATGGAGCAGGAGCGCGAGCGCGGAATTACTATTACTTCTGCGGCTACGACTTGTTTTTGGTTAGAGCATCAAATTAATATTATTGATACTCCGGGGCACGTGGATTTCACCGCTGAAGTTGAGCGTTCGTTGCGTGTGTTGGATGGCGGGGTAGTTGTTTTTGATGGAGTTGCTGGGGTTGAGCCTCAATCAGAAACCGTGTGGCATCAAGCTGATAAATATCATGTTCCGCGCATTGCGTTTGTCAATAAAATGGATCGAATGGGCGCGGATTTTTATGCTGACGTAAAATCTATTCATGATCGCTTAACAAAGAGCGCGTATCCTATTCAACTGCCAATCGGCGCGGCAGAAACATTTAAAGGCGTTGTTGATATAATTGCTCGCAAGGCATACATTTTCGGCGATGATTTGGGCGTTGATATTCAGGAAATTGAAGTGCCAGAAGACATGAAAGAGCAAGTTGAGGAGCATCGTGCGAAACTTGTTGAGGCAGTGGTTGAATATGACGAGGCCGTGATGAATAAATTTTTGGCTGGCGAAGAAGTGACGATTGAAGAAATTAAGAAAACCTTGCGCAATGCTGTTGTCGCAAACAAAATCGTGCCGATTTTGACGGGAAGCGCGTTAAAAAATAAAGGAATGCAAATGCTTTTGGACGCGATTGTAGCGTATTTGCCATCTCCGTTAGATGTGCCGGCGTTGCAAGCGAACGACTTTAAAGATACGGAAAAAATGATTGATATTATTGCGAATGATGATGAGCCATTGGTTGCATTGGCCTTTAAGGTTGCGACAGATCCATTTGTTGGAAGATTATGCTTTGTTCGTGTGTACTCTGGCGTCTTAAAATCCGGCTCTTATGTTTTCAACACGATTACAAGAGAAAAAGAAAGAATCAGTCGTGTTGTCAGAATGCATGCTAATAAGCGCGAAGAAATTACCGAGGTTTATTCTGGCGAAATCGCGGCGGTCATTGGTTTGAAAGCGACCTTTACCGGGCATACGCTCTGCGATGAAAAACGACCGGTTATTTTGGAATCAATTACTTTTCCAGAGCCTGTAATCTCGATGGCGATTGAGCCAAAGACTAAGGTTGATCAGGAAAAAATGGGCGTTGCTTTGCAAAAATTGTCAGAAGAAGATCCTACATTCAAAATTAAAACAGATCCAGATACAATGCAGACTATTATTTCCGGAATGGGCGAATTGCATCTTGATATTATAGTTGATCGCATGCGGCGCGAGTTTAAAGTTGAGGCAAACACAGGAAAACCACAAGTGGCATATAAAGAAACAATTGTAAAAGAAGCTGAAGCAGAGGGTAAGTATATTCGTCAATCTGGCGGCCGTGGTCAATATGGTCATTGCTGGCTGCGAGTTGAGCCACAGGAGCGGGGCAAGGGTTTTGACTTTGAGGATGCGACTAAGGGCGGCGTAATTCCACGTGAATATGTGCCTGCTATTCAAAAGGGCGTTAAAGAAGCGCTTGATAAAGGCGTGTTGCTTGGTTACCCGATGGTTGATATAAAAGTGACGGTTTTTGATGGTTCATACCATGAAGTTGATTCGTCTGAAGCCGCGTTTAAGATTGCTGGTTCAATGGCTTTTCAAGAAGCGTCAAAAAGAGCCGAACCATCTTTGTTAGAACCAATTATGAAAGTTGAGGTGGTTTGCCCAGAAGATTTTTTGGGTGAAGTTGTCGGTGATTTAAATTCCAGACGCGCGCAGATACAGAATATCGGCGAGCGCGCCAATACTAAGGTTGTTGATGCGATGGTGCCGCTGGCAGAAATGTTTGGCTACGCGACAGCGCTTCGTTCATTTACGCAGGGGCGCGCGAGCTATACAATGGAATTTAATCATTATGCGGTCGTTCCGAAAAATGTTGTTGAAAAGATTAGGGCGGAAAGAGACAAGGCAGCATAAATTTTTTTAAAAATATGAATTGGGAAAAGATTTTTTCTTTAATTGATCAGGTTGGCGGCAGGCATTTTATTGTGGACAAAAACAAGGAAAAAGTTTATGTCATGATGCCGCTTGATGAATATGAGCAACAGCTTGCGCAAGATGAGCTTGTTGATTTATCAGATATTAATGATTTTGTTGAGCCAGTAACAGAGGAGCTTTCAGAGGATGATAAAGCCGTTGTAGCAAAAGAGGACGAGCAGTTTTATATAGAGCCTTTAGAATAGGCTCTTGCAAATTTAAAAATATCTGATATAATTATCTTTGAATTAATTAAATAGTTTATGGCAGGAACATTTGAAAGAACAAAGCCACACGTTAATGTGGGTACTATTGGTCATATTGACCATGGCAAGACTAGCTTGACCGCTGCAATTTTGCAGGTGTTAAAAGCGCAAGGTCTTACAGCGCAGGACAAAAGCGTTGATCAGATTGATAGCGCGCCTGAAGAAAAGGCTCGTGGTATTACGATTAACACCGCGCACGTTGAATACGAAAGCGCAACACGACACTATGCGCACATTGATTGTCCTGGACATGCTGATTACATCAAAAACATGATTACCGGCGCGGCACAAATGGACGGCGCGATTTTGGTTGTGGCCGCTCCAGATGGTCCAATGCCTCAAACGCGCGAGCATATTTTGTTGGCTCGCCAAGTAGGCGTTCCATATATGGTCGTTTTCTTGAATAAATGCGACATGGTTGAAGAAAAGGAACTTATTGATTTGGTTGAGGAAGAGGTTCGCGAGTTGTTGAAGAAATATGAATTTCCCGGAGATTCTGTTCCTGTTATCCGTGGGTCAGCCACAAAAGCTTTGGAAAATCCAAAAGATGAGGCAGCCGCAAAACCAATTTTGGATTTGATTGCTGCGTTGGACACATATATTCCAACCCCAAAACGCGACATTGATAAACCATTCTTAATGCCTATTGAAGATATCTTTTCAATTGAGGGACGCGGCACTGTTGTGACAGGCAGAATTGAGCGCGGTATGGTCAAGGTTGGCGAGGAAGCTGAAATCGTGGGTATCCGACCTACGCAAAAAACTGTTGTGACAGGCATTGAAATGTTCAATAAGTCTTTAGGCGAAGGACAAGCAGGTGATAATGCCGGTGTTTTGTTGCGCGGTGTAAAGCGCGAAGATGTTGAGCGCGGACAGGTTTTGGCAAAACCTGGCAGTGTTAATCCACACGCGGAATTTGAAGGTAAGATTTATGTATTGTCAAAGGACGAAGGTGGGCGGCATAAGCCATTCTTTAAAGGATACAAGCCACAGTTTTTCTTTAGAACTGCGGACATTACCGGTGATGTTGTGGCTTTGCCAGAGGGCGTGGAAATGGTTATGCCCGGCGATACTGTTAATTTAACCGTCAAATTGATTGTTCCTGTTGCCATGGAAGAGCAGCAAAAATTTGCTATTCGTGAGGGAGGTAAAACTGTCGGCGCTGGCGTCGTAACGAAAATTATAAAATAATCCATTGAACACCCGTTCTTTAATATGACGACAAAAAAACAGGCAGAGGCAGCAGAATCTCCAAAGCTACGGATTAAGATTCGCGCTTATGATCACAAAGTGATTGATCAATGCACAAAAACGATTAAAGAAGCGGCCGAACGAATTGGCGCAGAATTTTGCGGTCCAATTCCTTTGCCGCGCGATATCAGAAAGTATACTGTTAATAGATCGACTTTTGTCCATAAGGACGCACGTGATCAATATGAAATTCGTACGCATAAGCGCTTGATTGATATTCTTAATCCGAACCCTAAAATAGTTGATACTTTGAGCAATTTGAATTTGCCGTCAGGTGTTGACATAGAGATTAAGATGATATAAAATAGCGTAAGCATGAAAATTGATATAAGTCAGGATGGAAAAACCCATTGACGTGGAAGTTTTCTATCTAAGCCCCAAAGGGGCGCAGACCATTAAGGTAAAAGGTGACTAAATCGGAAAATCCGGACATTTAGTCCGGTTTTTCTCGTTTCCGTAGATTATGAAATTCATTATAGGACGCAAAATTGAAATGACGCAAGTTTTGGATGAAAAACGCGATGTAATATCTGTCACAAAAATAGAGGTGTTGCCTTGTTTTGTTATTGGTAAAAAGACGAAGGAAAAGGATGGATATAACGCGATTCAGGTTGCTTGTGATGAAATTAAAAAAGCAAATCGTCCGATTTCTAAATTTTTTGAAAAGATTTTTGGCGGACCAAAATATTTTAGACACATTCAAGAGTTTAGAATGGAACAAAGCGATCCAATGTTTTCTAGATTAGAGGTCGGTCAAAAATTGGATGCTAATGTGTTTGTAAAAGGTGACGCTGTTGCTGTTTCTGGGACATCCAAGGGACGTGGATTTCAGGGCGTGGTTAAACGTCATGGATTTGCAGGCGCGTCGAAAACGCACGGGACCAAAGACCAAGTAAGGATGCCCGGGTCTATCGGCGCGACACATCCAAACCATGTTTTTAAAGGTATGCGCATGCCTGGACATATGGGTGACGCGAAAGTGACTATTAAAGGTTTAGAGATTATTGATGTTTTTCCAGAACAGAATATCTTATATGTGAAGGGCGGTGTTCCGGGCGCTAGACATGGCATGTTGACATTACGCGGAAATGGCGAGTTTGAAATAAAAAAGTAGGATATTATGCCAAAGATGGTAGTATTGAATCAAAAGGGTGAGCAAAAGAAGGAAATAAAAGTTTCTCCTGCTATTTTTAATGTTAAGCTAAATTCAAAGGTTATACACCAAGTTGTCGTTGCAATGGCGGCAAATCAGCGCGAGATTTTGGCGCATACCAAAACAAAAGACGAAGTGCGCGGTGGCGGTAAAAAACCATGGAGACAAAAAGGAACTGGCCGCGCGAGACATGGCTCAAGCCGTTCTCCGATTTGGATTGGTGGTGGAATAACTTTTGGCCCAAGAAACATACGCAATTTTAAACAAAAGATAAATAAAAAGATGCGCCAAAAGGCAATGTTGATGGCATTGAGCGATCGTTTTAGAAATGAGCTTATTACAGTTGTTGATACGTTTGAGATGAAAGACGCAAAAACAAAGGAATTTAAAAATATTTTGAATAGTCTTAAATTAAAATCCAGCATCTTGGTGGTTTTTGATAAATTCAATGCGGCAATAGTTAAATCTTTGAATAATTTGCCAAAGGTTGAAGCGATTTGTGCGGACAGTTTGAATGCGCAGGTAATTTTGAAATATAAAAATTTGTTAATGACAGAACCTGCGGTTGAGATTATTGAAAAGATTTTTAAGAAAAAGGTCAGTAAATAAAATATGGCAGCTTTATTTAAAAAAATTTTTTCTAAGAAAAAGGCTGATGAAAAGAAGGCGGATGTTAATATTGAAACAAAAGTAGTAGTTGAAAAGGTTGAAAAAAAGATTGCCAAAAAAAAGCTTGATAAAAAGAAAGATTTGAATGCTTTTAAAGTTTTATTGAAGCCTCTTATTACAGAAAAGGCGACGGAAGCTGTGGAATTGAGTAAATATGAATTTTTGGTAAGTCGCGACGCGACTCGGTCGCAGATTGCTGAAATGGTTGAAAAAATTTATGGCGTTTCTCCGGCAAAGGTTAATATTGTGCGAACGCTTGGAAAAAAGGTGCGACATGGCAGAAAGTTTGGCGCAACGAAAGATAAGAAAAAAGCAATTGTGACGTTGAATGCCGGCGATAAAATTGAAATTTACGAAGGAGTTTAAAGAAATATGGCTATTAAGGTTTACAAACCAACAAGCAATGCGAGACGCCAAATGAGCGTAAGCGATTTTCGCGATCTTACGACAAAAACGCCGGAAAAGTCTTTGATTTTTATAAAGAAAAAGACATCCGGCCGTAATGCTACTGGTAGAATTACCGTCAGACATCGCGGCGGCGAGCATAAAAGATATTGTAGAATAATTGATTTTAAGCGTGATAAGTTTGATATTCCCGCAAGAGTCGCGACAATAGAATATGATCCTGGTAGAAACGCGAGAATTGGTTTATTGTTTTATAAAGATGGTGAAAAACGATATACAATTTTACCGGTTGGCGTTGGCGTTGGAGAAATGTTGGTTTCATCAAAGGGGCAGGTTGAGTACAAGCCTGGCAATGCGACAACGTTGGAAAATATTCCTGTTGGTTCATTGGTTTATAATGTTGAATTGACGCCAGGGCAAGGTGGCAAAATTGCGCGGTCAGCCGGCACAAAGGTAAAATTAATGGCTGTTGAAGGTAAGTATGCTCAATTAAAAATGCCATCTGGAGAATTTCGCATGATTCCAAAAGAAGCTTTGGCAACGGTTGGAGAAGTGAATAACCCAGAGTTTATGCATATTAAGATTGGCAAGGCGGGCAGAACGCGACACATGGGAATCAGGCCGACCGTTCGCGGAAAGGCAATGAATCCGGTTGATCATCCGCATGGTGGTGGTGAAGGCGCGCAACCGATTGGATTGAAACATCCAAAAACTCCGTGGGGCAGGATAGCTATTGGCGGAAAGACGAGAAATCCGAAAAAAGCATCCAGTCGTTTAATTTTAAAGAGGAGAAACCAGAAATAAAATATGGCAAGAAGTTTAAAAAAGGGGGCATTTGTTAACGCGCGGTTGATGGAAAAAGTTTCCAAGCTGCGCATTGGCGATGCAACCGCAATTAAAACTTGGGCAAGAGATTCAGTAATTACGCCAGAGATGGTCGGCTTTAAATTTGCTGTCCATAATGGTAAAACATTTATTGACGTCACGGTTGTTGAAGATATGGTTGGGCATCGTTTAGGCGAGTTTGCTCCAACGCGTAAATTTGTTGTCCATGGTGGTAAGATGGCAAAAGAGCAGGCCAAGTCAGCGCAAGTAAAAGCAAAATAATATGGAAATAACGGCAAAAGCAAGATTTTTAAGGATGTCGCCAAGAAAAGTGCGATTGGTTGTTAATGTCATACGCGGCAAAAACGTGGACAATGCTTTGTCGTGTTTGGAGTTTTTGAATAAGTTGGCAGCTATTCCAGTAAAGAAAGTTTTGCTTTCTGCGATTGCTAACGCGCACCACAATTTGAACATTGAAAAAAGCAATTTAAGAATAAAATCAATTACAGTTGATGAAGGTCCTAAATTCAAGAGATACATGCCTAAAGCGCATGGCCGCGCGACGGTTATTAGAAAGAGAACTTCACATATAAATTTAGTTTTGGAAGAAATTGTTGAGTCTCAGAAAAAAGTTGTAAAAACAAAAGCGACTAAAAAGGTTGCTATGGGCGCGACAGTCGAAAAAGTCGCGGATAACAGAAAAGACGGAAGTTCAGATACTGAAGCAAGATTCAAGGTTGGTAAAGCGGATGGCGTAAAGCCAGAAATTATGGATATAAGAATGAAAGGAAAGCATAGAAATAAACAGCATCAGGATGTCTCAAAAAGAGCAGATAAAAAATTTTTGCAAAAACTTTTTAATCGCAAATCAGGAATGTAAAATATGGGAAAGAAAATACATCCAATAATTTTCAGAATGTTGACCAACAAAGAGTGGGGGTCAAGATGGTACGCTGACAGAAAACAGGTGCCTTCTCTTTTGCGTGACGACGTGCGCGTTAAGGAGTTTTTGTTAAAGCGGCTAAGAGAATCTTTTGTTAGCGCGATTGTTTTTGATAGACGATCAAAGGCGCTTAACATTACGTTGCATTCGGCGCGTCCCGGTGTTATTATCGGTCGCGGAGGTACTGGCGTAGAAGATTTGAAAAAGGAAATCAAGAGCAAATTTTTGCAAGGCAAGAATACGGAGGTTCAGATAGATATCAAGGAAGTTGCAAACCCAAGTTTAAGCGCGAGATTGTTGGCGTTGGATGTTGTCTTTGCGATTGAAAAACGCGTGCCTTTTCGTAAAGCGGCAAAACAGGTAATGGCAAAAGCAAACAAGGCTGGCGCAAAAGGCATGAAGATCAGATTGTCTGGTCGGTTGAATGGTGTTGAAATTGCCAGAACGGAAAAATTTGTTTTTGGTAATTTGCCATTGTCAACCATCCGCGCGAACATTGAATATGCTTATGAAATAGCATACACACTTTACGGAACGATTGGCGTGAAGGTTTGGCTTTATACGGGTGAGGTTTTTAAGGATATAAAAAATAAAGAATTAAAGGATAGCAAATAAATTTGTTTTTAAGGTTATGTTGATGCCGAAAAAAGAACAGCATAGAAAGTGGCACAAAGGACGCGGAAGAAACCGTGAGAATTTGGCAACAAACAGAACAAATATTGATTTTGGCGATTTCGGTTTAAAGGCAATGACTGGCGCGTGGGTTGACTCTAGGCAGATTGAAGCGGCGCGCCGCGCTATTACAAGATATGTTAAACGTGGCGGAAAGGTCTGGATTCGCATATTTCCGCATAAGCCGGTGACGTCAAAAGGAAGTCAGACGACTATGGGTGGTGGAAAAGGTGGTCCTGAAAAGCATGTGGCCGTGGTTGATCCTGGAATGATGGTTTTTGAAATGGCTGGAGTTAGCGAAGAAACAGCGCGTGAAGCATTTAGATTGGCCGCGCATAAGTTACCGGTAAAGACGAAATTTGTAACTAAGCAATAAGATATGAATATCAGAGAAATTAGAGATAAATCTGTTGAAGAATTGAAAAAGCTACTTTTGGAATATAGCGATAAACGTTTGGATTTGAACTTTAAAGTTGCTAATAAGCAATTAAAAAATATTCGCGAGGTTCGTGATTTGAAAAAGAACATTGCTAAAATTCAGACGATATTGCAGGAAAAAGAGGGCGTGGTGAAAAGTTAAATTATTATAATATGGAAGATAAAAAAAGCAAAATATTGCGCAAGTTTCAAGGTAGAGTGGTGAGCACGAAAATGCAAAACACCGCCATTGTTAAGGTTGAAACGACGATCATTCATCCATTATATAAAAAGAGGATTCGTGTTTCCAATAGATTCGCAGTTGATAATCAGGCTAATAAATATAGAGAAGGCGATTTGGTTGAGTTTGTTGAATGTCGGCCATTGAGCAAGACAAAAAGATGGCGGATAATTAAAAAGATTAATCAATAATTGGAAATTTGATATTTGATATTTCACACATATGGTCCAGCATAGAACAATATTGAAATCAGCTGACAATACAGGCGCAAAACGACTGGAATGCATTAGGGTTTATGGCGGCTATAGAAAGGGATACGCTACTATTGGCGATATTATTATGGTTGTTGTGAAGGAGGCGCGGCCACATTCCATGGTAAAGAAGAGCGACATTTTGCCAGCGGTAGTTGTTAGAACAAGAAAAGAAATACGCCGTTCAGATGGAACATATATTAGGTTTGATGATAATGCTGCCATTATTATTGATAAGAAAAATAAAGAGCCAAAGGGTACGCGTGTATTGGGCCCAGTGGCAAGAGAATTGCGCGCAAAGGGATTTACCAAAATTATATCTTTAGCGCCAGAAGTTTTGTAAAAAGTATATGGCAATTTATAAAAAAATTAAAAAGGGCGATAAGGTAAAAATGCTCGCGGGAAAAGATAAAGGAAAGGATGGAAAAGTGCTAAGAGTTTTTCCTGTTGATGGACGGGTGGTTGTTGAAGGGTTGAATTTGAGGACAAAGAATGTGAGACCAAAGAAAGCTGGTGAAAAAGGGCAGCAGATTCGTGTGCCAGCGCCAGTCACAGTGGCAAAAGTCGGATTGGTTTGTTCGCATTGTCATCAAGTGACCAGAGTGGGCTTTCAGACCATTGAAAAAGGCGCGCAAGGCGAGACAAAAATTAGAATTTGTAAAAAATGTAAAGAGGCGCTTGAATAAAAAATAATATGAACGCATTGAAAGAAAAATACAATAAAAAGGTTGTTGCTGAAATGAAGAAGCTTTTTGGTTACAAAAATAATTTGTCAGTTCCTACAATAGAGAAGATTTCTGTTAATGTTGGCATGAATGCCAGCTCTAAAGAAGCTGACCTTAAAGAAATTGTTGAAAAAGTTTTGTCGCGTATCACAGGACAGAAACCAGTGTTCACAAAATCGCGGTTGTCTATTTCTAATTTTAAGATAAGAAAAGGGATGGTGATCGGCGCGAAGGTGACGTTGCGCAAACAACGAATGTGGGATTTTTTGAATAAACTTATTGATGTGACATTGCCGCGAGTAAAAGATTTTCGTGGCATTACATCAAAATGTCTTGATAAAGCTGGCAGTTGTTCTATTGGTTTTAAGGAATATTTACCGTTTCCAGAGATCAGGCCAGATGAGGTTGAGCGCGTTCATGGATTGCAGATAACAATTCAGACAACGGCTAAAGACAGGGAAAAAGGATTTACGTTGTTAAAACTTTTGGGTTTTCCGTTTAAAGAAGACGATAAAAAAGAAAAGAAATAGAATATATGGCAACACAAGGACAAATTGAAAAAACAAAACAAGCCAATATAGCTCCGAAATTTTCAACGCGCAGATTGAACCGTTGTTGGAAATGTGGGCGCAGACATGGTTATATGCGTGATTTTGGTTTGTGCAGAATTTGTTTTCGTGAATTGGCGGAAAAGGGCGATATTCCCGGAGTTCGAAGAAGTAGCTGGTAGATATTTGATAAATAAAATTTTTTGTAAAATATGATTATTGATCCAATCGCTGACATGCTTACAAGAATTCGAAATGCTTCGGCCGTACGAAAGCCAGATGTTTTAATTCCTTTTTCAAAGATGAAACTTGTGATAGCAAAGATTCTGGAAAAAGAAGGATATCTCGGCAATATTTCGGAAGAAGATGGGCGTAACTTTAGCGTTAAATTGTTGTATGATAAACATAGACAGCCGGCCATTATGAGTATTAAACGAATTAGTACGCCGGGGCGTAGATTGTATGTAGGAGCAGGGAATGTTCCGCGTGTTTTAGGTGGGCATGGCGTTGCTATTGTTTCTACGTCAAGGGGCGTGATGACCAGCAAAGAGGCAAAACGATTGAATGTCGGAGGAGAGTTTGTCTGCGAAATTTATTAAATTATATGTCACGCATAGGAAAGAAACCAATTGAAATCCCAGCTGGCGTCACTATTAAGGTGGAAGACTCTGTTTTGATTGTGTCTGGCGCGAAAGGAACGCTTAAACAAGTGATACATTCGCTCGTTAAGGTTGAGCAAAAAGATAATCAGCTTCTTGTTATTCCAACGAAGACCGAAAAAGAAGATAAGCGAGTTAATGCTTTTTGGGGGTTGTATAGAAGCTTGATACAGAACATGGTTGTTGGTGTGTCAATAGGGTTTGAGAAAAAATTAGAAATGCGCGGCATTGGTTTTAAGGCAGAAATGAAAGGAACAACGCTTGTCTTACATGTTGGATTTTCTCATCCAGTTGAGTTTTTTGTACCAATAGGGATAACTGCAAGCGTGACAAAAAATGTAATCACATTGCAAGGAATTGATAAGCAGTTGGTTGGTGAGACAGCGGCCGTTATCCGTAAAATAAGGAAGCCCGAGCCATACAAAGGCAAAGGAATTCGCTATTTTGGTGAAGAAATAAAATTGAAAGAAGGCAAGAGCGCTGGTAAAGCTTCTAGTTAAATTTTAGGTATATGGACACAAAGACGATAAAAGCAAAAAGATTTAAAAGGACATTGCGCAAAGAGCGTGTTTTTAAGCGCGTAAGTCAAGGCGGCAAACCGCGGTTGTGCGTGCGAAGAACGTTGAAACATATTTATGCGCAGATTATTGATGACGCTAAACAAAGCACTGTTGCCGCCGCGTGGGATGGAGAAGTTGATGTGAAAAAGAAAAAGCCAGTTGAGGTTGCCAAGGAAGTTGGAACGTTAGTGGCCAAAAAATCTATAGAAAAAGGCGTTAAGGTTGTAGTTTTTGATCGTGGTAGCGCTAAATATCATGGACGAATTAAGGCTGCGGCTGAAGGTGCGAGAGAGGCTGGTTTGAAATTTTAATTTTAAAATATCGTATGGCATATAGACGACCACAAGAAAAAAAAGAATTTGCTCAGAAAATTATAGATTTGGCGAGAGTAACGCGTGTCACCGCTGGTGGCAAACGTTTGCGTTTTCGGGCTTGCGTGGCGGTTGGTGATGGAAAAGGCAGAATTGGAATTGGATTGGCTAAGGGCGCAGACGTGGCATTGGCTGTAGAAAAAGCGTCGCGCAAAGCAGAGAAAAGCGTAATTAATGTGACGTTGGTTAATGAAACAATTCCACATGCGATTATTGTTAAAGAAGGAGCGGCTAGATTGTTTTTGAAACCAGCGCCAAGAGGAACCGGCGTGAAAGCAGGAGGAGCTGTTCGTGTGGTTTTGAAATTAGCGGGAGTTCCGAATGTTGTCAGTAAGATTTTTGGTTCAAGAAATAAGATTAATAATGTACGCGCGGTATTGGTGGCGTTAAAGAGTTTTAAGCCTAGCTCGATGGTGGCTAAAAAGAAAAAAGAGCAAGTTGTTCCTGCGAGCCAGAATGTGAAGGAATAAAATAAATTTTGAGTTATGACGATGCAATTAAATACATTAACGAATAAAGGGCGTGGAATAAAGAAACGCAAAATCGTTGGCCGCGGCAATGCTTCTGGGCATGGCACTTTTAGTACCCGCGGTTCAAAAGGACAGCGCGCTAGATCTGGTGGAAAGAGAGGTTTGAAATTGCGTGGATTGCGTTTTACTCTATTGCGTTTGCCTAAGTTTAAAGGGATAAAAAGCATAAAGCCTGAAAATCAAGCGGTTAATTTGTGCGATATAGAAAAGAAATTTGCCGTAGATGCAATCATTTCTCCAGTAATTCTGAAGGAAAAGAATTTGATTAAGAGAACTGATTTGCCAGTAAAGATTTTGGGTATTGGGCAAATAACAAAAAAAGTGACAATAAGTAATTGTTTTGTTGCTGAGTCAGCTAAAAAGAAAATAGAGGCAGCCGGTGGAAAAATAGAGTAGCCGTTTTAAAAATATGTTTGAAAAACTTTTGCAAATCTGGAAGGCAAAAGATTTGAGAAAAAATATATTATTTGTTTTGGGCGCGTTGGTGATTTTCAGGTTATTGGCGCACATTCCTGTGCCTGGCGTTAACGTAGAAAATCTGCGCTCATTTTTTTCTGGCAATCAGCTTTTGGGCTTGATGAATATTTTTGCCGGCGGAGGAATGAGCAATTTTTCTATTGTCATGCTTGGAGTTGCGCCGTATATCACGGCCTCAATTATATTTCAATTGTTGGCAATGATTATTCCTAAGCTGGAAGAGATGAGCAAAGAAGAAGGCGGCAGACAAAAAATAAACATGTATACGCGAATTGCGACGGTGCCGTTAGCATTATTGCAGGCGTTTGGCATGATTAATTTGTTGAGCCAGTCTTCTCGTCCGATTTTAGAGAACATGTCTTTTTGGAATTTGGCAGGAACAATGATTGTTATTACCGCTGGCACCGTATTTTTAATGTGGCTTGGCGAACTGATCACCGAAAGGAAGATTGGAAACGGAATATCGTTGTTGATTTTTGCTGGAATCGTGGCGCAATTGCCGTCCACAATACAGGAAATTGCAATTAATTTTAATAAGGCGCAGTTGATTAATGCATTGGTATTTATAGCAATTGCGATTATTACGATCGCCGGCGTAGTCATTATCAACGAGGCGCAAAGAAACATTCCTGTTGTTTACGCTAAACGTGTCCGCGGCGCGCGCATGTATGGCGGTACGAGCACGCATTTGCCGCTACGGATAAATCAGGCGGGTGTTATTCCAATTATCTTTGCTATTTCGGTAATTTTATTCCCGCCAATGATCGCACAATTTATGTTGCGTGCGAAAACCGCATTCATCGCGAATGCGGCGCAATGGATCATTGATGCTTTTCAGAATCAGATATTTTACGGGATTGCTTATTTTGTGTTGGTTTTCGGGTTTACTTATTTTTATACGGCGGTCATTTTTCATCCGACGCAAATTGCTGATAATTTGCAGAAACACGGCGGCTTTATTCCCGGGATTAGACCGGGTACGCAAACGTCTGGTTATTTACAGAATATAATTAGCAGAATTACATTGGCCGGGGCATTATTTTTGAGTATTATAGCGGTGCTACCATTAGTTATGAGGCAGGCGACAGGTTTGCAATCTATGGTGATTGGCGGTACGAGCTTGTTGATCGTAGTCAGCGTCGTTATTGAAACGATCAAACAAATAGAATCACAGTTGGTTATGAGAGATTACGAGGGGCTATAAAGATAAATTACAAACGTTGAACATCAACTTGCCCGTTTAATGGGCATTTTTGATAATTTTTGGTATGATCAGTTTATATGAGTTTGATAAAAAGTAAGGAAGATTTAGTCATTTTGCGCGAAGGCGGGAAAAAGCTTGGGCGAATTTTGCGTACAGTGGCACGTGCGGCAAAGGTTAATGTGCGCGCGTCTGATCTGAATGCGCTCGCAGAGAATTTAATTAAAAAGGCCGGCGGCCAGCCGTCTTTTAAAGATTTTGGCGGGAATAGGAACCCGTTTCCAGCGGCGCTTTGTGTTTCAATAAATAACGAAGTGGTTCATGGGATTCCGTTGGCAACGAAGGTGTTAAAAGATGGCGACATTGTTGGGTTGGATCTTGGGATGGAATATAAGGGTTTGTATACGGATACAGCAATGACCGTTGGCGTTGGAAAGATGACAACTAAGAATAAGCGGTTGATAAAAACCGCGGAAAAGGCTCTACTCGTGGCGATTAAAAAGACGCGGCCAAATGTTGATTTGCAAGATGTTTCGCGCGCTATTCAAAAGACGGTTGAGACAGAGGGGTTTTCTGTTGTGCGGCAACTGGTTGGCCATGGCGTTGGGCATGATGTGCATGAAGAGCCGCAAATTCCAAATTATGTAATTAATAATTTTCATTTTGTTTTGACGCCCGGAATGGTTTTGGCATTTGAGCCGATGATTAATGCTGGTGAATGGGAGGTGGAAACCAAAAAAGACGGATGGACAGTGGTCACAAAAGATGGGTCATGCTCCGCGCATTTTGAACATACTGTGGCAGTGACTGAACGTGGGGCAATAGTAATTACAAAGTAAATTTATGAATTTTTTAGGACTAGATTGGGGGAAAAGCAAAATTGGTGTGGCAATCGGTAGCGATGAAACAATGATTGCCGTGCCATTTGAAATTATTCGGCTTCAAGACGTTAATGCCGCGGTTTTACGACTTAAAAAAATTGCATTAGAGAATAATATTAGCGAGCTGGTTATAGGTGTCCCGACGAAAACAAAAGTGCCAACGAGATTATTGGATATATTTATTGAATCTTTAAAGAAAGAGCTCGCTTTGCCATTGCACATTGTTGACGAACGCATGACGACAAGGTTAGCTGGAGGGATGCTTGGTAAAAGCAAAAAGGACGAGGATAGCGTGGCAGCTATGATTATTTTGCAGAATTTTTTGGACAGTAAGCAGATATGTTCTCTATAATAAAAACAAAAGGAATAGTGCTGAATCAGTATGAGGCAAAAAACGGAGCGGATGCTCTTTTTTTGGTTTATACACGTGAGCTCGGAAAGGTCGTTGTTGCTGGTCGTGGTATAAAAAAAATGAATAGCAAACTTGCCGGTCATTTGGCGAGCTTTGGTATTGTTGAATTCAATATCGCAGGGGCAAAAGATATTAAGCAATTAATTGGCGCAGCGCTATTGCATCGCATGGGAGAAGACATTGCTGAATGGATACTTGTGCGCGATTTTATTCGCGGATTTGTTTCGCAGGTTGCCGCAGGCGAAGAACGGGACGTGGGGTTTTGGGATTTATTGGAACAGTTTTTGCTTACAGTTTTTTTGAACAAAAAATTTGAACAGGTGCGGCTTTTTTGTTATATTTGGGCAATTCGCGCGGTGATTCATTTTGGATATATCTCGCGCAAATCACTTGAATTGGATATTAGTACTGCGTTGAACAAGAAAATTGTTCAAGCGCTGCTAAAACCACAGAGCGAGTTGGCTATATCTCGTGATGAGCTGGGTTCTTTAGGCGCGGCGTTAAAGGATAATGTTGAGAGGTTATTTGAAAGAGAAATGAGAATTTGGATATAATAAGGTTGAATATTTACTTTTTTTGTGATATCGTTTGAGCATCTAATGGGCACATAGCCGCACCGCCCTTACCTGCCCGCCGTCTGTGGGCGCATAGCTCAGCTGGTTAGAGCATCGCCCTTATAAGGCGGGGGTCACTGGTTCGAGTCCAGTTGCGCCCACAGACTCTGGCAGGCGGGTAAGGCGGGGGTCGATGGTTCAAGTCCATCTGTGCCCACCAAAATATGTTTATCGCGATTGCCGGAAATATTGGGTCTGGAAAAACCAATCTGACAAAAACATTGGCAGCAAGATTAAATTTTAAAACTTGTCTGGAAGATTTTTTTGCTGAAAATCCTTATCTTGAAAGATTTTATCAGGATAAAAAAACGTGGGCGTTTCATTCTCAATTGTTCTTTCTCGCGCAGAGCATAAAGAATCATCATGATATTGCCGAGGCAAAAAATTCAGTGATTCAAGATCGCAGTATTTATGAAAACGCCGAGGTTTTTGCGAAGCTTTTGAGGGCAGATGGTTTTATGAGTGATGACGAATGGCGTGTTTATTCGGATATTTATGAAAGCGCGGCCGATTTGTTGCCGTCGCCGGATGTGATAATTTATTTAAAGGGTGAGGTTGAAACATTGCTTGATAGGATACGGCGACGCGGTAGAATGATGGAACAGGAAATCCAAAAAAATAAAGAATATATTGCGTGTTTGAATGATAAATATAATGATTGGGCGAAAAATTTTGAGCGCGCGCCAATTTTAGTTGTGCCGATTGAAGGAACTGATTTTCGTGGTAGGCCGCAGGAGGTTGATACACTGGTTTTGAAAATTGAAAAATTAGTTGGTAAAAAGGTCGCATAGCTCAGCCCCGAAGGGGCCCCCTTGGGGCTGGTTACCCGCCGACAGCTTCGCAGTCTGGCGGGCCCGCCACAATGCCCTTCGGGCTTTGGGCGGGGAGCGCAAAAGATATGTGGTATGTATAGCAAAGATTTAGATAGGTTTTATGTTGGATGTACAGGGAACTTAGAAAGGAGATTGGCAGAGCATCTCTCGGGCAAAACGCACACTACGATCAGGATGGGGAGCATAGAGATGGCGTATTACGAGGTATGTTTAGTGAAGGACGATGCAATGAAAAGGGAGCGACAATTAAAAACGGGTTTTGGCCGAGGATATTTAAGGAAACGAGTAGAAAAATATTTACAAAGGTCGCATAGCTCAGCTGGTTAGAGCGTTCGGTTCACATCCGAAAGGTCCCTGGTTCGAGCCCAGGTGCGACCACCAGATGGCTCTTTATTTTATAAAAAAATCTGGTATAATGCGTAGTATTGTTTGGGCATGTGGCGGAATTGGCATACGCGCACGACTCAAAATCGTGTGGCCTTTGGCCATGTGGGTTCAACTCCCACCATGCCCACCATTGGTACTTAGTACCATGGGTGCTTAGCTCAGCTGGCTAGAGCGTCTCGTTGACGTCGAGAAGGTCATAGGTTCGACTCCTATAGCACCCATTTCCAATTTTCCGGCGAACGCCGGTTTTTGTTTTTACAAAATTGATAAGGATGCGGTTTTGTTCATTGCTGTCAAAAGCATCGGCATGTCGGGTATAGAGATTTTGACAATGTCTTTTGACCCAATAGGGTTGAACGTTTTTAGTTCGCGCAGAAGATTGTGTTGCGAGCGGTTGATTACGAGCGCGGTTGGCGTATCGTTTTCCTGATAGTAGAAAATAACAAATTGCAACGTTGGGGTAAGGTGTAAAAGCTCATTGGTTATATTAATAAATTCACATGAGAAAGCTCCTGTTTCCGCGATGTCTCTTTGTTGAATCGTCACCCAGCCGACTGTTTCCGCGAGATTCATTTTTAATTTTAACAAAATTCGACTCCAAAGTTTTATGGAACTTATTGTTTTTGTGCGATACAGATGTTTGAAAACTTCATTTTTTTGCGCGCCACTTTCTACGATTTGTTTGAATGTTGAAAGTGTCTGCCCTGCGATGCTGGTTGACTTGAAGCGTTTTGTTTTATAAAGCATGCCAGCAAGCAGACATGTGGCAATGTTCTCGTCCATAAAAGTGTTGTCGCTGGCTTTTAAAATATCGTAGATGATCTCGGAGACAGACGATGCTGCTTCCTGAATGATGTTTAATGTTCCAAATTTTTCATTGCCATTGCCATGGTTAATGTTGACTAAAGGGGTTTGATAGATTAGCCCGGGCTTGGTGTAAAAAAATGTTTCAAGACTGGATATTGTTGGCGCGTTGATTGTGATCAAAAGGTCGTGGCTGTTTGTTAAATCGCGTGGTTCAACCCAAGAATCTGGTCGCAAAAAAAGAGTTTCACCAAGCGGCAAAGTTTTAATTATATCCGGAATAAATGGCGCGTTGCCCGTGATTTTAAAACGTTTATTTAATTTTTCGGCAACGCGCCCTAATGTGATGCTCGCCGCAACGGCGTCTGCGTCAAAATTATTCGGATAAGCAATTAAAATATCTTGCGCATTGGCAAGAGATGACATAAATAACTTCGCGGTTTGAGATAGCATAAATCCATTCAGGATAGCTGATTTGGAAAAAAAGAGCAAGGTTGTTGCCTAAATCGCTGTATTTTGATAAAATTTATAGATAAAGAGTCAGAGTTATATGGAGATTCCAAAGGCGTACATTCCCAAAGATTTTGAAGATAAAATTTACAAGGATTGGGAAGAAAGTGGATTTTTTAATCCAGACAATTTGAATTTGCCGAAAAAGGCAAAACCATACACAATTATTTTGCCGCCGCCGAATATTACCGCAAAATTACACATGGGCCAAGCGTTGACTTTGGCGATTGAAGATTTGATAATTCGATACAAACGGATGAATGGATTTAGGGCGCTGTGGTTACCCGGAACTGATCACGCGGCAATTGCCACGCAAAATGTTGTGGAAAAGCAATTATGGAAAGAAGAAAAAAAGACGCGGCATGATTTGGGGCGCGAAAAATTTTTGGAAAAAGTTTGGGAGTTTTTGAGAGAAACGCAAACAACCATTTTGCATCAAATAAAGAAAATGGGCGCGTCTTTGGATTGGTCGCGGCAGGCTTTTACATTAGATGAGCCGCGGATAAAGGCTGTGGCAAAAATGTTCGCGGATATGTATGATTCAGGTGTGATTTATCGTGGCGAACGAGTGGTAAATTGGTGCCCGCGATGCCAGTCAACTTTGGCCGATGACGAAGTGGAATATCAGGAGCAAAAAGCAAAACTTTATACTTTTAAATACAATAAAAATTTTCCGATTACAATTGCCACGACTCGGCCGGAAACAAAACTTGGCGACACTGCTGTCGCGGTAAATCCGAAAGACGAGCGCTATAAAAAATATATTGGCAAAGAATTTAGCGTTGATTTTGTCGGTGTGCCGCTTAAAATTAAAATCATTGGTGATTGGCAGGTTGATATGAATTTCGGCACCGGAGCGCTCGGCGTAACGCCCGCGCATTCCATTGTTGATTGGCAAATGGCGCGGGCGAACAATTTGGAAGTTGTAAAAGTAATTGATGAGAATGGAAAAATTAAAGAAAATTTTGGAGAATATTCTGGAAAAGATGTTTTGGGCGCGCGCCAAATGGTTGTTGAAAGGTTGCGCGCGCAGAATTTGTTGGAAAAAGAAGAAGAAATAGATAATAATTTATCCATTTGTTATCGTTGTGGCACAGCGATTGAGCCATTGCCAAGCAAACAATGGTTTGTCGCGGTTGATAAAAAGATTAAAAAATTAGGCAACAAATCTTTGAAAGAAAAAGCGATTGAAGCCGCTGAAAAACATGCGATTGAGTTTATTCCGGAGAGATTTGAAAAGAGATATTTGGATTGGATGAAAAATATGCAGGATTGGTGCATCAGCCGACAGATTTGGTTTGGTCATAGAATTCCTGTTTGGTATTGCGAAAAATGCAATGAAGTTAAAGTGACTGAAAAATTAAATACGGAAATTATCGTTTTGCGGCATGGCGAATCGCGCAGCAACGTTGAAGACAAATTAAATTCTGACATAAAAAATCAAGAAAATGGTTTGACAGAAAAAGGAAAAGCGCAATCTGTTTCCGTCGCGGAAGAGTTGCTTGCAGAAAAAATAGACATTATTTTTTCATCGGATTTTAAGAGAGCGCAGGAAACCGCCAAAATCGTGGCAGGCAAATTGGGAATCAAGAAAATAATTTTTGATAAACGGTTGCGCGAGGTTGGTATGGGTGAGTTTGAGGGAAAATCTGACAAAGAATTGGGCGCGTTTCGCAAAAAAGATTTTGAAGCGTGGCATCATGACTCTCCGCGAGGCATTGAGTCATTTGATAGTTTAAAATCACGAGTTTTTTCCTTTTTTGATGAAGTCGCGAAAAAATATCCAGGCAAGAAAATTTTGGCGGTGGCGCATGGCGATGTTGCCCGTGTGGTAAAAGGATTTAATACAAATTTGAGCGATTTGGAGATTTATAAATTAACATATCCGGACAACGCGAAAGATGTGCGTATAAAATTACCGCCGGCAGTTTGCTCGTGCGGTTCGTTCAATTTGAAGCAAGATGAAGATTCTTTGGACACTTGGTTTTCGTCCGGAATGTGGACTTTTTCAACGCTGAATAAAACCGGCGATCTTGCAAGGTTTCATCCGACGCAAATGTTGGAAACTGGTTATGAAATTATTACTTTGTGGGTGTCGCGAATGGTGATGATGAGTTTTTTTGCACTTGGCGAAATTCCTTTTGAAAAAGTTTATTTGCACGGAATGGTGCTTGATAAAAATGGCAAAAAGATGAGCAAGTCGCGCGGCAATGGAATTGATCCGTTGGACATGATTGAAAAATATGGAGCAGATGCGTCGCGGTTGGCATTGTTAATTGGCACAACGCCGGGCAATGACATTAGATTTTTTGAAGAAAAAGTTGAGGGATGCAGAAATTTGGTTAATAAATTGTGGAATATTTCTAGGTTCGTGCTGACGACTACAAGGGATTTCTCACCCGCCGTGGGCGGGTTCGAAATGACAGGCGCGACGTTAGCAGATCGATGGATTTTGTCGCGGTTGAATTGTTTAAAACGAGATGTCACGAAGTTTTTAGATGAATATAATTTTTCTGCGGCAGGCGAATTGTTGCGCGAATTTACATGGAATGATTTTGCTGATTGGTATTTGGAAATCAGCAAAGTTGAAAAAAACAAAGACGCGATTTTGTTGAGTATATTGAAAGATTTGTTGAAGTTGTGGCATCCATTCGCGCCGTTTGTGACGGAGGCAATATGGTCATCCTTCGAGAGCCTCAGGATGACAAGCGGGGGCATTCGCGAGAATTTAATAGTTGCGGAATGGCCAAAAGTTGATAAGAAGTTGATTAACGAAAAAGTTGATAAAGAATTTTCCGCGATTGTTGAAGTTGTGACGAAAATAAGAAATTTGCGAGCTGAACATAAAGTTGATTTGGCAAAAAAAATCGACATTGAAATTATTGGTGGCAAGGCGTTGGCAGACGCGGCAAACATAATAAAGGCGTTAGCTAAAGTTGAGAATTTGAATTTTGTTTCAAGAAAGCCAGAGCAAGCGGCCTGTGCAATTATTGGAAAAATTGAAATTTATATGCCGCTTGCTGGATTGATTGATTCTGGAAAAGAAAAGCAACGGTTGGAAAAGGAAAAAGATAATTTGGAAAATTATATTGGCGGGCTGGAAAGAAAGTTAAGCAATGTTGAATTTATAAAAAACGCGCCGGAAAAAGTTGTCGCCGCGGAGAAAACAAGATTGGCAGAGGCAAAAGAAAAATTAAAAAAGATTCTTGAACAAACAAAAGGTTTAATGTAAAAATTTATGCCCAAAATAAACGTAGATGCAAAAAAGATAGAGGAACTTTTGACTCGTGGCGTGGAAAATATTTTTCCGGCGCGAGAATTTTTAGAAGAAAAATTAAAATCAGGAAAACAGTTGCGTATATATTTGGGCATTGATCCAACTGGCCCGAGTTTGCATCTTGGTCATGCGATTAGTTTAATGAAGTTGCGCCAGTTTCAAGAGTTGGGTCACAAAATAATAATGTTGATTGGCAGTTTTACGGCAATGATTGGCGACCCGACTGACAAATTGGCAATGCGTAAACCATTGACGCGCGAACAGGTTTTGAAAAATTGTGAGAATTATAAAAAGCAAGCAAGCGCTTTGATTAAATTTGACGGCGCAAATCCGGCTGAAATCAAATTCAACGGCGACTGGTTGGATAAATTGACGTTTAAAGAAATTATTGATCTGGCGAGCCATTTTACTGTGCAACAAATGCTTTCTCGTGATATGTTCAGAAAAAGAATGCATTGGAAAAAGATTTGCGAACATTGCGGGGAGTTGATTTTGTTGGGGCAAACAACTGTTCCGCCAGTCGGTGGTGTTTGTAAAAAATGTTTGCATGCCGTGGCTTGTGATAAGATTGAAGATTTAATTAGCCCATCCCCGATTGGGTTGCATGAGTTTTTATATCCGTTGATGCAGGGGTATGATTCGGTGGCGATGGATGTTGATGGTGAAATCGGTGGGAATGATCAGACGTTCAACATGTTGGTTGGCCGCGATTTGATGAAATCAATGAAAGGAAAAGAAAAATTCGTTTTGGCGAACAAATTGCTGACTGACACAACAGGAAAGAAAATGGGAAAGAGCGAGGGCAATATGATTACGTTAGATGATATGGCTGAACAAATGTTTGGAAAAGTTATGAGCTGGACTGACGGAATGATTGTTCCGGGGTTTGAACTTTGCAAGTTAGAACCGGCCGAAAGCGTTGGCGCGGTTGAAAAGAGACTAAAAGGAGGGGAAAATCCGCGTGATTTGAAACTGGAATTGGCAGAAGCCATTGTAAAAATTTATCATGGAGAAAAAGAAGCAGTGTCAGGGCGCGAAAATTTTATTAAAACTTTTTCAAAAAAAGAAACACCAGATGAAATGCCTGACGCGAAAGTCGCAGGTATGAATATTACTGACGCGTTGCTGGTGGCCGGGCTTGTTAAATCAAAAGGAGAAGCGCGCCGCGCGATTGAACAAGGAGGCGTCAAAATTGACGGCAAGGTTATTGAAACATTGGAAATTGTTGTTAAAAGGGGCAGTGTGATCCAAAAGGGCAAGCGGTTTTTCGTTAAAGTTGTTTAATATGCAGAAAATTAAAGAACAGTTGGCAAAATTGTTGCAACAAGCGGGATTTGATGTCAGCGCAAGCGATTTTGTCGCACCGCCGGATATTAAAATGGGTGATTTGGCTTTGCCGTGTTTTAATTTGGCGAAGAAGATGAAGAAGTCTCCGATGGATGTTGGGGCGGAAATTTTACGAGGGATTTCTCCCTCGCTAAAGCGAGGTCGAAATGACAAGCGCGGAGATTTTATTGAGGAATTGAAGATTGTGGGGCCGTATGTGAATTTTACTTTCAAGCGAAAATGGCTGCTTGAACAAATTTTGTGTTCAAGGCAATGTAGAGACGAGATATATCTCGTCTCTACGGGTGGTAAAAGGGTTATGGTTGAATATTCGCAGCCGAACACGCACAAAGAATTTCATGTCGGCCATTTGCGAAATGCCTGCCTTGGCGCGGCAGTGGTTAATATTTTGCGCGAAGCCGGAAAGAAGGTGATTGTTGCGAATTATATTGGCGACACAGGCGTTCATGTTGCAAAATGTATATGGTATTTGGAGAAAAATAATCCTAAGCTGATTATTGAAAAAGGTAAAAATAAGGCGGAGTATTTGGGAAAAGTTTATTCTGAAGCTGTTAACTTGTTGGCGGAAAAACCAGAGTTGATGGTTGAGATTGCTGAAGTACAAAAGCGTTTGGAAGCTGGCGAGCGCAAAGCAACAGCGCTTTGGAAAAAAACAAAAAAATGGAGCATGGATGATTTTCATAAGATTTATGGAATATTGGGCAATAAATTTGACGAATGGTTTTGGGAAAGCGCAGAGGAAAAAGAGGGGCGAAAATTGTTAGCACGTATTGTTAAGGAAGGAAAAATTAAAGAAGTAAAAATGAGCGAAGGCGCGTTAATAGCTGATTTGCAGGAATATGGTTTGGATGTTTTGGTTTTGATAAAATCTGACGGTAATGTTCTTTATGGCGCCAAAGATTTGCCATTGGGAATTAAAAAGTTTGAAAAATATAAAATTGACAAGTCAATTTACGTAGTTGATGTCCGCCAGTCATTGTATTTAAAACAAATTTTCAAGTTGCTGGACTTGCTAGGCTATGATAAAAAGGAAAAAGCGCACGTTAGCTATGATTTTGTCACTTTGCCAGAGGGCGCCATGGCGTCGCGAAAGGGTAATGTTGTTTCATTTGATTCGTTGTTTAACGCTGTTTTGGAAAAAGCAAAAGCAGAAACAAACGCGCGGCATGTAGATTGGTCAACGCGGCAAGTTGAAGATGTTTCAACGAAACTCGCGTTGGCTGCAATAAAGTTTTGGATTTTAAAATATGAAAATAACAGTGTGATTGTTTTTGACATTGATAAGGCGACTGCGTTTGATGGCGATACTGGCCCATACGTGCTTTATACAATCGCGCGCATAAACTCTCTTTTTGAAAAGGCATCTGCCGCTAAATTAAAGCAGAAGAATTGCAAATTGGATTTGCTGGTTGAGAATATTGAGCGCGAATTGGCTTTGAAAATTGGAATGTTTAACGACGCGGTTAAAAAGGCCGAAATAGAGTTAGACCCAAGCGGTTTGTGCAAATATTTGTTGGATTTGTCACAATTGTTTAACAATTTTTATCAAAAATGCCGTGTCATTGGCGAAAACCCAGAGCTGGCGGCTGCGCGATTATTTTTATCCAACAACGTTAAAGACGTATTGACAAAAGGTTTGCGATTATTAAATATAAAGGAAGTACAAATGATGTAGGGGGGCGAATAAATATGTTTAAAACCAATCAAACGGAGCAGGAATTTTTTAAAGGGGACAGTAGCGAAGACACAATCATTGGTCGCGCGATCAAAATTGAAGGAGATTTGAGCAGTGACGGAAACATTGTGATTGAGGGCGAGGTAAAGGGCAGTATAAAGACAGGCAAGTTTTTAAAGGTCGGTGATCATGCCAAAGTGACGGCAAATGTTGAGGCAGAGGCAGCTGTTGTTTCCGGGACAGTTGAGGGAAATATTATCGTTAAGGGTCGGTTGGAATTGATGAATGCCGCGCGCGTTGATGGTGACATTCAAGCGAGCAGTTTGAGTATTGCTGAAGGCGCGACATTTAACGGCGCGTGCAAGATGGATAAAAAGACAAGCGAAGTCGTTGAATAGGCTATGTATTATTATTTGTACGATACTTTTCTGAATGATAAGAAGTTTGACCGCACGATAGATAAAATCAAAGAAAAGCTGCTGGAGCTGGATATAAACGGAAAGCACATCCGTCTTTCTTTGTTAAAACGCATTGAGGAAATTATTGATGATGAGGCACGGCGTGGGATTAAAACCTTGGTGATTGTCGGTAATGACAGCAGTTTTTTGAAGGTTATTGATCCGGTTGTTCGCAATGGACTGACGCTTGGTTTTATTCCTGTCGGGCAAAATAATAATATCGCGCCATTGCTTGGAATTGGCGTGGATGATGAAGCGTGCGAGGCGATTGCCGCGCGTAAACTGGTTGAAGTTGATATTGGCGACGCGAACGGGCAGTTCTTTTTTTCAAATGTGAAAATGAGCAAGAGCGTGAATCGCTTGCTGATTGAGCATGGCAATTTTAAAATCATGCCGACCAATAGTTGTAAAGAAGTGTGCGTTTACAATTTCTATTATCCAATGAAAAGAGAAGAGGATGTTTTGCCAGAGCTGAATAAAATTGACGCGCAAGATCAAAAGTTGAATTTGGTTGCGAGAAGCGAGATAGCTGGAACAAAGGGAATTTTGAAGATATTCAGTGGGAAAAAAGAAGTTCAGGCAGATACATTTGTTGAACGCGACGAGTTTATGGTTAAAAGTTATGAGTATTTGCCATTAGTGTTGGACAATTATCGTGTGATAAAAACTCCGGCAAAAATAAAAATTGCCAGCGCTAAATTAAAATTAATTGTTGGGAAAAATCGCAGTAAATTATTAAAATAAAAATATGATTACAGTGGACAAAGAAAAATGTATAAGCTGCGGCGCGTGCGCGGCAACATGCGCTGATGTTTTTGAGATAGGCGCTGACGGAAAAGCGCAGGCAAAAGAGGGCGCTGACATTGGATTGCCATGCGTTGCTGACGCAAAAGCCGGTTGCCCTGTTGGAGCGATTGCGGTTGAGTAAAAATTGTAGCCCCGCCTTTGGCGGGGTGAATTGGGCGAGTGGCGAAACGGCATACGCACTACCTTGAGGTGGTAGCGACCGCAAGGTCATGAGAGTTCAAATCTCTCCTCGCCCATTTTTTATTGTGTCGAAAGAAATGGTATAATAACATGGCTACGAAGCTACAAATCTTACGAATGTTACGAATCTGCGAATATTACAAAATTTAAATAATATATGACAATCGGACAATTTTTTCTGGGACTAATTATCGCTGGCGTGGGATTTGTTTTTGTTTGGAGAACGCAATGGATTCAGGAATTCATTGGTTACTCAATGTGGGGCGAAAAATGGTTTGGCAGCAGCCGTATGCTTTATAAGCTTATTGGCATTGTTGTTTGTTTGATGGGAGTTTTGACAATGACAGGCCTGATCGGAGGATTTTTAAACTGGCTGGTCGGTTTAATCGTGCCATCGCAATCAACCTGATATGACGCTTCACAATAAACAGTTTGGCCAATGGGGCGAAGACATGGCAACTGAATTTTACGCGAAACAAGGATATAGCGTGATTGAGCGGAATTATCGTCGCAGATTTGGCGAAATTGATTTGATTTGCGCGAAAGGAAACGAAATCGTTTTTATAGAAGTTAAAACACGATCGACTAATTTTTTGCCGGGTGAGCGCGCGGTGAATTATGAAAAGCGTGACACCATAAAACGGCTGATTAAATATTATATTCAGGCGAAAAATATCGGACGAGACGTTGATTGTCGGTTTGATATTTTAGTGGTTGAAAAAGAAGGTGACAAAGTTAATTTTAGGCAACAAGAAAATGTCATTTTATGAAAAGGACTAAAATGATTTGCACAATCGGACCAGCGGCTGACAGCTCGGCAGCTTTGTTAAGATTGGCAAAAGCAGGCATGAATGTGTGCCGGCTTAATTTTTCGCACAATACGCACGCATATCATCTGGCAGTATTAAAACGAATCAGGGCAATGGAAAAACAAACCAAAAATCCGATTGCGATTATTCAGGATTTGCAGGGACCGCGGATAAGGTTGGGTGAGTTTGATGGAAAATTGAAACTGGCAAATGGCAGTAAGGTTGTTTTGACAACAGGCAAAGTAGAGCGCGGAACCATTCCTGTCACTTACGCGAACATGCATAAAGATGTTAAAGCCAAGGAGCGCGTGTTAATCGCTGACGGAGCCGTTGAATTGGTTATTCAAAAAATAGTTGGTAATAAAATTTATTGTTTGGTTAAAATCGGCGGCGAAATTATTTCGCATAAAGGCGTGAATTTGCCAGATACACATGTCAGATTGTCAGCGTTGACGACCAAGGATAAACAAGATTTGATGTTTGGCGTGGCGAACAAAGTTGATTTTGTGGCGCTGTCTTTTGTCCAATCAGCCAAAGACATTGTTGAACTTAGAAATTTAATTAATAAAATAGAAAAGAAACAAAAGACGATCGTTGATCCCGCCATCAACGGGATCAAGATTATCGCAAAAATTGAGCGGCGAGTCGCGGTTGAAAAGATAGATGAAATTATTGAAACAGCAGACGCGATTATGATCGCGCGTGGTGATTTGGGCATAGAATTGTCCACTGAAGAAGTGCCAATAATTCAGAAAAATATTATTGAAAAATGTTTGGCTGCGGCAAAGCCAGTAATTGTCGCGACACAAATGCTTGAATCAATGATTAACAATCCAATACCAACGCGAGCGGAAGCGAGCGACGTTGCCAATGCTGTAATTGATCACGCGGACGCGGTGATGTTGTCCGGCGAAACGGCAAATGGAAAATATCCTATTCAAGCGGCCTTTGAAATGATGAAAATAATCAACGTCACAGAAGCGTCATCGTATGATGATTTGGATATTCGCAAACGGCTAGCGCAAACGACAATTGCTGACGGAGCGTTGAGTGGTTTGGCGCGCGCCTTAGCTGAAAATATCAAAGCAAAAATATTGTTAGTAATAGGTTCTGAACCTTTGGCGCGCGCCATTACAAGTTTTCGTCCTGAATTGTTGGTTGTTGTAATCTGTGAAAATGAAAGACGGCGGCGGCAATATTCTGTCGTTTGGGGAGCCGCCGCGATTATTGCCAAGAATGTCGTAAGCGCAATTAACAATTTGAAAAAAAATAAAATAATAAAAACTAAAGATAAAATTGTTGTTGTGAGCGTTGATAATATTTATGTCAAAGTCGCTTAATTTTTGGGAAGCTGTTGCCACGCTTGTTGGCACCATAATCGGCGCTGGAATTTTAGGGATTCCATTTGCCGTGCATAAAGTTGGTTTTGGCGCGGGATTGATATTTCTTTTTGTTTTGGGCATTGCCGTGATGTTCGTACATTTGATGGTAGGAGAAATGATGTTGCGCAATAAGGAGGATCATCAAATCGCAGGATGTGTAAAAAAATATGTTGGACATGGATGGCAGTATTTAGAATATTTGGCAATTTTCATTGGCAATTATGGCGCGTTGTTGGCATATATTATTGCTATTGGCGCGGTTTTGAGCGCGATGTGGGGCGGCGACGCAGAGTGGCATAGCATTATTTTTTGGTTGGCCGGATCAATTGTTTTATATTTTGGCCTAAAATGGGTCAAAGTTATTGAGCTGATAATGGTGATTGGCGTGTTCTCGGTTGTTTTAATAATTTCTGGCGCGGGCGCGTCGTCTTTGTCGCAAATAACATGGTTTGAGAATATTGGTTTTCACAACACGTTTTTGCTGTATGGCGTGATCCTTTTTGCGTATGCCGGGACAGGAGCGATTTTTTCAGTAAAGAAAATTTTGAATGAAGAGCGGCGGTTGATAAAAAAAGCAATTGTCTACGCAGGGCTGATTGCGATGGTTGTTTATGTTTTATTTACAGCAACCGTATTGGCGATTTGCGGTGGAAATGTGACGGAAGTGGCAACGGTCGGATTGGGCAGCGCGCTTGGTAGGTGGGCGATAATAGTGGGAAATCTTTTTGCATTTTTCACGTTGAGCACAAGTTTTTTGAGTGTTGGGCTTGGCTTGAAACAGATTTTTGAATATGACCTTAAAATAAATCACAGAGTAGCATGGTTGCTGGTTGTTTTTGTGCCTTTTTTGCTTTTTTTGAGCGGAATCAGAGATTTTATCACAATACTTGGCGTGGTTGGCGCTTTTAGCTTTGGCGCGTCCGGAATTTTGATAGTGACAGCATATCGTAGAGCCAAAAAGTTAGGCGACCAGCGGCCAGTTTTCGCATTGTCCCGCAGTGCGTTAATGGAAATTTTATTGCTGATAATGTTTTCGGCTGGCATTGTGTATGCGATTTGGGATATGGTAAGATAGTTGATATGAAATTAGCCGTTAATTTAGTAACTTGGAATGGAGAAAGATTTTTGAAAAGTTGTTTAGATTCTCTTGAGGCGCAAACGTTTAAAGATTTTTCTTTGCTGATTATTGATAATGGTTCAACGGACAAGACCATTGATTTTTTGAAAGAAAATTATCCGCAGATACGAGTTGTGCGGCATGAGGATAACGTTGGTTTTGCGAAAGCGCATAATCAGGCAATTCATTGGACAAAGAGCGAGTATGTTTTGTGTCTGAATCAAGATATTGTTTTGGAACCAAAATGTCTTGAACAATTGGTTCAATTCATGGAAAATCATAAGGAAGCAGGCGTTGCCACACCAAAACTTTTGCGTTTGCAAAACGATGAGAAAACAAATTATATTGATTCTGTTGGGTTGCGAATTTTTAAGAATTATAAAGTTGAAGATATTGCGCAAGGGGAGTTGGATAACGGCAAATATGAAATAGACGAAGAGGTTTTTGGTTTTTCCGGTGCTTGTCCGATTTTAAGGCGCGAGGCGCTGGAAGATGTGCGATATGAAAAAGAATTTTTTGATGAAGACTTTTTTTCGTATCAAGAAGACATTGATTTGTCATTGCGAATGAGAATGCGTGGTTGGCAGATTTGGCGCGTCGGTAGAGCCATTGCGTATCACGCGCGTACGGCGCGTGAAAAGAGGAGGCGTTCATGGTTAGAAACACTGAAACATCGCAGAAGCAAAAGTAATCTTGTAAATTTTTATTCATATCGCAATCATTTATATCTCTTGAACAAAAATTTTGTTCAATGGAGATTTTTTCTTAATGTTTTGTGGTATGAAAAATTAAAATTTGTTTACGTTTTGATTTTTGAAACTAAAAATTTGCGAGCTATAAGAGAATTGTTTAGAAATTTTTCTAAATTAATGAAAAAACGTCACAGAATCGCACATACTAGTCGTGTGCACAAGGAGGATCTGTTGAAATGGTTTGTATGATTTCTATCGTGATAGTTAATTACAAAATGAAGCGGTTGATCAAAAATTGTGTTCAATGGCTTAAAGAAGCGGCAATTGCAGAGCCATTTGAAATAGTTGTTGTTGATAATAATTCTCAAGATTGCGCGGAAGAATATTTGAAAGAGATTCATCCTGAAATCAGATATATCCAAAATGGAGAAAACATAGGGATGGGGGCTGGCACAAATATTGGGATCAATGCCGCAAAAGGTGAATTTATTTTGCTGATGAATCCTGACATCTTTGTTTTTCCGGGCGCCATAGATAAGATGCTGGAATATCTGAAAGCGCACAATGATGTTGGAATTATTGCGCCACAACTTTTAAATCCAGATGGCAGTTTGCAATATTCTTGTTATAAATTACACAAATTATTAACTCCGCTTTGCCGCAGAACGATTTTGGGAAAAACCAAATTGGGTAAACGAGAATTGGCCAGATTTTTGATGATTGATTGGGATCATAATGACACGCGCGACATTGACTGGGCGCAAGGTTCTTGCTGGTTGGCGCGCAAAGATGTTTTAATGGAGGCAGGGTTGTTTGACGAACAATTTTTCATGTATTTTGAGGACGCGGACTTGTGTCGTAGGATTTGGCAAATGGGAAAACGGGTGGTTTATTTTCCTGATGCGAAAGTAATTCACTTACATCGCAGGCAGTCGGCGGATAAGGGCGGTGCGCGCGCCATATTTGATAAATTGACTCGTGAGCATATAAAAAGTTGGATAAAATATATT
This sequence comes from Candidatus Falkowiibacteriota bacterium, assembly GCA_043798985.1. Classification (GTDB taxonomy): domain Bacteria; phylum Patescibacteriota; class Patescibacteriia; order UBA11705; family JACRDX01; genus JACRDX01. The sequence goes on along the minus strand of JAZDOE010000008.1, from coordinate 9,986 downwards.
AAAAAACATGGAGCCGTTTAATGTGGATTTATTAAGCGAAGTAAAGCGCGCGCGCCGCGGATCTTTTGTGAGCGTACGAAATTTTTTGTTGGCGTTTTTTAAGATTTTAGCGTACTGCGCTTTGTCAGCGTTAGTTGTTGGAATAATTTGTTTAATAATTGCCGCATTGAATTTCGCGCCATATTATTCAGCAATCAAAACCGGCTATGGACAAATAAAAATTGGGCAGGCATATCTTGAATCTGGCAAAAACGATGCCGTGAAGTTTAATTTGGATACAGCAAAGGTTAAATTCCAATTGGCAGGCAAGAATTTTGAACAGGCTAACGCGCAGCTGAATGTTTTAAAAAAATCTTTTTTGAGTCAAGCGCCAATGGTGAGCGAGCAAATTAATTTGGTGATGACGACAATAGATTCTATCAGGCGCGTCTCTGGTGTGTTGTTTGATTTGACAGATATAGGACAGAAAATGATGGTTGCTGGTGTTGGCATTAAGAATTTTGGTGATTTGTCTGAAAAGAATAAGGTAGAGTTTTTGTCATTGTTGGATTCGGTCGCCGGAGACTTGAAAAAAACAGACGACAATATGCAAGTCGCGCTACACGAATTTGAAAATTTCCAACAGAACAGTTGGTTGCGCGGCGTTTTTGCGAACGAGGAACTTGGCAACGAGATTTATTTGCTGGGCGATATAACGGGAAAATTGAGAGTGGCCAGCGATTTTTTGCCGGAATTTTTAGGATATTTGCGTGAAAAAACATACTTGTTTTTATTGATGAACAACAGCGAAATGCGGCCAGGCGGCGGATTTTTGGGGACTTATGGCGTGGTCAAAGTTTTAAACGCGGACATTGAAAAGTTTTTCACTGATAACATTTATAATTTGGACAAAAAATCCGAAGCGACATTAAATATTCCATCGCCAGAACCAATGAAAAAATACATGAGCCAGCCAAAATGGTTTATGCGCGACGCAAACTGGTCGCCTGATTTTAGCGAATCAGCGAAAAAAGTAGAGGAATTTTACGCGCTTGAAAAAGGCGAAGTGGAAAAATTTGACGGAGTAATCGGCGTGACGCCAACAATGATCGCCAGTCTGTTGAAAATTGTCGGGCCGATTGAGGTAGATGGTTTGAAATTTACTGCGGACAATTTTACTGACACTTTACAATACGAAGTTGAATATGGCTATAAAACAAAAGGCGTTGCTTTTCAGGAAAGAAAGTCTATTGTCGGTAAATTGGGCATAGAGCTGCAAACACGGTTGTTCAAATTGCCTTTGGCAAAAATCGGTGAGCTGGCGACGGCTTTGAAAAACAGCGTTGAACAAAAACAAATGGTTTTTTATTTTAATGATCCGATCCAGCAGGCAGTGGCAAAAAAGTACGAGTGGGCAGGGTTAGTTAAAAAGACGGCTGGGGATTATTTAATGGTGGTTGACGCGAATTTGGCAGCGTTGAAAACAGATCCGTTTGTTAAACGTTCAATTCAGTATACGCTATCTGCGAATGTTGAAAATCCCAGCGCTGAATTGAAAATTAAATATGATCATCAGGGAAAGTTTGATTTGCTCGTCACGCGATATCGCAGCTGGACACGCGTTTATTTGCCAAAGGATATTGAAATTTTAGATGTGCAAATTTCCGGGAAAAAGATTACAGATTATGTTGTAAGCGATGAGCTGGATAAAAAGGTTGTTGGTTTGTTTTTAAATGTTGAGCCGCAGACAAGTGAAGTGATAATGATAAAGTATAAATTTGGAAAAAATTGGCAGGAGCAGTTGAAGCAATTGGGCTATTCATTGATTATTCAAAAACAAATTGGTTTGCCGAGCATTGATGTTTCGCTTGATTTAACATTACCAAAAAATGTGCCAAGCATTCCTGCGATTGGTACGAAAATCAGTCCAAATCGTGTAATATTCAAGGGCGTTGTGGAGAGCGACTTTGATGTAAGGCTGTGAAATTCGTCCACCTGCATGTGCATTCGCACTATAGTTTGCTTGATGGTCTTGCTAAAATTGGCGAGCTGGTTGATAAAGCAAAAAATGATGGCATGTCAGCGATGGCGTTGACTGACCATGGGGTGATGTATGGCGCGATTGAATTTTACCAAAAATGTAAAAAGGCTGGAATCAAAGCGATTATTGGTTGTGAAATGTATTTGGTCAAAGATCATTTACGAAAAGAGATGACTGACAATGAGCGTTTTCATGTGATTTTATTGGCAAAAAATGAAGTTGGTTATAAAAATTTGATTAAATTGACGACCCTCGCGCATCTGGAGGGTTTTTATTATAAGCCAAGAATAGACTGGCCGCTTTTGGAAAAATATCGCGAGGGGCTTGTGTGTTTGTCAGCTTGTTTGCAGGGCGAAATTCCACGCGCGATTTTGCGCAAGGGCAATGTCTTTGCGATTATTGAAAAATATAAAAATTTATTTGGCGAAGATTTTTATTTGGAAGTTCAATATAATCCAAACATTCCGGATCAACAGCCGGTTAATGAAACAATTTTTGAACTTGGTCGCGAACATAATATTAAGGTTGTCGCGACAAATGACGTACATTATTTGAATACTGAAGACGCTGAAGCGCACGATGTTTTGCTATGCTTGCAGACAAAGAAAAAGCGTGACGATATGGGCAGGCTGTCAATGCTCGGAGAAGATTTTTCTTTTTTCGCGACCAGCCAAATGGAAGGATTTTTTCGTGAGCATTCGGATGTTATTGAAAACACAATGCTGGTGGCTGACAAATGCAATTTGCAAATTGAACTCGGAAAAATTTTACTGCCAACGTTTGAGGTTCCATGCGCGAAAGATCCATTTGAATATTTAAGAGAACTTTGTTATGCGAATGTTGAGCGACGTTATGGGTTTAATCCAACGACAAAGTCGTTGACCGATGCGCAGAAGGCGGTGATTGATCGGATAGAATATGAATTGTCAGTAATTAAAACAACAGGATACGCGGGTTATTTTTTGATTGTTCAGGATTTTATAAACTGGGCGAAAAATAATCGCATTGTTGTTGGCCCTGGTCGTGGATCGGCCGCAGGCAGTATTGTTTCTTATTTGATTAATGTCACAAATCTTGATCCGATAAAATACGAATTGCTTTTTGAGAGGTTTTTAAATCCGCAGAGAATTTCAATGCCTGATATTGATACTGACTTCGCGGATATTAGGCGTGATGAGGTTCTGCGTTATGTTGAGCAAAAATATGGAAAAGACCGTGTGTCGCAAATTATTACATTTGGAACAATGGCAGCGCGCGCCGCGATTCGTGATGTTGGGCGCGTGCTTGACGTGCCATATTCTTTTTGTGACAAACTTTCAAAATTAATTCCAAGCGGAACTTCATTAAGTCAGGCCGTTGCTAAGATTAGTGAAGTCAAAGAAATTTATGAAAATGATGAGCAGGCGCGCCGCGTAATTGATTTGGCAAAAAAAATAGAAGGTGCGGCGCGCCATTCTTCTGTCCACGCCTGCGGCGTGGTCATTGCCCCAGAACCGCTGGATAATTTTGTTCCTCTTCAATATGCCAGCGGCAATGACGAAAATATTATCAGCCAATATTCTTTGCATCCAATTGAAGATTTAGGGCTTTTGAAAATGGACTTTTTGGGTTTAAAAAATTTGACGATTTTGGAACACGCCTCAAAAATCATTTACGCGATTCATAAAACCAACGTTGACATTGATAATATTCCGCTTGCCGACAAAAAAACTTATAAACTTTTTCAGGATGGCCGCACAACCGGCGTGTTTCAGTTTGAATCTGATGGCATGCGTTCATATTTGCGCCAGCTGAAGCCGACCGAATTTGAAGATTTAATCGCGATGGTAGCGCTGTATCGTCCGGGTCCGATGGAGTTGATTCCAGATTTTATTAAGCGCAAGCATGGCAAGCAAAAAGTTGAATATCTTCATCCATTGTTGAAAAATTCTTTGGAAAAAACTTATGGCATTGCAGTTTATCAGGAACAATTATTGCAATTGTCTAGAGATTTGGCCGGCTTTTCACTTGGTGAGGCGGATATTTTAAGAAAAGCTATTGGTAAAAAAATTGCCACGCTTTTGGCAGAACAAAAAGAGAAATTTATAAAAGGGTGCATAGTCAAGGGCGTTTCAAAGTCGCAGGCCGAAGAGGTTTTCAAATTTATTGAGCCGTTTGCTGGTTATGGCTTTAACCGCAGCCACGCGGCTTGCTACGCGTTAATCGCGTACCAGACAGCGTATTTGAAATCCAATTATCCGGCTGAATTTATGGCGGCTCTTTTGACTTCTGATCAGGGAGACATGGAGCGGGTGGCGAGTGAAATTGATGAATGTAAGAAAATGGGCATAAAAATTTTACCGCCGGATATTAATGAAAGTTTTAGTAATTTTGGCGTTGTTGCTGAAAGTTTGTCGCAGGGAAAACCAGCAATCCGTTTTGGGATGAACGCTATTCGTAATGTTGGCGAAAATGTGGTAAGGGCGATTACAGAAGAGCGCAAAGAGCACGGCAAATTTGTTGGTATGGAGGATTTTTTAAATCGCGTGAAGTCAAAGGATTTGAACAAAAAGTCCATTGAAGGACTGACTAAAAGCGGAGCGTTTGATGCTTTTTCAAATAGAAATACGTTGCTTCATAATGTTGATAAAATTTTAAGTTATGCAAAACTTGTTGATGAACAGCAAAATAATCCGCAGGTAAGTTTATTTGGCGACAATACAGGAAAAACAAATATCAAATACATGCCGCTAAATATGGAAATCAAAGAGGAGGTGACCAAGTGGCAAAAAATGGATTGGGAAAAAGAATTTCTTGGATTGTATATTTCTGACCATCCGTTTAATGGCGTGGGCGAGGAATTGCGCGGGCTGGTTCGGCCGATTGATAGTATTATCAAAAAAACAATTACCGATGGTCATGTTAAAATTGCAGGCGTCGTTGGCGTGACAAAAAAGATTATTACGAAAAAAGGCGAGCCAATGCTTTTTTTGAAGCTGGAAGATTTTAGTGGAAACGTTGAGGTAATCATTTTTCCTAGGTTGTATAAAGATAAGTCAACGTTGCTTGTTGAAGGGAAAATGATTGCTGTATTCGGCGAAATTACAGACAAGGATGAAAGTCCAAGAATAATTGCCAATAAAGTTTGGGAAATTTTGCAGGAAAGCCGTGCGGATATAAAGAAAATTTTGGCAGATGAGGGAAATTTTAAGACCAATAATTTTTGGCGAAACAAGGAAAAAAATGAAGATAAACACGTGGTAATAAATTATCCTGCGAATGCCACGCCAGAGCTTGCGGCGAAAGTTAAGGAGCTATTTTTAGCTAACCCCGGAGATTTCATCGTATATTTGCGCGTTGGCGAAAAGTTTGTTAAGACGAATTTTAAGGTTTCAATGGCAGAACCGCTTAAAAAAGGAATAATCGCGGTTCTGGGCGCCAACGCGTTTTAGAATATTGCCACGCGTTGAAGTTGATGATAGAATTAAAAGGATAGGGGGTAAGTAATATAAAATGTATGTATCAACGCAATTTTGGAAATTTTTCAGTAAATTATTCAACTGTGGTTGCGGTTGTAATCATTGTGGCGGGCATCATTGGTTTGATCGGGGTTTTTTCTATGGGCAAGGCTGTAATTATTGTGACACCACGCGTTTCAAACGTTGCCACTGATTTTTCCAGTCAGATAGCCACAGACGGCAGCAGCAAAGACGCGCTTTCGGGCACGCTTTTTGAAACAACGGTGTCAACGAGCGGCAAAGGCGAAGCAACTGGCACAGAAGTTCCAAAAGACACGAACATTGTCGGCGTTGTCACGTTGATAAACAATTATACAAAGGAGCAGACATTGGTCGCGACTACAAGATTGCTTTCTCCTGATAAAGTTTTGTTGCGGTTAAAAGATAAGGTGACAATTCCTGCCGGCGGAAAAATTACAGCGCAAGTTTACGCGGACGATCAGGACGCGTTTAAAGAAATTCCAGCGACAATGTTCTTGATTCCGGGATTGTGGCAGGGTTTGCAGGATAAGATTTACGCTGAAAGCAAAGATGTGATAAAAAACAAGCCATCTGAAATTAAAGTTGTTAAGGCGGCTGACATTGTGAAAGCTAAAGAAAATATTGCCAAAGATGTTGACGCAAAGGCCATTCAGGAGTTTTCAAATAATTTGCCAGCCAGTCAGAATTTTCTCATTGCCGTTGTGAACCGTGAGAGCATTGATGAATCTGTTGGCGCCAAAATTGGCGACGCGGTTTCTTCTTTTGACGTGAGCGTTAAGCAAAAAGTAAGTTTAATCGCGGTTGAAAAACAACAAATCATAGCGCTTGCTAACACAAAGGTTAAAACAATTGTGAGTGAAGACCGCAATGTTTTGGATATTGATTCAGACTCTTTGTCATATACTACCAGCAAATATGACGCAAAAACAAAAAGCGCTGAAATTAAAATTCACGCGGAAGCGAAGACTGTTATAAAAGAAACGAATTCCATTTTAGACAAATCAAAGTTGGTTGGATTAACGCCAAAAGGCGTACAATTATATTTATTGAATTTTGATGAAATAGAAAATGTTGATGTTCAGCTTTCTCCGTTTTGGGTCAAGAAGACTCCAAACAACCTGAACAAAATTTTTGTTCAAGTAAAATAAAACTTTATGAATATCGAAACAATACGGCATTCTTTGTCGCATGTTCTCGCGCAGGCAGTGTTAAAATTATATCCTGACGCAAAATTGGCGATTGGACCTGCGATTGACAATGGTTTTTATTATGATTTTGATTTAAATGGAAAAACTTTTTCGCCAGACGATTTGGCCAAGCTGGAAAAATTAATGAAAGATATTGTTAAAGAAAAACAAATGTTTGAACAATATTTTTTGTCAGTTGAAGATGCGGTTAAAAAAGTTGATAGCAATGAATACAAAAAAGAAATGATAGAAGAGTTGGCCGCGGCAGGTGAGACACAAATCAGTTTTTATAAAAATTTGAATAAAAATGGCGAAGTTGTTTTTGAAGATATGTGCCGCGGCCCGCATGTTGAGACAACGAAAGATGTTGGAGCGTTTAAATTGCAAAAATTAGCAGGCGCGTATTGGCGAGGCAGTGAAAAACGACCGATGTTGCAACGTATTTATGGTTTGGCGTTTGAAACAAAAGAAGATCTGGCAAATTATTTGAAAATGTTGGAAGAGGCAGAAAAACGCGATCATCGAATTATTGGAAAAGATTTATTTATATTGGATCCAATTGTCGGGCTTGGTTTAGCAATGTGGAAACCAAAAGGAGCCATGCTTTGGCGCGTGATTGAAGATTTTTGGTACAAGGAACATTTGAAAAATGGTTATGCGCTTGTCCGTTCTCCGCATATTGGCAGTCGCCAGCTTTGGGAAACGTCTGGTCATTGGAATTTTTTCAATGAAAACATGTACCCGACATTAGAGGTCGGGCTGTCGTTGAAAGAAGCGCAAACAGGCGAAATTGTTGATAAACCCAAAGAAGAATATTTGTTAAAGCCAATGAACTGCCCATTTCATGTTCGCACTTACAAATCTCAAATGTGGTCATATCGGGATTTACCATTACGCTGGGCAGAGTGTGGTACAGTTTATAGATACGAAAAGTCAGGCGAGCTTTCTGGTTTGACTCGCGTGCGCGGCTTTACACAAGATGACGCGCATATTATTTGTGCAAAAGCGCAGGTTGAAGATGAATTAAAGCGCGTGATTGATTTTATTTTATTTATCTATAAATCGTTTGGATTTGATTTGAATACTGTGCATGTTTCATTGTCTTTGCGCGATCCGGAAAATAAAAAGAAATACGCTGGCAATGATGCTGGCTGGGAATTTACTGAAAAAGTTTTGCGAAAAATCGCAAAGGAAAAAGAATTGAATTTTAAAGAGGAGCTGGGCGAAGCTGCGTTTTACGGACCAAAGTTAGATTTTAAAATCAAAGATTGTTTGGGCCGGTTGTGGCAATGTTCAACTTTGCAGTTTGATTTTAATTTACCTGAACGGTTTGATATGACTTTTGTAAATTCGGAAGGAAAAGAAGAGCGGCCATTTATGTTGCACCGCGCGTTATTCGGATCTTTTGAAAGATTTATCGGTTTGTTGATTGAACATTATGCTGCTGCGTTTCCGATTTGGTTAGCGCCAGTGCAGGTGAAAGTGATTTCTGTTGGCGAAGGGCATTTGGCAAAGGCAAAAGAGATTGTTGAAACTTTGCGACAAAATGAAATTCGCGCGGAAATTGATGATGCCAGCGAAACAGTAAGTTATAAAATTCGCAAGGCAGAAAAAGAAAGAATCCCCGTCATGTTGGTTGTTGGCGACAAAGAAATGGAAAAAGGCACGGTCAGCGTGCGAGAACGCGGGGTTAAGGAACAGCACGAAAGCTCGCTGGGAGATTTTGTTGAAAATATAAAAGAGAAAATTAAAAGTAGGGAGTAGAAGGGTAGCTTGTAGCAGGGTAGGTTATAATAAAAAAAGCGGCTATCGTTCTGACGATAGCCGTTCAACTGATTTCGCGCGCCCACTTTGTGGGCGCGAACATTCGCAGGAAGAACAATCGGCCGCGCTGCCATAGCGAAAGTCGCTGTGGCGCCACGCTCTGCCGATAGGCAGACAGGATGACCAACATGAGGCGCCACAGCCGTTCAAATACGGCAGCGCGGGATTTCATGGTGGTATTGAATGACTTTCTGCACTTGTCCTTGACTTCGTCAATGCCCGGCGCTCCTTGCTTCTTGAGCTGCTGACGGGTTAAACGTTGGTTCCAGATAGCTTCTTCCGCTTTGGCGAGTTCTTTGATTTTTTTACCCGGATCCCAACGGAGCGACTGAACAAGTTCGTTTACCGCGGCTTGGTTGATTGTTGTCGCGTCAATGTAATCAAGCCAGCAAACAAGCCAAAGCAAGAATTCCAGATGAATGTCAGCTTTGTCGCGCAGGAATTTGAGAAGTTGTCCTGTTGGAGTTTTTTCAGCAATCATCCGCTCCAGATCATCAAACAGTTTCGCGCGCAAACTGCCAGTCGCGAATCTGATTTGCTTCTTTTCACTTCCACGAAATTCAAGATACACAATTTCTTCTGGCGCGACGGCTTGTGCATTGGCCGCGCGCGTAGGTTTGCGCATGCGCAGCTCAATTACTCCAGCCATGACACACCTCCGAATTGATTGTTTAAGAACATTCAAGCTTAACAAAAATTTAAAACATTGTCAATATGCGTCAAATATTTAAAATATCTTTAATTTTACTTCTTTTTCCAATGCTCAATGTAAGCGCTGCGGATTTTAAAATTGCGGCGAATGTGGTCAAAGATTCAACTTCACTTAGCCAATGGTACTTAGATAAAATAAATGCCAAAGACGCGTGGGTAGCTTTGCCATCGCAAAAAAAAGTTGTTGTCGCTATTTTAGATACTGGCATTGATATGTCGCATCCTGATATCGCGCCAAATATTTGGGTGAACATGGACGAACTTGATGGAGATAAAATAGACAATGATGGCAATGGCTATATTGACGATATCAATGGTTGGGATTTTACAATTTCAAAGCCTGACCCGCGTCCGAAGTTTGATTTTGGATATTCTCCTGACGCGGTGAATCATGGAACTTTTGTCGCGGGTATTATCGCTGCTTTGCACAATAAGTTGTATGTTGATGGTGCAGCTATTAACGTTAAAATAATGCCATTGCGCGCCTTGAACAGTTATGGTTTTGGCGATTCTTATCCTGTTGCCGAGGCGATTAATTACGCGGTGGATAATGGCGCTGATGTGATTAACATGAGTTTTGGCGGGGTTGTTCATAGTCAGGCATTGAAGAGCGCTGTGTTGCGGGCGTACGAAGCTGGGGTTGTGATTGTCGCAGCAGCTGGAAACAATGAAACAGGCGGCGTTGATATTGAGAAAACAAATGTTTACCCGATTTGTTATGATAAAGAATGGGAACAGAACGCGATTATTGGAGTTTCGGCGCTT
>JAZDOE010000020.1:0-28557 GCA_043798985.1 Candidatus Falkowiibacteriota bacterium | reverse complement strand
CACGCCGAAATTTGCGCCAACCAAATCCACTTTGCCCAGTTTTTCCAGCGCGCTAACTAATTTGTCCAACGCGACATTTCGGCAAACAAAATCATAATCTTTTCCTTTTGGCTTGTTTAATAAAACATCGCGAGTCATTCCGCCGACCAAATAAAATTCAGCTTCTGGCAATTCTCGGAATATGTCGCTGAACAATTTATTAAAATCGCAGCTTTTTTCAGCGGCGAACTTTTTGGCAAACTTGGTTGCTAATGTAATCATAGGGATTGTGCGTGTGTTGTCATTTCGAACCCTTGCAAAGGGTGAGAAATCCCTTTGAAAATGCATTTACGAGGGATCCCTCCCCCGCCTTGGGCGGGGTCGAGATGACATCAATCGTTGCGCTCTTATAGTATCAGTTGCGTTCAAGTTGGTAAAGATGATCTGTTGTTGGGTAGGGCTTGACACGACGATGTTTTGATGATAATATTGGGTTGAAAGTTGATCTTTGACTAACGAGGCAGGAGGTGAGGCATGGCTGACAGGTACGAGTTTCCGAAAGAAGTTCCGCAGGTCGGGCAGGCGATTCGCATCACAGGGGAAGGTGACGTACAGCTCTTGAACGAGTGCCAAGTTATTGCGCGGGCAAAGATGCAATGGTTGCCCGGGGGGGGGCTCATCTGCCTTTATCTTTCGATGAAGGAAGCGCAGGCGCCGGCTTTTGTGAGTTTTTACGAGAAAGAAGGGAAATGGTTTTGGATGGGTAAACATCTTGCGCTCGTTGAAGTTCTGTCGCCGCTTGAACCGCCGTCGCCTTGGCGTCGCGTAACGCCCTTTCCCAGGGACTAGCCGTGCGTTTGACCCTTTCAGTAAAACTGGAAGGGTTATTTTATTTTGTTGGATCCCAACATTGCGGCAAGATTAGTTGGTAATGGAGATTCAAAAGTTTGTCGTTCGCCAGCAGGATCAACAAATTCCAATTTGGCGGCGTGGAGAAATGGTCGCTCAATATTTAATTTCGCGTTTTGCAACAAATCTTTTTTGTTGGCGTATTTTTTGTCGCCGACAATCGCGTGGTCAAGTGCGAAAAAATGCACGCGCAGTTGGTTCGTTCTTCCTGTAATTGGAGACGCTTTGACCAGTGTGTAATTTATGAACGCCCGAATTGTTTCGTAAGTTGTTAGCGATGGTTTGCCTTTGCCAGAGCTAAAAGGATGCGCTGCCATTTTCGGTTCGTCTGATTTTCTGCTGATTTCAAAATTTATTTCGCCGTCAGGTTTATCAAGTTTGCCGTGAACCAACGCGATATATTGTTTTTTAATTTGTTTGTGCCGCATTTGTTCTTTGAAAAAATCAAAAGCTGTTTGTGTTTTTGCGATCAGCATTAAACCGGAGACATCGCGATCCAAGCGGTGAATTATTCCCGGACGAAAAGTTTCGTCATCGCGAACTAAAGATTCGGTGTCAGCAATTTTCGCGGTTTCTGGATATTTGTTTATGAGCCAGCTGACAACAGATGGCTCATTGCTTTTTGCTGAATGGACAATCAAACCTGCCGGTTTTTCAATTACCAAGTAGTCGTCTGTTTCTTTAATAATTGCGGGCATTGGTAGGCTGTCTGCGATACGTTGTTTAATGTCCGCGGCAGATTGTTCAACGCTCTCATTCACAACAATTTTGTCATTGGATTTTAACAAGCAGTTTGCTTTTTCTTGTTTATCATTAACAAAAACCAATCCGGCAATTAGCATTTTTTGCGCCTGATTTCTGGCTATTTTCAATTTTTCCGCGAGAAAAACATCCAGTCGTTTTTTTTCTGCTTCTTTGAACGTTGTTGTCATATTATTCAGTTTAACAGATTGGGCGCTGATTTTCAACGTGGTTGACAAAATGGCGCGTAAGCGCTAAGATTCGGGTGCGCTGGGATTGTCTCGGCAAACTGACGCTCTTTAACAAATCCGTAAAGGTTAGCCGCGGCATTAGCTTAGGCAACCGTTGGAATTGTGCGAGAGCAAATGGAGGATGTCATGGGTAGAGATTGGAGTACCCCGGAGTTGCGCGCGTTGAAACGGATGCGGTGGCTGATTGACATGGTGGTAGCGGATGAGGATGCGATTACTGACGAGCAGTTGGTGAGGTTCGGCAAAAGTCCGGATTGCATCATTCCTGCGTGCGTGGTATCGGTTCGTCGGATTCCGCTTGAGTATGGCCAGATTTCCAATCCGATGGTTTCGGACGAAGGTGAGTTTGCGTTTCTGGCGAAGAACAAAGAGGGCGTGCCGGTTGCAGTTGTTGGTGGCCACGTGACAAGGATCGGTTCGCGGTCAGACGGGCAGCCTGATCTTTCTGTGAGAAAGTTGGTGGGCGTTGTTAATGGAAGTCCGTTGTGGATTGACACGCATGCTTTCATGGTGGAGGATCTGGCACAGGGTGATTGGAACAATCGGGCGATGTGGCGGTTGCGGCTTGGCAAGAAGGTGGTGTTTGAAACAGAAGGAGTGACAGCGTTTTTGCCGCTGAAGGACGGTTCGTATGTCTACTGCGTCCGCCAGCAGGAAGAGGGACTTCACAGCGTGCTGAAATTCAAAAATGGAAAGCATGAGCCGTTAATTGTGCGGTGTCCGCATCCGATTCATCGGTTTGTTGAAACCAACGACGGCTCAATCTGGTTTTTCTGGCTGGAAGACAAAGTGCCAATGTGCGCGCGGATTGAAAAGAATCTCGCCACCCTTTTTCCTGACGCTGACTATAACGCGGCAGCTTGGATTACTGATGTCATAGACACAGAAGGCGGCGTTCGATTTGTTCTGCAAGCGGTTGATCATGAGTTCGACATGGGGATATTCGAGCAGGCAGTGGGTGAGATTTTCTTGCATTGCTACGAGTCGTTCATGGACGATGTTGTGTACGTAGGCAGGCTCACGCGACTTTCACGCGATAAGTTCGCATACGTCGGCAAAGCTCGTCATAACAAGCAGCGCTGGGTTGTGGGCGGAATTCCGCAGCCGGCCATGGATTGGGTTGGTCCGCTGTGCGAGGACACTGATTCCAGTTTGTCGTACATGGCATTGTGCGGCAGACATCTGCTGACGATGCAGATCCCGGATTAGCGCAAAAGCGCGTGTCCCTCACTAAAAGTTAGTGGGGGATTTTTTGTTGTATTTTTATAAAGATGCTATAATGATAAAAATAAAATAATTTTATCAAGTATGACAAAAAACAAACTTTTTGTTATGGCCACGGCCGTCACAATATTGGTGTTGGTCGTTGGCGTGAATTTTGCCGACGCGGAGTCTTTGGCGAGCAAATTAAAAGGTCGTATTTTACTGCAAGTTGAAAGCAAGGGCGAGGCATGGTACATCTACCCGGGAAATTTTAAAAAGTATTATTTGGGAAAACCAGCTGACGCTTTTGACATAATGAGAAAACTTGGATTGGGCGCAAAGCACGAGTACATTATTAAATACACAGTTTTTCCAAAAGCGGTTTGGGGCAAAATTTTGCTTGATGTTGATGACATGGGCAAGGCATATTACATTTATCCAATAAATGGAAAAGGTTATTATTTGGGAAAGCCAGCAGACGCGTTTGAGGTTATGCGTACATTGGGATTGGGAATTACTAATACAAATTTAGCGACAATAACATCCTCTGAAACATCTTTTGACGCTGACGCGACAGATTTGATTAAAAGTAAATATTTATGCTCTGCGTGTAAGTCAAATGAAAAGTGCGTGGCAGGAAAGTGCTCGGCAATCGCGCTTGAGCATAAAAATGTTTGCGGAAATTTTGTTTGCGAGGAAGGCGAGTCTTATGACGGCAAAGTTGCCAAATCTGTTGGCGGCACGCAATGCGCGCTGGATTGTTCAGCGCCTTGCACTGGCGATTATTGCAATAGTTACGCGCAAGTTGAATGCGCTTGTAAAGAGTATGATGCTTTGGCAGAGCGGCACGGTTGTGTTGCCAATGCGAAAAAATGCGGAAACTGCGGGGCAATGGAAAAATTATTTGATGATGTTTTGACTATTCAGACTGACGTTATCAAATGCTTGGCTGATTATTTTGAATACAAACCAGCGAGAGTTTTGTACAAAGTTTTTTATAATCCAAGTGAACCATGTCAATCAAAGGATGGTTGCCCAGGAAACGAAGGTGGCGTAGGCGGGCCTGATTATATAATGTTTCCAATAATAAATGGTTTTCATCAATACGGCCAGAATTTACCGATAAAAGCCAGCGAGATTACTGCTGACGTGCACGAAACAACGCATTACTTTTTGTTTCAAATGTTGCATGGCGTGCCAGGTTGGTTTCACGAAGCAATTGCCATCCAGACAAATGAACGGTTGAGTTGCGTGAGCAGTCAGGCTGATTGGGGCGACAATTATTTAAAAGAAAAGGGTGGCACAACAGGCGGTGGCATAAACATGGCTGATGGCAATTATTTAACTTATGACTATTACAGAAAATTGAAAAAAGATCAGGTCAGTTTAAGCGCAGCAGAAAAAGATAACCATTATATAGCCGCGACCTTGTTTATCATGGGCTTAAAAGATGACTACAAATGCGGGTTTAACTGCGTGAAAGACATTGTCATTAAATTGCGTGAAAAAGAACAGAATAATTGCATGTTCGGCATCGGTGAAAATTGCAGCGTGGTAAATTATGGCGCGACATGGGGTTTGTTCTGGCTGGGAAATGGAGACAAAGATGGTGGTGAATTATCCGCGAACAAATTGATAAAAGCGGCTGTTGAAGAAGTTGTCGGCAAAAGTGTGACGCCGTTGTTTGATTTGTTGGGGATTAAATATCAGTAACCAAGGGCTGGTAACTAGTAACTAGGGATTTGTAATTGAAATGCGTAGAGACGCCCGGCAAAACGCCGAGGCGTCTCTATTGTTTTTGATTGCGGAAATTTATGATATTGGGTATAATGTTTGTATTAAAATTTATCTAAAAATATGCAGGATTTTATCAAAGATTTTGACAAAAAAGTTGGTAAACAGGCGTTAATTAAGGGTTGGGTATATAATTTTCGCTCATCAGGCAAAATTGTTTTTTTGCAGGTGCGCGATGGCTCTGGTTTTTGCCAAGCGATTGTTGACCAAAAAGCGGTTGACGCTGATTCTTGGAAAATCGCCAGTGAAATGACGATTGAAAGTTCGGTTGAAATTGAAGGTAAGGTCGCGAAACATCCGAAAAAAGATGAATACGAATTACAAGTTGAAGAGTTGAAGTTTGTCCAAAAAGCTGATGAATATCCGATTGGAAAAAAAGAACATGGTCCGGATTTTTTGTTGGAAAATCGGCATTTGTGGTTGCGCGCGCCAAAACAATGGGCGATTCAGCGCGCGCGCAATACCATAATTAACGCGACTTATGAATTTTTGAATAACGAAGGATTTATAAAAATTGATTCGCCGATTTTGACGCCAGCCGCGTGTGAAGGCACGAGCGAACTTTTTGAACTTGATTATTTTGGAAATGAAAAAGCGTATTTGTCGCAAAGCGGTCAACTTTATCTTGAAGCGGCAATCGCGTCGTTTGGAAAAGTTTTTGATTTTGGACCGGTTTTTCGCGCTGAAAAATCAAAGACCCGCAGGCATTTGACAGAATTTTGGATGATGGACGTTGAAATGGCGTTTTGCGACCATAAAATGAATTTGGAAATGCAGGAACGATTGATTGAATTTGTCGTGCAAAAAGTTTTGGAAACGAACAAACAGGAATTGCAAATTTTGGAGCGCGATATTTCTGCTTTGGAAAAAATAAAAGTGCCGTTCAATCGGTTGTCTTACGCCGAAGCGATTAAATTGTTAAAGAAAAAAGGTTCTGACATAAAAGACGGCGAGGACTTGGGAAATGATGATGAAACATTGTTGATGGAAGGTTTTGACAAGCCAATTTTTATTGAAAAATGGCCCGCGGAAATTAAAGCGTTTTACATGAAACGCGAAGGAAACTTGGCATTGTGTTCTGATATGCTCGCGCCAGAAGGGCACGGAGAAATTATCGGCGGGTCGCAGCGCGAAGATGATTATGATGAATTGGTGAAACGGATTAAAGAACATAAATTGCCAGTTGACGCGTTCAAATGGTATTTGGATTTGAGAAAATATGGAAGCGTGCCGCATTCAGGATTTGGATTTGGGTTGGAGCGCATTGTTGGTTGGATATGCGGAGTGCATCATGTGCGCGAAACAATTCCGTTTCCACGAACCATAAACAGAATATATCCGTAATATGGAGCGAACATTAAATATTGAAACATTAAACAACATTGGAAAAGAAGTTGAAATCAAAGGCTGGATAAAGGCGCGACGCGACATGGGCAAAATTGTTTTTTTGGACACGCGTGACCGTTCCGGTCTGTTGCAAATTGTTATTGTCCCGAAATTGTTAGATGACGCGTCGCGCGCGGTATTGGAAAAGTTGCGGCCTGAATTTTGTTTGTCAATTGTTGGAACAATAAATAAAAGAGAAAAACCAAATTTGAATTTGGAAACAGGCGAAGTTGAATTATTAGCAAAGCAAATTGATATTTTGGCAGAAGCAGAAGTTTTGCCTTGGGAGCTTGGCGCTGAAATGAAGATGGATACTTTTTTGGATCATTTGCCTTTGAATTATCGCGATGATAGAAACCGTGCAATATTTAAAATTCAGGCGGAAATTGTAAAAACTTTTCGCGATTATCTTGTTGCGCAGGGCTTTACTGAAGTTCAATTTCCTAAATTGATTAGCAGTGCGCCAGAAGGTGGCGCAAATGTTTTCACTTTGGATTATTTTGGCGCCAAGGCGTTTTTAGCGCAGAGTCCGCAACTGTATAAACAAATTATGGTTAATGTTTTTGAGCGAGTTTTTTGTATGGGAACTGTTTTTCGCGCTGAAAAGCATAATACAAATCGGCATATTAATGAATTCACCACTTTGGATTTTGAAATGGGATTTATTGAAGACCATCGCAATGTTTTGAAAGTCCAGCTTGATGTTTTGCGCGCGATAATAAAAAATTTGCAGGAAAAATGTTCAGCCGAATTTGAATTGTTAAAAGCAACATTCCCGAATTTGCCAATAAACGTTCCAATTTTAAAATTGCGCGAAGCTCAAGCATTGATTAAAAAAGAATTTGGCGAGGATTGCACAAAAGAGCCGGATTTGGAACCGCATCAAGAGCGCTGGCTTGGCGAATACGCGAAACGCACGTGGAATTCTGATTTTGTTGTTGTCACGCACTACCCGACGGAAAAGCGACCGTTTTACACAATGGATGATCCGGAAGACATTGGTTTTACAAAAAGTTTTGACATTTTATTTCGCGGTTGCGAGATTGTTAGCGGCGGACAACGTGTAAACGATTACAAAGCGCTTGTTGAAAAAATTAAAAAATTTGGTTTAAAACCGCAGGATTTTTCGTTTTATCTTGAAGCGTTCAAATACGGAATGCCGCCAGAAGGCGGAGCTGGCTTGGGCTTGGAGAGATTCACTTGGCAGATGTTGGGGTTGGACAACATAAAACAGGCGACATTGTTTCCACGCGATCAGGGAAGAATTGATTTGCCATTGTCTGGAACTTAGGGCTATGACATTTTTATGCGGGTATCCAAATTGCAGCAATACATTTTATTACAGGCATTGTTGCGACCAACGCAGAAAATTGACCGCAATATTTTTCTGAATTTTTATAAAAAAGCGGGTCGCGAAGTTAGGCCGTCAATGCAAACAAAAATTATTACGCGAAGTTTGGAGGGGTTGATTGATAAAGAATTAATGGTTGGTTATGGGGTGCGCACGCCGCATAAGTGGTTTATTAAAGAAGTACGGCTGACAACAAAAGGAAAAGCCGCAGGGAAAAAATTATTGGGCGAACAGATGGCATTGCCATTTTAAAATAATGTTTAAAGTTTTGACACAACAATTTACAGGCCCATTGGATTTGCTACTGCAACTGGTTGAAGATCAGAAGTTAGAAATAGCGAATGTTTCGCTGGCACAGGTGACAGAGCAGTTTGTTGAGCAAATTGAGGCAGTTAAAGAAAATGAGCCGGAATTGATTCCGGATTTTTTGGCAATTGCCGCGCGTTTGATTTTGTTAAAATCGCGCGGGCTTTTGCCATATCTTGAAGCTGATGACGAAGATGATTTGGAAAAGCAGTTGAAAATTTATAAGGAGTTTTTGGAAGCCAGCAAAATGATTACAAAAATCGTTGCCGCTGGAAATTTTTCTTTTAGCAGAGAGCGGCCGCTGCGGCCGCTCGAGATAAAATTTTTAGAGCCGACAAACGCGACTCTGAACTCTTTGAGCGCCGCGTTTTACGCGGCGCTCCGGAAAGTCGCGCCGCGCTGGTCATTGCCAAAAATGTTTATTGACAAAGAAATCAGCATGCAGGAACAGATTGATTTATTGCGCGACTTGGTTCAAAAACAAAAAAAATTGGATTTTCATAAGGAGTTTGTCGGCGCTAAAAACAAAACTGAAATAATTGTAAATTTTTTAGCAGCGCTTGAATTGTTAAAAGCAAGAATCATTGACGCGAAACAATCTCGTAATTTTTCCAATATTATTATTCAGAAAATATAAAATATGCTAAACGCAAAAATTCAGGCAATACTTTTCGCGGCAAACAAGCCATTGTCAGCAAAACAAATTTGGAATTTTTTAAAAAAAGAAAATGATGCTAATGTTAAGGTTGAAGACATTACTATTGCGTTGACAACCATTGCGGCAGAATTAAACCAGCAACAGAGCGGCATTCATTTGCTGACTAATGGCGAGGAGTTTCAATTGGTTTCAAATCCGAATTTTGGCGCGTTGATTAAAAAGTTTTTGAAAGAAGATTTGTCTGGCGAGTTGACGCCAGCTGGATTGGAAACATTGTCCGTAATTGCTTATCGCGGACCGATCAGCAAAATTGATCTTGAAGAAATTCGTGGCGTAAATTGCGGAATGATTTTGCGCAATTTGATGATTCGCGGGTTGATTGAGGTGAGCGGCGATGAGCGGCCAATTTGTCGTGTCACAACGGATTTTGTGAAATTTTTGGGAATTAATTCGTTGGACCAGTTGCCGGATTTTGCAAGATTACATAATATGGAGATTGGTAATGCGCCAGTGAAAAATTAAAAAGAACAAATATGGGTTTAGAAAATGTGGCAGCCGCTGCCAGAAAAAAAACAGAAGAAGCGATTGGCAAACAACCAGAAGACATTGCGCGCGAAGCGCTTGAAGAGCTGGAACAAAAGGTGAAAAAAGGCGAGTGGAATCCAGAAGAGTTTGGCAAAACAGTGGAAGTAGAACAAGAAACAGTAAATGAGCGTCCACCCAAAGCATGATTATAAAGGCCGCTTTAATTTTTTTATTGACAATGTGTCTGACGGCGCCGGCCGCGCCAGATATTGTTTCGTTGCAAAAGGATTTAATTGATGGACCGCAAAAATTAGTGGCTGAAAATATTGGCGTAAAAGTGACCGCTGAAAAATTTGTTGTGATTGATGTTGCGAGCGGCAAAATTTTATTCGCTAAAAACGCCACAGAGCAGCAACCAATTGCCAGCATTACTAAATTGATGACCTCACTTGTGGTTTTGGAACAAAATCCAAATTGGAAAAAAGAGGTTCAAATGATGGCGGCCGACGAAACCATCGGCGCTGCGCCGCATATTTATCGCGGCGAGATTGTGACGTTTTATGATTTGTGGAAAACGGCGTTAATTGCTTCTGACAATAACGCGATAAAAGCAATGTTGCGCGCGCTGGGTTTGAAGGAAAATGAATTTGTGAAATTGATGAATGATAAAGCGCGCGCGCTTGATTTGGTTTCAACTGAATTTTCTGATTCAACGGGTTTGGACGCTGGCAACAAATCTTCTGCCATTGATGTCGCGAAATTGTTGCATTATGCTTTGCAACAAAATGGAATCCGCGAAATGGTTTTGCAGCAGTCTTATGAATTTAAAATTTTAAACAAAAAAATAAAATCGCGTAAAGTTTTCACCACCGATTTTTTACTGGCAAGTTTTTTGAATGATCCTGTGCGCGGTTATGAATTGTTTGGCGGAAAAACCGGATACACGATTGAAGCTGGTTTTTGTCTGGCGGCCGAGTTAGCAAAAAACAATCATCCGATAATAATAGTGGTGCTTGGAAGCGCGTCGCTTGATGACAGGTTTAATGACGTGAAAGTGCTGGCTGATTGGGTTTATGAAAATTACAAATGGAAATAATATGCGCGTAGGCATTGATTGCCAAGAAATTTTTGACGTTAAAACCGGACGCGGCGCTGGAATCGGCCGTTACATTTTTTATTTGGCACGCGCGTTGCTTCAACAAAACAGAGCGGAAACAAAATTTGTTTTGTTTTTTAATAAAAAGGTCAGCAATGAAACGATTGACGCGCTGAAAAAGCGCGGGGAATTTGAAACAATTTTTGTTGGTAATAAAATTCCGTTTTTCAGCCGGCATGTTTATTTTCCGTGGCTTATAAAAGATAGCAATGTTGATCATATTATTTTTCCGGCGAACGTGATGCCGTTTTTTTGTTTTCAGCGCGCGCTGGTTATTATTCACGACTTGGCAATTTATTTGCGTCCAGAATGGTTTCCGCGACAATTTTTTGCGACAAAAATTTTGGTGCCGTTCAGTTTGATAAAAGCGCGAAAAATTGTCGCGGTCTCAAATAATACGAAAAAGGATATTTTCAAAATTTTTCCAAATGTTGAAGTTGAGAAAGTCGTGGTGATATATCCGGGCGCGGGTTTGTCTAACATCGGCAACTTGTCCTCCGAAGCTTTTGCGAAGGAGGATCCGGCCGCGAGTTTGCCAGAGACGCGATGCGATAATGTTAAGCGTGGGAATTATTTAGTATTTGTTGGAACGTTGGAGCCGCGCAAAAATATAATTAATTTACTGCGCGCGTTTGTAAAATATTTGGACGAAACGAACGATGATGTTAAATTAAAACTGGTCAGCGCTTGGGGGTGGAAAACTGATGAAATTCGCAGGGAGTTGCGCGCAGCGCAGGAAAAGTGCCCCGGAACAATTGAGGTCATTGGTGCGTTGGGCGATGAGGAAAAAACAAAAATTATTGCTAGGGCCAAAGCATTGTTGATGCCATCTTTTTACGAAGGATTTGGTTTGCCGATTATTGAAGCAATGAAACTTGGGACTCCGGTTGTGTGCGGAAATAATTCGTCAATGAAAGAAATCGCTGGTGACGCGGCAATTTTAGTTGACGTGGAAAATGTGAGCGAACTCAAAGAAGCAATAAAAAAAATCCTTTGCGATAAACCTTTTGCCGAAGAATTGGTGCGCAGAGGAAGAGAGGTTGCTAAACAATTTAGTTGGAACAACGCGGCAAAAGAGATTTTAGAGATCAATGTTCAAGATTGAAATCTCCGGAGAGCAAAATAATCTGGCGCGGCTGCCGCTTTCGCCCACGCCGCGCGTAATGAAAAGTTGAAAATTTGGAAAGCTGAAAAGTCCTTGATCAAAATAACGACCGATAAATGTTGGAATCACTGCGAGCGAACCGATCAGCGGCAATCTGATTTGTCCAGCGTGCGTGTGGCCGCTCAAAATCAAATCTGCTGTGGCTGGTTTTAGCAAAACAACGTCAGGCGAGTGAGCGAGCAGTATTTGTGGAATTGAATTATCAAGATTGTACGTTGCTTTTGGGTAGTTGTCTTTGCCAGCGTCCGTAGAGTCAAGTCCAACAAGATAAAATTTTGAGCCGCGAATTGTCAAAAGTCGCGCTTCGTTATTTAAAACTTGGACGCCCGTTTCAAAAAAGATTTTTTTCAAGCCGGCGGTCATATCTCGAAATTTTGACTTATCGTTGTAATCAACATTATATTCGTGATTACCCCAGACCGCGAAAACCGGCGCAATGTCGGTCATTTTTTTTATCGGCGTAAAATATTTTGCTTCATTTTCTTTTTGGTGTATGAAATCGCCGCCCAACAAGATCATGTCAGGTTTTTGCTCCGCGACTTTTTTAATAATTTTTTCCAGAAATTTTTCTCGTTTAAATGGCCCAATGTGAAAATCTGATATGAACGCGATTTTCAGGTTTTCAACTTGCGCGGTTTTATGGAGACTTATTTTTGTTTGGCTGACAACGAAATTTCGTGGTTCAATGAAACTTCCATAAAAAACAACAGAACCGGTTATCCAAAAAAACAGTAAAAACATAATTTGCCAATGACGTTTTGTTATTTTTTTTAATTTTTTTAGATTTAAAAAATGCCTTATTATGATGAATGTCATAAAAAAGGCAAATGCAATATAACTGATAGTTATGAAGTCAAAAACGTAGGCCATTGATTTTATTTTTGATTTGTATTATGCTGTGCGCGAAACAGAACCGAGGAGGGAGCGACCATGTCAACAAGATCGGTTGTGCGCCGGTGCGACAAGTGCGGCAAGTGGTTCAATGCGAGCAAGGTGGCGCGCGAGATGTTCGTTAGCCCGGAAGTTCAGGAAGCTTTGGTCATCTATGGCGGAGGAGTGGAGGCAACAGAAGCCGTTTGCCCGCATTGCGGATATGAAAACACACTTGATCCGCCGATTAGGGCGACAAAACTTGGCGAAGCGGTTGGTTAAAGACGAGCGGTATGTTCGCGGGATGTTCAAAGAACACCCCGCATTTTTTTGTTAAAATTTAAACATGTCCGAGAATTTGCCAATGACAGGCAGTGGTTCTTGTTTGCCGCTCGCGGCGTTGCTGATGCCGACGATTAACAAAACTAAAGTTCCTAAACTCAAAATCCAGTTGATCGTCCACCAAAAATAAAACGGCATGATCCAGTCTACCACATTTAATAACACCACCAGCAAAAACAGCACTAACCCTTGTTTGGTGTGATATTTTACGAATGAATCTTTTTTTGCGTCGCCGGTTAACAGCGGAATGAAAAATAAAATGTACGCGATGATCGCCATTGTCGTATTTTTTCCCTTACCAATTATTGGAGTGTTTGTCATACAAATTTTTAAATTAAAATTATTGACTAGTTTTTGTAATGTTGACGCCAATGGTTTGTCCATCTATTTCAAAACCAAAAGATAACATTGTTGTCTCATTGTTGCCAGCCGATACCATGGCGGTTTTATCTGCAATACTGCTTTGCAGAATCGGCAAACCTTTGTCTGTGAGTACTTTGTTGAGCGCGCCCAAATCTGCTCCTGTCGCAAGGCGTGAAATTGTAAATTCCAGCATGCTGTAGCTAAGAGTCTCCGAAGCGTAAGCATTGGTGTAGACAGAGGTTAATTTGGATTTGCCAAATACTTTTTCTATGATTGGTTGGACTTCGTTTACCGCTGCTTTTGAATTAGCGTCATAAGCTGCCATTTCCTCGGTTGCTTTATACTTGCCTTCCGGAGTTTTGGCCGCTTCTTGCGCTTCTTCATTTTTTTGTTGTAGCGTTTCGTTGGCAATTTGTTTGGCGATTTCTTGCGCCGTTAGGTTGGATATGCCACTGTTGCCGGTGATTTTGCCGAACAGTCCCGTGTTCACCCCGTATACTTCTTGCAAAATCTGGTTGGCCAGCCGTTGCTCTCGCCAGCGGTTGATACCAAAATACAAACCACCGATAACAACGACCGCCAGCACTGCGATGACTATTGTCTTTGTTTTTTTGTCCATATTTTTTATTTAATTTTAATATGTCACTTTTAAAAATGCTTTGTAGGCGTTATTAGTGGAAAAAGTTAAAATCAGAAAATAGCCCGGTTTATATGTTGTTAATTCATAAACTCCTTCATCTTGCGTTTTATAATTAAGGCCTTCAAGATGTTTTTTCATTGCGGTCATATCATCTTTGGTGACAATGCGATCAAATACATAATAAAGCATTGCCCCGTCCATATTATCCGTCATCTTGACTTGATTATTGTAAAGCTGATTCAAAATAGGCAAGAGCTCGTTGTGAACAGTTTTGCTTTTGTCATTTACCAATT
Organism: Candidatus Falkowiibacteriota bacterium; assembly: GCA_043798985.1. Lineage (GTDB taxonomy): Bacteria > Patescibacteriota > Patescibacteriia > UBA11705 > JACRDX01 > JACRDX01. Next base: position 14,625 of record JAZDOE010000020.1, on the reverse strand, counting down.
CCGCAGGAATCGCTTTTTCATAATTGATTTGCGGCCAAGTTCTCGTGGTTGTTGATGTATTGGTGGTATTTTGCAAGGGCGTGTCATAAGCAGAAGTTGAAGGCGCGAGTGGGCACATGGTTTCTTTAGCGTTTTTGAACGGAGCGAAAATTTTTGTTTTTGATTTTTTATAAAGAGAGAATTCCGGTTTTCGTGACGTGAGTTTGATTTTTAAAGGTTCTGTTTGCACAGTTAAATTATTGGAGATAGTATATGGAGTCATCAATTCTGTAATAATGTTGCCGGTATAATTTATGATCCAATTGTTATTATCTTTAACATTTCCACTGGCGTCCAGCTTCATCAAAAAAGCGTCTTTATAATAAGTGATGCTGTCTAATATAACAGATTGTATATCCGTGGAAGTATGTTCGCCGGCAATAATCGCCCCACTGTCCGTTGTTGGCTTCAAAACATAGTTAATTGCTCCGCGCTGCGGGTTGATTATTTTTGCCCAACTGGCATTCAAAGCATTATCCATTTTCATCATGAAAATACCGGGACGAAAGGCGTCTTGAGCGATTTTGATAGCTGTTTTAACTTTTTTATAATCTTGTTGTGATTGTTTGGTTTTGTCCTTGTTTTCTTTTGACATTTCCGCTTCCCCGTATTTTTCATTATACCATTTAATTTGATCGTTGGCGGATTTGGTTTTTGCTACAAAGTCATAATCAGCCCAAGTAATTGGACCGGCCATCATTACTTTGTTGTCAGTTGTCAACGAAACGGAAAAATCTATCATCGGCGAGGTGAATTCATTAAAACTCAAAGTCATTTTTCTGACCCACTCCAAATTGCCGGAAGAAGCAAATTTAAACGCTATTAAATAACCTTTGACTGGCGATTTTAAATCCAAACTGTCTGTCATTAAGGATGAACCGCCGGACAATTGTCCTAAAACCAGAAAACCATTATCTTCTGTACGCGCCATGCCTTTGGTAATGATTGCTCCTTGCCGCACTTTTTTCCAGCCAAGTTCAAAGCCGCCGTCCGCTTTGGGAATAGCCGTTGCCATGTCCAATGGTATGCCCTCCATGCTTTTTGCCCATTCAAAATTGAAATTTTTATCAAATTTTGCTAAGCCCGGATAAGTGTCAAAATTATATGGTAATTCTTTTTCCGGATTTGTCTCGGATATATTGCCAACCAAAGCATAACCGCCATCTGATGTTGTGACTAAATAAGAATCATTTTCACGAGCAATAAAATTTTTAATATTCTTTGACCATTGAATATCTCCATTCTGATTAAATTTTAAAACCTTGAGTGAGGCAAAGGGCAAATCCTGATAAACATCCGGATCCTCTCCTCTTTTGTTCGGCTCCAAATCAAGAATATTCGCGTAAAATAAAAAACCATTATCATCAGTTTCCAGCAAAGAATTTCTGGCATCTTCCACGGCCGCATTAAAAGATTTGTTCCAAATCATATTGCCGTTTTTATCCAGACGGGTGAGTAATATCTTGTTGTATTCCATGTCCGCGTCAAATTCTTTGACCGCAGTGAACCCGTCAACCTTGGAGACCATTAAGTATCCACCGTTTCGGAGTTCAATGACCGATTGGACGTCTTCTTCGCCCATGGGATTCATCATGGTTCCGCAGCAAAGAACATTTTTCGTTTTTAAAAATTTCATCCACTGGATACTGCCCTGTTTATCAAGCTTGGCTACAAACCCGTCCGGCGGAATAAATGGGATATTGGGGTCTGTTGTGCCGGAAACAATATAGCCGTCGTCTTTTGTCGGCCAAGCGCTATTAATTTTTGTAAAAACTAAAAGGCGATAGGATTTTAAAAAGGTAGTATTGGGAATGTTCAACTTGCCAAAGGGAAGCGCGCATTTTAATTCAGCGCCAATAATTGGAATTTGGTCGTAGAATAGGCAAATTAAACTAAAACAGCAAACTAATAAAATAATTCCTCCAAAAATTTTCCAATCGCGCCGAAGATGAAAACGGGCTTTTTTCATAAGCGTATTTTTTGTTAGTATTATTATAGCACTTTATGCAAATTGATGGAAAATAAAAAAATCCGCTGTAAGTGGATTGGAAAGTATGTTTGGTACCAGGGGTGGGGACCCAAAATGGGCACGTCGAACCCATGCTGGAAGCACCCCTTTGGGGCGACCTAAGGGTTATGATTCCTTATTGCAGGATTGGATAATTCTGAGTTTTTCCTGATACCCAGACGGACGTTTAAGGTAGTATTCTCGCTTGTAGGCCGCAGATCTATCAGTGAATTCTTCAAAATAAATTAATTTCCACGGGCGTCTTGGTTTGGTCGAGCGGACATGACCGGCGTTGTGTTTGAATAGCCGATCATTTAATGAGACAGAGGTGCATCCAATATAATATACGTTGTCTTTTAGGCTTTTAAGAAAATAAACTTTTTGTGTCATTTAAATTGGCAATTCAATTTTGGTACCAGGGGTGGGGATCGAACCCACGACCTAAGGGTTATGATTCCTTCGCTCTAACCGACTGAGCTACCCTGGTATATTGGGAAATGCCAAATTACAAAGTACAAATTACAAAGTACAAATTACAAAGTACAAATCGAGAAGTACAAATTAAATTATACCTAATTTTCAAAATATTGCAACGACGCGATATTTTTGATAGTATTAAATTGGAACTGCAATGATTTGGAAAAGGAGGCAAGTATGACAGTGTCTTTTGGTTGCAGGTGTGGCAAAAGCAAGAAGGTTTCAAAAACCGATCTTGCCAGAGCGCAGACCGCTCATGCTGGTCGGCTTGGATGCGATCCATGCGATGTTGCGCCGTTTGTGCAGTGCTCATGTGGGAAGTTGGCGTATACGGAAGGAACAAGATTGCCGCAGTTGGACGTTGAATCCACACGATCAGGAGCAACGTTTTCTGCTGACCAGTTCGTCGTTGATGAACATCCCCAATGAAACGTTGGGATGCGTTGTGCCCCCCTGCTAAAAATTAGTTGGGGGTGTTTTATTTGTCAAAAAACATTGAGTTGGATATAATGGTTGAAACACAAAATGCAAAATAGCATATGGCGCAAGTTATTTCTGTTGTCAATCAAAAGGGCGGAGTTGGCAAAACAACAACTGCCATTAATCTGGCCGCTTACTTGGCTGAACACGGCAAATTTGTTTTGCTGGTTGATTTGGATCCGCAGGCAAATGCCACTGCCGGGCTGGGTGTTGCGTATCAGGAATTGGAAAAAGGGATTTATGAAGCATTGCTTGGCCAACATTCAATGCACAGTATTTTGCAACAAACACGACATAATGGTTTTAAGCTGGCGCCGTCAACGCCAAACTTAGCCGGCGCCAGTGTTGAATTGGTGAATTTGGGGCGCCGGGAATATTGTTTGTCTGACACATTGCTTGGCGTGCGAAGTGATTTTGATTATATTTTGATTGATTGTCCGCCATCGCTTGGTTTGTTAACGGTCAATGGACTAGTCGCCGCAGATCATGTTTTGATTCCGGTGCAGGCCGAATATTTCGCGCTGGAAGGTTTGGGCCAGCTTTTGAACACGATAAATTTAGTGCGGCAAAACGTGAAACCAGAGTTGAATATTTTGGGCGCTGTGATAACAATGTTTGATAAGCGAGTAAGATTATCCGCGCAGGTGATGGAAGAGTTGTATAAATTTTTTCCGGATAAAATTTTCCGTTCTGTTATTCCACGTTCAGTGCGATTGAGCGAAGCGCCAAGTCATGGATTAACAATTCATCATTATGATTCAGGATCAACTGGCGCAAAAGCATATGAGCGTTTGGCGCGAGAAGTAATAGAATTGTTAGGATAATTTGCGTAGTAAAATTTTCAATTTTGAATTTTTAATTTTGAATCAAATCTGAATGTCTGAATGTTTCAAAAATTGAAATTTCGAAATTCAATCAAAATTCAAAATTAAGATTTCAAAATTTTTTACGATTATGTCAAAAATAATGGGTCTTGGTAGGGGGCTTGGCTCGCTGATTCCGGCGAAAGTGGCCAAGGAGGCTGTGCGCGAAGAAAATAAAGAGGTGGCTTTTACGTCTGACGTTTTTGGCGCGCAACAAATTCCAGTTGATTTGATTGAGTCAAATCCTTTTCAGCCGCGGCAACAGTTTGACCACGAAGGATTGGATGATTTGATTGAATCAATAAAACAGCATGGAATAATTCAGCCGCTGATTTTAAGCAGAGAGGGGGAGCGATATCAGTTGATTGCCGGTGAGCGTCGGTGGCGCGCGGCAAAAATCGCGGGATTTAAAACTGTGCCAGCCATTATCCGTGACGCGAGCATGCAGGAAAAATTGGAATTGGCATTGATTGAAAATATCCAGCGTAAGGATTTGAATGCCATTGAGCGCGCGCTGGCATATCGTCGGCTGATTGATGAATTTAATTTGACACAGGATCAAGCGGCAAAACGACTTGGTAAATCTCGGCCAGCAGTGACACAGACTTTATCTTTTTTGAATTTACCGGAGATTATGCAGAGAGCTTTGGCAGAAGAAAAAATCAGCGAAGGTCACGCGAAAATTCTTTGTGGAATTAAAGACATGGCTGAACAGCAAGAACTTTTTAAGAAAATTTTGCAATATAATTTTTCAGTGCGTGATACGGAAAACGAAAGTAGCACGCGAAATCGCAGAAAGCCGCGTGAGTCGTATGGTTTGGACACGGAAATGCGGCGTTGGCAGGATAATTTGCAATCAGCATTGTCAACGCGCGTGGCAATAAAGAGCAAGGGCGGCGAGGGCGAAATCGCGATAAAGTTTTTTTCAAAAGAAGAGCTTGAAGAGATAACGAAGAAAATTTTAGCGGCCAATAAAAATGAATAATATCGGAGGGCGATTGTTTATGAAAAAAGTTGTGATGTTGTTAGTTGGTATTGCGTTGGTTTTGGGATTTAGCGGGTGCGCAAAAAAAGCAGAGTTCAATTTTTATGATTTTGAAATGAGCAAAGCAGAGATTGCAAAAGCAGTAAAAGGTTGGGACATTTTTACAAATGGAACGTGGCGATTTGAAATGCGTTTTCCGACCGATTGGAATATGCGTAAGGTTGATGAGTGGAGTAAAGAAGTTTATTTTATTCCAAAAGATAAGACCTTGGAATTTAACGCTGGGAATTATAAAGGCGTGATTTATATTAAGGGTGTGATGAATTTTGAGACAAAGTATGATTTAGCAAAGTATTTGGATGGTATTGGTAAAAAAGAAATTTTGGGTGGAACATATCAACAATTGCAAGTGAAGGTTGGCGGGCAAGATGCGGTTTTGGTCAAGAACGCGGAGGAATTTTATGGCACGCAAGTTGATGAGTTGTTGATAAATTTGGGCGACAGAATTTTGGATATTTTAATTTATGAAAAAACGCCAGAGAGTTTGGCGGTGTTAAATAGCATGATTTTTTATGGCGATGTTGTGAAGGATGATTTGAAATAAATAATGGAAAAATAAAATAGTAAAAAAAGCGCCCCCCACGAAGTTTCGTGGGGGGCTTTGCGTCGTCAGCTGGTTGTTCCCAGCATGACAACGCGGATACCGACCTTGCAGTCTTTTTCCGTTGTTACTTCCACCCATGACTGCCGTACGAGCTGGAAGTCTGCTTCTGCGTCCGTGCGCTCGTTCCACTTCACGTGGAAGTCCGGGTGTTGCAGCATGTACTGCTCTTGCTCCTTGTTGAGCGCCCGATACTTCCATGTGCCGCAGCCTTCTGCGCGAATCAGAATTTCGGTTCCAGCCGGCCATACCGTCGCTTCGCTCGCGTCCAGCGCAATCTTGATTTCTTGATTGCCCGGGATTTTCGCGAAGGTAAGTGGCGATGCAGTATTCTGTTGCGCCGTGGTCGGAGTGGGCTGCTGCGCGGTCGGTTTTTCGTTGCCCGGGTACACTTCGTGCAATCGAGCAAGTTCCGCGCTCACTCCGCTTCCGCATTCCTGCACCAGCCCGATCACCGCGATCGCCAGCCCCGCGAAAACCACCAGCGACACGAGTCCACCGATGTTCTCAAGCACCTGAACCCATCGGTCGGGCTGGCGTCCTCCACGCGCAGGCTGTGCCTGCTGATTTGCTCCTGCCGCTGGCGCAGGAGCGCGGTTGGAAATGACTATGCTCGCGATCACCACCGCTACGGTGAGCGCAATCCCGAATCCCCACCAGCCCCAAATGGCGCTGGCGAGCATCACGGTACCGATAGCCGTAAAAAGCACCGCTATGTTTCTCATCTTTCCTCCTTGTTGGGGAGACGAAATTCGTCTCTACGTGTTAGTCATGCTTTTTCCCTTTGCCACCACCCTTGCCGAGCGCCTCTCCGATTGCTCGCGCAATCTCCACGCCCGAAGCGCCGACAGCCGCCTGCCAGTCCTTGCCAGCAAGCGCGTCAGCACGCGCCTTTAGCGCCGCAGTCTTAACTGCCTCTACCTTGGCGAGTCTCTCGGCCTCTCCGTCGGCGACTTTTTTGAAGTACTCGCCGTCAGCCTCTCCGCGTGCCGCTTCGGTCGCCTTGCGTTCCAGCTCCTTTCTCCGAAGAGCTGCTTGCGCCTTGGCTTCCAGATCGGCCTTTTTCGGCGCTTGCAGACCAGCTTCGATCGCTGGGTCCTCAAACTTGTAATTCTCCAAGTTGAAGGATACGATCTCCACGCCGAACTTGTCCATCGCTTCTGTCTTGAATGACGCGGTCGTTGCGTCGTCTAGTGTTTTCATGATATTCCCGCGGTCGTCGTTCATGCTGACGGTGGCGCGGAACACTTTGAGCAATACTTCTCGCAGCAGCTGCTGCAGTTTCTTGCTCACACCTGCTGTGCCGCTTTCCTGTTCTGCAAGCAGATACCGTTTGGCAGCGTCAGGTGCGGTGTTGCTCGCGAACTTCCATTCCAGCGAGCAATCTACCACCAACGGAATGTTGTCGCTGGTGAAGACTCCCTTTTGCTGGATGTTGTCCACGAGGATGATTTTTTCCTCCCGTTCCTCGCCCTCCTCCATCAACGGCCACACCCACTGGAATCCACTGGGCGCCAACCTGTCGAACTCGCCCCACTTTCTGATGACCAGAAAACGGGGGAAACGGGGGAATTTCGCCCCCAGACTCGTTACCGCCGCCGCCAAAAACAGAAAACCCAGAAAACCAAGGATGTAAAGCATTGTTGCCCCCTATTTCGCATTTTCGTTATTGTCAAAGTCCACATCCCCCGTCAAATTACGAGGAATTTAATATAATCATTATAGCATATTTTGAAAAAATAGTCAATCGGGGCATGTTGTTTCGCTTGTAATTTTACGCAACTTTAATACAAAAAAGCCCCGCCATCGGCGGGGCTAAAATGCGAAATTTGTATTTGTGCCGCGTTTTTATTTAATTGCGGCAGTTTCTAGGCTGGTCAGAATAAATGACACCAAAACATAGGTAGAGAATATTACAACAAGTCCGATTGCGGCCCATTTCATTGCATTTGTCCCTTTTTGCACTTTGGTGTCAGAGCCAGCTGATGTTAGCCAGAGAAATCCACCGTAGATAAAAATAATCAATGCCGCAGAACCAGTGACACCCAAAATCGCTCGGATTATTCTGTTGATTAAAATGTTTGGATCAGTAATCCCTAAAAAATTCGGCAATTCATAGGTTGATTCTCCTCCCGCAGGAGCACTTTTTGGCGTTGTCCCTGTGTTATCTGGCGGTATTGCCCCTGTGTTATCTGGTGGTATTGCTCCGCTGTCACTCGGTGGTACTGCGTCTGCCGTGAAGTCACAGGATCCGGCGTCAAGAGTAAGTGCGTTGCTATCACACTGTGCGGTTGTTATCGCGGTGTATGTTTTTTTGCCAAGACAAAAGTTCCCGGCAACATCCCACGCGCCCTTTTCTGTGTCGCAATCAGAGTTGTTAGCGGCTCCTGTAGCATATTCGCACGAGCAGGTTCCTGTCGCGTCTTGGGCATAAATGAATTGTTGCGCAGGAGCGAATATTATCAAAAGCAAGCCGAACGCGAACAAAAGTTTTTTCATATTTTTATTTTTGTAATGGCAGGAATTTTTTCCAGCCGGTTTTTTTGTGTAATTTAAAATGTGATGCCTTGCGGTTGATGTTTTTACAAAATCTAACCATTTCGCGCTTGGCCCTTTTCTGTTTTTATCAATAACTATTTTTACAATATCGCCGTTTCTCAATTTGCAATCCAGCGCAGCGATTTCGTTGTTTATCAATGCTTGGCTACACTGATTGCCGAGCCCAGTGTGAATGTGGTACGCAAAATCAATCGGAGTAGCGCCGTCAGGCAAATCTATGACGTCGCCATTTGGAGTGAATACAAAAATGCGGTTTTGAAATATGTCAATTTTGATTTTTCCCAGGAAATTTTTGTCTTGCTGACTTTTCATCCATTTTACTAAATCTTCAATCCACACGACTTTTTTGTCATTAGCATGGAGCTTTTCTTTATATTGCCAATGGCTCGCAATACCCAATTCCGCTTGGTCGTCCATTTCAACCGTGCGGATTTGAAATTCTATGATTTCGCCATCTTCTCCGAAAACAGTGGTGTGCAAAGATTGATAGCCATTAGGTTTTGGCTGGGCAATATAGTCTTTGATTCTGCCTTTGACCGGTTTCCATATCGCGTGAATAATTCCCATTGCCGCGTAGCATGTTGGAATGTCGTCAGCAATTATTCGCGCGGCCATGATGTCGTATATTTGGCTAATATTTTTGTCGTATTTTAGAAGTTTGCGGTACAAGCTGTAATATTTTTTTTTGCGACCAAATATTCTATTGATTTTTATGTTTTCTTTTTCCAATGCTTTTTGCGATAGCTCAATCATTTTGTCTAAAACCTTTTCTTTTTTTGGCGCGCGTTGTTTAAACAGTTGATCTGTCCCTTGGTATTCTTCCGGGTAAGCATATTTGAATGCCGCGTCTTCCAGCCGTCCCTGCAAATCTCCCATACCGAGTCGGTTGGCGATAGGCGCGTATATTTCCAATGTTTCCAAAGCGATTCTTTTTTGTTTATTAGCGGGCAAGGCGAATAATGTTTGCAAATTGTCCAGTCTGTCTGCGAATTTTATGATAATCACGCGGACGTCGTCAGCCATTGCCACAAACATTTTGCGCAAATTTTCCACATAGCGATCTATGCCGCGATATTTTATGTGACCGACTTTGGTGATGCCCTCTACCATGTCGGAGATGTCAGCGCCAAATTCCTTTTTTATATCATTCAGCGTGAATTTGGTTTCTTCCGGAACGTCGTGTAAAAGTCCTGCCATTACAATCGGCAATGGCAATTTTGATTCTGCTAAAATTTCAGCTGTGCCAAGAGGATGTTGGATATAATCTACGCCAGACGCTCTTTTCTGACCATCATGCGCTTTCTCGGCAAAAGTATAAACACGCTCAACTTCATCCAGTTGGATTTTGGCTACGGTCGGATAATTTGTCGTGATGATTGACAGTAGTCTTGTGAGAGAGTGCATGTAATGATTATACAATTATGCTGGCTGATTTTCAATGAATTTTTCAATTTGCTTGCGGGCAAATGGCGTTTTTGCAAAAGTTAACCATTCGCGTTTGGGTCCATTTTGTTTTTCGTCCGCAATAATTTCAATGACATCACCAGTATTGATTTTTGTATTGAGAGGAACCGGGACGCCGTTTAGTTTTGCGCCAGACATTTTATTGCCCAGCTCTGTGTGCACTGCGTAGGCAAAGTCAATCGGAGTCGCGCCATCTGGAAGATCAATAATGTCTCCCTTTGGCGTGTAGACGTAAATTTTGTTTATTAATAAATTAGTATTTAAATTTTCTAAGAATTCTTCTGGAGTGGCAGAATATTGTTGTTGGTCAATGAGCTCGCGGATCCACAGCGGCGTTTTTTCTGGCTGATTTTTATAGTACCAGTGCGAGGCAACTCCGTATTTTGCCCGCTCGTCCATCTCTCTCGTGCGAATTTGAAATTCCGTCATTCGGCTGTTTAGCCCAAAGACCACGGTGTGTAGCGCGCGGTATCCGTTTTCTTTTGGAGCGGCAATATAATCTTTGAATCTGCGGCTTTTGGGTTTCCAGATGCCATGTATAATGCCAAGTACGCGATAGCATTCGTCAACATTGTTCACGATAATTCGTAAAGCAAAAACGTCACAAATTTCATCAAACGTTTTGTTTTTGGTTTTCATTTTATTGTAGATGCTGTAAAAATGCTTGAAGCGCCCGTCTATTTCAGTCGTTATGCCAAGCGCCTTGCATGCTTTTTGAACAATTTGGGCTGTTTTATAAATATACTTTTCTCTGTTTTTGCGTTCGTCAACATTAAATTGTTTTTCTATTCTCGCATATTCTTGCGGTAGCAGATATTTGAAAGCATAATCTTCCAGTTGCCAGCGCAAACGCCAGATACCAAGAAGATCGGCAATGTGCGCGAAAACTTCCAGCGCTTCTTTTGCCGCTTCCTCTCGTTTGTGCGCGGGGATTGTGTCTATATTTTTTACGATATCAAGGAGCGAACATAGTTTTATCAAAATGACGCAAGGATCTTTTGCGAGCGCCATTAGCATTTGGCGTAAATCTTCAACGTGGCGAGCTGTTTTTAGCGGTTTGAGGTTAGAAATTTTTTGGTAGTTTTCCAGCATCTCTGCGATTTCCTGTCCGAATTCCTCTTTGATTGTCGTGACATTAGAGACATTATATATCGGCGATAACAGATTATGTAAAAAGCCAGCTGTCACAACTTTTGCTGTTAATTTCATTTCAGCCAGATAATAGGCAGTGGCTGAAAAATGGCGAAAATCAAGATTGTGATCAGCTGCCATTTTTTTTGAGAAGCAATAGGATTTTGTCAGTAAATAAATATCTGACGCGCATCCGCGTTTTATTTTGTTTAGCGCGTCGGGCGCGATCTCCGCGAATTTAAAAAGAAGTCCAGCTGCGATAATTTCCGGACGAGGCTTAATTTCGATTAGCGCGACAAGGATGTTCAATGTTTCTGATAGAATACGTTTTCTGTCGCGGACTGGCAATTCTTTGAGGTATTTTTTAAGAAAAGAAGAAGACGCTTCAATGCTTTTGCCATCAAAGTTCGGTTGCTGCTCTTTGATACGGCTTATGAGCTCTTTTATTTTGCTTGCTTCGAACATAGCATCTATTTTTAATTTACAGGTTTTTCGTGTGAAAAGCAAGGACGCGCTTGACATTTTGAAAAGAGTGGCGTATAATGACAATGTTGGTAATGGGGTAATGCCCAAGTAACAGAGGAGACCGCTGGCTTATGTCGCGGTCTCTTTCTGTAATAAAAAAACGCGGCGCCGCGGATTGACCCAAATAACTCTGTTGGTAATAGGGTGTCACGCGGCAACCGCATTTATAGTATAGCAGGTTTTTCCCATGAAACAAATTTGCATTTGGGATACTCGGAACAGCCGTAGAAAAATTTACGTTTTCCGCGGCGCCGCACAACTTTACCGATCCCACAGTCAGGACAAAGCAAGCCAGTATCATTGTTTTCTTTTTTGATGTATTTGCATTTCGGATAATTTGAGCAGCCGATAAACGCGCCATATTTTCCGCGTTTATTTACAAGCGGGGATCCGCAGTCCGGGCATTTTTCTTCCAATAATCCATTAAGAGCTTCGCTATTGTTGGCGCCGGCCTGTTGAACTTCTTCAATGTGCAACGTATTTTTGCAGGTTGGATAATTTGAGCAGGCCAAAAATTTTCCATATCTGCCGATTTTTATAATCATCGGATTGCCGCATTTTTCGCAGATTTTATCTGTTTTTTCTTCAGTAATATCCTTCTTGGAAAGTTCCGCGTCTTTTTTCTTTAGGTTTGCGATGAATGGCTCGTAAAAATTTTTAATCATTGGCTGCCATTTTTTTTTGCCAATCGCGATTTTATCCAAATCGTCTTCCATGTCCGCGGTAAATTTATAATCAACAATATTGCTGAAATGTTCGGTTAAGACGTCGGTGACAGTAAATGCGATTGGCAATGGTTTTAATTTTTTTTCTTCTTTTTCAACATACCCGCGCGCCTGAATTGTCGCGAGAGTAGGCGCGTAGGTTGATGGTCTGCCGATTCCAAATTCTTCAAGCGCCTTAATAAGCGTTGCTTCAGTATAGCGCGCGGGCGGTTGAGTAAAATGTTGTTCCGTATTTAATTTCTGCAAGTCAACTTTGTCTTTTTCGGCGAGATTTGGCAAAAGCACAATGTCATCTGTTTTTTCTTGTCGCAGTTTGCATTGCATTAAAACTTTTATGTAGCCATCAAAAATTAATGTTGAGCCGGTTGCTTTAAAACTGAATTCATCCGAGGAGTCGTTTATTTGAATTGATTTGTTTGCGAATTTTGCCGTTGCCATTTGGCTGGCAATGGCGCGCGCCCAGATCAATGTGTAAAGTTTTAATTGCTGGCGATCCAAGGCTGATGCTAATGACGCTGGCGTCCGTTCCGCGTTAGTCGGTCTGATCGCCTCGTGCGCTTCCTGCGCATTTTTTGATTTTGTTTTAAAGGCGCGCGCTTTTACCGGTAAATATTGCGCGCCAAAATTATTTTTTATGTGCTCGCGCGCGCTATCAAGAAATTGCGATGATAGATTTACAGAATCGGTTCGCATGTAGGTGATTAAACCAACGGATTCTTCGCCCGGAAGCTCTACTCCTTCGTACAACATTTGGGCAATCTGCATTGTTTGTTTTGCTGAAAATCCGAAAAGATTGTTTGCCGCTTGTTGCAATGTTGACGTTGCCAGCGGCGGAAGCGGCTGTTTGATTTTTTCGCTTTCTTCTATTTGTTTAACAAAATATTCTTTGGTTTTTATTGCTTCAACCAATTTGTCCGCAGCATCCTTATTTGTTATTTCCAGCTTTTTTAAAAGTTTGTTGTTGACTGCGTGAAGTTTTGCCGGAAATTCATCAGCGTCTTTTTTGAAAATGCCTTCAATTGTCCAAAATTCGTCTTGTTTAAAATCCTGAATTTCGCGTTCGCGTTCAACTACTAAGCGGACGGTGACAGATTGCACGCGACCCGCGGATAATTTTTTCGCGACTTTTCGCCAAAGAAACGGCGACAGTTTATAACCAACCAACCTGTCTAAAACGCGGCGAGCTTGTTGGCTGGCAACCAAATTCAAATCAATATCGCGCGGATTTTTTAGCGCTTCGTCAATCGCATGCTTGGTAATTTCGTGAAAAGCAATGCGCTGGTATTTTTTGGGTTTTAAAATTTCGCGCAAATGCCACGCGATCGCTTCCCCTTCTCTGTCCTCGTCAGACGCGAACAAAACATTGTCCGCCTGTTTTGCCAATTTTTTCAAAAGGTCAACGCGCTTTTTTGCTTTTGCCGGAATCGCGTATTGCGGTTCAAAGTTTTTTTCAACATCAACGCCCAATGTTCGCTCTGGCAAATCGCGCACATGACCAAAAGAAGACTCCACTTTGAAGTCTTTGCCTAGAAATTTTGAAATTGTTTTTGCTTTTGTAGGAGACTCGACAATGACTAAATTCATAATGACATGTTTAAAATTTTTTAAAGAGGGTTTTATTTTTTATCATGTAATCTTCTGAAATCCAATGTTCGCGCAGTTCGGAGCATAAATAAAACGAGCCTGTAATTAATATGATATCGCTCTTTGTAGCAAATGCCAATGCTTTTTGCAAGGCATCTTGTGGATCTAAGAAAAATTTTTGGCATTTTATGCCAAGTTGTTTTGCGGCAGTGGCGATATTATTTGGCCATGTGACTTTTCGTGTTGCGTCAAGAAATCTTGTCGGATAAATTATGACGTTAAAATGTTTAAATGGCGACAAACAATCCTTTATTGATTTTTGGTTTGTCAGCGCGAATACCAAATGTATTTTTGTTTGTTGCTTCTTTAAATATTGCGCCAATTGGACGGCGCAATATTTTAGTTTGTCTGGATTGTGCGCGCCGTCAATTATTATTGCAGGATTTTTTTTAACGATTTCAAAGCGGCAGGGGAGTTTTGCTGTTCGCAAGCCGGCATTAATTGCCGCGTTTTTTATTTTAAAGTGTTTCGCAACGGTTATTGCCAGCGCCTCGTTTGGATTATCAGAAGAAATAACTTCCAACGTAGATTTTTTTTCTTTGCAGATTTTTTCAAAAACCTTTAGCACGGACGGTTGCGTTGCGGTGGTAATCAAATGCCCGTGCGGTCTGATGATGCCAGCTTTTTCAAAAGCGATTTTTTCAACAGTGTTGCCGAGAATCTGCGTGTGATCCAGCCCAATGTTTGTAATAATTTGCAAAATGGTTTTGCCAACGGCATTGGTCCCGTCATATCGTCCGCCAAGCCCTGTTTCCAAAACTACGTAATCGCAGCGCTTCTTTTTAAAGTATAAAAGTACAATTAAAATTAGCGCCTCAAAAAAACTGGGCGCGTCAAACGTTGTCAAACATTTTTCCAAAAATGGTTTTGCTTCGTCAATAACGTCGCTAAATTCTTTCGGCGAAATAAATTTTCCATTGATTTGGATTTTTTCAAGCGGAATTGCCGCGTATGGTGAAACATGCACACCGGTTTTGTATCCGGCTTTCCAAAAAATTTGGTGAATTAAGTTTGTGACCGTTCCTTTGCCAGATGTGCCGGCAATGTGAATTATTTTCATGCCT
>JAZDOE010000006.1:0-5468 GCA_043798985.1 Candidatus Falkowiibacteriota bacterium | reverse complement strand
CAATGAAGTTTGCGCGAGTAATATTTGCGGAACAGATGATGAATGTGCAGGGTTGCCGGGAGATAAGGATGGTTATGACCAAGATCTTAATAATGACGGAGAGTATTGCGATTAGACTATTGCCAGTTTGAATATTTTGTGCGTATAATGGGAGTTGTCCTTCGGCAAGCTCAGGATGACAAATAAAAACTCCCATTTTATGTCAGAAAAAATTATTATTCGCGGGGCAAGAGCGAATAATTTGAAAAACATTGACATTGAAATTCCTCGCAATAAATTGGTTGTGGTGACAGGCGTTTCCGGCTCTGGAAAATCTTCGTTGGCATTTGACACGATTTACGCAGAAGGTCAGCGCCGCTATTTGGAGAGCATATCTTCATACGCGCGGCAGTTTTTGGAAGTTAAAGAAAAACCAGACGTTGATTATATTGAAGGACTGTCGCCGACAATCGCGATTGACCAGCGTTCTGTTTCAAAAAATCCTCGCTCAACGGTCGGAACAATTACTGAAATTTATGATTTATTTCGCTTACTTTTTAGTCGTATCGGACATCCGCATTGCCCAATCTGCGGCAAACAAGTCGGTCGTCAGACAATTGACGAAATAGTTGAGCAGATTTGGCAGTGGTCCGCCTCGCCTGTCTCGCCTGCCTCGTCGGCAGACAGGTCGGCAGACAGGTCGGCGGACAAGCAAAAAAATAATAGCGGTCGTAAATTGGTGAATGTTGCCGTATTGGCGCCAATTGTTAGACAACAAAAAGGCGTTTCGCGAAAAGTTTTGGATGCGCTTTACAAAGCAAACTATTTTCAGGTGCGCATCAATGAGCAGGTGAGCGATTTGATTGATGCGCGCGACATGCAATTTAGCGCTGAAACTGTTTATAATATTGAAGTTGTTGTTGACCGTGTTCTTCTAGACAACAAACAAGAAACAAAAAAGCAATTGCAAGAAGCGATAAAAATCAGCGCTGATTTGGGCGACGGTACAATTATTGTTAATCGCTCTGACAAACCGGGCGATTTTGTTTTTAATCAATATTATCATTGTCCTGTTTGCGATATTGAACTGCCGGAAATTGAGCCGCGCAGCTTTTCTTTTAATTCGCCATTTGGCGCGTGTTTTGTTTGCAGTGGATTGGGCGTGAAGCAGGAAATTGATGAAGATTTGATATTCGCGAACGGAAAATTGACAATCGCGCAGGGCGGAATCAAGCCATGGGTTAAAATTTTCGCCAACCAAAAAGCATATTGGCGAGTTTTGGAAATGGTCGCGAAAAAATATAACTTTTCGCTGGATGTTCCGCTTGAAGAGTTAGCAAAAGCAGCGCGCAAAATTATTTTGTACGGCACTGGCAATGAGCTTTTTGACGTTGGGGGCCTGCCCGCGGACGCGGGACGCGGCCAGGGACGGCCAATGTCATTTGCCGGAATAGTGACGTGGCTGGAACAAAAGTATAAAGAAACAGATTCTGATTTTATCAGGCTTGAAATTGAAAAATACATGCGCGTAAAAACCTGCCCAATTTGTAATGGTCAAAGGTTAAAACGCGAAAGTTTGGCCGTCACAGTCGCTGATTTGTCAATTACCGATTTTACGGAAATGCCAGTTGAAGCATTGTTTCAAAAAATAGACGAGTTGAAGATGACAGAACGAGAAACTCAAATCGTGCGGCAGTTGTTGGTTGAAATAAAGACGCGGCTGCGATTTATAATTGATGTTGGATTAAACTATTTATCTTTAAGTAGAAGCGCGCCGACGTTGTCCGGCGGAGAAGCTCAACGTTTGCGGCTGGCGACCCAGCTCGGAGCATCGCTTTCGCAAGTGATCTATGTTCTGGACGAGCCAACAATTGGTTTGCACCCGAATGACACCGCACAGCTGATAAAAACTTTGCGGCTGTTGCAGGAAAAACCAAACACAGTGTTGGTTGTTGAACATGACAAAGACGTGATGATGGCTGCTGACGAAATTATTGACATTGGTCCTGGCGCTGGAATTCTTGGCGGCAAGGTTGTTGCGCAGGGAACGCCAGAAGAGATTGCAAATGATGAAAATTCTTTGACCGGCCAATATTTGCGCGGCAACAAAAGTGTTGGTATTTTTAATAAGTTGCCGCGCAAAAAACAAGCGTCTTTGTTTATCAAAGGCGCGAAAGCTTTTAATTTAAAGAACATTGATGTTGAAATTCCACTTGGTCAATTTGTTTGCGTGACTGGCGTTTCCGGTTCTGGAAAGTCAACATTAATTGTTGAAATTTTGTCCAAAGCGATTAGCCAGCATTTGTATGGCGCGAAAGAATTGCCAGCTGAACATTTATCAATCATTGGTTTGGATAAACTTAACAAGGCGATTTCAATTGACCAGTCACCAATCGGCCGTAGCCCGCGCTCCAATCCAGCGACATACACTGGCGTGTTTTCATACATTCGCGATTTGTTCACGCAAATGCCAGAAGCAAAAATTAAAGGATATGATGCTGGCGATTTTAGTTTTAACGTGAAAGGCGGCGGCAGATGCGAAAATTGCAAAGGCGATGGTTATGTGCGCGTTGAAATGCAATTTTTGCCGGATGTTTATGTTTTGTGCGAGGAATGCAAGGGCAAGCGCTATAAAAAAGAAATTTTGGAAGTGCATTACAAGCGAAAAAATATAGCTGACATTTTGGATATGACCGTGCAGGAAGCAAAAGAATTTTTTTCTGATATTTTGGCAATCAGCGATAAATTAAAGGTGCTTGATGAAGTTGGTTTGGGCTATATCAGCTTGGGCCAGCCGGCAAACACGCTGTCTGGCGGTGAGGCGCAGAGAATAAAGCTAGCGACCGAATTGTCGCGTTATGGCACTGGAAAAACGTTGTATATTTTGGATGAGCCGACAACAGGATTGCATTTTGAAGACATCAACAAACTGCTGATTGTTTTGGAAAAATTGGTCAGCAAGGGCAATAGCGTTGTGGTAATTGAGCACAATATGGAGGTGATAAAAAATGCTGATTGGGTGATTGACTTGGGACCTGGCGGTGGAGACAAAGGCGGAGAAGTCGTTGCTTGTGGCACGCCACGCGACATAACGAAAAATGCCAGGTCATTGACCGGCAAATTTCTAAAAAGAATTTTGTAAATTATTTGACCTCTCTTAATCGTTTGTGTTTTTCTCTTAAATATCCTAATTTCGCGCGGCGTACTCTAAAGATTTTGTCTATTTCAACGCCAGCGATTATTGGTGAGTAAATTGGAAATATTTTTTCCACGCCAATTCCGTCGGAAAGTTTACGCACAGTCATTGTCGCGTTGTTTTGTCTGCCATGTTTGCGGCACAGCACATCGCCTTCAAAAACCTGAACTCTTTCTTTTTCTTCGCCCTTGGCATTAACTTCTTTGATAAGTTGGTGCACTTTAATGTGCATGCCAGCTCTGATAGAATCTAAAATTTCCTTTTTATTCTCTTGCTGAATAATTTTTGCCATATCGCTATTTTTTAAATATAGCCATAGGATAGCAGACTTATTTTAAGAAGTCAATGATATACTTTTTAATTTCTTGCACTGTTTTTTCAATGGCGCCTTCTTCGTTAACAACTGTAAAATCGCAAGAATCAGCATAGTTTAATTCTTCTTGCACCGCTATCCAGCGTTGAGTGAACGCTTCGTCGCTCATTGGCCGTTTTTTGATTCTCCTCGCGAGATTTTCATTGTTGTCCGGCAAAATAAAAATCGTTTTTGCTTGCGGGAAAATGTTTCTGACCGTTTTTGCGCCGTGCGGATCCAAAAGAAAAAGCGCGACTTTTCCGTTTTGCCAAATTTTTTCTAAGTCATTGCGGCTGTTTCCATAAAAATGTCCATAATGCTCGTCATGTTCAAAAAAATCTCCGTTGTCTCTGCGTTTTAAAAATTCTTCAACTTTAATAAAATTATAATCAATGCCGTTTTTTTCGTTTGGCCGAGGTTTCCGCGTGACATAGGTGACAATGCGCTGCATGTTTGGCATTTGTTTTAGCAATTCCATGCCGACGGTTGTTTTGCCAACACCAGACGGGCCGGTGATGATAAATAAAACATTAGTCATATGTTTTTTAGATATTCTTTTGCTTGTTCTTCTGTTGTTATTTTGCCGTTTAGTTGTAATTCTCTCAATTGTTCTTTTATTTCGCCAATGCGTTTGCTTGGTTTAATGTTGAGCGCTTTCATTATTTCGTCGCCAGATAATATGTCAGTATTGCCTCGTGGTTTTGTCGGAATATGGCTTTTAATTTCTTGGACGCGGGCTTTTAGGTCGCGATAATTTTGGTGAGTTTCTTGCCCGTCTTCGCGCACAGAACAAAGCGCGTCCAACCACAGCAATGTCAAAAGGTCTGCGCCATGTTTGGACATGTAATATTTTTCAATTGTCGTGCTTTTCATTCCAGCAACATTTCCTTGCATTATCACCATGTGATTGCGGACAAGAAAAAGTATTTTGTTGGTTTCTGCCCGTGAAAGTTTCAGGCGCTCGCAAATTGTTTTCGCTATTTTCGCGCCTTCAACGTCATGGCCGTAAAATCTGACGCGCTGCTCGCCATTTTCTTCAACTGTCACGCGGGTTGTTGCCTTGCCAATGTCATGTAAAAGCACTGCCAAAATAAAATCTGGTTTGATTCGGAATTTTGGAAATTCTTTTTTAAATTCCGGAGTTTCCATTTTTTCCAAAAGCATCATGGTGTGCGTCCAAACATCGCCTTCGCTGTGCCATTTTTTCGGTTGTTCGCAACCTTTTGTTGCTAAAAGTTCGGGCATTATAAAATTAAGCGCGCGCGATTCATCTAAAAGTTGAATTGCCAGCCTAGTATTTTCTTTGAGAGCTTTCATTATTTCTTTGCCAATGGTTTCCCACGGGACAATTCGTTGCTCTTTGCTGGCAATCATCCGCGTGCCGTTTATTTTTGGCATCAATGTTTTTATGGCGGCCCATGTTTTGTCTTCAATTTCCCATGCCTCGCCGCGGCTCGGCTGCGGGCGGGTGAAATTGAAACGGCACGCGAACCGAATCGCGCGCAACATTCTGGAATAATCTTCAAGAAATCTTTTTTCAGCATCACCAACGCAGCGAATGATTTTGTTTGTTAAATCCGCTTGTCCGTTGAATGGGTCAACCAGCTTTTGATTTTTTATGTCCCACGCGATGGCGTTAATCGTTAAATCTCTGCGCGACAAATCTTCGTCAATGGGCATGAATGGATTTGCTTGCGCTTCCATGTCGCGGTATCCGCCGGTGCCTGCGCTAAAATCTTTTCTCGGAAGCGCGATGTCAATCGCGTTTTTTAATTTCGCGCCAGTTGGCATGAATTTGATCACGCCGAAATTTGCGCCAACCAAATCCACTTTGCCCAGTTTTTCCAGCGCGCTAACTAATTTGTCCAACGCGACATTTCGGCAAACAAAATCATAATCTTTTCCTTTTGGCTTGTTTAATAAAACATCGCGAGTCATTCC
>JAZDOE010000014.1:0-34309 GCA_043798985.1 Candidatus Falkowiibacteriota bacterium | reverse complement strand
GATGAGCAGCAAGCAGGTCTTTCAGGTAGATCCAATCGACGTGAAGCGTCTCGCCAGAGGGGCGCACACGAAGGACCTGCCAGAGATTTCTTTGCGAGAGAACATGCTTGTCATAACCTGCTCCGGCACTATCGGCCGGGTTCACATCGTTCCACGCTATATGGATGGCTGGACGGCGAATCAGCATGCCCTCCGCGTGATCCCGACTGAGGAGGTGAATCCTGGATACCTGTACGCATGGCTTGCTTCTGATTACGGCTACAGACTTCTAACCAGATACTCCTACGGTTCTGTCATCTTGGAGATTGATCGCTGGATGCTGGGCGCTGTGCCCGTTCCACTCCCGGACATTGCTGTCCGAAACGAGATCGGCGACCTCGTCTTGAGAGCGAATAACCTACGGGACGAGGCTTGGCATCTGGAACGAAAAGCGATCTCAGAGATTGAGGAGATTGTCGAGAACGTACCCGTTCGCCCGGCGAAACAATGCTTGGGCGATAGCAGGTGAACGGTTACAAATAGAGCAATGACTTTGGTCAACGCGTGGGCAGGATGTTGAGTGAGAGCAGGAATCACTGCTGAGGAGGTCGCAATGGGAACTGTGACTAGTCCGAGGAGGCTGCGTAGACCAACTTTGTACAGAAATCGGGGAAGATCTCCATGGGCCGCAGTGAGTACTAGATACGATCCGAAAGACAAGGCGGAGACAAGAACAGAGTTCAAACACGATGCCGACGCCATTACTTATTCCAAGGCCTTCCGTCGGCTGGGAGACAAGTCGCAGGTGGTCGTCAAGCCTGAGCGTCAAGACCACTTTCGGTCACGCCTAACACATACAATCGAGGTCCTCCAGATCGCGGAAACTTTTGGTGCATGGCTTGGTCTTGAGCTCGACCTCGTTCGTGCGATTGCGCATGGCCATGACATCGGTCACACGCCATTCGGCCACGCCGGCGAACGAGAATTCGCGCAGATCATGAAGGAAGAAGTGTTCAAACATGTTGCTTTTCCCGCCAGGATCCCTTACTATGGAAGCAAGAAAGCAGTTTCCTTGGATGTACTCCCCGATCACCTATTATTTCACCATGCCAGCAATTCAAAGAGAGTCATTGAACGAAAACTTGGAGATGTAAGTTCGGTTACTCGGTCGGGGGTACTGACACATGGGTGGAGTCCATGGCAGCCGCCCGAGAAATGGAAGTTTGGTGTTCCTACTACTTACGAGGCGCAGGTCGTCGCAATTGCGGATCAGATTGCTGGTCTTAACCATGACCTTGAAGATATTCTTCTGTGGGAGAGCCTTTCGGGTCAGTCTCTGCCAAAGCTGCGTCAGGATGCCCGGACATACATGTCTTCTGGTGTTTCTCGTCTTAATATGCGGCAGATCGACAAAATCCTTTCATGGTTCCTGCCTGAGGACGAGAAGAAAGCAGACAAGGACAACGGATTTGCCCGCAAGAGCCGACTAAGAGGAATGACACACGACATGGTTGAGACGTCTTTGACCCGCCTCACATTCCCTAGTGCGGCTGTCTCGACAGGGGCTTCCAAGCGACCTATAGGCGTGTCCGAAACACTGGGTCAGTTTCTTTACGCCTTTGAGCAATTCCTTCGGAGCATTCTTCAGACAGAGCCATGGTTTCTCCATCGGGATGCAATCGCATCGTGTACAATTCGAACGGTCTACAACTTTCTCAAGTCGTACTACGGCAACAATGGAGGTGCTGTGGGAGCGATACCCAACGACGATTCGCAAATGTCAGGACACCTCATGAGCCAAGTGAACGTGCTCATTAGGAGGCTGAGCGGTTCCATCGTCAAGGAGCGGTACGAGCGAGATTCGTGGTACCAGCAGATCACCGAAGTGGTAAAGCCTTCGGCACAGAGAAGAACGGAGCGAGCAATTAAGATTCTCGACTACGTGTCCGGAATGACAGATAGAAACATGATGCAAGTGCACGAGATTGCGTTCGCCCTTTTTACTCAAGAATAGATTGATAGATGATATGATGACAGCAGCAACGGTCACTAACCATGTCACTCGCACTGAGGGGGGCTCGAAGGCTACCCATTTGTTGATATCTACCATGGGGGTCTTTGCCGAATGCGCTGTGTTTGATATTGTTGGACGTGACGTTCCGTGGATCATTTGCATGCCCTCAAGTATGGGTTGCGGGTTGGGTTGCCGCATGTGTGCCAATGCCAGCGTGCGTGTACGCAGTCGTTTTTCGGCTGCGCAGTTGAGGCAGATTTTTCTGAGTGCGCTGCCGTTTGTTGATGACAGAAATCTCTTCCAGGTGACGTTCATGGGGCAGGGCGAGCCGCTCATGAATGTGCAAGGAGTATTTGGTTTTTGTGATTGGTTATCGTCTGCTTTTCCGCAGGCAGTGATTGGACTTTCTTCGGTCGGTGTGCCTGTTGGTCTGCGCTGGCTGAGGGAGCAGCCATGGGTGGAGAGGCTAAGGCTGCAATTGTCCATGCACGCGATGCCTGGCACTAGGCGCGAGAGGATTATTCCCTGTGAACGTACGTACCCAATCATGGAGTCCGTGAGAGAGGCGAGTGCATTGTCTGCATCAACTGGACATCCGGTTTGCTTGAATTGTGTCTTGATGAATGGAATCAATGACACTGAGGAGGATGCTAATGGTATAGCTGATGTTGCGGTTTCTGGCCAGTTCTATGTGAAAGTGAGTTCGTTGAATCGGACTGTTCGTTCCAGTGGTGGTCTTGCCCCTTCATGTCAGGTTGATAGATACTGCAATGTTCTGGAGAGGCGGGGCGTTCCGTACAAGATATTCGAGAGCCTCGGAGTTGGAATTGGCGCGGGTTGTGGACAGTCAGCGGCCCATGTCGAACGCAAGTCTGGTGGTGTTCCGTTGCACGCTAGGCGTTCGGGTTCGTTGCATGAAGTCTGTCCTTCTTGCGCGTGGGGATGGTGATGGGCACCCCCTTTGCATAGCCACTCGTCAGTCGTCACTCAGGAAGTGACTGCGTCGGTGCGAACACGATTCCTTCCGGGTCGAGCACAAGTTTTCTGACTTTCTCCCAACCTTCCCATTTTTAAAAAACGCATTCAGCGTTTTTTTGTTTGCGGAATGTTATACACAGAAAAATTTTTGCCGCGCGATTCGCAAAATGGTAAAATATAACTATAAACAAATTATGCGAATCGCGCGAGAAGTTGAAAGAAAATTTCAATGGTTTTTGCTTATAGTTATTACTATTTGCGGCACAATTGGGCTACCATATTGGCTACCTTTAATGTTGCCCGCGCACGCGGCAGTACCTGTTGCTGTTTTAAACAGTGCGGCGCAAAAGAGCGATGGTTCTGGTCGTGTTGATGTGTCTGTCACTGTTTCTGATTCTGGCGGCGAGAATAATAGTTTATACGTTGCTTATGAGTCAGGCGCTTGTCCCGGCACAAACAAAGCGACAATTGACGAAACAGATTCAAATACTTCGGCAACTTATGGCGATCCAAAAGTTGAAAATGATAATGCTAAACAGATTGGAAACGCGAGTGGCTGGATTACAACTTCTTCTGGCGCGAATACCGTGCAGTTTGATTGGTTATCAGCCATAGACGTGATAACGGGTGATGGAACTTTTTGCGTTGGTGTTTTGCCGTTTGACGGTACATTTACAGGTGATCCTGTTGGTACGACAATTACGTTAGATAATGTTGCGCCGGTTGATGGAATGACAAGTTTATCTGTCGGCGCAGTCGCGACGAATACAGCCGCATTGAGTTGGACAGCGGTTATACAAGAAACACATTGGGACGCGCTACCTTCGCAGGCGCATTATGAAATTTGGTACGGCACAAATCAGTCAGATGTTCAAAATAGAACAGGAACAGCCATAGAATGGGACAATGATAATGACGCGGCATTGGCGACAAAAGCAACAACATCAACTACGATCACTGGATTATCAATAAATACTCAATATTATTTTAAAATTTGGGCGGTTGACAGTTATGGAAATGGTTTGACAGTCACAGATGTGAATAAATATACTTTGGCTGAAACTCCGGGAAGTCCTACTGTCACTGTAAGTTCAACAACGGCGTTAAATGTATCTATTGGCACAGATGCTAATCCAGCAACAACGCAGTACGCGATTCAAGAAACCACGCTTAGTAAATATGTCCAAGCAGACGGAACACTTGGCGCAGCAGCGGTTTGGGCAACAGCAACTATATGGGGCACAAAGACTGTCACAGGTCTTACATCCAATACTCAATATACTTTCAAGGTTAAGGCTAAAAATGGCGAAGCTACTGAAACCAGTTTTGGTAGCACGACAAGCAAATATACTTATTCAAGCCAAGTAAGCGCATTCACTGCGGCCGAAGCAACTGATAAAAGCAATTATAAAATTAATTTAACATGGACAAATCCAACGCCTACTCCAAGTGGCGCTGGAATTTATCAAGATACTGACTGCAATGGCTCGTATGATACGACGGTTTATCAGAATGCAAGCAGTATGCCAACGTCGCCGTATACTGTATCTACTTTGTCAGCTAATACTTGTTATAAATTTCGTTCAGCTACTTATAATGGCGACGGGTCGCCGAATTTGATCGATCGGCCAGAAACGAGCAATGAGACGCTTGGTCCGGCACAGCCAACTGGGTTAACGCATACGGCAAATACGACAAGCTCAATTACTTGGGACTGGGCAGATGTAAGTGGCGCAACTGATTACAATGTTTATAAATCCTCGGATGACAGTTTAATCGCGGCCGTTGGCAGTGCCACGAGCCAGTATGCGCAAACAACCGTAGCTAATGTAAGCTGGACAGTTTATGTTCGCGCGGTTAATGCGAGCGGCGAAGGCATTGCTTCGTCAACCGCGACCGCGTATTCTTCCGCAAACGCGCCGGTTAATTTGGGACATAGTGATCAGACCACCACTGCTATGCGCTGGACATGGGAAAGCGGTGGCGCAGAATCTGGTTTTTGGGCAAGATCAACCAATCCAATTGATGCGATTTTAGATTGGACAACTAATTTATATTGGGACCAAGCAAGTTTGACAGCAAACAATCCGGTTGTTACATACGTGAAAGCAAAAAATGGTGATGGAGATGCAACAAGCGAGGGGTCAATTACAAGATATACTTCAATGAATGATCCGAGTAGCGTTACTTATAGCGATATTACCGCAACGTCTATTACGGTGACAGCCACTGGTACTTTTCCGAATTTAACATCTGGATCTTCTGGCATATATTTTTCAAATGGCACGACAAGTTTATGGCAGCAAAGCGCTGTGTGGATCAATTCTGATCTTTTGCCAAATACGCAATATTTTTATTCTTATAGCGTAAGAAATGGCGACGGTGATCCTGGCGGAGTATCTATGGATTTTGTCGGTACATATACTTTAGCAAATGTACCGAGCGCGCCAACGGTTTCGGCTGTCAGTTCAACGACATTGAATGTTGTTATTAATCAAAATTCAAATTCAGCTACGACAACTTATGCCATTCAAAATGTTGGAGATAGCAAATACGTTCAAGCAGACGGAAGTCTGGGCGATTCTGCGGTTTGGCAAACATATACCGTTTGGGGAGGGGCAAGCGGAGTGACAGTGACAGGGCTTTCTGTAAATACGAGTTACCAGTTTAAAGTAAAAGCAAAAAATGGTAGCGGAACAGAAACCGCGTTGTCGTCAGCGAGTACAGCTGTTTATACTTTGGCAAATGTGCCAAACACTTTGGCGAAAGATTCGGCCACAACAGTCGCGATTACAATTTCGTGGAGCGCGAATTCAAATCCAGCTGGCACAGAATTTTATGCTTTAAATTCTACAACGAATGAAAATTCTGGTTGGATAACAGCAGTGAGCTATACATTTACAGGGTTATCGGCTGGGACTACTTATGTTTTTAAAGTAAAGGCGCGAAATGGAGCGAGTGTAGATACTGCGTATAGTGCAGAATTGAGCGCTAATACAACAAGCGGCGGCGGTGGCGGATTGCCATTGCCGCCACCCCCACCGCCTCCTCCACCCCCACCGCCTCCTCCGCCGCCTGTTTATCAGTGCGGTGATGGATTGGACAATGATGGCGATGGATTAGTTGATATGGCTGATCCAGGATGCGCAGATGCTACTGATGATGCTGAATTTAATGCTCCACCACAAAAACCAGAAGAGCCAAAGATTCCAGAACAGCCAAAGATTCCAGAACAACCAAAGATTCCAGAACAGCCAAAAATTCCAGAACAGCCAAAAATTCCAGAGCAGCCAAAAATTCCAGAGCAGCCAAATATCCCAGAACAACCAAAGATTCCAGAACAACCAAAAATCCCAGAACAACCAGCTCCTGTCAAAGGAGCGCCACAAGGTGGCGCAGCAGCGTTAGATGACATTATTGATATAACAAATAAAATTCCAGAATTTGTGGTTTCTGTTGCCACGGATATTCAAGCAATAAGCAAACCAATTATCGCGGCTACTAAAAAAGCAACAAAGGCGATAGCCAGCCGGCCAAACACTGCCATTAAACAAAAAATGTCGCAAGTGAAAAAAATAGTGCTGGATAATCCGGAAGTGCAAAAAGTGAATGAATCAATTAAAGTCCCGGTTATTGTGACGACATCTGCCGCGACTGCCACGACATTGGCGACGATTTTCGGGAATGTTTCAACATATTTGCAATATTTGATTACGCAGCCAGTTGTCCTTTGGTATCGCCGTCGCAAAAAAGAGTGGGGAGTTATTTACGACTCAATCACCAAGCGTCCTGTGGATTTGGCAGTAGTTCGCGTTTTTGATGCCAAGACAAATCGTTTGTTGCGAACGCAGGTGACAGATAGAAATGGCCGCTATCATTTTATTTTGGAGCCCGGTGAATATTATATTGTTGTCCAAAAACAAGAATACGCTTTTCCGTCGGTAGTGCTTGGTGGTATTGCGGCAGACGAGCGTTATTCAGAATTGTATTATGGCAAGCCAATAAAAATAACAGAGAAAAAAGCTTTGGCAATGAATATTCCGGTAGATCCGGACAAAAAGCTTGTTTCCAATAAACGTGTTTTCTTTCAACACTTTTTACGTCGTGCGCAATACGCGCTATTGTTGGTTGGACCTGCCTTTGCTGCTATATCCCTCGCAATAAATCCAAAACCATGGATTATCGCGATTCTTGTGGCGCATTTGGTTGGGCTTGGTTTATTTTTGCGATTGATGATGCCGCAGATGTTAAAGGATTGGGGGCTTGTTAAGGCGCAAGCCGGCGGTCAGCCGGTAAAGCGCGCAGTGACCAGAGTTTTTGACACAAAATTTAATAAATTGTTGGACACGCAAATCACAGATTCACAGGGGCGCTACAGCTTTTTGGTGGGAAATAATGTTTATTATGTCACGGCTGAAAAAGATGGTTTTGTTCCGCGCAAATCAGATTTTCTTGATTTGCGCAAGGACGACAAGGGTGGTCTTATCAATCTGGATTTATATTTGCAAAAACAAAGAGGCGAAATAATTGATAAACCAGAGTCAATTGTTTCGCTTGCCAAACAATTAGATAAAGAGAGCGCTGTCGTTGAAAAGGACAAAATTGTTGCTGGCGTGAAAGTTGGCGATTTGCATGAAGACATTAGAGACATTGACTATATAAAATAAGAGTGATAAACTGGATTTCAGCATATGTATAAAATTCCCATAATTGAAGAAATGCTTCAGGCAGGCGTGCACTTTGGGCACAAGGTTTCGCGTTGGCATCCAAAAATGGAGCAATTTATTTTTGGAGATCGTCAAGGCGTGCACATCATTAATCTTGAAAAAACCCAGACAAAACTTGAAGAAGCGTTTAAGTTTATTAATGAAGTTGTATCAAAGAGCGGTACAATTCTTTTTTTAGGAACAAAACCGCAGGCAAAGGAAATTATCAGGTTAGCGGCAACTGACGCGAAAATGCCGTATGTAAACGAACGTTGGCTGGGCGGGACTTTTACGAATTTTAAAACAATTTCAGCGTTGTTAAAAAAGTTTAGAAAAGAAAAAGCCGCGAAAGCCACGGGTGATTGGGAAAAGTACACAAAAAAGGAGCGCTTGGAAAGAGAGCGCGCGTTGACAAAAATGGATGCTTCGCTTGCTGGCATGGAAGGGTTGGAAGCATTGCCAGCGGCGCTATTTGTTGTTGATTGCCAAAAAGATAAGACAGCCATTCGCGAAGCGAAAAAAATGCGCATTCCAGTTATTGGAATTTGCGATACAAATATAAATCCAGAGATTGTTGATTATCCGATTCCTGGAAATGATGATGCGACAAAGTCATTGCAACTTTTAGTTGGAGCGGTTAGTAACGCGGTAAAAGAAAGTAAAGACTTAAGCACGAAATCCGAAGCACTAAATTCTAAACAAATTTCAAATCCGACCACGCCTGCCGGCGGGCAGGAATCCTAATGTTTCAAACATTGAAAAATTCTAATTTCGTATTTGTTTCGGGTTTCGAGTTTCTAATTTAATAAAGTTATGTCAATAGATCTTAAATTGATTTCTCAACTTAGAGAAACAACTGGCGCTGGTATTGCTGAATGCCAAAAGGCGCTGACAGAATCAAACGGCGATGTAAATGCCGCAATTGAAATTCTACGCAAAAAGGGCGAAGCAAAAGCTGCTAAAAAAGTCGCGGAGCGCACGACTAAAGATGGCATTGTTTATTCGTATATTCATGGCAATGCGAAGATTGGCGTTTTGCTTGAGCTTTTGTGCGAAACAGATTTTGTCGCCAAAACAGACGCGTTTAAACAATTGGCAAATGACATTGCAATGCACATTGCAGCAATGGCGCCGGAGTATGTTCGTCGCGAAGATGTGCCGCAGGATGTTATAGAGAAGGAAAAAGAAATTTATCGTGAGCAAATGGCAGATGAAAACAAGCCAGATGCAATGAAAGAAAAAATTATTGAAGGCAAATTAAATAAATTTTTTGAAGAAGTTTGCCTTTTGCCGCAAAGCTTCATTAAAGATGAGACCAAAAAAATTGAAGATTTAATTAGGGAAGCAATCGCTAAGATCGGAGAAAAAATAGAAATTGGGCGGTTTGTAAGATTTAAGATTTAATCGTTATGCGTCTCGTCCAGATTCAATTTGTTCAATGGGACAAAATATATTCTTTTGATCCAGCTGGCATAGAGCTTGAAGTAGGGAATTACGTAATAGTTGAAACCAAGCTGGGCATTGAAATAGGAAAAGTCGTAGGGTTTTTGGAATTAGTAGAAACTGAAATCGCGAAGTTGCCAGAGCCAATAAAACCAATAACGCGGAAAGCTATTAAACAGGATTTGGACAAGGTTTTGGAGCAGCGAAAAGAAAAGGCTAAAATGCTCAGAGCGTGTAAACGTTTTGTTGAAAAATATCAGTTGCCCATGAAATTGGTTGATGTTCATATTTCTTTTGACGATTCCAGAATTACATTTGCGTTTATCGCAAACGGCAGAATTGATTTTCGCGAATTGCTTAAAGAGTTGATTAAAAAATTTCAAAAAAATATTCGTTTGCAACAAATCGGCGTGCGCGACGAGGCGCGACTTACGGGAGACGTTGGCTGTTGCGGCTTGGCGCTTTGTTGCCAACGTTTTTGTAAAGAAATTGACAGTGTGACATCTGATTTGGCGGATTTGCAGCAGGTGGCGCATCGTGGCGTTGATCGGCTGTCGGGCGTTTGCGGACGATTAAAATGTTGTTTGAATTTTGAAAAAGCGCATTATTTGGAGCTTTCAGAAAAATCGCCAGCAGTTGGAGAAAAAATAAAAGTTCCGCAAGGCAAAGGAGAAGTTATTAGCAGGCATTTATTAAAAGGCACCGTTGATGTATTGTTAGAAGATGGGGAAACAATTGTTGAAGTAGCCATTAAATAAGCCCGAAATACGAATATCGAAATACGAAACAAGCCCGAAATACGAATTTTTCAATGTTTGAAACATTCGGATTCCTGCCCGCCGGCAGGCGTGGTCAGATTTGGAATTTGTTTAGGATTTCGAATTTAGAATTTCGGATTTCAATATGATGGAGGAAAAATTGCTAAAAATAAAAAACGCGGCGCTGAAAGAGTTAGAATCAATAAAAAACATTGATGAATTTAAGAAAACGTTCACGAAATATTTAGGTCGCAAGCAGGGCATTTTGACGGATATTGTGAAAGATATTAAGAATCTTGGCGTTGATGCGAAAAAAGCGATCGGACAGGTTGCGAATCAGGTGAAAAATGATATCGCGGCCGCTTTCGCGGCGCGCGAAAAAGAATTGGAAGGCGCAGAAATAGAAAAAAATTTATCTGAAAATTGGGTTGATGTGACATTGCCAGGCCTGCCTGCCAGTGGGCAGGGAAAGAAAAATCGGGATGGGCATCTGCATCCAAATACGCAAATCCAGTATGAGCTGGAAGACATATTTCGCTCGCTGGGTTTTTTAGTTTTGGACGGACCAGAATTGGAATCTGACTATTATAATTTTGAAGGTTTAAATATTCCTCCATATCATCCGGCGCGCGATAGCCAGGATACTTTTTATATAAAAGATCATTCAAACTGGCTGATGCGCACGCACACTTCACCAGTTCAGGTGCGTGCCTTACAAAAATATGGCGCGCCGATTCGCGCGATTGTGCCGGGTCGCGCGTTTAGAAACGAAGCGACCGACGCGTCGCATGAGCATACTTTTTATCAGCTTGAAGGATTGGTCTGCGATAAAAATATTTCAATCGCGAATTTGATTGCGGTGATGAATCTTTTGCTCAAAGGCATTTTAAAACGCGACATAAAAACCCGTTTGCGACCCGGATATTTTCCTTTTGTTGAGCCGGGTTTTGAACTGGATATTAATTGTTTGCTTTGCGGCGGCAAGGGCTGCAAGGTTTGTAAATATTCTGGCTGGATTGAAATTTTGCCATGCGGAATGGTGCATCCCAATGTTTTGAAACATGGCGGGGTTGATCCTGAAAAATATTCTGGGTTTGCGTTCGGTCTTGGCATGGATCGGCTGGTAATGATGAAATATGGTATTGATGACATCAGGTTGTTGCAGTCTGGTGATTTGCGATTTTTGCAGCAATTTTAAAATATGATAAAGGATAGAAAATGGAAATTGGCAGTGTTGGTTGTTTTGGTGGTTCTATGTTTGGTAGCACTGGTTGTGTGCTGGTCAGCGATTTTTGCTTTTGTAAAAAAGACAGGCGGCAAATTGAATATCCAGCAAAGTGAAATAACAAAACTGGCCAAGTGCGACATTAGGACAAAATTTCCGGCAATGGCCGGCACGTATCAAGAGTTTGCAATGTATGACTCAATGTCGCTTTCCGATGAGGATTACCCTGACGAAAAAATTTTGATTTTACATTGGTTTCATTCTTTTGAAAACGGATCGCAAGGAAAATTGGTCGCGTTAAATTTGTTGACTTGTGAAACAGAATGGACGGTTATCGCTGAAAAAGCGGTTGATAATTTGGATTTTGTTAAATTTAAACACGACAAATGGAACGCGCAATTCGGATATTTGCTTTTTGGCAAAGAAATTGAACGCGACGAGGCTGGGCTGAATGGAGGTTTTAATGGCGCAGAACTTTTTAAAATAGATTTGTATACCGGAAAAGTTATTTGGAAATATGCTGTTGAAAAAGGAGCGGCGCAGTTGATGGAGATTTCAGAGAAACAGGTTTTGCTTGGCGTGAAAAAGAATTTTGTATTGTTGGATTCGCGGGCCGGTGACAATTTAATCATTGCGATAGATAAAGAAAGCGGCGCGCAACTTTGGAAATATAAAGTGAAAACAAATGATACAAATTGGAGTTTCGCGACAGATGAATTTAGTAAGGTTTTTGTGCCGACCACAACATTAAAGTTGGATATAAATACTGGAAAACCCGCCTATGGCGGGAAAAATTAAAATACAATATGTTGATATCTCTTAATTGGCTTAAAGATCACGTTAAAATTCCGGAAGATTTAACTGCCAAAGAAATTGGTTTGAAGCTTACAATGTCAACCGTTGAAATTGATGGCATCAAACATTTGGGAGAAACATTGGACAATGTTATTGTCGGAAAAATTTTAACAATTGCGCCTCATCCGAATGCTGACAAATTACGGTTGGTTGAAGTTGATTTAGGCAATGAAAAAGAAACTGTGGTTTGCGGCGGGGCAAATTTGATTGATGGAATGTTGGTGGCGTTTGCGAAAATTGGCGCCAAAGTCCAATGGCACGGGCAAAATGAATTGGTTGAAATCGCTGAAACGGAAATCCGCGGGGAAAAAAGCCGCGGAATGATTTGCGCCAGCACAGAAATTGGTCTTGAAAAAATGTTCCCATTGAAAAGCGAAAAAGAAATTTTGGATTTGAGCGAGTATAAATTTGAAGTTGGCGCAACCTTGGCGAGCGCGCTGGAAATGGATGACGCGTTGTTTGAGGTTGATAATAAATCCATGACGCACCGGCCGGATTTGTGGGGACATTATGGATTGGCGCGCGAGCTGGCAGCGTTGTACGGCGTTGAATTAAAAGAGTATGTTTTGGAAAAAATAAAGCCAACGAATAAAGAATCAATCAGCGTTAAAGTTGAAGCTCAAGAATTATGCTCGCGTTATGCCGCGTGCCGCATTGATAACATTAAAATTTCAGAGTCCCCGCTTTGGTTAAAATTAAAACTTTTCAAAATGGGCACGCGGCCGATTAACAATATCGTTGATATTACAAATTATTTATTGTTTGAGTTAGGACAGCCAATGCACGCGTTTGACGCGCAAAAAATCAGCGGAAATAAAATTGTTGTGCGGTGCGCTTATCAGGACGAGGTAATAACTACGTTGGACAACAATGAACGGAAACTGACAAAAGAAATGTTAGTGATCGCTGACGCGGAAAAACCAATGGCGCTTGCAGGAATAATGGGCGCGCTAAATTCCGAAATTCAAGATACAACCTTGTCAATTGTTTTGGAATCCGCGACATTTAGAGCTGACAATATACGAAAAACTGCAAATGCTTTTGATTTGCGAACAGAATCTGCCGTGCGTTTTGAAAAAAGTCTTGACCCAAATTTGGCGTTGGTTGCTTTGAAAAAAGCAATAAAAATGATTCATGAATTTTGTCCGGACGCTGTGTCAAGCGAAATTGTTGATGTCAAAAATTTTGAATTGAACCAAGTACCAATAGAAATTTCATGGGATTTTATAAATAGCAGAATCGGCGAAAAAGTGCGCGAAGAAAAAGTCAATGGAATTTTGGAGGCGTTGGGATTTTCGGTCAGCAAAAAACGCGGAGGATTGTCAATAAAAGTTCCGACATGGCGCGCGACAAAAGATATTTCAATCCCCGAAGATTTGGTGGAAGAGGTCGCGCGCATAATTGGCTATGACAACATCACTCCTAAAATGCCGGTTTTTGAACTTGCTTATAATGCTCCGGATAAATTGCAAGAATTAACGCGCGCCAGCCGAGAGGTAATGGTATTTGCGGCTGGCGCGACAGAAATTTACAGTTATTCTTTTAATGCTGAAGCAACGTTGAAATCTTTAGGCATGAACTATTTTAATTATTGGCAGTTGTCAAACGCGCTGGACGATTCGCGCAGATTTTTGCGGCAGAGTTTGGTTCCGAATTTGATTGAGGCTGTTGTTGATAATCTGCGATTTGGCAATGAGATTAACATTTTTGAAGTTGGTAAAATTTTTGCGTCAAATTTGGGATCAGATTTGGTCAGTAATAATGGAGACGACAAATTGCCAGAGCAGGACACTATGGTTGGTGGCGCGCGAATGGCTGATGACGCATTCTTTTCCGTAAAAGGCATTGTTGAAAATTTGGCAAATTATTTAAAGTATCCGATTGAATTTCAGAGGCCATCAAATGTTGAGCCATGGCAACATCCGCAAAAAACCATTGAAATTTTTATGGACGGAGAAAAGGTGGGTTTTGTGACAGAGTTGCATCCCTCAAAAGCGCGCGTATTTGACGTTAGCAGTCCGCTTGGTCTGTGGCAATTGGATTTGTCAAGATTGGCAAAACACGAGAACGCAGCCGTTGTTTATGAAAAAATTAATAAATATCCAGCCATTACCTTAGATGTGTCGTTTTCTGTTGACGAAAAAATCAGTTGGACTGATATTTACAAATTAACCAAAGCCAGCGCCAGTAACTTGATTAAAGCCATTGAATTGCTGGATGTTTACCAAAGTGATAAAATAGGAGTAGGAAATAAGAGTGTCACAATCCGAATTGTGTATCAGGCGGACGAGCGCACGCTTACAAATGAAGAGGCACAGACCGCGCATGCGAAAGTAATTGAGCAGCTGGTAAAGGGTGTTGGCGCGCAGGTTAGATAACATAAAAAATTAAAACAAAAATTTATGATGATGTTTTCTGACCAGACATTGCAAATGATTTATTTTGTGTGTAGCGCGGTTTTGTTCATTTTATTTATTGTCGCAATCATTTTGTTTTTGAGATTTATGGTGAAATGGACAAAGGTAGCTGATTTATTGAACCGAAAAATAGAGGGCAACTGGAAATTTTTTGATGTGACAAAGTTGGCGGCATTAAAAGGCGTTGTTACGATGGCATTGCCATATTTAGTTGATTTATTTAAAAAAATGAGCCGTAGAGACAATTCACGAATTGTCTCTGTTGAACGAAAAACCAAAACAAAAAAATAATTTTTAAGTCATGGATGTTAATTTGTCAAATTTGACTTTTGACCCGAATGTTCAGATAAATTTGGAGGCGGGGATATTTTCAAGTCCTATAATTTTGGCGTTGCTAATTTTTTTGGCAGCGTTTTTGATTTTATGGATAGTCGTTTCATTTTTGCGATGGACAGTGCGGAGCAAAGGATATTTGAATAAAAAATATCAAAAAGTGATTTTGCGAGTGACATTGCCGAAGTTTTCCAAGAAAGATGAAAAACTGGAATCGCGTCAACAGATTCAGGAAAAAATAGGTGTTGCAGAAGTATTTTTTTCAACTTTGGCCGGCATAAAGCCGCAAAAAGGATTTTCAGCATGGCTTTTGGGCAGAGAAGATCATTTAGCGGTTGAAATTGTGGCGGAAAAAGGTAAGATTTATTTTTACGTTGCAGTTCCGGAATATTTAGAACAATATATTGAGGAGCAGATTCACGCGCAATATCCGCACTCGCACATTGAAGCAATGGAAGATTATAACATTTTTTCGCCCAAGGGTGTGATTATGGGCAGTGCGTTAACCTTTACTGAACAGCCATTTTTTCCAATAAGAACTTACAAAAAAGTTGAGTCAGACCCGTTGAACGCGCTGACAAACGCTTTAAATAAAATCAGCGAAAAGGACGGCGGCGCTATTCAGATAATCGTCCGGCCTACGCGATCCGGCTGGATGAAAATGGGAGTTAAGCTTGCTTCAAAAATGAATCAAGGAAAAAGATTACAAGAAGCATTGCGGGAAATTTCGCCCGGGTTATTGGCGAGCATAATGAGATTTTTTCGCAGTGTTCCGACGGGAAAAGATACCACAAAACAACCAAAAGAACAGTATCATTTGTCAGCAATGGAGCAGGAAATGCTTAAGAATATTGAAGAAAAAAGCAGCAAAGGCGGAATGGACGTAAATATTCGCATCATTACTTCCAGCGAAAATCCTGAAAGAGCGCAGATGTATTTGGATGGATTGTTGAACGCGTTTAATCAATTTAGTATTTATGAATATGGCAACAGTTTTAAGCCGGTAAAGTATAAGGTTAAGAGGATCGCGCGTGATTTTATTTATCGGAATTTTGTTGATGATGATAGAATAATTTTGAACACAGAGGAATTGGCAAGCATTTTTCATTTGCCATTGCCAAACACTGAAACGCCGAACATTCAGTGGCTGGAGGCTCGGCGGGCGCCTGCGCCGTTAAATTTGCCGGCAGAGGGAATTGTGCTTGGTGAAAACATACATCGCGGAATTAAGCGCGTTGTGCGCATGAAGAACAAAGATCGACAGCGCCACATGTACATTATCGGGCAGACTGGTACTGGTAAATCATATTTCATGACAAACTGTTTTGTGCAGGATATAAATAACGGCGAAGGCGTTTGTCTGATTGATCCGCATGGCGATTTGATAGACGAAGCTTTGCAATATATTCCAAAGGAACGCGCTGATGACGTTATTTTGTTTGATCCGTCTGATATTGAGCGGCCAATGGGTTTAAACATGTTGGAGTTTTATTCAATAGAGCAAAAGACTTTTGTAGTGAATGAAATGATGAATATTTTTGACAAACTTTATGATTTAAAGACAACTGGCGGCCCGATTTTTGAGCAATACATGCGAAACACAATGATGTTGTTAATGGAAGATCCTGACAGCGGCTCCACATTGATGGAAGTGCCAAAAGCTTTGGCGCAAGAAGATTTCCGAAAGATGAAATTGGCAAAGACGAAAAATCCGGTTGTGAAGGATTTTTGGGAAAAAGAAGCGCAAAAAGCTGGCGGCGAAGCGTCATTGCAAAATATGGTGCCGTACATTACCAGTAAATTGAACCAATTCGTTGCCAATGATATAATGCGGCCGATCATTGGACAGCAAAAAAGCGCTTTTAATTTTCGCGAGGCAATGGACAATGGGAAAATAATTTTAGTGAAACTTCCAAAAGGAAAAATTGGCGATCTCAATGCGTATTTGCTTGGCATGGTAATCGTCGGTAAAATTTTGATGGCAGCATTAAGCCGCGTTGATATTCCTGACAAGGATCGCCGCGACTTTTTTCTCTATATTGATGAGTTTCAAAACTTTTTGACAGAAGGAATTTCAATTATTTTATCAGAGGCCGGAAAATATAAATTGGATTTGATCATCGCGCATCAATTCATTGGTCAGCTGGTGAAAAACAATGACACCAGAATTCGCGACGCGATTTTTGGAAACGTTGGCACGACCGTTTGTTTCAGAATCGGTGTTGATGACGCGGAGCTGATTGCGAAAAGATTTGCGCCGGTTTTTGATGAGTACGATGTGCAGAATATTCCGAATGCCAACGCGTATATTAGATTATTGATAGACAATGCGAATCCGCCTGCGTTTAATTTGTTTGTTCCGGCAAGAGATTATCCAAAGAATCCGGAGCTTGGAGAAAAAATTAGGCAACTTTCGCGATTAAAATATGGACGACCGCGGGAAATCGTTGAGCAAGAAATCGCGGATAGAGGACGAATGATAATATAAAATTTCAAATTACAAAGTTCAAATGTCAAATCAATGTCAAAGATCAAAATCCTAAATTTGTCATTTGGTATTTGATATTTGATATTCAGCATTATGTTTGGTTGGTTAAAAAAACAAAAACAAATAGATAAATTACAAAAAGAGATTGATCAGCTTAAGTTTTTGTTGGACGAAAAAAATGTTGGCGCAACGGATGAGCCAGCCGAAATGTTGGTTGTAAAAAATGGAAAGGAAAAAGTTGTTGAAGGCGTGTACAATGGTTGCGCCATGGTTGGCGACGATGGACGGCAATATGATGTGCCGGCAAATTACGCGTCAAAGTCAAAGCT
The DNA here is from genome assembly GCA_043798985.1 of Candidatus Falkowiibacteriota bacterium. Classification (GTDB taxonomy): domain Bacteria; phylum Patescibacteriota; class Patescibacteriia; order UBA11705; family JACRDX01; genus JACRDX01. The sequence goes on along the minus strand of JAZDOE010000014.1, from coordinate 16,784 downwards.
TGTTGAAGGTGATTTGCTAAAATTGACAATTACAAATTCAGGCAGTTTTATTTTTAAGCAGATAAAACCGATTGGCAGGGAACGTTGCATTGGCGTGCTTGAACGGGAGGAGCGCGACATGCAATATTACGCGCGCAAAGATGGCAAGCGCTGGAAATTGCTGACTGCCAGCGTCACTTATTTTAAGGGCGTGCCGGGCGATGAGGTTATATTTTTGGTGCCAAAGTTTGGTGATAGCCAGTGGGCAGCAGTGGAAAATATATTGAATAAATAGGTTGCGCTCGCGAAGATTTTTTGATAAGATAGAATTCAGATTTTGAATTCCTTTTTTATTATGGCATTAGCATTGTATAGAAAATATCGGCCGCAAAAATTTGTTGAAGTAAATGGCCAAAATCACATTAAGCTTACTTTGCAAAATGAGCTTAAGAATCAGATGATTGGCCATGCTTATTTGTTTTGCGGCCCGCGCGGAACTGGCAAGACAACGATGGCGCGTTTAATGGCAAAGGCTGTAAATTGTTTGAATTTGGCAAAGAACGGGGAACCGTGCAATGAATGCGAGTCTTGCAAAAATTTTGTCGCAGGTAAATTAATGGATATTATTGAAATTGACGCGGCGTCGCATACTGGCGTTGACAATGTCCGCGACAATATAATCAATAACGCGCGATTCACGCCGAGCATTAGTCGCTATAAAGTTTTTATCATTGATGAAGTTCACATGCTATCAATTCAAGCGTTTAATGCTTTGCTGAAATTGCTGGAAGAGCCGCCAGCGCATGTGATTTTTATTTTGGCTACGACTGAAATTCACAAGGTTCCATTGACAATTATTTCGCGGTGCCAGCGTTTTGATTTTAGGCGTGTGGCGTTCAAGGATTTGGTTGAAAGGTTGCAATACGTGGTTAATCGGGAAAATATAAAAGTTGACAAACAAGTATTGGAGCTTGTCGCGCGACAGGTAAATGGCTGTGTGCGCGACGCGGAAAGTTTGTTGGATCAGATTTTGTCATTGGGTGAAAAAGAAATTGGAATTGATGAGGCCAGTTTGATTATTCCGAAATCCAATTTTGATTCCTTGAATAATTTGTTGAAATTTCTGGTGCAGAAAGACGCGCGGCAAGCGATTGAGCTGGTCAATCAATTGGTTGTGGATGGCGTTGATATTCAGCAATTCGTGAATGAGTTTATTGATTTTTGCCGTCGCGGACTTTTGTACAAAATCAAAAATAGTTTACAGGATTTGGCAGAGGATGTTGGCGAGGATAGAATCAGCGCGGTCGTTGAATTGTTAGATGGCGTTGAGGTAAGCTTATTGGTAAAAATTATTCGTTATTTTTTGAGAGCCAAAGAAGAATTGAAATTAAGTCCGATTTTGCAATTGCCAATTGAAATCGCGGTTATTGAAATTACGCAACCAGTTGGGATGAGTTTGTCGCAACAAACGAAATCAGTGTCAAAACCGCAAGATTTTGTTGAGGCGGCCAGCGCGCCCACGAGTGTCAGCCTTGAAAAAAATAACAAAAGTGATAGTATTGATTTATCAAATATTCAGTCGCGTTGGCCAGAGTTTTTGCAGTTTTTGAAAAATAAAAATTATTCGTTGAGTATTTCGTTGTCAGTTTGTTTTCCTGTAAAAGTTGAGGATGGGGCATTGGTGATTGGATTTTTATTTGGTTTGCAGAAGGACAGGGTTGACAATCCAAGCGGACAAAAGTTGGTTTGTGAAAAAATTAAGGAATTTTTTGGAGTTGATGTTGCGGTCCGATGCATTATTGATTCAACTATTCAGATGGCTTCTACAAATGGCAAGAATTCAACCAGCGAGCAGTCAATGGATGGCGTTTTGGAGGCATTTGGCGGAGAGATAATCGCCTAATTATTCCCTGGCCGCGTCCCGCGTCCGCGGGCAGGCGGGGATCGTCCCTGGCCGCGCCTGTGGCGCAGCCGCGGGCAGGCTAATGGCAGGACAATAGGTTCCCTGGCCGCGCCCAAGGCGCAGCCGCGGGCAGGCTGGCCCTGGTAAAAAATATCCGTATGGATTTATATATTCTTGAAAGTCAAAAAGACGGGACACATTATGTTGGTATCTCGATGAATATAGAGCAACGGTTGGCGGAGCACAATAATGGAAAAGTTCATTCAACAAAAAATAAAAGTCCATGGAAGATAATCTATCAAGAATCGCATGGTGATATCAAATCAGCCAGAACGAGGGAAAAGCATTTGAAAAGTTATCGAGGCGTTGGGGAGAAGCGCAAAATAATTAAACAATATTCGGGGATCGTCTAACGGCAGGACGCCAGGTTCTGGCCCTGGTAATTGAGGTTCGAATCCTCGTCCCCGAGCCACGAAAAAAAGCCCAAGAGATTGGACCTTTTTTCGTTTAGTTGTTTATTGAATTTACGCTGCTTGCGCCTTTTTTTGTTCAACGACATTGCTAATTTCCGCGTTCAGCAATTCGGCAACTTTTTTTCTTAATTGGAGAGTTCTTGTTATCGGATTAAGCAACGGCGCATTTTCAGTGATTTCAAAGTTGATTCCAGATTGCTGAAAGCTGTCGCGAATTCCGGCAATTCTAGTGATTAATTCTTGCGCCGCGTACGTTTTGTTTCTGCCGCCTTCAATGACTTTTAGATTTTGCAATGTCGCATAGAGCTGGTCAAAGTTTGTTGCTGTGGCAATTTGTTGCTCCGGCGATTCGCCTTTTGTTTCTGCTTTTGCTTCTGGCGCTGTTGTTGCTTTGCTGCCACGTGCTTCTTGCGCGATCAATTGCTCGCCAATAACTTCTCCGATGTCCCGGTCGCCGAGCAGGTTGTCCATTTTTTCGTGCAAAGCGTCTATTTTTCCTTCAACATGTTTTATTTTGTCGCGAGTTTCTTTGTTGAATAAAAGTTTCCAAAATCCAGCGTCTGCTTTAAGCTTTCTCAACAAGTTTTGATTGTAATCAAGTTGCTCCTGCATTTGAGAAAAATCTTTTTGAAGTTCGCGCATTATCGCGGGTTCTTTTTTCTTTGTCGCGCTGGCTATCGCAGAAGCGCGTTGTTCTTCAGCGCGCAAATCAGCGAGGTTTGGAAGTTCGTTCAATTTTTCATAGATGCTTGGCTCGCGCGCGGCCGGAGTTTCTAATTGGATTTCAGGTTCGGCAATTGGTTGTTCAACGGCTACGGGTTGTTCAACTTTTGGTTTTCTGGCGCCGCCAGCAGTTAATGGCCGCACAATAGAATCTAAAGTTGTTTGATATTCAATCGCGTCTTCTATGCTCTTCAATCTATTATTAATGCCTTTTATTGCTGAGCGCAATTCTTTGGTCTGCAAAGAAGATTTTTCCTTTGCGGCCAATAGTCTTTCAAGTTCTTTGTCGCTTATTGCTTTGCCTAATTTTTCGACGGGCAAAGAAGATTTTTCCTTTGCGGCCAATAATCTTTCAAGTTCTTCTTTCTTGTCTTGGAGTGCCGCGAATTCTTCAAATAATTTTTTGGAGACTTCTTGTTCCTTTTGCTTTGTTGATTCTGCGCGTTTGCGTTCTCGTCCAACGGTTGCTTCCTGTTGCTTTAACGTTGGCTGTTTACCCAAGAAGTCAAATTCTTCTTCGGCCTTTTTGCCAGCGATTTCTTTGTCAGCCAAAGCGTGTTCTGTTGCGACATCTTCTGCTGTAATTTCAACAACATCAGCAACTGCGCGTTCAGTTGGAGTCATTTTCGCGCGCTTTTCTTCCTTTGCTCTTTCTGGCGCTGTTTGTTTTTTTATGTCTGCCAACAAATCTTCAATTTTGACCTCTGGTTGTTTTGGCAATGGTGGCGGAAAAGGAATGATTGACGCTTCTTCAATTATTTCGGCTTCCAGCGGTTTTTTTCGCAAACGTTTTTCCTGTTTTTCCGTCAAAACTTGCGCTTCATAAACTTTTTCAGGTTTTTGTTTAACTTCAAATTTCGCGCCAAGTTCGTTCGCGACATTTTCCATATTCAAGGTTGCAATGCGCTCTTTATTGGCATAAACACCGGGCGCGTTCACGAACGCAGTGCGTTCTCTCCAGCGGCCTTGCTTGTCTTTTTTAAATTCAACGTCATTAGAGCGAATCCAACCATCTGCGGTGATAAGCGCTTGTACTTGTTCGGCGGGTTCAATTTTTTTAGCTGCTTCAAATTTTCTCGCTGCTTCAAAATTTGGCATATAAATTGTCGGTTATTTAACGTAATTGTTAGTATAGCATATTTTGGATTTTAACACAAATTTGCGTTAGAACCTGTTGATATGTTATTATGATCGCTACGAACCTACGAATCATGCGAATATTACAAATCTACGAATTGATTAGTAATTGGCAGTATTCGCAGTGATTAGTAATTAGTAGCCTTTATGAAGTTTAAGTTTCCATATAAAAATTACAATGCTGAAGTGCTGATTCGCCGGTGCGGATATGGCAAAATTGTTGATCCAAAAACAGGAGAAATAAGTTATAGCCGAAGAATGACGTCTGATTTGTATCCGCGATTTCATGTTTATATTCAGGAATTTGAAAAATATTTTGAGGTGAGTCTGCATCTTGATCAAAAGCAATTGCGCACCGAGCATTTTAAGGCGCATGCTGGCGAGTATGATGGCGCGGTCGTTGAAAACGAAGCGCGACGGATAACCGAGGTGATTAAAAATATTTATGATGCCGGTTGAAAATGTGATCGTGATACATTTTGATGAGTTGATGTTAAAAGGCGCGAACAGGGCCTTTTTTGAGCGCAAGCTGGTTGAAAATTTGCGCGGAGCGCTTGATAAAGAGATTTTTTCCGAAGCGGCAAAAATGGTTGTTCGCTTGCAACGGGTTGACGATATTCGCGCGATTTTTGAAAAATTAAAATTAATTCCGGGTATTAGTAATTTCGCAGGAGCAATTGAATGCGTGGCTGATTTTGATAAAATTCGCGAAGCAGCTTTGGCGATTGCGCGACATTACCAACCAAAAACTTTTAAAATAGAAACGTCGCGTTCATGCAAAAAATTTCCAATGAATTCCATGGAAGTAAATTGTGAAGTTGGCGCGCATATTTTGCGGCACATGCCAAAAATGAAAGTTGATGTGCATAAACCGGAATTGGTTATTAGTATTGAAATTCAAGCTAAAAAAGCTTTCATTTTGGGTAAAAAAGAGCAGGGGATTGGCGGGTTGCCGGTTGGCACAGCTGGGAAACTTGTTTGCTTGTTGTCAGGCGGAATAGACAGCCCGGTTGCGGCGTTTTCTATGATGAAACGCGGCGCTGAAATTATTTTTGTGCATTGTTATAACCAGACGATTAATCAAACTGGCGTTGAGCAAAAAATAAAAGATTTGGTAAATTGTTTGGCAAAAGTTCAGGGAAAAAGCAAATTGTACATCGTAGCGTTTGATGAATTGCAAAAAGAAGTTATCGCGAAAATTCCAGCTGATTCGCGCATGATTGTGTATCGTCGTTTGATGTTTAAAATCGCGGAAATGATCGCGAAAAAAGAAGAGGCGTTGGGCATTGTGACCGGCGACAGTTTGGGACAAGTGGCGTCGCAAACATTGGAAAATTTAAAAGTGATTTACGAAGCGACTGACATATTAAAATTTGCGCCATTGATCGGTACAAACAAAAGGGAAGTGATTGATATCGCGCGAAAAATTGGGACGTATGAAATTTCAATTCGGCCGTATGGTGATTGTTGCAGTTTGATGATTGCAAAACACCCGCAAACCCACGCACGAGTGGAGGATATAAAGTTGAAGGAAAAAATTTTGCGTTGTACTGGTTTATTGCGCAACGCAATAAAAAATGCCCGACTCGATGTTTTGAGCAGGGCATAGTGGCAACAGAGGGAAATTTAGCGCTGGCAAGTCAATGTCAGCGGTTTTTTTATCTAATTTTCGCAAAAGATTGACATTTTTGCGGTAATGTGATATAATGATTTGTTAAAAAAATTCGTAGGTTATCTTTAAGATTCGTAGTTTATATGCGTATCGCATTTATTGGACAAAAAGGAATTCCTGCAAAAAGCGGAGGTATTGAAACTCACGTTGATTTTTTGTCGCGCGGATTGGCAAAACTTGGTCATGAAATTTTTGTTTATACTCGTTCATGGTACACAGATAAAAAAATGACAGAATATCAGGGCGTTAAATTGATTTCTTTAACAACGTTGAAAACAAAGCATTTGGACGCGATCGCACATTCATTTTTCGCTAGTTTTCACGCGATATTTCAGAAATTTGACGTGATTCATTACCATGGCGTTGGTCCGGCTTTGTGCGCGTGGATTCCGCGATTGTTCAAACCGTCCGTGAAAGTTGTTGTGACATTTCATTGCATTGATCGCAAACATCAAAAATGGGGAATAATCGCGCGCATGGCATTGCGGCTTGGCGAATGGTTTAGTTGCGCGTTTAGCCATAAGACGATTACAGTTTCAAAAACTTTGCGAAATTATTGCGAAGAGGTTTATGACGCGGAAACAATTTACATTCCAAACGGAGTGGAGGTACAAAGTCCAGTGTCGCATAATATAATTAGCGAAAAGCTTGGATTGGAAAAGGGTTCATATATTTTGTTTTTGTCTCGTTTGGTTCGCCATAAAGGCGCTCACCTATTGATTGACGCGTATAAAACCCTTCGACAAGCTCAGGGTGACAATTTAATGTTTAAATTGGTCATTGCTGGCGGATCGGCATTTACCGATGATTACGTTAAGGAAATCAAAACATTGGCAGACGGCAATCCAAATATAATTTTTACAGACGTTCAGGCTGGCACAGATTTGTGGCGCGAGTTGTATTCTAATGCGTATTGTTTTGTTTTGCCGTCAATGTCAGAGGGTTTGCCGATCGTAGTTTTGGAAGCTATGAGTTTTAGGGCGCCGGTTCTCGCGTCAGATATTCCAGAAAATAAAGAAATTATTGGTGATAATAAATTCGGTCTTTTGTTTAAAAATAAAAGTCTTGCTGATTTGCAAGACAAACTGAATTATTTATTGAGCCATCAGGCCGAGGCACAGGCGCGCGCTTCTGCTGGTTTGGAATTGGTAAAAGAAAATTATAATTGGCCAAAAATTATTGCGCAGGTTGATTTGGTGTATCAATCTTTGGCGTAATTTTTTGCGTTGTTTGAGTCGGTTTAATTACAGCCGGATTTGGGCTGTATTTTTTTGTTTTAATTTTCCATTGTTCAACAAATTGCCCGATTCCCCTGTTGTTCGTTTTATTGCGGACAGTAAGGTGTTGTTGAGACCATTGCACCAAACTTTCAAAAGTTATTTTGTATCGGTTTTGCACAACAACATAGCGAAGCTTTTGCTCTTTTATGGCGCGGCGTATGGTTGCCTGGTCAACACCAAAAAGCCGCGCCGCTTCGCTCACAGATAGTCTAATCGGAGGTAGTTGATTGTCTGTCATATTTCTATCGTTTGTCTAGACTAGTCTATACAAACGTTCTTGTTTTTAGTGTAGCGCGCTGACACCAAAAGTCAACATAATTGAATGAAATTGTTGTTGTTTTTGCTATAATTTGGTTGTTTTTGGTAAATTTGTCTAGACTAGTCTAGACAAACACGCAACAACCGCGATAATTTGTAAAGGATAGTATTTTTTGACCTTTGATATTTGACGTTTTTTTTTAAGCCTTCCCATTGTCTTTTGTAATATAAAATGCTATGCTTGGTGTAACATTTTTATTCAATAAACGTCTACTATAATGACAAACGATCAGACACAACCAGATGGCTTTAAACAAGCAGATGGCTTTAAACAAGGCGTCGCAAAACAGATTGATAATGTAAAAGAAAAATACTTTGTTTTACAGGTTCAATACAGAAAAGACCCGGACGCGTTTGCCAAGTTATATGATCTTTACATAGAAAAGATTTTCCGCTTTGTACTTTTTAAAGTTTCTAGGCAGGAAGACGCAGAAGACATTAGCGCCGACGTGTTTTTGAAAGCTTGGAAATACATAAAAGAAAGCGAAAAAAAAGTCAGCAATTTTAAGGCGTTTATTTACCAGATAGCCAGAAATTGCGTGATAGATTTTTACAGAGAAAAGAACAGAACATTTGAAAAGGCAAATGAAGATCAGGAGCTGATTGAAAACATCAGTGACCAGAAAAATTTGGCACAGGATGTTGAGAATAAAATAGAAGTCGCGGCAGTTGAAAATTACTTGAACAAGTTGAAAGAAGAATATCGCGAGATAATTTTGCTAAGACACGTTGAAGGATTTAATATCAAAGAAATAGCGCAAATACTTGGTAAAAAAAGTGGCGCGATCAGAGTGCTTCTGCATCGCGCGCTAAAAGCGCTTAAAGAGATAGCCGGTGAAAATGAATAAAACTATGGACACTGTTTTGCGACAACTTAAAGATTTGCGGAACGTAAAACCGCGCGCAGAGTGGGTGAAAAATACCCGCGGCGTTTTGTTGTCTCAAATTCGCGCGCAAGCAGTAGCAAAAGAAGTAAAAACCGACGTTAGATATTTTGATTTATTTAAAGTTGTTTTTGGATATAAAATTTTAGCGCCAATCGTCCGTCCTGTTGGAGTTGTTGTTTTGGCGCTGATTTTTGTTTTAACTGGCGGCGTTTTGGGCGTCAGAGCGGCCAAACAAAGCGCGCCCGGAGATGTTCTCTACTCTGTTAAGCTGACATCTGAAAATTTACAGGTAAGTCTCACTGGTTCAGCGGAAGCAAAGACAAAATTATATTTAAGTTTTGCTGAAGAGCGAATGAAAGAAATAGAGCAAACCAAAGCTGGCGGTTCTCGCGCGAAAAATATTGCCAGCGCCGCGGCTAATTTAAAAGAAAAAATACAAAAAGTAAATGAACAGTTGACCGTTGTAAAGACGAATAATCCAGAAAAAGCAGTTGAATTGGCAAAAATTGTTAATACCAAAGTTGAAGAGATTGGCGCGAAATTAAGGGAAGCAGAAAAGACCTTGGTGAATGAATCTGGCAGTGGATTGAACGACGCGGCTGTGGCCGCGAGAGACGCTGGCGTAAAAGCGGTTGAAGTGATTATTGAAAAGCAAAGCGCGGGCGAGACAAAAGTTGGCGCAAGTGAATTGAAGGATATTGTTGAAAACAAATTAAATAATGTAGAGTAAGATATTAAGGATACAACAGGTGGCGCAGGAAATACGGTAGATGTGCTGATTGATCAAAAATTGCAAGAAGCGGGCAAGCTGTTGAACGAAGGAGATTTGGATTCCGCGATGACTAAGATGAAAGAAGGCGTTAGCGCGGTTGAAGTAATAGTTAAGTAAATTTAATAATTAATAAATCCTAAGGTTTATTCTTTAGGTTGTGGGCAAGATAAGGGTCGGGACCTAAAAAGTCGCTTGAACACATAAAAGAAAATAAAGGTAGAGACAATTTATAAATTGTCTCTATGTCGAACGTTTTATAAACAATATGGCAAATAAGTTATTTACAGGATTCGTAGTTTTGGCCACAATCGCATGGGCGATGGGATTGGCCATGTTTGCTCCAGTTGCCATTGCCGCTACAACATTGACTGCCGGCACTTTGATTAAGCCGGCCAATAACACAGCAGTGTATTACTATGGCTCTGACAGCAAACGGTATGTATTTCCACATGAGAAATACTACAAAACATGGTATTCAGATTTTAAGAACATTACCACTCTTTCAGCGGACGAAATTGGTGTTATTGAAATTGGAGGCAATGTTTCTATAAGACCTGGTACTAAGTTGGTAAAATTTGCAACAGCTCCTGCGGTGTACGCAGTTGAGCCAGGTTCAAAATTAAAGAAAATCGGAACAGAAGCAGCTGCTAAAGCGCTTTATGGCAATGACTGGGCAAAAAACGTCATTGACCTTTATGACACGCTTTACACAAATTACACAAAGCAAACAGCGGAGCTTGATGGCACTGCATATCCAGTCGGCGCGGTTGTAAAGCCAGCTGGCGATTACAAATATTATGTCTCCGCAAGCGGTTGGAGAAAAATCGCGAGCGATGACGCGTTTGTAGCGAACAAGTTCAGCACAGACAATGTCGTCAGCACAACATTGGCAATCCCAACAACTTTGGGAACTGATGTGACAGGCGCTGTTGCCGCTTATACTGATATTGCGCAAATTGCTTCTTCAGAGACAAGCGGAACAACAGTAGCAGTAAAGGGTGATTTGGTAGTTTCTGCTGCTGGCACAGCAGTTGCTGACTATGTTTCAAAGGGAGCGCAGAACGCGATATTCTCAAAGTTCACATTTACAGCAAACACAGGCGACACAACAGTAAGCCAAATTTTGGTTTCAAGAGCTGGCTTGGGTTATGACGCTGACATCACAACTGTCCGTTTGTATGTGGATGGAGTTCAATTGGGAACGGATCAGTCAGTAAATACCAATACACACAAGATAACCTTCAAGAATTTGGCATGGAAGATTAAGAAAGGTGAAACAAAGACATTGTTCGTGAAGGCTAATGTCGCCGCTCCTACTTCCGGAACAAATGTTGCGTTGAACATCGCGGCAGGAGATGTCACTTCTGACGCGACAAGCATTTCTGGCTTGCCATTAAACGGCAATGCTATGGCATTTTCCGCTTTGACAGTTGGAGAATTGAACGTAGCGGCTGTTAATGCATCTGGTTCTGTCACATTAATTTCTGGTGAAAAAGACAAAGAAATTGGATGTTGGAATTTGAACACAGATTCAACAGAGGCATTTTATGTTGATTCAATCAAATTCACAAACATTGGAAGCGCTGCTGACAGCGAAGCTTTGAATTTCACTTTGAAGCAAGGTTCTGATGTCATTGGAACTGCTACTACAATGTCAAATGGCAAAGTCTTTGTTGATATGACTGCTAAGCCATATTACATTGACAAGAGCAAAACAAAGAAAGTTTGCGTTTACGGAGACATTTTAGCAGGAATTACCGTTGCAAAGACATTGAGATTGCAGGTTGCTGAAATCAAAGATGTTGCTGCTCGCGGATATGATTCAAAGGGCGAAGTGTTGATTGAGGTTGCAAGCGCGGCTTTCACTTCACAATCTGCGCAAACAATAAACATTGCGCAAGGTAGCGCTACGTTGGCTCAATCCAGCGCGTATGCTCCAGTTTCTGGAACATTAGTGACTGGCGTTGCTAACAATAAATTGGCTGCTTATAAATTAACAGCTGGCGCAACAGAAGGCGTTAAATTGACAAAATTAGTTGTCACATTAGCTGGCACAGGTGTCGCGATTACAGACTTCAACAACTGGGCATTATATCAGATTGTTGGTGGAGCAGAAGTTGCGGTTCCTGTGAATGGAAGCACAAGCGGATTGACAATTACATTTGAAGACACAAGTGATGGATTGCTATCTGTTCCAAAATCAGAGAACAAAACATTGGTTGTTAAGGCCGATGTAAGCACATCATTTGCCGGAACTGAAGGAGATCCAACAGGAGCTCATATTTATGTTGGAGCAAACGCGACAACAAACACTCTTGCAAGAATCAAAGGATTGGATTCCGGAGATTATATTACAAGCGGCGTGACGTTGTCTGGCGTTGCGACTGGTGATGCGCAGACATTTACCGGCGCGGCAAAAGGAACATTGTCAGCAAGCAAAGCGGCAAGCGCGCCTGCGGCAAACACATTTTCCGCAGGAAAGACAAAGCTTCATTTCAATACAGTCAACTTGTACGCGACTGGTGAAGATATGAACGTCACAAGTATGGATGTTATTGCTTATGAGGCTGATGCGGCAATTGCCAACCCAGCAGAGTCTGCTGACCTTACAAATGTCAGATTGGAAGATGAAGCTGGCGCTCCATTGGGAACAGCAGTCGCGAGCGTATCAAGCGGAGTTGCATCGTTCAGCTTTAATTTGACTGTTAAAAAGGATTCAAACAAACAGATTAAAGTATTTGCAGATATTCCAGCAGCAGCCGCCCCAGTGGGTGGAGTACTGCACGTTGATTTTGGCGGAGCAAGCGATGCGTTAACAGCCGCGTCAATGACAACAACCGGCGTTTATTCAAGCGCTGATGTCACTGAAACAGGCGTTGTCACAGTTGGTTCTTTGATAACTATCGCTGGACCAGCGGTCGTTGCTTCTATGGCAACAACACCGATTGCTTCAACGTATGTGATTAACAGCTCTGACGTTGTCTTGGGAACATTGGTTTTGACAGCAACCACAGCAGAAGATGTTAAAATTACGAGCATTCGTGTTTCAGCTGATAATGCTGTGACATTGAATGGCGCTTCTTCTGCAAGTTCTGAATTAACCAATTTTGAGTTGATTGACGCTGTGACTGGAGCTCAATACGGTATTACACAGAATTTGACAGATACTACAATTGATCATGCTGTGTTTAGTGGAATTGACACTTTGACTGTTCCAAAAGGAACTTCAAAGAGTGTTTATATCAGAGCAGACGTTAAGGCAGGTACAGCAGATGGTTTGACTATTTATTGGGTAGGAGTTGCGGATTCAACTACTCAAATTACCGGAACAGGCGTTGCTTCAAACACTACTGCAACGGTGACTTCACTTCCAGCCGCTTCTGTTATTGTAAGTACAAAAGCAACACTTGGCACAAGCGGAACATTAACCTTTAGCTTGGATGCTTCAAATCCATTGATTGGATTGGTTGCAACCGGAGCAACAGGAACAACTGCTGAAAAGACAATGACCGCGATTAAAGCAGTTGCTGTTAATGAGAATGCTGACGTCACAATGATCAAGTTCACGAGAAACGGTGGAGCGGCAGCTGATTTCGCGACAAACGGAATCAAGCTATATCAGAAAGTTGGATCAGATGCTGAAAAGCTTCTTGGATCAGCTAATATGATTGACGCAAGCGCTACATTTAACTTTGACCCGGGAACATTGGTTATTGAAAAGAGCAAGACAAACGTATTGATTGTCAAGGCTGTGTTTAATGGCACTGGCAATGGCGTAAGCGCAAATGACGCGCCTGCGATTGACTTTGCTGATGGTACAAACGGAAATGATGACACGTTTATCACTGCTAAAGGAAGCAGCTCTGGCGCTACTTATGGCGATGATGCTTTTAACAGCACCGCTGGTATCAATATGGACGGTAATGCGCAAACATTGCGTGCATCGGTCCCAACATTTGCTCCTATTGCTGTTGGTACTGCTGTGGCAAATGGAGAAGAGCAAAATGTGTTTGCCTTCTCGGTAACAGCGGATAGTGCTGGAAATGTGTCTTTGAAGCAATTGAAGTTTAAGACAGTTTTGACGGATGTTGAAGGCACAGCTAACACATTACTACTTGGTTCGTTGAAGCTTTATCGCGGCACAACAAATCTTGCTTCTTCTGTTACAATTAAGCGTGATGATGGTGTTTCAATTGAATCTCCTGATGCAGGAACGATGGGTGAGGGAACTGATTATTTCCATATTTACTGGACAACGGAAGAGAGTATTCCAGCGGGTTTAACATACACTTATTACCTTAAGGGTGTTACCTCTGGTTATACTGCCGCTGCGGATGATGATAGTTTGTCAATCCAGTTGCAAGGCGATGCTAGCGCAGTTTCTGCTGTTGGAGTGAAATATCTGTTAACTTCAACTAACGTAGCTTTTGGTACCACAACTTTGGCCACAAGCGCTGGCGCAAGTGAAGAAGCGGGTTCAATTATCTGGTCAGATAATTCCACAGATGCTCACGCTTCTACTGTTGCAACCCCGACCCCGACGTCTTCAGGTGACTGGTTCAACAGCTACTTGGTAGAGGCAACCCCATCTACAACGGCGAGAATGACTAACTAATCTTGTCGGTTTAATTAGCGGGTTGAGTTGAAAAAAAGAGGGTCCCCCGTCTAAAGGCCGAGGGGCTCTTTTTTTATTTTTCGTGGTTGGTATAATGGGAGAGGAAAGTAGTAGGGTAGCTGGTAGCTTGTAGACGGAGAATTTATCCGTATGCGTAGTTTGATAATTACATTTTTATGTATTTTGTTTTTAGCACCGCAAAGCGCGAGCGCATTTTTAATTCAAGCTTTAGGCGAAATTTCGTTTTTGAATCTTGTTGACAATCAAGTGATAACCGCGGACGTTTTTTCAGTTTCAGGCAAAGCATCTGCCGCGAATATTGCAAAAGTGGAAGTTTCTTTGAACGGTAAGTGGCAAACCGCAGAATGCCTGAATGTAAATTGTTCGGAGTGGAAATATTCTTGGGTAATTTACAATAACGGTATTCATTTTATCAAGGCGCGGGTGATTACGCCTATTGGAGAGATTTCTACGCCAATTGTGATGGTTTACGTGAAAAAAGAAGAGAGATTTTCCGCGTCCAAATCATCAATTTTGATAAACAAAGAACAAGCATACGCAGGGTTGGGCGATTCTATTGTTGTTTTGGTGACGGCGCGTAGTATTTCCGACACGCCGGTTGAGAACAAGGCAGTGACATTGAATTGGGCAAGCGTGGACAAGCAGTTTGGCAGTAGCGCGCAAGGCATAACAAACGAAGACGGACAAGTGGCTTTTAACATAAAATCAAAACAGGCCGGGCAATTTAAAATTGAGGCAGAAGTAGGTGGCGCGAAAATTGATCAAGTCAAGTTGATAAAGTTTTTGGAAGCGCCGGAAAATTTCACTGATGGACAATTGATCAAGAGTAAAGAAAATACTGCGGTGTATTTTTTGGATAAAAACAATATCAGGCATCCATATCCCACGCAGGCGATTTATGAATCATATTGGGGAAATAATTTTACAGCGGTGAAAGTTATTAGCGTGGATGAATTGGCAAAATATGAAATGGGCAAGAGCGTGCCGTTCAAGGCCGGAACATTGATGAAGGTGCCGAGTATAAATAAGGTTTATCGCGTTGGTGACAATGGGACGATTCAGTGGATTACAACCGAAGCGCTGGCAACCAAAATGTATGGTTTGAACTGGGCAAAATTGGTGAAAGATTTGCCGGAAATTTGTTTTTTGGACTATAAGGTAATTGAGCCGATTACCGGCTAAGGCGTTGACCGTTGCTGACAGATTTTTAAGTTTTTAAAGAGCTGGAATGAGATGAAAATTCAGCTCTTTTTTGTTTGCGCGAAATTTTTGTCAGAAGTGGATAACGATTTTATTAATATTGCGCGTGGCGCGCGTTATATTGAAGATAGATAAATAATCAAATTCTTTCGAGCAGATCTTGCAACAAGGGGTTGTGAAATTATGACGAAGAATTTGCAATCGTATGAGTCCTACACAAATGATGAAAGAGCTTGCCGCGCCGGTTGTTTCTGACCAGCGGATTTTCTCTTTCTCAACGGCAATTTGCCGCAACAAAAACGTTTTCGTCACAGAAGAGTATTGCGCGGCGCTTACGCGCGCGCTGAAACAAATGGAAACCACAATGGATCTTTGCAATCTCGCGTATGTGATCATGCCGAATTATTTCAGCTGGATGTTCAAAGCAAGCCCAAAGAAAAATGACCCGCGCCAAGTTTATGGAGAACTGAAAAAAAATGTGGCGCGGGAGATTTTAACAAATTTGATGATGGAGGTGAAAAACCGTGACGCGGGATTTAAGGTTTTAGATTTTTTCAAATCCAAGAAGATCAGCCGTCCGCGTCCGGAAAAAATTCTGGCGGAGTTTAAAGATGAGGCGAAAAAATTTGAAGGACGAAAATTTAAAGTTTGGCAAAAGGGCGGCCGTCTAAAAGAAGTCGCGACAAAGGGCGATTTGGCAAAGGAAGTTGAATATCTGAAAACGCGGCCAATGGCAGGCAAAGTGAAGTTGGTTGATAAACCAGAAGAATATCCGTATTTGTTTATTAGCGATGAGTTGGAGAAAGAATTGTTAAACTAATAAACTAAATACGAAATCCTAAATCCTAAACAAACCCTAATTATCCAATTTTCCAATTATCCAACCTATGTCAAAAGTGTACGATTTAGAAAACAGGACAGCTACATTTGCTAAAGCTGTTAAAGAGTATGTGAAAAGTTTGCCGAAAATATGGAGTGACGTGGATTATATTAAACAAATATTGCGTTCATCTTCTTCTGTTGCTGCAAATTATATTGAGGCGAATGAATCTCTGGGTAGAAAAGATTTCTTTTAAGAGACCTATTTGATGAATTGGTAAATTCGTGTTTCGTATTTGTTTAGGATTTCGTGCTTAGTATTTCGAATTTTTGATAAATATATGCGCAAAACAACATTGGTTTTTATACTTTGCGGATTGTTAATGTGTTTTGGCCAAGTAACATCAGCTGCGGAAAATAAATATTCGGTTGAATTAAGCGGCGATTTAATTGACACGATAAATAATTTGGAACAACGGCTTGCGGCGCTGGAAAACAAAGTGGCTGCGCTGGAAAATGGTTGCTCCGCCTCCGCGGCGGACAAGGCGGCGATTTCTCCCATTGACCAATCCGCCTCTGTCCCGCCTGCTGACGGGACTTCGGAGGACAAGCTGGTGGTAGCTGAAACGCCCGCGGTTGTTGAACCAACGCCTGCGGTTGTTGACGCGCCCGCCGCTGTCTCGCAGGATAGCGAGACTATGGCGGGCAAGCCAGTGACCGTTGAACCTGCGCCCGCCGCTGTCTCGCAGGATAGCGAGACTATGGCGGGCAAGCCAGTAATTTCTAGCGGCGCGGTTTTAATCAATGAATTTGTTTCTGACCCAGCAACAGGAGATAAAGAATGGGTAGAAATTTACAATAATTCCGCGAGCGTCATTGATTTGACTGGCTGGACAATTGAAGAGGGTTCTGGATTGAAAACAAAGTTGAGCGGAGGACTTGGGTTTGGCGCGTACATGGTTTTTGACCGAGCAAGTTTGAACAA
>JAZDOE010000015.1:0-19148 GCA_043798985.1 Candidatus Falkowiibacteriota bacterium | reverse complement strand
AACGCCTCCGTTACTTTTTAGGAGGCAACCGCCCCAGTTAAACTACCCACCAGATACTGTCTCCTGCCCTGATTCAAGGGTCAGGATTAGAATTAAAAATACCCTAGGGTGGTATCTCACTTTTGACTCCACCCCGACTGAGGTCGGGGCTTCAAAGTCTCCCACCTATGCTGAACAAGAACATTCTTAATCCAATACCAAGTTATAGTAAAGCTTCACGGGGTCTTTTCGTCCAACTACGGAAAAGGAGCATCTTCACTCCTCATGCAATTTCGCCGAGTCCCTCGTTGAGACAGTCTTCAAGTCGTTATGCCATTCGTGCAGGTCGGAACTTACCCGACAAGGAATTTCGCTACCTTAGGACGATTATAGTTATCGCCGGCGTTCATCAGCGCTTCGGATCCTCCCAAAAAAGGAGTCACCTTAACGTTCTGACACTGGCCAGGCATCAGCCCCTATACATCACCTTACGGTTTAGCAGGGACCTGTGTTTTTGTTAAACAGTCGCTTGAAGTCTTTAGCTGCGCCCCCGCGTATGCGGGGGAGGTCTTATTGCGAACTTACGACCGCTGTTTTGCCGAGTTCCTAAACGAGGGTTCTCTCGTACACCTTGGGCTTCTCGCCCTATCCACCTGTGTCGGTTTCCGGTACGGTTGCCCTTACTTTGACTCTAGAAGTTTTTCTTGATTGTCTCTCCCTATGAATTGACTTTGGCCGAGGCCGCAGTCTTCTACTCTGCTTCGGACTTAACTCCTCCCGGATTTGCCTGGGAAGAATCCAAAACAGAGCAACGTTATAACCATACGAACGCTCAAAGCTTGAAACAATGTCACTCCTTCGAAAAATAAAGGCAGGGCAGGAATATTAACCTGCTCTTCCATCGCCTACGCCCTTCGGCCTCGGCTTAGGATCGCCTAACCCTGGGTTGATCACCATTGCCCAGGAAACCTTAGATTTTCGGTGTCCACGATTTTCACGTGGATTTTTGCTACTCATACCAACATTCTCTCTTCTATGGCCTCCACCGGAACTTACATTCCGACTTCATAGGCCATAAAATGCTACCCTACCACCCGCCGAATTGGCGGGTCCTCATCTTCGGTACTAGGTTTAGCCCCGTTACATTTTCGGCGCAAAGCAACTTGACCAGTGAGCTATTACGCTTTCTTTAAATGATGGCTGCTTCTAAGCCAACATCCTGGTTGTAAGAGTCATTTCACCACCTTTCACACTTAACATAGATTTAGGGACCTTAGCTTGCGTTCTGGGCTGTTCCCCTTTTGACCATGGAGCTTAGCCCCCACAGTCTGACTCCCTGTCTTTTTACTTTTGGTATTCGGAGTTTGATTAGAGTCAGTAGATTTCTCCGCCCGACCCTATTCAGTGCTCTACCCCCAAAAGGAACGACAGAGGCTAGCCCTCAAGCTATTTCGAGGAGAACCAGCTATTACCGAGTTCGATTGGAATTTCTCCTCCAGCCACAACTCATCCCAAAATTTTGCACAATTTATGGGTTCGGCCCTCCACAGCGCTTTCGCGTTGCTTCAGCCTGGCCATGGCTAGCTCACCCGGTTTCGGGTCTTGTCCTAGCTGCGATAACGGGCTATTCACCCTCGCTTTCACTTCGCCTACGTCCTCCACAGACTTAGACTTTTTTGTTAAAAAATTAACAAACGCAACTAAGAACAAACTCGTTGGCTCATTCTTCAATAGGCACGCCATAACCGCGCACAGCGCGGGAAAATCCGAAATTCTAAATCCTAAATCCGAAACAATGGTTTAGGATTTCGATATTCGTTCTTCGAATTTGCCTGTGCTATGCACGGCGTTGACTCCTTGTAAGCATATGGTTTCAGCTACTATTTCACTCCCCTCACCGGGGTGTTTTTCACCTTTCCCTCACGGTACTAGTTCACTATCGCTCACTAAAAATATTTAGCCTTACCGGATAGTCCCGGCGGATTCACACAAGATTTCACGTGTCCCGTGCTACTCGAGAATGCTAAAATGGCTTTGAAATTCTTTTCGCCTACAGGGTTTTCACCTTCTACGACGTCACTTTCCAGAGACTTCGGCTAAAAATCCAATCGCCAACGAAAGCAGACTAGCGCTTTCACTTAGCATCTCACAACACCTGAAAAACATATGGCCCAGTCGCCTTAAGTCAAAAGATTCATTTCTATCCGAAGACAAAAACTTCACGCATGACATAGTTAATCAGGTTTAGGCTGTTCCCGTTTCGCTCGCCACTACTCAGGGAATCGTTGTTATTTTCTTTTCCTCTTGGTACTGAGATGTTTCACTTCCCAAGGTTTGCGTTACTGCTCAAGGCAGAACAATCCCGGTTTGCGGGATTAGGTTTTCCCATTCGGAAATCCCCGGATCAAAGCTCGCTTATCAGCTCCCCGAGGCTTATCGCAGATTGCTACGTCCTTCATCGCTTTTTAGTGTCGAGGCATCCACCATACGCCCTTAGTGGTATAACCACCATAATATAAATATTCTCTCGGTGTTCTTATTTCCTCGTTGATGCGAATTGTTAAAGTTCAGTCCTATAAAACAAAAAGGAGCCGCTTGCTTTCAAACTCATCCCTGTTTCAAGCAAAGCTTCTCCCCAAATGGATTAACAATCGGAAATGGAAAATTTTTATAGGCAATGTCTATTATAATCGTTTTAAAAATTCTGTCAATACTTTAAATTTGCGTTAAAACCCCGCTTATCCACACAAATAAAAAAGGGTCAGATCCGTGGATCCAACCCAAGGGCGGCCGAGCGAGCGCGTTCGTAGGTCTTTCGACCGCTGATGTGAGGGAACGGCTCATTGCTCATCGCAGACCCAAAGTACATTACAATCGTATCTCTTCTGTTTCGTGGCGTCAATCTTTCTCAGCTCTCGTGCCCGGGTCTCGCGTTCCAGATTGTCAGCATGAGCAGTGCCCCTGCGACAGAGAACGGAATGAGCACGTATGCCCAGTAAGTCCATCCCATGTTGTCCATGAGCCAGCCCATGCCGAACACGCAGATTGTGGACGCGATGTACTGGATACCATCCAGCATACCGGTCACTGTTGCCGCGCCGCGCGAACCGCCGAAGTCCATGGTCGCTGTGCCAGTCAACAGTCCGTGCACGCCGAAAATCCACATGGCCATGATCGGGATCATCAACGAAGCCATTATTGGTCCGGTGCAATTTGCCAACGCCACCAGGCTCACCGCCTGCATGACATAGAAGATGAACGCAACTGGCGGTCTGCGAGAGCCAAACACCTTGTCAGACAACTGACCGCAGATAACAGCTCCCAGCACGCCACCAACGGTGATGCCCAGAGTGGCAACGTTGTACAACAAAGATCCCTTGACCACTTCCTGAACATTTGCGAGGTACAAAATGAACCAGAACATGATTCCCTGCCGCACGAATCCAGTGCAAAACTCGGAGTACGTCAGCCTGCGCACGACCCTCTTTGACCATGCCCACTTCAACACATCAAAAAACTTGGGTTTGACTTCGGTGAATTCCACGCCAGCCGTACCAGCCAACACTGCAACCTCCCTGGTCATCTCGCGGATTTTCTCCAGATTGCGTCCGCCAAGTAGCTGCTTCATAGAAAGCGAAAAAAGATGCACTCTATTTTCGCGACTCCTACTAACAGCGCTCGGGTTTTTGCATTCTTTGTCCAGCCACTCCATCGCTTTTTGCGCGCGTCCACGAATCTCTTTGGACGTCGCGTCTTCTGGATCAATGTCTTCCAACCCAGCATCAGATGGTTTGTTGCGCATGAACAGCCAGTCCAACAAGAACATCAAACCGATGATTGCTGACGGGATGAAGAACACCCACGGCAGAGGAAGATACGACAGGATGAATCCGCCGACTGTCAGCGCCATGAAGTACCCACACGCGAGTATTGCGCCGAACCAACCGCCGTACACTCCGCGCTCTTTCACATGAAACCACGGCGCGTTGCCCTTGATCACCGCGATCGCGATGAATGATTGGAAGTACATGTTGATCGCGTAAAGAAACGCCATGCTGATTGCGATCTTTCCTACCCACTCATTGAAAAGCAAGTAGCCGATGCAGAAGTTCAGCACTGCTGAACCAGCAGTTGCCAGCATGATTGCCTTGCGCGCGCCGAACTTGTCTGCCAGTGGGCCATTGAGAATCATTGCCACGCCATAGACGAAAAATCCCCAAAGCCCGATCTGCGCGTACGCCGAATGCGACAGTCCGTACAACTTTTCCAGATCATGCGACGCCGCGTTCAGATTGTAGCGGCCCATGTAGATCATCATGTACGTCGTGCCCATCAGCAACCAGTTCAGAATTCTCCGCTGTTTGAACGCACTGCTGTAAATCAACACACTATCCATGGCACACCTCCGCTTGTTTGTTAAATTTCCAAAAGAACCGCAAAAACGCCCATTTCTCTATTTGTCTTAACCCTACAATAATCTTTTTAAAAACGCAAGATTGACAATCTTGCTCATTACAATATACAATTAATACGGGTTCTGTTCATCGATTGCTCTTCGGGCAATCACGCTTGGCGCGTTGGAAGTAATGCGCGGGGAACGCTGGTCTTGGGAAGCCAGCGCTCTAGCCAATCTGGAAAAGGCCAGAAGCTTCTTTATCCTTTCTCGCTGGGAGGTGACTGCAGATCGCGCATCTGCGGATTTGCGGTAAGAAGCCATGCAGATGATTAAAGGCACGCCGCTAATAGACATCTGCTGCCAGAAAACCCCTTCATAGCAATCACAGCGTTCCGCAACAACGGAACGCTTTTTCTTTTTATAAACAAAACCCCCGCCACAAAGTGGCGGGGGCGCAACATTAAAATTTACGCCGATGCCTGCTCGTCACGCCGTAGTCACGCCACTGGCGGGACGGAGGCGGACGTTTCTTTTCTGATCACTGACCAATGATACAAATACAATGGCAAACCAACCAGAATCAATGCCAAATTTATTGACGCGTCTTTTTGTCGGCGAGAACTTACATAATCAATCTTTGCGTAAGCCTCTCTCCATGCTTTATAATCATTCACCCAATAATCAATCTGCTGTTTTTGTTCAGCTGTCATACTGCAACTTTTAATCGATTTTGCGACAGCCGCGTCATCGGCAAAATACATCATTGTCGGTTGTTTATATTGCAACCGCTCTTCCTGCTCCGCACCTGTAAAAACAAACACTTTCAAACCCATATCCAAAAATTTCACGCAGCCAATTGTCAGCAAAACCAAACCAAGGCACGTGAACAGATAAAGATAAATTGTCCTGATCAAACCTTTTTTCGGATCCATACTTTAAAAAATTATTTATTAATTCTCGCGGCTAATGCAAACTGATAAAAATATTTTTCCAATGATTCAAAAGTTGAACCATAAATATTTTCACCACAAAAAAGATCGCAAGAAACTTCTCTCGCGCGCGCTATCTCGCGCAGGCGACGAGTTTTTAGCCAGCGCGGATCACTCATTGTTAAATCAAATAACTCTAACGCCCGATCCAGCGCCTTGTCAGCGTCAACAGATTCTCCTCGCCGCTTTCTTATAATCGTCCTACCAATTTCACTTCCGATATTACCCATCTGCTCTGCAAGCGACAATTTGAACCATCGACCTTCCGCCAAATTTTTATGATAAACAATATCCATACTTAATCAACTAAATTGCTTACTATTTTTTTAATTTTCTCTTGAATCGCGCAATTCTCAACTCCGCGCGAACGATTGCCTTGCCGCGGCCGAATATTAATCATTGAATCAAACTCAATAAAATCTTCGCCACGTTTATCAGGATACAAATTAATACCCCACAAATTTTCTTGCTTTGAGCCAGCGGATAACAATATCTCCTCTTCGTCAGAGTGCATTTCTCCTCCGATTGCCATTACGCCCAATTCAATGTCAACAACCGCTTTAACCAAATCACCAAACCGCTCGCCAGCCAACTCTTTTAACATCGCTAATGTTACTTTATCTTTTACAACTTGAATTTCTGTTAGCATATTATTTAGTGTTTTTAGACGTTGCCGCTGGAGTTTTTTTCTCAACCTCCTTCAAAGACGGAATTAATTTTTCAAACCCAGCCAAGTCGGACACGCCATAATGCACATCCTCGCCAATTACAACGGCAGGCAACGTGTTCTTAACTTTAAACATTGCGATCAACGTCTTGACCGCTGACAAATCAATGTTGTAGTCAAAAGAATAAACGCGAACTTGCGGATGTTGCTGGGTTAAATATGTCAAAACATACCCGGTCTGCTCACAAAGCGCGCAGTCGCCGGCATTGGAATAAAAATATAACATTGAAATCGGCGCCACCCCGCATTTAGTGCTAACCCTTTTCATCAACAAATAATCTTTGATTTCCAAAAGCGAATAATACATTTTCAACCCAAGCACTTCTTCGTTTTGTTTTCCAAACTTTTCCTCCATGTATGACAACTTTTCCGCGAGCGTATTTATTTCCGTTGACAAAACGGACGCCTTGCCAATGTCCTTACAAGAAGCCTCGGACAATAAAGCAAACTGCGTTTCCGAAGACAATAAATCCAAAGAAATTTTATTTTCAATCGCTCTCATCTCAGCGACGCGTTTGTTATTAAAATACGCGCTGATGTAAAAGCTTGTCGCAAAAATCGCAATCGTGATAATCAATACAAAGACGTATTTTTTCCAGTCCATAAAATAATAAATTTAAAATTTTGAATTTTCCCCAAAGGGGTCCCTTCGGGATAATTTTGAATGAATGTTGAATGACTAAATATTTGAATGTTTTAAAACCTAACTATCTCCATGCAGTTTTTCTAGACAACAAGGTATTATATACCGCTTTCGCCAGCCACCACGGCGCTAGAAAACTATAAAATAATATAAAAAATAAAATATCTTTTGAAAATGAAATTTTCCGATCTGCCAAGTATTTGCCCATCAAAATTAAGGAAATTGTCAGCGTCGCCAAAACAATACTTAACACGAACAAAGATTCTGTGTGCAAATAAAACCAATCAATCGCCCAATTTTGAAAATTGAAATTAAAATCAATCGCCGAGAATTTAGCAATTTTTTCAATCATTGTCATTATAATATTATGCAAAATTACCGCGGCGAAATACAATGCTGAAAAAATTGAAATAATCGCCGCGGGCAAAATAAATAAACTCAAATTTCCATGGCGTTTGCGGAAAAGCAGTCTGCGATAATCCAACATGTTTTCCAAAAATCCATGTATCCACCGCAAACGCTGTTTGAACAACGCGCGAATTGTCCGCGGTGTCACAGTATAAACAAACGCGTCGTGAGCATTGTCAATTTTCAGCCCATGCGTCTGCATGCGCAAAGCGATTTCCAAATCTTCAGTGTTGTGCGCGTGCCGATAACCGCCCAATTTTTCAAAAACCTCTTTTTTAAAAATTGAAAACGGGCCAGGCGTGATATAAATGCTACCCAGCAACGCGAACACAAACCTGATGAACATGCTCAAAGTATATTCTGCCTTTTGCATTATCTGAACTATTGTTCTTGGATTATGCACCCTGATCGCAGGAGTAACGGCCATGACATTGTTGTTCGCGAATCTTTTGACAATATTTTTCAACGCGTATTTATCAACAAACGAGTCAGCGTCTAAACAGCCGACCAATTCTGATCGCGCGTGTCGCAACCCCAAATTTAACGCTGTCCATTTTCCACCATTTTCTTTCTTGAACAAAGAAATCTGCGGATTATTTTTAAATTGCTGAATAACATTCCACGTTTTGTCAGTGCTACCATCGTCAATTACAAAAATTGACAATTTATCTTTTGCATAATCCAACGCCAATAAAGAATCAATGGTCGCACAAACTGTTTTTTCCTCATTAAAACACGGCACAAAAATCGTCACGGTTTTGTAATCAACGTCAGAATTATCATTCTCGGTAATTTTTTTAGTACCCTCAAAAAAGGTCACTAACAAAAAAATCTCAAAATACAATGAGATGAACATCAGAATGTAAATTATCGCTTGCCCAACGTTAAAATCCATATTTCCAAATGGGCGGGAGAGGATTTGAACCTCCAAGCCTTGCGGCAATAGCTCCTAAGGCTATCGTGTATGCCAATTTCACCACCCGCCCAAAATCAGTAGGATCATAACATCTTTTTTAGCCTTTTTCAAGTCTAAAAAAACAGGCAAGATTCTTTGAATCTCGCCCGACTCGTCTGTCTCGCCAGATTATTCCGCTTCTTTCCCGATGGTCAACGCGGCAAATCCATTCTGCGGGCAAAACGGCCGCACGATACATTCCACCAGTTGCGTCACGCGCGGCGAATGCTTTTCCGCGAACCGCACCATGACCCTTGCCAGCACATCTGCCAGTTGCTTCCTCACTGCGTCCGTCCGCTCTGGCTTGTCAAACAAACCATCAACGAACACGGCCACATTGCATCCGACATCAACGTCCATGTCCGGAACCAAGAACACCGTCACCTGATCTGGCGTCATGTTCGGAATCACCTTGGCTGTTTACGTGGCCAACGTTGACTTCAACTCCGCGAGACACCCGTTCGCTGTCAGTCGCCCAGGCAACCCGTACACCTTCAAAATCGGCATGACACACCTCCTTTTCACAATGCCCAAATGTTATCACGCTGATTTCAAAAAGTCAACGGTTGAACGTTTGCCACCAACCTGCTACAATTTCAAAATATGACAATAATAATTTTAATTTTATCAATCGCAATCTTCGCCGCGCTTCTCTATTTTATTTTTTCCAGTAGCAAACAAAAACCAACAGAATCCAATATTTTATTGCAACAACAATTGCAAAACCTGCAACAAATCGTTGACAATAAGCTGGGCGAATCCAACCGACAAATGCAGGTTCAATTTTCGCAAAGCACAAAAATAATTAAAGACATTACCGAACGCCTGACAAAATTAGACGACACAAACAAACAAGTCGTTGGTTTTGCAGAACAACTGCAAAGCTTGGAAAAGATTTTGACAAATCCAAAACAACGCGGAATTTTGGGAGAATATTTTTTGGAAACGCTTTTGAAAAATGTTTTCGCGCCATCGCAATATCAAATGCAATATAAGTTTAACGACGGAATAATTGTTGATGCTGTTGTTTTCGTGAAAGATAAAATCGTGCCGATTGATTCAAAATTTTCTTTGGAAAACTACAACAAAATCGTAGTGGAAAAAGACGCGGCGCGCAGAGAGCAATTGGAAAAACAATTTAAATTAGATTTAAAAAATCGCATTGACGAAACTTCAAAATACATTCGGCCGAATGAAGGCACAATGGATTTCGCGTTTATGTTTATTCCGGCGGAAGGAATTTATTATGATTTGTTAATCAATCAAGTTGGCGCGATAAAAGTAAATACTCGCGATTTGATTGAATACGCGTTCAAAGACAAGCATGTCATTATCGTTTCGCCAACTTCGTTTTTGGCATATTTACAAACGGTATTGCAAGGTTTGCGTGCGTTGCAAGTTGAAGAATCAGCAAAAGAAATTATCAAACGCGTGGAAATGTTACAAAAACACTTAATCAGCTACGATGACTTTATGAAAAAAGTTGGCAACAATCTTGGCACAACGGTGAACATGTACAATTCCGCTTACAATGAATTTAAAAAGGTTGATAAAGATATCGTAAAAATTACCGGCATTGAGACGAGCATTGACCCACTGAAAATTGACAAACCGCAAATTGAATAAAAAGCGCTTGACTTATTGCAAATTTGAAGCTATACTTTTATACATTCAACATTCAATCATTAAAAATTTATATGGCACACACACATCACGCAATTAAAGACATACGCAAAACAAAGAAGCGCACATTGCGAAATAAAAAAGTAAAAGTTGGCGTCAAAAAACTTCGCAAAGATACAAGCGCGGCAATAACAAAAAAAACAGCCAAACGAGACCAGCTTCTCAAAGAAACGTTAAAAGCGTTGGATAAAGCCGTTCAACGCGGAATTGTGAAAAAGAATACAGCGGCAAGATACAAATCAAGATTAATGAAATTGTACAACAAGAACAAATAACAAAATCGCCCCCCGCTAAATTTTAGCGGGGGGCTTTTGTTTCACACAAGTGGGACAGCGAAATCGTCCCACTCTTCCAGCCCAAAGTTTTTGAAAGTCGCGACAAGATGCGAAATGTAAAGCAAAACGGTTTTAACCGGCAACGCGTCAATGAACTCCAATTGAACGCAGAACAACCGCTTGCTTTTTTTATTTACGCGATAAACTTCCTGCACCAAATTGCTTCTACGTTGCGCCGCAAACTCCAAACCGATTTCCACTTTCCAGTCCAAACGGAGCTGTTGCGCAAAGCCAACCAATTGCAGTAAGTAATCGCGCGGGCAGGTGACTGCAGCGCCCTTACCGCGTTCCGGCCAAACATCCTTTGCCGCTGGCATCCATTGCAACAAAGACGAGCCTTCTTTTGGATAAAACTCTTGATCAATCGCATCAAGAATGTCTCCGAGATTAAAATCGTCAAACCTCGCTTTCAGCCACGTGACGCCAGCGCCAACATCAAGATGATATGGCCGATCCTGCCCACTTACGCAGACCGTTTCAACAACCTGTTGCTCGCCATTAACGCGCGGAAATATTTTGCCGTCTTCCACAAAACGCTTTTCCGCGTTGTGCACAAAAAAGACAAAACAGTCAGCATCAGCGCATTTCAACGCCCGTTCTGCGGCGGCGAGCACATCAGCAAAAAACTGCTTAGCCGCAACAAGCTCGCATTGCCGAATAGCGTTAACATTGTTCAAATCAACTACGCCTCGCGAAATCCGCTCATTGATGATAACTCCGGCACCGGTTTCAAACAAAGTAATCAGCGCGCTGGCCAGTGCCGCTTCCCGCGGATCACCACCATGCGGCGCCACAAAAACGAGATTGTTCCACCCGGGAATATGAATACCATACTCCCGCCTGTCCAAAAGCGATTGCATGGCACACCTCCATGTGAACGGTCAAAGAACTTTGTATATTATCACAATGTTATATTTCGCTCAATAGCACCTCAAACAACAATTCAAAACTGATATTTTTGGTTTTTAAGTCTCTATCAATACTGGCCAATCTGGAATAAATTTCTTTTATTTTTTTCAAATCAAAATTGTGCGCCTGTTGCAAAGTTTTTTTCGCTACAAACGGATGCAATTTCATTTGTTTGCTCAAAACGTCTGCCGTAATTCTCGGATCTTTTTCAACCATCAATTTCGCTTCCAGCAACTGCCGCACTTGCTTGGCAATCATAAAAAACAAATACATTTCTTCCGCGCCGTCGGCAAGTTGTTGTTCAAATAATTGTGCCGCGGCGCGGCGATCTCTAATACTGATCGCGTCCAAAAGTTTAAAAATCGTTTCTCCTCCGCCAGCTTTTGTCAAAAGTTGCACATCCTCTTTTTTAATTTCTCTGCCAGCTTCGCAATGCGAGCCAGCGCAATAATTCGCCAGTTTTGCGATTTCATTTGCCAACTGCCACAAATCCGCGCCAACAATCGCGCACAAATATTCCGCGGCATCATTTTTAATTTCACAATGTAATTTTTTCACTCGTTGAACAACCCAATTCGTCAATTCGCGTCCTTTTGGCAGATCAAATTCTTGAATCTCAACCCGTCCAATCTTCTCCAACTTTTGCAAAGTTTTAAAAATCGCGGAAGTTGTTGATGGCGATTCCGTTTGAACAAAAACAATAAAAAATGTTTCTGACAATTTGCCAAAACTATCAGCAATCTGTTGCAAAATTTCTTCGCTGATTTTGGATTTCTTCTTCACGTTTTTCATCGGCAAAAAATTTTCAAATACAACCAGCTTGTTCATTCCAAACAGAGAATCAACTTGCAACGCGTTTTTAATTTGCCGCGCAAAATCATCTTTAAATTCCAGCGCGTCAAATCTGGCAATATTTAGCGCTCCATGTTTTTTTGAAAACGCGTCAATCCAAAATCTGATTTGCTCATGAATCGCAAAGTCATTATCGCCGTGCCACAAAAATATTTGTTTTTTCGCGTCTGCCATATTGGCTATCTTATCACGTCGCAACGGATTTTGTAAAAAATGAGCGCGTTGCAACTGTCATTCCGAACCCACATCGTGGGTGAGGAATCCCTTTGTAAATGCCCTTCACAAGGGATTTCTCCCCCGCTCGCCTCGGCGAAGCGGGCCAAGGCGAGGTCGAAATGACATAACCACCGCCCCCTAACCAACATCAAGATTGACAAACTAGTGCCGCTATGATAGCATGAATTGTCCCTTAAAACAGGAGGCGAAAATGGACAAATCAGCAAAAATCCTGCGGCTCGCCTCTGAAACGTTTGACGTGGCAGGGGCAAATGGCAACATTCTGATTCTTGGGCTGGAAACAAAGCCCGGCAGAGACCTGAACCAGTTTGAAACAGACGGCGAAAAGATCCGCTTTACCGGATTTTACAAACATTTTAGCCCGAAAACACGCGAGCTAATCAAACGAATTGCCGCTCTCGGTCACACGGCAAAACAGTTGAGGTATTTTGACGACATAAACCTGAAACGAATAGCTGCGATCGCTGGTTTGGGCGCGTGGGGCAAAAGTTCGCTGGTGATTCACCCAAAGTTTGGGCCTCGCCTGCGGTTTGTCGTGTTGGAACTGAACCTGCAATTTGTAGCGGAAGTTCACGAGGAACGCACGCCCTTTACTGGCTGTGAAAATTGCGATGCTTGCATTCGCGCCTGTCCGGCAAATGTCTTGCGGCCGTTCGTGCTTACTGAAAAAGAAAAATGCCAAGCCTACATAGACTTGTGCAATCCTGCAAAAACGCATCGTTGCGATATTTGCCAGACCGCGTGCCCGGCTGGCAGATAGAGACGAGACATGTCTCGTCTCTACGCCCGTGCCGATTGAAACTCAATCGGCACATTTTTTTATCACGAAAACTATTGCGAAATGTTTGTGTGGATTTTTATGACCGACATCATAATCAATTCCTTTTGCCGCGACATTTTTGGAAAATGTTTTAATAACAAACCGCAATTTTTTTAAAATTTGTTTCAATTTCGCAGGATCGCATTGTTCCTGCGTTTTATTTATTTTCAAAAATTCAGTCCTTTGCCAAACAAGAATCACGCCCTTTCCGCCGGGTTTCAAAACTCGACGAATCTCGCGAAAACTTTTTAACAATTTCACGCAGTGCAAAACTCCGACAGAATAAACACTGCCAAATGTTTCATTTTCAAATGGCAATTCTTCAACGTCAGCTTTTTTAAAAACAACTTTTCCTCGTGGAGCTTTTTTCGCAAAGATTTCTTTTTTATTTTGCCGCGCGAATTTAATCGCCTGACCGCTGATATCAATGCCAACAACATTCAACCCTTTGCGCGCGAGATAAATGCTGTCGCGACCATTGCCGCAGCCGATTTCCAAAACTTTTTCGTCTCGAAGTTTGCCTTTTGTTAAAACGGCCAAAAACTTTGTCGTCAGTTTTGACGGCGTCATTGAAGTTGCCCAATGCGGCATGTTTTTCGCTTTATAACTTTTTATCCAACGCTTCTTTTTCCATTTGGTCATATTGCTCGCACAAACAAACATTACAACTTTGGTTCCCAATTTAAAACCTCGTACGTTTCATCTTCCTTTTTTCTGATTATGCCGTCAACAATCAACCTGCTTTCTAGTGAACCAGCAAGTTGTCTTGGAATGCCGCCTCCCGGCAAAAAGGTCATGTTCGCGCGCAACATTTGTTGGTTCATTTTATAAAATGGATCATTTGCCTCAATCAAATTTTTCGCGCCCTTCAAAAATACCGGCACAAATCTTTTATAATCCGCGTCACTAATTTTTTGATCCGCCAGATCCTTGACCGGCGTTGGTTGCATTGGTTGTTCATTCATATTTTAAAAATTATTAAAATTCTTTAATCATGTCCCGCCAATTTTGACCGACTTTTGTGTCAACGTTCAGCGGCACGCAAAGTTTGTGAATTTTTTCCATTTTTTCGTCAATGACTTTCCCAACTTTTTGCACTTCATCCTTGTCAACTTCAAAAACCAACTCATCATGCACGGTCAAAACCATTTTTGTTGCCGGACTTTTCTTTTTCAATTCTTTAAAAACTTCAATCATCGCGATCTTCAACAAATCAGCACCAGTCCCCTGAATCGGATGATTGATTGCCATGCGCTCCGCGCCAGCTCGAACTTGCTGAACGCCAGAATGCATTTCCGGCAAATATCTTCTGCGGCCAAACATGGTTTCCACATATCCTTTGGCCGCCGCGAATTCTTTCATTGTTTCAAGATATTCTTTTACTTTATGAAAATTTTCAAAATATTTATCAATAAAATCTTTTGCTTGTTGCCGCGAAATTTTCTTACGAGTCGCCAAACCGTGGACACCCATTCCGTAAATCACGCCGAAATTCACTTCTTTTGCCGCGCGGCGCTGGTCATCAGTCACTTTTTCCAATGGCACGTTAAAAATCTTAGCGGCCGTCGCCCGGTGAATATCTTCGCCTCGCTTAAAAACGTCCATCATTGTTTCATCTTTTGCCAAACACGCGATCACCCGCAATTCCACCTGCGAATAATCAGCTGAAATCAGGCGACGGCCGCGTGGCGCGATGAACGCGCGTCGGATTTCGCGGCCTAATTCCGTTTTCACCGGAATATTTTGCAAATTTGGATCTGACGATGACAAACGACCGGTCGCGGTAATTGTTTGATTAAAACTGGTATGTACGCGACCGGTTTTTTTCTCAACCAATTTTGGCAATGCCTCCAAATAAGTGCTCAATAATTTTGAAAGGCCGCGAAATTCAATTATATAATCAATGATTTCATGCTGGCCCTGCATTTTTTCCAACTCATTCGCGGCCGTTGAAACTCCTGTTTTATTTTTTTTCAAACCTTTTTGCGCGATTCCCAATTTTTCAAATAAAATTTCTTTCAGTTGCAACGGCGACGCGATATTAAATTCTTTCCCGGCCAATTCATAAACTTTTTTCTCAATCGCCTTGACTCGTTTTTGCAATTTGCCCGCCAACTCATTCAAATATTCAGAATCAATCATGATTCCGTTCATTTCAATTTCCGCCAAAACCAAAATCAGCGGCATTTCTATTTCCTCAAAAACTTTCCACAAATTATTCTCGCGCAATTGCGGCTCCAATTTTTCAACCAACCTAAAAGTATAATCAGCATCTTCGCAAGAATATTCAGAAACTTTTGTCGGGGAGACCAAATCCATTGTGAGCTGTTGTTTTCCTTCGCCGATCAGCGCTTTAATCGGAATTTTTTCGTATTTCAACTCGCGAAAAACAACCAAATCCAATTTATTCACGCGGCTGCCCGGGTTTAATAAATATGACGCGATCATTGTGTCAAAATACAACCCGCGAACATCAATGTCGCAACACAATTTCAAAATTTCCATGTCATATTTTATATTGTGTCCAATTTTTTTAATTTCTTCATTTTCCAAAAACGGCTTCAATTGTTTGACCCAATCTTTTTTATTCAAGACATACGCCGCCTCTCCGGCGCGCCAGCAAAAACTCACGCCCAACAACTCTGCCTGAAAAACATTCAAACTAGTTGTTTCTGTGTCAAAACAAAATTGTTTTTGCGGCCTTATCTTTTCAAAAAACTCCGCGAATTTTTCTTCGGTGTCAATCAAATGATATTTTTGTCCGTCTTTTTGAGACGGAACATGTTCCGTCTCAACATTTTCAACCGCCCGCTGTAATGGAAGACGATTTAGCAGGCTTTTGAATTCCAAATCAGCAAATAATTCTGTCACTTTGAGCTTGTCGAAAGGTGCTCGTTCGCAATCTTCTAATTTAAAATCCAACTTCACATCCCGCACAATTGTCGCTAAATATCTGCATTTCAATGCCTGCTCTTTATTTTCCGTCAAAATTTTAAACAACCGTTCGGTGATTTTTACATTTTCAAATTCCCCGACTTTCATTTTTTTATACAAATTATCAATCGTCCCAAATTCTTTCAAAAGTTGTAGCGCGGTTTTTTCGCCGATTCCCGGCACGCCCGGAATATTGTCAGACGCGTCGCCGCGCAAACCTTTGTAATCAATCATTTGCTCTGGTCCCAAACCTTCAAACTTTTCGCGCACAGCTTTTTCATTGTAAATCACAGTATCACTCATTCCTTTTCGCAAAGTATAAACCTCGGTATTGTCATCAACCAATTGCAACGCGTCCATATCGCCCGTCACAATTATTGACAAAACGTCATCGCGATTCACCTGCCGCTTTTCGCAAAGCGTGCCAATCACATCATCAGCCTCAAACCCGGCCTTTTCAAAAATCTTTATGTTAAACGCTTGCAAAATTTCTTTAACAATCGGAATCTGCGCGTAAAATTCGTCCGGTTGTTTTATTCGCTTTGCTTTATATTCAACAAATTCTTCGTGCCTGAAAGTTTTCTCTTTTCTGTCAAAAGCAACGGCAATAAATTCTGGCGAAAATTCTTTAAGCGCTTTCAAAAAAATGCTGACAAAACCATAGACAGCGTTTACCATTCTACCTTTTGAAGTCATTGGCGGCAACGCGTGCCAAGCTCTATGCAATATCGCGTTGCCGTCAAATATCATGAATTTCTTTTTGTTTTTCATATCCTCAATAATACACCTTACTCACTAATTCCTCAAATCTTGATTTGACAAATTTAATCATCTTTGGTAACATCCAACCGAACTTTGACAAAAGGAGAATTGCCATGAACGAGACGACGAGAAACATGTTGAAGGTTGGAGTTGCGTGCTTCATCGGCGCAGTGGTGCTGTATGTTGTGGCGCTGTTGCTGGCGCCGGCATTCAAGTTTCTGTGCCTGATCGCGGGATTTGGCGCTGGATACATGGCGTACGAATTCCGCAAGGTGCTGGTCGCGATTCCGGGTGCTCTGCGCTCGGCGTGGAAAGAAACGCGGCACATGCTGGCTGGCTTACGGAGGAACACAAAGAAAGCATGGAAGAATGCGCTCAATGCCAAGCCCGAAATCTGGATCTCAATCATTCTTTCCTTCATTGCTGTAACAGTGCTCATTGTTGCGTATGACTATGGTCCAATATTCAACAACCAACCACGAACATACGACATCCCGGACATAATCGGAATCATCCTCGCCTACCTAATAACATATGGCGTCATTGGCGGAGCATGCATGGCAATACTGTTTATGTTCGTCTGGAGCTTCAATCTCGCTGGCTGGGAGCATTACAAAATCTTGCTGTACCCGCCAGATGCAATAGACCTCCCGATTGGATACGTGTATATCAACTACGACGACTTGCCGATCAAAGAGCGGTGGAAGACGTGCTTGTGCGGCATATACACTGGCATCTTCCGTCTTTTCTACTGGATTGGTTGGCTGCTGTACAAAGCCGCATTCTGGATCGTTGCGTTCGTGTTCTGCTACATGTGGGTCGGACTTGCCTACGGAATCTTGTACGCGCTGGGCGGCATCGCATGGGCGATTTCGTTCGTCACGTCGTTCATCGTGAGCCTCATGCTGGCAATTCACAAAAAGGAACGCTTGATCTGCGCAATCGACGGGACGCTCGGCGGAATCGTCGCGTGGATTCACCTTTCGCCAATTGTCACAGCATCAACGGCAGACCACATTCTGCCAATGCTCTGCGGCGGCATCCTCGGCGCGTTGGTCGGCATGATCAACTACCGGCTGGTCGCTGTCAGCCTGCTGAAGTTTCTGCCTGCCTCGGCGTAGTCCCGCTGCCAGCGGGACGAAGACGGGCCTGCGCCCGAGCTGTCATCCTGAGCTTGTCGACGGAGACAGCGGAATTGAATTCCCCCCGAACTAAAACTTAGTTCGGGGATTTTTGTTTGTCCCGCCGATGGCGGGACAAACAACCCCGTCGAATGACGGGGTCGAATGATAGGGTCGAATGACAGGGGGGGCATAATTGATTTCTCAAAAAAAAATTGCTACTATTGTAATACTTCAACAATGGCCTGATAGCCCCGCCATAGCCCGCCTTAGGCGGACATAGGCGGGCAGGCAAGCAAAATATTTTGGCCTGGTAGCCAAGTGGTAAGGCGAGGGTCTGCAAAACCCTTATACGTGGGTCCAATTCCCACCCAGGCCTCCAAAATGTCACTTTTGATAGTGATGTTTTTTTGGTTAATAAAAAAACGGGGCAACTGATTCAGTCGCCCCATAAACATCACGGTGTAAAGTGTCATCAGGAATTGCCCGCTTCGCAGATGCTTAGCGAGGCGAGCGCGAAAACACGCGCCCGACGCTGTGCCAGGAGTCGCGGCCGACCCCATCGGTGAAGACGCTCCAACCGTCGTCAAAGCAACGGATGCAGACCGCGCGCAGCACTCTGTTTTTGTCGCGAACGTAGAAAATGTTCGCCCTCCCGTCAGCAAGCGGAATTCCATCGCCTCCGTTTCGCTGCTGTTCCATCAGCCAATAAATTTCCGCCAAGTTTGTCTCGGCTTTTACTTCTCCACCGAGTGCTTGCAGAATGTCGCTGTCACAAGCGTTTCTCATCAACGTCTGACAGCACAACGTTGAGCCGGCAAACGCCAGAACGTCCATTTCGTCAAACCACGCGTGGAAGTTCTGCCTAACATACGAAATCTTGCAACGTGCATCCTCTTTGGTATTCACAACGAACAGATCACGAACCTTGCCGAGCTTCGGCATGGCCGGCACAGAGATCGTCCCAACCAACTGGAGCAATGCTGCCTGCGGCGCGTCAAGTTCAACAACCCTGCGAAAAAACGCTTCGTCATGCGCCAACCTTGCCCAGAAATCTCTGCCCGCGCCGACTTTGCGGCCGGTCACGACTACCTCGTGAACCAACCCAAGATCCTTGCCGAAATCCTCAACCGGACGCACCACGTCTTTTTCGGACATGACACACCCTCCATCCAAGTTGTTAAAGCGCCCGATTGGGTCGGACAACCCCCTTGCTTCAACGAAGCAGAAAACGAATTGTTAAAAATTAATGATTCGTTTTCTGCTTCGTTAATATTTCAAACCCCAGTAGCTAGTTACCAGTTACTAGTTACTAGTTACCAGTTACTAGTTACCAGCCCCCAACTTTACTTCACAATTTCAATTTCAACAAACTTCACGCCAAAATTTCGCGCGGTT
>JAZDOE010000022.1:0-6317 GCA_043798985.1 Candidatus Falkowiibacteriota bacterium | reverse complement strand
TATGCTATACTTATTTGTTCCGTTGGTTTTGCCAGCGGACGCTTGACAACAAAAACGTACAAGATAGAGGTGTATTATGAAGAAGAACATCACGAAGAAAGGCGCAGTGAAGAAGGTGGTTGAGTGCGCGGATGGCAACGGAGCCCCGGTCAGCATGGCCGTCAGCTTGGAGACCGAGTTCGCGGCACAGATCGCAGGTGCGGTCGCGGTGCCGGCGGTTGAGGCCGAGGAGCTGGGGCGCAAGGCGGCGGCGGAGCTCGTGGCGAAGCAGGCGGCGGAAGCGGCCAATCAGCCGAAGCCCGAGCCCAAGCTCGGAGACGTCGTGGTCTGCATTGGGCTGGACTGCGGCTGTAGCGGCGAGCTGTCGCGGCGCACGCTGGTCGTGCGCGACAGCGAGACGATCCAGCCGATTTGCCCGCGTTGTGAGGACGCGGCGTGTCGGGCGAACCTCGCCCTTCTGCCCTACGGCATCTGGCAGGAGCGCAAGGACAAGTTCTCCGCGAAGGTGGAGGAGCTCCGCGGACTGGACGTCGCGGCGACCGGTGGTAGCAAGAAGGACATCCACGCGGTGCTGTTGGACCTCTCCGAAGAGGAACTGGACAAGGCGCAGGTGGTGTCTCTGGCGAACGTCCCGGTGTGCGAAATCCGGGGCATGATCCTGCCGAACAAGTTCGCGCTGTCCGCATTCTTCCGGACGCACTTGTCGCGGGAGTACTTCGTGGACGAGGCTGCCCCCTTGCTCGAGCGCTTCGAGAAGGAAGAGCGTGAGGCCAAGAAGCAGGAAGAGTACTTCCGTCGGATAGCCGACGCGAAGAGAACGGCGTACGCGGCCAAGGGCGCGCGTCGCCAGCAGGGCATGCAGGCGCGCGTGTCGCAGTTCGCCAACATGGCGAGCGGCGGTAACGGCGGAAGGGCAGAGAGCATCTCGCTCGGCAATGGAAACGGGCTGAAGCACTCCCCGTTCGCCGGCCTCAACATCGACGCGTCGAAGCAGTAGTTTGTCGGGTCTATCCCACCGTTTTTCCCTGCTAGCGGGGTCACGCTAGCAATCCAAGACAGTTACCCGGTTCTGTGAACGTACAGACCGGGTTTTTTTTTAAATAAATCCAAAATCCGAATATCGAAATTCGAAACAAGCTCGAAATCAGAAATACGAATATTTCAAACATTGGAAAATTCGTGCTTCGTATTTGTTTCGGGTTTCGGATTTCGTGCTTCGCATTTTGTAACAACTGGTTTTTTATCTACTGTTGTTGTATTATATTCAATATGCTTTTGGAAATTAATAAGTACAATCCAGAATATCCAAAGATTAAGCAAGCTGCTGACGTGTTAAAAGCCGGCGGTGTTATTGTTTACCCGACAGACACGATTTACGGGTTTGGCGCGGATATTTTTAACAAAGCCGCGATTGAGCGTGTTTACAAAATTAAAAAGAAAAAGGTTCAGGGCTTTAGCTTTATAATTCCTGATTTGAAAGATATTTCTAAATTTGCGATTGTTTCTGACTTTGCGTATAAAACAATGCGCAAATTACTGCCCGGGCCATATACTTTCATTTTTAAAGCCACAAAATACGTGCCAAAAGAGCTGATTCCTGAAAAAAAGACCGTTGCAATAAGAATCCCTGACAATAAGGTTTGTCTTGAACTAGTGCGTTTGCTGGGCAATCCAATTGTGACTACCAGCGTAAATATAAGCGGCGAGCAGTTTTTTTCAGATCCACTGGATATTGAAAAAGCGTTTGGCGATCAGGTTGATTTAATCCTTGATGCAGGTGCACTAAGCAATGAGCCCTCTTCGGTTGTTGATTTAACCACAGACACACCTATAATTATCCGCCGAGGCAAGGGCGATGTTTCGCTGTTTGAATAAAAATTTATGGGTAGAGACGTGGCCGCCGCATTCTGCGGGGTAAACATACCACGTCTCGGCTGTACATATGTTGATTACAGTGAAAGTAGCTCCAAAGTCATCAAAAAATGAGCTGGCACAAATAACCGAGCGCGTTTTTAAGGCTAAAATTACAGTGGCGCCAGAAAAAGGCAAAGCAAATGCAAAAGTTATTGAGTTATTGAGTCGGCATTTTGATATACCAAAATCAGAAATACAGATTGTTTCAGGATTAACGTCAAAGCAAAAGCGGGTATTGTTGATAGATAAAGGATAATCAACGCAAGGGAGGGGGTTTGTTTATAGGAGTTTGTTATGGAAGACTCCTTTTTGTTTTATATCATCTAACATACAAGTGTCGCGTAATATAACAGCCGCTGCGGCAAATACGAAATCAGAAGCACTAAATCCGAAACAAGCACGAAGCACTAAATCACAATGTTTCAATTTTGGAGCATTCTAATTTCGAATTTGTTTAGGATTTCGTGTTTCGGATTTCTAATTTTTTATCAGTTATACGTAGTACGGGTTGATTAATTTTTGAGTTATCCACAGGGCTTTGGTGCGTTTGTATAGACTAGTCTAGACAAACGCACAAGTTATCCACAGATTTTTAACAAAGTTCGTATAACATGCGGGTTTTGGTAGTATGTGCGAAGTCAATGTTGGACGTTTGGATTTTTTGTATAGACTAGTCTAGACAAAAAATGCCCCCGGCATGAATCGAACACACATCTTTCCCTCCCGCCAGCAACGCTTCGCGTAGCAAGGCGGGCGCAGTAGTACGGGATTGTTCTACGGTCACCAAGCTTGTCCAATGCCCCTGGGCGGAATCGAACCACCATCTACCCCTTAGGACGGGGCTGTTCTGTCCGTTGAACTACGGGGGCGGGTTTGGAATGAATTGTTTTTAAGGACGGGATTATTTTGTTCCCCGCCAAAAGCTGCGCATTTTGGCGGGCCCGCCTGCTTGCCGCTTTTTGCGGCTTGCGGCGGGTGTCCGTTGTCACCCTGCGGGTGATCCCCCCGTGGGGGAAACTACGGGGGCAGGATCGAATTTTAAATTTTGCCTGCCTGCCGGCAAGGCAGGAAATTAGAATTTTGAATCAAGCATGAATGTCAAAACGTTGAATATCGAAACGTCTTTAATGCGCGGCGCATGGCTCATTGTAATTGATTTTGCTGGGACGCGCAACTTTATAAACCGGATTAACGTGCAGTTGCTTGACTTTTAAGGGAATCGTTATACGTGTAAGTTGTTGTTATATTACGCGACGCTTGTTTGTGCTTTATAAAATATGTTAATTTAGCGTATCTACCAAGATCAATGCTGCTTGATTGGTTGACGTGTCAAAGGTTGCAAATGTCGCGCGGTAAAACATTCCGGCTAATGTTCCCGGATTTATTAGAATCGTATTGTTAACTTTATCTTTCCATGGTTTATGCGAATGACCGTAAAAAACAAAATCATATTTATTTGTCCGCGCGAGCCGCAAAGCTTTGTCTCGTTGGTGGCACGCCGCCACACTAATCGGATTGGTGTGGCGGCACGCGGCGAGCGCGACATTGTTTTCTATAATTTCAACAAAAGGAACCGGGTTTCGCTTTATTTTTTGGAATTTGTTTGTTCGTTTTTGCGGTTTTTGACTGGAAATTTCAGCATTTCCATTGGCAAAGTAGATTGTTCCGT
This sequence comes from Candidatus Falkowiibacteriota bacterium, assembly GCA_043798985.1. Lineage (GTDB taxonomy): Bacteria > Patescibacteriota > Patescibacteriia > UBA11705 > JACRDX01 > JACRDX01. Next base: position 2,734 of record JAZDOE010000022.1, on the reverse strand, counting down.
TGAAATTGGTAGTAAAAAAGCTTCGTGTTTGCTTTGTTGTGACGTCGCCGCAATGTATTATTGTTTTTATTTTATTGTCGCGGCAATATTTTAGAAATTTTTCTATATTTGGCATGTTATCATGCGAATCAGCGCAAATTGCAAGGATTGACATAGATATTAGCGCGTTTTTTCTATTTTTTAACTAGTATCTCTTTCAATTTTTCCAAAGCTTTTCTGTTTTTGATTATGTTCTCCACGTATCTGCGATAATCATCTCCGCGCAGATATTTTGTTATTTTTTCCATTTCATTTTCAGGCGTGCGTTGCAATTTGTACATTGCGATTGTGCGCTCAACTTCGGTTTTGATTTCTTCCTCCGTTGCCGCGATGTTTTCTTTGTCTGCGACAGCGCGAACGATCAAGCTTGCCTGAATCCGTTTGATTGCATCAGCTGCAAAATCAATCCGCAAATCAGCTTCGGTTTTTTTCATGTGTTGCAAATAGTCAGCAAATTTCAGACCCTGTTTTGTCACATTGTCTTCCAGCTCGTGAACCATTTTGTGCGCTTCTGAATCAACCAATGCGTCTGGAATGTCTTCAAATTTTGATTTTTTGGCAAGCAACTCAATTATTTCGCGATCTTTTTTGGAACTGGCATCTCGCTCTTTTTCCATTTTTACATTGTCACCTAAATTTTTACGCAGCATTTCCAAAGATTTGAAGCCCAAAGATTTTGCAAATTCTTCGTCAACTGTTGGCAAAGTCCGTTCAAAAACAGAAATCATTTTGATTTTAAAATGCGCGATTTTGTCAGCAATGTTTTTATTGTGATAATCTTTTGGAAATCGCAAATCAAATTCCAATTCTTCACCGGCTTTTTTGTCAATAAGTTTTTCCTCAAAGCCCGGAATCATTTGCCCTTTGCCAATCAACACAGAATATTTTTTCGCTTGGCCGCCTTCAATCGGCACGAGGTCAACAAATGTTCCAAGGTCAATGTGAACCAAATCGCCGTTTTTCGCCGGTCTATCGGCGGCAACTTCTTGCGCGCGCAATTCGCGCAAATCATTGATAATTTTTTCTATTTCTGCGTCTTCAACCTTTATCTCGTCGCTCGGTTTAACCGTTAGTTTTGTGTAATCGCAGAGTTCAACCTCCGGCAAAAGCGTGAATGTTGCTTTAAACGAAAAAGGATTGTTTGGCGCGATTTTTAAATATTCAACTTTTGGGTTGTCAATAAGTTCCAGTTTGTTGTCAACAATGTAGCTGTCGCAGGTTTTTTCTGAACAAATTTGCGCGGCATATTGATAAACAAACATTTCGCCAACTTCTGCTTTTACAACACTTAATGGAGCTTTTCCCGGTCGAAAGCCTTTAATTTTACGCTCTTCGGAAATGTGTTCTGCCGCGTGTTCAACAAACGGCAAAAATTCGTCGTGAGTTATTTCAAAATTGACGATGAGCTCTCCTTTTTTTACGTCACCTTTTTTTATGGTCATAAGTATATGTTTTTAATTTGATTAGTATAGCAATGCCGCGCGGTTGAGTCAATGCCCTTCGGCCCGCCTGCTCGCCTCGCTGACGCTTCGTCGAAACGGGCCGGACGGGCAGGCAGGCTCAGGGTGACATAAAAAATGGCCCCCGCTAAATTTTAGCGGGGGACGCGCGCGGCTTTTTGCCGCTGTATTGTTATGATGTAGGGCGTTCAAGAATAAACGCTTGTCCGACTTCCTTGTAAATCAAGAAGTTGAGAAAGTAATCAAGCGAGCCTTGCGCGGCTGCCGCGGCTTTTTTGTTATTGCCGCGGATCGTTTGCGCAAGGCACTGGAAATATCCAGCCATATTGCACCGCAGAAGCTGGCCATTGTAGCGGATGACACCAACGCGCCAGTTTTTAATTGCGCCTTTTTTCAAAAGGATCTGCGCGGCGCACGCGGCATTTGTTTCTGGGTCAAACAAGATGCCCAGTTGTTTTTCGTCAATGCCGCAAAGTTTATCTGCTGTGGCAGGCATGATTTGGAACAGGCCGATTGCGCCAGCACTGCTTACGAGGTCTGTTTGCCCAGCGCTTTCATACAGCATTAGAAAGAGCATGTCTTCCAGCCCGTACGCCTGAAAAAGGTGAATCATTCCAGTGCGAAAGTCAGCTGGAAGCAAATACCAGTTCGCAAGCAAACCGTTCACGTTGCCATGAGTGAGCTTCTTTGCGACACGCGTGATTTGCGTGTACGGATAGCCCATGCGCGAGTATTTATCTATCACGCGGCTTTTGAGCGCCTGAATTTCCGCGACAGGAATCTCACGCGCAGGTTGTTCAACTTTTTGGAGCGCCATTACTGCCGTTTCGACATTTTCGTAGCTTCCGAGAAACGAAAGTCCAACGGCCACAAGCAGGATCAGTGCGTTCATGCTTCACCTCCGTTTTCGGTTGAATCCAAGTAGCAACATGCCAAAGAGACACGCCAGCATTGCGGTCAGCCCGAACGGATTTGCCATCCAGAATATTGCCTTTATGCAGGCGATCAATAGGGCATTCATTAGATCATTCATTGAAGCTCCTTTTTGTTGTAATCAAAGAACGCGCATAGCTTAGCGCGTTCTTTGAGTGTTGTCAAGTTTTAAGGCAGTTATTGACAAAATTATAGCGATTTGTTAGTGTCAAAGTATAAAGGAAAACCTGCCATAATGGCATGGATGTCCTTAACAACCCAAATTAAGGAGGCCCTAAATGGGAAACCTTGTGAAGGAGCTG
>JAZDOE010000013.1:0-15454 GCA_043798985.1 Candidatus Falkowiibacteriota bacterium | reverse complement strand
CACTGCCTATTGACGCATTTTAAACTATATGCTATACTGTGGACATCGTTAAACAACGCCACGGAAGGAGGAATCCATGGTCTGGAACGGATTCGGGTAGCGGAGCGGCTTTTTGCACGCACCCCATGTCGGGCGGAGAAGCATGAAGGTGGGCGTAAAAACCCCCTGTGAAAAAAGGTGGTTAGCGTAAATGCCAACGCACCACAAACACCACAGACAAGAAAAACCGCTCGGCTACACAACTAATTGAACGCAGTGGTTCGCGTAGCGTGAACCAAAAGCCAAGCTGGGATGGCTAAAAACCCAGACGGCAACCGAGTTGCCGCGCGAATCCGGAAAACGCTTGAGAGAACCGTGAGGTTCTCATTACCGGAATCCCCAGCCGTCACATTGATTGCTGGGGTCTTTTTTTTGCGCGCAGATAAACAATCTGTCGTGGTTGCAAATGGCTACGCACTTCGGTAAACTGGTAATATCTACTATGTTAGACAATGTAATGTTAATTGATAAACCAAAAGGAATGACTTCGTTTGATGTCATCCGTTTTTTGCGCAAAAAATTTAATATCAACAAAATGGGGCACGCAGGCACGCTTGACCCGTTGGCAACGGGGTTATTGATTATTGCGACTGGCGCGTCAACAAAAAAGCTGACCGAACTGACTGGCCTTGATAAAACTTACATCATGGATATTTTGCTTGGCGTAAAAACAGATTCTGGCGATTTGGAAGGAAAAATTTTAGAACAACAACCTGTAGCTGATATTGATTTGAAAAAAGTTGAAGCAATATTGAGCGGGATGATTGGCGAAATTGAACTTTTTGCGCCGATTTATTCCGCAATAAAACTAAAAGGAAAACCGCTTTATAAATACGCGCGGCAAGGCAAACCAGTTACAGCGCCGCTCCGAAAAATGACAATCACAAAATTGACCTTGCTTAAACATTTTGCGGATGCGGACAAATATGTTTTGCGCGTTGAAATGGATTGCGCAAAAGGAACATACGCGCGATCAGTTGCCGAGGAAATCGGCAAAAGATTAGGACTACCAGCGACAATCAAAGAACTGCGCCGCACGAGGATTGGCAACTTTCGCGTTGAAGATGCTTGCCCGCTCGCCTCGCTGACGCTTCGTCGAAGCGGGCCGGAGAGGCAGGCTCAAAAAATCTAACCCCAAAAAAATGCGCGACAAACCAAAACAACAGATTGAAGTGACTTTTGAAAAACTGGTACACGGCGGCGAAGCGCTTGGCTTTTCAAATGGCCCCGCCGCTGGCGTGATGAGACAGAAAGCGATTTTTGCGTTTAACGCGCTACCCGGAGAAACGGCAATCGTTGAACTTACAAAAGATAAAAAAGATTTTGCTTCTGGCGTTGCAATTGAAATTCTCAAAAAATCCAACGACAGAATAGAACCCGTCGATTCAACTTTTTTAATAAATAGCCCGTGGCAAATTTTAAAATATGACCGCGAGCTTTTTTATAAAAAAGAAATTCTCAAAGAAACGTTTGCCAAGTTGGGCAAAATTGAACTGCCTGAATTTGAAATAAAAACCGATGGGCAAGAATACAATTATCGCAACAAAATGGAATTTAATTTTTGTGATGATCAAGGACAAGTGGCGCTGGCTTTTTATGAACGCGGCACGCATCACAAAGTGCCAACAAACGGATCAATTCTCGCTGACGAAAAAATAAACTCAGCCGGGCAACAAATTGTTGACGAACTGAACAATCTCAATATTGACGCGCGGCGATTGAAAACTTTAATTTTGCGAAGCGATAACGCAAAAGTAATCGCCGCGCTTTTTGTAAAAGACGAATTATATCTTGATTTTGAAATCCAATCGCCGCTCGTTGGCATTGAAGTTTATTTTTCAAACCCAAAATCGCCGGCATCCACGCCCGACAAATTGCTTTGCAAAAAAGGTCAGACAACATTGGAACAACAATTGGTCGGGCGCGATTTTGAATATAACGCGTTGTCGTTTTTTCAAGTGAACATCCCAATTTATGAAATGGCGCTCAAACGAATCGCCGAGTCAACGTTCCATGATAAAAAAATCGTTGATATGTACTGCGGCGTCGGTAGCATCGGAATCGCAACAAACAACAAACAGCCGTTAGTCGGCATTGATTCCGAAACCACCAATATTGGATTCGCAATAAAAAATGCCGAAAAAAATAACATCAAAGCATCATTCTTTTCAACGCCGGATTTTTGCGCGATTGAGCACGTTCCAAACGACGCGACGTTAATCCTAGATCCGCCGCGCGCGGGAATCCACAAAACAATGTTGACCGCGATTTTAGAAAAGTTGCCGCCAAAAATTATTTATCTTTCCTGTAATCCCTCAACGCAAGCGCGCGACATGGAATTATTAAAACAACATTACAAACTTACATTTTTTGAAGCGTATAATTTCTTCCCGCGCACGCCGCACATTGAATCTTTGGCCGTCTTGACGCGTTAAAATCTATAAGCTATAATAAACCCGACTAATATTGTCGGGTTTATCTTTTATGAAAATATCAACAAAATCCCAATACGGCCTGCGCAGCCTTCTGGTCTTGGCAAAAAGCAACGGAAAAATCAAAGCCGTTGCCGATGTTTCCAAATCGGAAAAGATTCCCAAAGACTATTTGGAAAAAATCTTTACTAAAATGGAACGCGCCGGCTTTGTAAAAAGCATTCGCGGCGCAACAGGCGGTTATGTTTTAGCGAGGCCATTGAAGAAAATCACAGTCAAAGAATTTTTAATCGTAATGGATGGCGAAATCGTACCAGTTCAATGCGTTTCAGGCATGAAATGCCCAATGAGCAAAAAATGCCGCGCCAAAAACATTTGGTCAAAAGTAAAAGACAAGGTTGAAAAAACATTGGAATCAATGACATTGGAAACTTTAATAAAATAAATATTATGCCCAAAAAGCCAAACATATATTTAGACTATTCAGCAACAACGCCGGTTGATCCGATTGTACTTAAAGCAATGTCGCCATTTTTTTCTAAGAAATTTGCAAATCCGTCCTCGCTTTACAAAAAAGGACTCAATAGTCGCGAGGCATTGGAAATCAGCCGCTTAACAATCGCGCGAGCCATAAACGCCGAAGCCGGAGAAATTATTTTCACGAGTTCTGCGACAGAAAGCAATAATTTTGCGTTAAAAGGCGTGGCACTTGCCCGCCAAAGCCTTGGCGACGGCGGGTTCGCTCACCTGCCTACGCCCCTTCGGGGCTTCGGCATGGCAAGCAAAAACCGCGGCAAGCACATAATTATTTCGGCGATAGAACATGATTGCGTTTTGGCGAGCGCCGCGTGGCTGCAAAAACAAGGATTTGAACTTACAATTATTAACCCTGAAAAAACAGGGATCATTGACCCGCAAAAAATAAAAAGCGCGCTGCGACCAGACACGATTTTGGTTTCTGTGATGGCAGTGAATAATGAAATCGGAACAATACAACCGATTTCCGAAATCGGAAAAATATGTCGCAGCGCAAACATTTATTTCCACACAGACGCGGCGCAAGCTTTTGGAAAAATTCCGCTGGACGTCCGCGCGATGAACATTGACCTTTTAACTTTGTCGTCGCATAAAATTTACGGACCAAAAGGCGTTGGCTGTTTGTTCATCCGCAAAAGCGTAAAAATAGAACCAACCATGCATGGCGGTGGGCAAGAATTTCATTTGCGCTCCGGCACTGTCAATGTCGCGGGCGTCGTTGGTTTTGCAAAGGCAGTAGAAATCGCAACAACAACGATGAACGACGAACAACAACGAATTTTCGGATTGGCAAACAAACTAATAACAGGCATAAAATCAGCAATCAACAATGTAGAATTAAACGCTGACGCGCAAAACAAAGTTCCAAATATACTTAACTTACAATTTTCTTTTATTGAAGGCGAATCTTTGTTGATGATGCTGGATATAAATGGAATTCAAGTTTCAACCGGATCGGCGTGCAGTTCTGAAAAATTAAAACCAAGCCATGTTTTGATGGCCATTGGATTGCTGCCAGAACAGGCGCACGGCTCTGTGCGTTTCAGCATCGGCAGATTGACAACCGAGCAAGACATTGACCGCGTTCTGGAAATTCTACCCAAAGTGGTGGCTGATCTGAGAAAAATCTCTCCGCTTAAAAATTAAGACATTAAAAATTGATTAAAAATTCAAAATTTAAAATTCAAAATTTTTTACGCTTATGTACACAAATAAAACCTTGCAGCATTTCAAAAAACCAAAAAACATGGGCATCATAGAAAACCCGGACGCCACTGGCAAAGTCGGCAATGTTGTTTGCGGGGATGTAATGAAAATTTATCTGAAAATTAGTAAAAATAAATTTGGCCAAGAAATAATTAAAAATATAAAATTTGAAACATACGGCTGTGTCGCGGCAATCGCCACCAGTAGCGTTTTGACAGAATTGGCAAAAGGAAAAACATTGGACGAGGCATTAAAAATTGACAATCAAACAATTGCCAACGCGCTAGGTAATTTGCCAGCAATTAAAATTCACTGCTCGGTTTTGGCAGCTGACGCGTTGGCAGAAGCGATTTATAATTATTTCACAAAAAACAACCGAGAAATTCCGGAATTTCTGAAACAAAAACACGAAATCATTATCAAACATAAAACTGAAAAATAAAAGGCGCGATCAACGAGAGATCGCACCCGCCAAGCCAAAACACCTCCGCGAAAAAAAACAATCAATCTGCCGTGGCCACCCAATTTGCCACGGTCACAAAGAACATTTGTATCGTATCCAAAAAAACATTACATGTCAATAAAAACAGTTCAAAAGAAACAAATTGTTGTCGGCGTTTCTGGCGGCGTTGATTCGTCCGTTGCTTTGATTTTGCTGAAACAACAAGGTTGGCAACCGATTGCTGTCACATTGCAACTTCCGATTTGGCAAAATAAATGCAATTCTCTTTGCGAAAACGTTTGTTGCACAAAAGAGGCGCGCGTCCGCAGCAAAAAAATTTGCAAAAAATTTAATATTCCATATTTTATAATTGACGCGCGCAAAGATTTTAACAAAAAAGTCGTTGCTTATTTTATTGCCGCGTGGACAGCAGGACGAACACCAAATCCCTGTATCGTTTGCAACCGCGAATTAAAATTCAAATATCTTTTTGATTTTGCAAAAAAACATAAAATAGCTTTTGTCGCAACCGGACATTATGCAAAAACCAAAAATGGAAAACTTTATTTGGCAAAAGACAGCGCAAAGGATCAAACATATTCATTGAGCTTCTTGAAAAAAGAATGGCTGAAAAATATTATTTTCCCGCTGGCAAATTTAACAAAAAAAGAAGTTTACAAAATTGCCAAAAAGAACGGATTAAATTTTTATGAAAAAATAAACCACCACACCAACCATGTTGGTGTGGTGGTAAAACAGAGCCAAGATTTTTGTTTTGTTTCCGGAAAAGCTTTGCCTGAATTTTTGAAGACAACAATCCCTGGCCGCGTCCCGCGACCGCGGGCAGGCAGAAGCGGCGCGGGATTATTTAAAACGTTGAACAACGAAACAATCGGCAAGCACAACGGAATGTTTTTATTTACCATTGGTCAACGAAAAGGAATTAATATTCCGCACCCCGCCGTCGGCGGGGCAAGTGGCCCGTGGTATGTTGTCAGAATAAATGCCGCAAAGAATATTGTGTACGTCAGTCATGATCAACGCGACCTGCTCAATAAAACAATGCAGATAAAAAATCCAAACTGGTTAGTTAATATTCATTTGCCACTGCGCGCAAAAGTGAAAATCCGCTCAACGCATAAACCTGCTTTGGCAACGATCAGCAAAAAAGCCAACAAATATATTGTTGTTTTTGACCAAAAACAACGCGCCGTCACACCTGGCCAATTTGCTGTTTTTTACAAAAGCAAACAAGTCCTTGGTGCCGCAAGAATTGTATAGCAAATCTCTCTTGAAAAAAAATAAAAATCGCGGTATACTTTGTAAAGATTTATTTCAATGGGGGTCCGTAGCTCAGTCGGTTAGAGCGCCAGCCTTTTAAGCTGGGCGTCCTGGGTTCGAGTCCCAGCGGACCCATTTTTTCTACGAGCAAACTGCTTTGCTCGTGGCTGGGGCGAGAATGCCGGAGCTTTACGACGCGAGCTATTTGGCGAGCGGCGTAGCGAGGCGGGGTCGCGACCGAGCGAGCGGAAGCGAGCGAGAGTTGTGACCGAGTCCCAGCGGACCCATTTTAAATTTTAAACGTTTCCAATATCGCCTTCGCAAAAGCGGGTTCACCTCGCCGAAGCGTAGCGTAGGCGGGCGTCGTATAATGGCTTATTATATCTGCCTTCCAAGCAGATGATGGCGGTTCGATTCCGCTCGCCCGCTCCAAATAAAAAAGCCGTTTTATAACGGATTTTTTGTTTGTTCAAAAAAATTATTTCAACGCGTTCAAATCTGCCAAAAGCCCTTTCAAATCCAGCTCGTACATTTCGCAAACCTGCCCCAAAGTCAAAACCCCCAATTCTTGCGCTGCCATTGGACAATGAAGGCACGGCAAATTGTATTTATGCAAAATCGGCTCTGTGCCGGCTGTCTTTAAAATATCTGACAACAAACTTTTTCTATCAAACATAATTACAAATTATTATTTTTCAAATGCCGACTGACGCTCGTCGCGGCAACTGCGCCTTCACTGCACGCTGTGACAATTTGCCGCAAACCGTTTGAACCTGTCGTAATATCACCAGCCGCCCAAACGCCTGAAACATTGGTTGATTGATCCGCGTTAACCTTAATAAATCCATCGCGATTTTTACGCAATTTAAAATCTTTAAAAACGCCGATTACCGGTTTTGTGCCAATTTCAATAAACAACCCATCAACAACCACCTCCATTGAGCCACTAACCTCTTTTGCCAATTTTATTTTTTCTAATTTTTGCTCGCCAATTGCTTCCTTAATGTTTGTATTAAAAATCAATTCAATGTTTGGATTGTTTTTCACTTCGTCAATCAATTCAATTTCGCCTTTTAGTTCATTGCCTCTAACAATTTGATAAACTTTTTTCGCGATTCTGGACAAATAAATGGATGCCGTATGCCCGCTATTGCCACTGCCAATCACTGCCACAACTTTATTTTTAAAAAAAAACCCATCGCAAGTAAAACAATATGAAATTCCACGACCCAACAATCTGTCTTCGCCAACAACATTGAGTTTGCGCGGCTTCGTACCAATTGCCAAAATCATGGCGCGCCCCATATATTCTGTGCCGCTCATTGTTTTCGCGATAAAATTTTCAGCATCTTTTTTGATCGCGACAACTTCTTCGTTGACAATGGGCGCGCCGTACGAAGCCGCGTGATCATAAAATTTCTGCATCAAATCTTTTCCGCTGATTTCTTTTTCAGATGGATAATTGCAAACCTTATGGTTTTCCGCGGCATAGCCGCCGAGCGTCGCGCCGATTACAATATTTTTCAATCCATAGCGCGACGCGTAGATTGAAGCTGTGTATCCGGCCGGACCTGCTCCGATGATTAAAATATCATATAACATAATTTTAGTTTCCCCGCGCTTTTTCCGCTGCCAAAATCCGTTTCACCGCGATCGCGTACGCGCACGTGCGCAAATCAAATTTCTTTTCTTTTTCAATATACAAATTATACACCTTTTGCCAAGATTTTTGCATCTTTTGCTCCAACTTTTTTGCCAAATATTCCTCATCAAACAATCCGCCGCTCTTGTTTTGCGCCCATTCAAAATAACTGACAATCACGCCGCCTGAATTTGCCAAAATATCTGGAACAACGTGTATGCCACGCGCGAACAATACCGTGTCAGCTTCTGGCAACACCGGCCCATTTGCTAATTCAACAATAAATCGCGCGCAGACTTTTTCAACATTGTCGGCTGTAATCTGATTTTCCAAAGCAGCTAAAACTAAAATGTCCACGTCCAAAGCCAACAATTCAGCATTCGTTATTTGCTGTGCTTCTTTATAACCAACCAATTCGCCGGTTTGTTGTTTGATTTTTAAAACTTCGGCAATATTCAACCCCGCGTCATTGAAAATACCAATCTTACTATCAGAAACAGCAATGACTTTATAGCCGGCGCCAACCAAAAATTCCGCGGCATTCGCGCCAGCATTACCAAAACCTTGCACCGCCACTCTTGTGTTGTTCGCAATCAACCCAAAATTTTTCGCGAATTCGTTGATAACAATAAATCCACCGTGGCTGGTCGCTTTTCCGCGCAGTTCAATCCCACCAAGTTCAACTGGCTTACCGGTAATCATGCCCGGTTCATGCCTGCCAACTTGTTTTTCAAATTCATCCAGCATCCAACCCATTGTCGCTGAATTCGTATAAACATCTGGCGCTGGCACATCTTTGTCCTCACCCAAATCTTTATAAAAAGCCTTAATATATTCTCTACTGATTTGTTCCAACGCCTTTGGCGTTCTGTTCTTGGGATTAAATTTCACGCCACCTTTTGCGCCGCCGTATGGAATGTCTGCCAAAGAATTTTTCAACCCCATCCAAAAAGCCAATGCCCGCACCTCATCTTCGCTGACATTTTCGTGAAAACGAATTCCGCCTTTGCCCGGGCCAATGGCATTGGTATGTAAAATTCGCCACGCTGGCAATTTTTCTCCGTCAACGTTCAGCTCCGCATAATTGGTTTTAACCGAGCGCGACAATAAAGCAATATCTTGGTCATTGATTCCAATAACTTCTTTTAGCTTTTCCAAACGCGACACCGCCGAGTCAAATGTATTCATAAAAGTTTTGTTGTAAAAACTACCCTGCTACCAGCTACAAGCTACTCACCTCTGCCAACAAGCCCTCTTTACTTTGCAACCCAACCATTTCTTTAACAACCTTCCCATTTTTAAAAATTTTCAAAGCCGGAATTCCTTGTATTCCGTATTTCTCCGCCAAATCGCGATTTAGCGCGTCATCAACGTTCAACTTTGCGATTTTAACCTTGCCAACAACTTCATCTGCAATCTCTTCCAGAATCTTGCCAATCATTACGCATGGATTGCACCATGGCGCCCAAAAATCAACCAAAACCAACACCTCTGATTTCAAAACCTCCTGCTCAAAATTTTCCGCTGTCAATTGCACAATTTTGTCGCTCATAAACTTTATGTTTTCGTTAATAACTTCACGACCATTTTATCAAATCCACAAAAAAATTCAAACAAAAAACAAACGTAGAGACGAGATATATCTCGTCTCTACATAATTAACCATAGAATAGCAGCAATAAATGTATCCTTTTCGCCATGTGTTTTTGTAATGCTATTTACTCCTTAGAAAGGAGATAGTCCATCCCCAGCTTCCGCTAGGGATGCCTTGTTACGACTTCGCCCCTATCATCGACCCCGCCTTCCTCCGCCTTACAGCGAAGTTCGGGCGTTGCCGACTCTCTTGACGTGACGGGCGGTGTGTACAAGACCCGAGAACGTATTCACCGCAACATAGCTGATTTGCGGTTACTAGCGATTCCAACTTCATGAGGGCGAGTTGCAGCCCTCAATCCGAACTGGGGCCGGCTTTGATGGGATTGGCTCCACCTTACGGTTTCGCAGCCCATTGTACCGGCCATTGTAGCACGTGTGTAGCCCAAGACGTAAGGGCCATGCTGATTTGACGTCATCCCCACCTTCCTCCGCGTTATCCGCGGCAGTCTCCTATGAAAATTTAACATAGAACAGGGGTTGCGCTCGTTACTGGACTTAACCATACATCTCACGACACGAGCTGACGACAACCATGCAGCACCTGTGATGCACCCTCGAAGGTCACACGTTTCCGTGCGCTTGCAGCATCATGTCAAGCCTTGGTAAGGTTCTTCGGTTACTGTCGAATTAAACCACATGCTCCACCGCTTGTGCGGGTCCCCGTCAATTCCTTTGAGTTTTAGCCTTGCGGCCGTACTTCCCAGGCGGGATACTTAACGCGTTAGCTTTTGTAGCGCGGCACTGAGAGGGTCGATCATCCCAATGCCTAGTATCCATCGTTTACAGCGTGGACTACGCGGGTATCTAATCCGCTTTGCTCCCCACGCTTTCGTGACTCAGCGTCAATACCGTTCTAGCAAGTTGCCTTCGCATTTGGTGTTCCTACCGATATTAACGGATATTACCCCTACACCGGTAATTCCACTTGCCTCTCCCGGATTCTAGTTTGGTAGTATTTCTGGCAGTCCTACGGTTAAGCCGTAGGCTTTTACCAGAAACTTACCAAACAACCTGCTCACGCTTTACGCCCAATGAAACCGGATAACGCTTGGGGCCTCTGTATTACCGCTGCTGCTGGCACAGAGTTAGCAGCCCCTTATTCTTTTGGTACCGTCATTAGTTCGTCCCAAAAAAAAGACCTTTACACCCCGAAGGGCTTCTTCAGTCACGCGGCGTCGCTCCCTCACACTTTCGTGCATTGGGGAATATTCTCGACTGCAGCCTCCCGTAGGAGTCTGGGCAGTGTCTCAGTCCCAGTGAGGCGGGTCGTGCTCCCACACCCGCTACTCGTCGTAGCCTTGGTAGGCCATTACCCTACCAACAAGCTGATGAGCCATAGGCCCCTCTCTAAGCGCCGAAGCTTTACTTTATCCACCATCGTGAACAAAATGTATCGGGGATTAGTCCGCCTTTCGGCAGGTTGTACCCGTCTTAGAGGTAGGTTACCAATGTGTTACGCACCCGTTTGCCACTAACACCACCTTTGATATAATCGCGAATAGTGTTCGTACGACTTGCATGCCTTAGACACGCCGCCAGCGTTCATCCTGAGCTAGGATCAAACTCTGAAAAAATATTTGAGAATTAATGTCTCAATAAATTGGCTAAAGAATAATTTATTGCCACTATTCAAGGGTCAATAAATTAGATTCAAATTGTTAATGTTCTGGTAGCCCCTTAAATTTTTTAGAGCTACTGAATATTATAGGGGATTTAAAAAATATGTCAATACACATAAAGTTTTCCACAGGCCATTGCTAAAAAAAATTGACGCGCTGACTATCAATGCTATAATGTTTTTGAAAGATAAAAAACGGGCGCTCGAGATTCCGAGCACCCACAACAAAAGCATGGCAATACAGAATTTGGCGGACGAGGACTCATTACCTGATGAGCGACGAATCTTCGCCGCACGGCTTTCGCCACATCTAAAAAATTTAACAAAAAATTGTCCTGCAATCGCGCGACAATTTATTCCATCATCCAAAGAGCAGTACAATGCTGATGACTGCTCTTTTATTGATCCCTTACTTGAAGAAGCGTACACAGTCACGCGCGGATTAGTGCACAAATACGGAAACCGCGCGCTTTTACTTTTGACAATGAATTGCGCCGCCTATTGCCGATTCTGCACTCGCCGCAGAAAAGTGTCTGACATCAAAAAGGGTTTGCTCACGGATAATGATATAAAAAACATAGTCATCTATCTCAAAAAACATCCGCTAATTAAAGAAATCATTGTTTCTGGCGGAGATCCGCTTACCGTTCCAACAATTTTAAAAAAGATTTTATCTCAACTAACTAAATTGCCGCAAATTAAAATTATCAGAATCGGCACACGAATCCACGTTGCTGAACCATCCTTGGTCAACGAAAATCTACTGAAAATTTTGAGGCTTGTAAAAAAACAGCCGCTATATTTAATGGTGCACTTTGAACATCCGTCAGAAATAACGCAGGCAACATTAAAAGCGATCCAGAAATTGCGCTCTTGTTCAACAATGCTTTTTTCCCAGTCAATTTTCCTCAAGGGAGTTAACGATTCATTTCAAGTTTTATACGATTTGTTTTCACGATTAATTGAAATCGGCGTAAAACCTTATTACATTTATCACTGCGATCCAGTAAAAGGCGCGGAGCACTTTATTTCTGATGTCAAAAAAGAGGTTGAGATCATGACAAAGCTGCGAAAAAAATTGAGCGGGCTTGCTTATCCGACTTATGTTATAGACGCGCCAAATGGCGCAGGCAAAATTCCAGTGCCTTTGGAATTTTGGAAGTGCGATCTAACTAACTATACGGATTTTGATGATAAAAAATTAAACGCCTAATTTAACAATTTTGGAAAAATTTCCGACTGTGCCGAGAATAAATTTTCTATTATTAACAATAACGGTTTTGCCGCTATTTTTTATTTTAAGCAAATCAGCGAAAAACGCCCGCGCTGGATTATCAAAAAAATACTTACCAGTCCAATCAATATCGTCCAGCGCGGGCAATGTCAGCGCCAATTCAGCGGCATCACTAAACGCATAATCATCATGGTATCTTGGCGCAGAATCTTCAATTGTGCTATGAAATTCAAGCCTGTTTGGACGCTCTTTATCAGAAAAAAATCTATTGCCGCTCCCATAAAACAAATAAACCTTATAATCTTCGTCTCCGAAATATTTTCCCAATAAGCCCTGCATCAAATAAAACTGCGCGCCATTACCAATTGGCCGGTGCCCAATCTTTGCCTCAACCAATCCATTGATAAAAGATATTTTTTTAATGTTAAAATACATTTTTTTCGCCAGATCCAAATATTTTTGCTCGTTGGTCATACTGCCAAATGCTAACAAAGAAAAAGCAGAAACAACCTGATAGTGCGTAGAAAACAATTTTTGTTTTGTTTCAAAATACCAACCATTTTTATCTATAGATGTTTTGATCGCCGCGTTAATCTTGGCAAAAAGCAATCCATCAATCTCCTGCTTTGTTTGCCCATCAATAAAATTATTCTCGTACAAATAATTTACCAAATATTGCCAATGAGCGGCCGCCACAATCGCGCGATTTTCCAAATCTTTCGCGAGAATTCCACCTTCAATATATCCTTTAACCAAACTAAGGACTTTGCTTTTTTCTTTTTCAGTCAACAAACTTGGAACGCTCTCAATCATTCTGACCATCAAAAATTGCGCTTCGGAATCAGCGAAAGATTGTGTGTGTGGCGGCCGTTGAACAAGATCGTCGTATGCATTCCAAATTCCTTGCTGGATAATAATCTTTGCCTTTGCGTCGTTGTTCATCGCACGATACTTATAAAATGCCGTAAGCGCCATCCATTCTCTCGCGGTCTCTGGTTTCTTAAATGTTGTAATGCCATAATCCGGCGCAGCGTATTGCAATCCTCCATCCAGATAATTGCTGTGCCGATCGTAAAAATATTCTACATACGATGACAACTTGGACGACGAAGCCATTGCGCTATTAGCGGCAACTAAGCCAACTGGAAATAAAAAAATCACTATGCCAAAAAAGATAAAAAAAATTTGCCATAACGACTTTCTAACCATAAAGGAATTTAAAAAACTTCTTTTATTATGCGCATTGCCAATTGCGACGTCATTTTCTTCAGCCGCTCTAGATATTCTTCATCCAATCGCTCTTTTTCCAAATAATATCTATCAAAAATTTCATTTTTCATAACTAAATCAGTAGCATCAACACCCTCAATATTCTTTTCCAACAATTCTCCCAATTCTGAAATGTTTTGCTGATATTGTTGCTCAAGCGCGGCAGATTCATCGTCAAACTTTTGCACTATTTCATCTGAAAGCTCCCCGTTTCTTAGTAATGCTTGGCTAAAAACCCTATTTGCCTCCTCAAAAAAACTAACGCTCGCGCCCTTTTCGCCAAGCAAATTCTTTAAAGCATCCTTTTCGTCCGGCCGCAAAAAAGACTGCTCAATTATTGCCAAAATTTGTTGTATTTCTTGCTCTGACATTTTATCTTATTAATTTATTTTTAATTAAAGAGCCTCCCATTTTCACTGTGCCCGCGAAAAGTTTTGTGCCGGCCCAAAGTTCTCGACCGGCAAATTTTAGCGATTCTTTAAAAAACGTTTCTATGCAATTACCAAAACTTCCAGACGACATACTTTTCATAATCGCGGACATAGAGTCAACCGGCGCCTTCCAAAGCATTTCTGTCAAAGTTTCCTTAGCCGTCCCCTTAAATTCCTTAAATGTTTTTTCAAAATTTTGGTCTTTATGAAAACCGCTCTCGTGCTTTGCCATCAATCTTTTCGCCTCCAACACCTTGCCCAAGTCCGCGCCAAGTTCTGGATGAGCGGCAAGTACCGCCTCTATAGAATTTGTCCTAGCGCCAAGATTAGGATCGCTGGCAAAGCGTTTTAGTAGCGCCTCAATTAACTGTCCATTTTGCGCATAATCTTTTAAAACAACCTCTTTCGGAGCTTGTTTATCAAACTTATTTTTAAAATACGACTCCACCCCTTTAACATCCTTTAACGCGACCGGCGGAATGCTTACTGCCCGAAAAATCGCAGGATCCGCAGAACTCTCTCTTAACCTTTCCACCCCATCTCCCTTAAAAATTTCGTTCATCGCGGCTTCCAGCTCTTTCAATTCCTCAACATCCGCTCCAAGCGTCTTTGAGAATTTAATCCTGTCCTGCACAGCCTTGATTCTATCCAAAAAAATCGCTTTTTCAGCTTGCTCGCGCGAAACGCCATTGGTTGTTTCAAATTCCTCAATGGCCTTTAAAAACTTAACTTCGCGTCCTTGCCCGATCAATTGCCTGCCGACATTTTTGATCTGTTCCTTTAAATCCATATGCGAAAATTATATCAAAAAAACAAAAAAACCGCCAACGGCGGAAAATCGGAGTGGTGGGATTTGAACCCACGGTCTCTTGCTCCCAAAGCAAGCGCCTTAAGCCTCTAGGCTACACTCCGTTATGATCAAAAGATGCCTGGGGCCAGGATTGAACTGGCGACGCAAGGATTTTCAGTCCTTCGCTCTACCACTGAGCTACCCAGGCTAACTTACTTGCGAAAAATACACTGCCTGCCCTGTCGAATGACAGGGAGCTACCCAGGCTAACTTACTTGCGAAAAATACACTGCCCGCCCTGTCGGATGACAGGGAGCTACCCAGGCCTTTGGCTTGCCAATCGAAGCATTGGCGAAGATTGGTTGCGGGGGGAGGACTTGAACCTCCGACCTCCGGGTTATGGGCCCGGCGAGCTGCCAACTGCTCTACCCCGCGACACTTCGCTCCGCCCTTAGCGGAGCTACGTGTCGCAAGCTGTTAAACCTGCGACATTAAATCAGACGTTTATTCGTGAATGCTTTTCCAGAACATGTTTTCAAATATTGTTCAAATCTTGCTGCTATGAACTTATTACGAAAAATTCCGCACCAAATTAACTTAAGCGGCTGTCTGTTCTTCGTATAAGGGACAAATCCTTCGCTATGCTCGCGATACCGCTTCCGAATATCTACCGTCATCCCAACATAGCACGTACCATCAACGCACCGCAATATATAAACAAAAACCATATCGTGGCTTGCTATCCGAAGCCTTGGCGGAGAGTGGCTTGCCATCCGAAGCCTTGGCGGAGAGTGGCTTGCCATCCGAAGCCTTGGCGGAGAGTGGCTTGCCATCCGAAGCCTTGGCGGAGAGTGGCTTGCCATCCGAAGCCTTGGCG
>JAZDOE010000011.1:0-2070 GCA_043798985.1 Candidatus Falkowiibacteriota bacterium | reverse complement strand
CGACGATCAAATTATTTACCAACTTTCAGTACGCGCCAAAAGAAGAACGGCGCGGACAAAGGGCGGAAGCGCGCGCGGAAATTAAAACAGAACAAATAATGCGGCGGTTAGTTGAGCTTGGGATTGTGGAAGAAAAAGACGGGCTTAAAATTTGGGATAAGGAAAAATTGCAAGAAATTAAAATCGGCGGACCAAAAGAAGGATCAAAATATCAAGAAGGATTTTTGGGCGTACCCGGACAAATATACCGCAAGCAGTTTTTTGACTTTTTAAAAAATGAAATCGGCGTGCTTAGAGAAGAGTATGACGAAGCAAAAATGGCGGGTCAAAAAGCATTAAAACAGCTCGCGCCACATCCAGTTTTCTATTACCCCAACAATCTTGACGAAGCATTTTCTCCGGAAATGATAAAAAGTCGCGCCAACACCGTTGGCTACTGGGAGATAGGACAGTTAGTTTCTTGGAGTGAAAAAATTGAGTTGGGTTCCGGAGAAAATGTTGGTCTAAATGAAATGATGTTGGCTAAAAAAATTTATGGCGATTTAAGCGGTCGTCGTGATGAAAACGGAATTCTAAATGTTACAGGAGAAGACGGTATAAGCGCGCCAGTTAACGCGCAAAAATTAAGGCGCTGGGTTGGTCAACTAAATACACGAATGGATGGCGCGAATGAGTCGTTATTAACCAGCCGTCCGGTTGAATATGTAGCAAAGACATGCCCTGAACTGAAAAAAAGAGGGCTTCTGTTGCCAAGCGATTTTCGAGCTGTAAGCGGTTGGCAGAAAGAAGTTGGAAAGACAATCAGCCCAATCAGCTCCGGCGACATGATTTCTATTGAAAGCCAGCGATTTTACGTGAAAGATTTAATTGACGATAGCAGACCGGATGATTTCGGCGGTGTTAAATTATCAGATGGTGTTTATGCCGTGGTGGAACGAAAGCCATCCGGACAATGGGAGATATTCGCAACTTGCAAACCAGAAAAATCCAACGCGTCCAAATATCACAAAAAAGAGGGCGCGCAATTTAATCCATATAAAATAACAGAAGAAAACACGCAACTGCCGAATGAGTCTGCGGAACAATACGCGGAAAGAATCCGACAAATGGCGGATTTTAGTTTTGTGGCGCAAACTGCGGCGGACATAGCGGCACAGACGGAAACTCCGATTAAAGACAACCTGTCATGGCGCGAACAGCAATGGCTGGCGACCTCACTGCATGAACGGCCCAAAAACAAAGAGGCGGTTATTAGAGCGACAAAAAAATTTGGAGCCGACTTTTTACGAACTTTCCTATCCTGTGAATATGATGTTGAAAACGCCAGCAAAATTTTAAAATTAGCCGATGAGCTGGGGCCAAATCAAGCACAGGCGCTATTTAAAAAATATGGCGAAATTACACAACTCGCTGAAAATCTTGACCAAACTCTGTCAGCCATGACGGACCGACATGTGGGTCTGGAACAACGGCGAGAAATAAGAGAAAACATTTTGCGCAGAGCAAAAAATTTGTTGGAAGAAACTGCCGACCATCCGGAAAAACGCGCAGAACTCGCGCAAAAACTTGGTGATATACATTCTGACACAATTGCCTTTTGCTCGCTGTTTAGGTCGCTGTTTAAGGGCGAGGCAAAGATAGATATTAACGATCTAAAAGGTTTGGAATTAGACACAACAAAAGTAGACGCGTTGCGCGACCAAGACAAGTCCGAAATGCTCACAATCGCCAAAGCAAACTGGTCGCCAAGAGGTAAAGCCGGCGAAGGAGTTATAAACGAATTTGGCGAGACGTTAAAACACGGTAAAGACATTGATTTTTATGTTCTGCGCCGCGATGGCAAAATCATTTCCTTTGTCCGTTTTGACGCGCCGACTCCGGAAGGGCATCGTTATGCCGGTTCGTTTAATGTTGACCAGCAATATCGCGGTTCAGCAGTTGGCGAAGCAATGATTTACAATGCCTTGGACAAACAAGCCGAACAATATGTTTTGGACGCGACTGTTTATCCAAAACTTGATGTTGGCACAAAGTACGTGGAACAAACCGGATTTGCCATTACTAATGTCT
>JAZDOE010000009.1:0-13900 GCA_043798985.1 Candidatus Falkowiibacteriota bacterium | reverse complement strand
CTTTCCAATTCCAAAATCCGTTGATTAATTCCGCGCAATCTGCCTTTTGCCATTTGGTAAGCCGCGTTTTCCGAAAAATCGCCCATTTCAGCGAGACGTTGAACTTCGGAGATCGCGGTTGGCTGCGATTTTTTCAATTTTTCCAATTTTATTTTTAGCTCGTCAAACTTTGTTTGAGTGATAAATGGATCAAAAGTGTTTTTAATATTTTTTTCAGCGCGTCTTGTTGGAACTCTCATATTGATAATGTTTGTATAAAGGTATAATAAGCGAATTCAAGGTTTTTGGCAACGTATTGACGTTTTCTTTTTTTTGAGTTAGTATAAATACGCACTTACAAACGGAGGTGTGCATGAGCAGAGATGAGTTGTTGGCAGAAGTCAGGGGTGTTATCGCGCAGAATGCACGGATGCCTGTGGAGCGGATTCCGGTTGGGCTACGGCTTACCCGCGGCGCGGCAAATGGTGTGGCCGTCGTGTTGAGCAGTCGCGGTTTCAAAGTAGATTTACCGGTCGGGGATGGGTACATTCCGCTTGAGCGGTTCGTTGCGGGCGTGTCTGCGGCGCAGCAGGTTGTTGCGCAGTAAGGAACGAGGCGCAATCCGTTGTGTTAAACGACTGCGGGGCCACCGTTGTTTAAACGGGTTGCTCTTCTGCGGGTCTCAAAACATCGAGACCCGCTTTTTCTTTTTTCGCGGAATGTTGTAATATTAAAATATATGACACACAGAAGCGCGCGAGCTGAATTGCGAAAATTCGCGGATAAAAAACAGGCAAAGAATTTGCAGCGCTTTTTTAAAACCGCAAAGGGCGAGTATGGTTATGGCGATATTTTTTTAGGATTGAAAGTTCCGCAGGTTAGGTTGATCACAAAGAAATTTTATGATTTACCGCTGGTTGAAGTTGAAAAATTGTTAAAAAGTAAAATCCATGAGGAGCGGCAATGTGCGTTGTTTATTTTGGAAGACAAATTCAAAAAGGGCGATGAAAAGTTGCGGAGGCGCGTTGTAGAGGTTTATTTGAAAAACACAAAATTTATAAACAATTGGGATTTGGTAGATTTGTCCGCGCCGAATATTTTAGGTGCGTTTTTGTTTGAACAAAACAAAAACGTCAAAGTTAATAAGGTGGCGCGGACACAATTAATTAAATTGGCAAAATCAAAAAGTTTATGGGAGCGCAGAATCGCGATGCTCGCGTGTTTTTATTTTATAAAAAACAAAAAATTTGATGAAGCGTTGGTTATCGCGGAATTGTTGCTGATTGATAAGCACGATTTAATTCATAAAGCAGTTGGTTGGATGTTGCGGGAAATCGGTAATCGCGCGCGGCCGGTTGAAGAAATTTTTTTGAAAAAACATTTTAAAAAGATGCCGCGCGTGATGTTGCGCTACGCGATTGAAAAATTTGGGGAAGGGGATAGAAGGAGATATTTGGGAGGTAGCAGGGTAGCTGGTAGCTTGTAGCTGGAAAAATAATTTTAAATAAATATGAAAAACAAAATCTGGAAGTTCATCATTGCGGTCGCGGTCTGCGAATTCGCTGGCATGGTCGGTTCAATTTTTACCGCGCCCGCGATTCAAGCGTGGTACGTTGGGATCAATAAACCAAGTTTTAATCCGCCAAATTGGATTTTTGCGCCGGTTTGGACAACGTTGTTTTTGCTAATGGGCGTCTCGCTGTTTTTGGTGTGGACAAAAAAGACGGATCGCAAATTGAAAAAGTCGGCCATGGTTTTCTTTTGCGCGCAGCTGGCGTTGAACATCGTTTGGTCAATAATATTTTTTGGGTTGCACAGCCCGGCTTGGGCATTTGCGGATATAATCGCGTTGTGGGTTTTGATTTTGTTGAACGCGATTTATTTTTACAAAATTTCAAAGGCTGCGGGCTGGTTGTATGTGCCATATTTGTTGTGGGTCGCGTTCGCGAGCGTTTTGAATTTTGTGATTTGGAAAATAAATTGAACGCTGGTAACTGGTAGCTGGGGACTGGTAGCCGGAAGATAATTTTTTAAAAAATAAAATGGCCCCCCACGAAGTTTCGTGGGGGGGGGGCTGAAGTCTACTTGCTCGCCAGCATTGCGTCTATCTGGCGGAACATGAAATTGATGAGCCGCGAAAGCGAGTCTGCGGCGAGCATGTCTTTGCGGGGCAGTTTGATTCTGCCTCCATTTTCGTATTTGGACGGATTGTTTTTTTCTATCCACGCAATGACATCCGCTGGCTCTTTACCGTTGATAGCGATTTTCATGATCATCAAACGGCGAGATAGCGCGTCGTAGAAATCTACTAAATCTGGGGCGAGCATGTGAAAAAATCGTCTGCCATGTTCGCACGCCGCTTCTTCGCCAGCAAGTTTTTCCTTGATGCTTGTTGGCGTGCAATGTCTGTTTGTTCTATGACAACCGTCCATCCACGAATTTGTCTCGTGTATTTTGTCGTCATGGCAGTTCCTCCTATTTTTCGGCTGGTTAAATTGAATTGTCAATGTCCAAGACATTCTTTGTCTGGTTGTTAGTTAATCATAAAATTTTAAAATAGTCAATTTTAGGGATGGCAATTGTAATTTGATATTTTTTTGTTGAAGTGGCAAGATTTTTTTGTTAAGATGGTCAGAGTATTAACAAGGGATTTCTCACCCGCTAAAGCGAGTTCGAAATGACATTATGAATAACGTAAATGTAAGACCATTGGCAGATAGAATGCGGCCGGAAAATTCGCTAAAATATGCATTAAAAAGCTTTGCTATTGACATTGCGGAGTTTGTTTGATAATATAATTAGTCAGTTGTTAAAACAAAGGGAGGTGTTGACATGAAAAGGTTGCTCGGATTGGTGTTTGTGTTTGTGTTCGTTGCTGTTCCCGCTTTTGCCAAAGAAGGTGCAAGAATGGAGGTCAACAACAATGGCGATGTCCGCGTCATTCAGACCGGGCAGGAGAACTGGCGCAACCTCACCAAAGAGGAGATATTCGCTGTCGCTGATCCAGGGAAAGAAGTCCCCGCTGATCTGAAGGTTTTGAGGAGCGAGAGAGACGATTTTTTCCACATCACTCCAATCAGTCAGTACAACAAGGTTGTGGTGTTTGCTGACGGCAAGTTGCAGACGCTGGAAAAAACAGGAGAAGTCCGTGGTGAGCAAGAGCTTGCTGTTTATGTCATCATGGGTTTGATTTCAGTGTTTTTCATGCTGATTTCAAATATTGTGATGCGGCGGGCGCGGCAAAATCACGCCTTTGCCGCCTTTGCCGCCTTTGCCGCCTTTGCCGCCTTTGCCGCCTTTGCCGCCTTCGTCGCCGCCGCCTTCGTCGCCGTCGCCGCCATCGGCGCCATCGGCGCCGTCGCCGCCTTCGTCGCCGGCGCCGTCGCCGCCTTCGTCGCCGCCGCCTTCGACAAGGACACACGCAACAACAAATGGTATGTTGTGCCGTTGGTAGTCTTTTACGCGGCAATGGTAGTCGTTCTGGTAGGGTAATCGTTGTGCCGCGGACTCAAAGAGCCCGCGGCCATTTTTTTATTCACATTTGACTGCTGGCTATTTTTTTGGTAAAATAATCCCACCTTCGTCCTCGCCATCGGCAGGACTACGGGGGACAAGCATTAATTACTGCAAAATTTATGAATATCCGAAATGTAGCAATTATCGCGCATGTAGATCACGGGAAAACAACACTGGTGGATGCTTTGTTGCGCCAATCAAAAACCAAGTTGAATAAGGATGTTGTTGATACCATTTGTATTATGGACAGCAATGATTTGGAAAAAGAACGCGGAATTACGATTTTTTCAAAGAATGCTTCTGTCATCTGGTCCCCCGCCGCTAAAGCTATGGGGGATAAATACGGCGATAAAGTAAAGATTAATATTATTGACACCCCGGGTCATGCTGATTTTGGCGGGGAAGTTGAGCGCGTTTTGTCCATGGCAGATGGCTGTTTGTTGCTTGTTGACGCGAAAGAAGGGCCAATGCCGCAGACTCGTTTTGTTTTGAGAAAAGCGCTGGAAATGAAATTGAAAATTATTGTCGTTATCAATAAAATTGACAAACCAGACGCTCGGCCAAGCTATGTTTTGGATAAAACTTTTGATTTGTTCGCTGAACTTGGGGCAAATGACAGCTATGCGGATTTTCCGGTTGTTTATGCCGCGGCAAAAGCTGGCAAGGCTGGATTGACTCCTGATTTGAAAAACATGACTGACGCAGGACCATTGTTTGACGCGATTTTGGAACATATTCCCGCTCCAACGGGTGACGCGACAAAACCATTGCAAATGCGCGCGACGTCGATTAAATATGATGATTTCAAAGGTCGCATCGCGACCGGCAGAGTTTATAATGGAAAAATAAAAGCAGGACAGGACGTCGCGCATATTGATCGTGACGGAGAAATTAAAAAGTGCCGCATAACAACTTTGATGACTTTTGAAGGATTGGAAAGAGTTGAAACAAAAGAAGCAATTGCTGGTGATATTGTGGCATTTGCCGGCGTATCGGACATTAATATTGGTGAAACGATCGCAGATATTAATGCGCCATTGGCTTTGCCGCTTTTGAAAATTGATGAGCCAACAATAAAAATGACTTTTAGCGTAAATGATTCGCCATTTGCCGGAACAGAATCCACTTTCACAACCTCGCGGCAGCTACGTGAACGTTTGATGAAAGAGCTGGAAACAGATATGGCATTGCGCGTTGAAGATGGGTCCCAAAGCGGTACTTGGGTTGTTTGCGGCCGCGGCGAATTACATTTGGCTATTTTGATTGAACGCATGCGGCGCGAAGGATATGAATTGCAAATTTCTAGACCGCAGGTCATTGAGCGCGAAAAAGATGGAAAAATATGCGTTCCATTTGAACAATTGTTCGTTGAAGTTCCGGAGGAACATTCTGGCGCGGTAATCCAATCAGTTGGAATTCGCCGCGGCGAAATGAGAGAAATGCAGAAGGAAAATGGAATTGTATTTTTGGAATTTTTAATTCCGACTCGCGGATTGTTTGGTTTTCGCAATGAATTTTTAACATTGACTCGCGGGCTGGGAATTTCAAACACAATATTTTTTGATTATTTGCCTGACCCTGGCAATTGGAAAGAACGCAGTCACGGGTCATTGGTCGCGCATGAAACAGGAACGACAGCTTTGTACGGTTTGTTGAATGTGCAGGATCGCGGAGTCATGTTTGTCGGACCAGCAGTTGAAGTTTATTGCGGGCAGGTTGTTGGGCAAAACGCAAAATCAGGCGATATTCGCGTGAATGTTTGCAAGCAAAAACAACTCTCAAACATGCGCTCAAAAGGCGATGGTTCTGCCGAGCATTTTAATGCGCCAAGAATTATGGACTTGGCTGACGCGTTAGAGTATATTGGAGACGATGAGCTCGTGGAAGCTACGCCAAAAAGCGTGCGCATTCGCAAGGTGATGTTAAATCCGCTTGACGCGAAAAGAAAAGCAAGGGGGTTAAAAGCATAGCTACGGATAATATTTTATGTTTTTGAATAAATTGAACGAAGCGTTAAAAACAGAACCAGCGTATCGCTTGAAACAAGCGAGAGAATTGATTTTTAAAAATTTGATAAGCGATTGGAATGAAGCAACGAATTTGTCGCTGGCTTTGCGGGAAAAGTTGAATAAAGAATGCGCGTTAGAAATTCCAGCGCAATTTTTTGTTTCAAAAAATAAGCGCGCAACCAAAGCGCTTGTGACGCTGGAAGATGGGTTGAAAATTGAGACCGTTTTGATGCGGTCTGAAAACGCGAATACGGTTTGTGTTTCAACGCAAGTTGGCTGCGCGATTGGTTGTTTGTTCTGCGCGACCGGCAAAATGGGGTTCAAACGAAGTTTGACCAGCGAAGAAATCGTCGCGCAGGTTTTATTGTTCGCAAGATATTTGAAA
Source organism: Candidatus Falkowiibacteriota bacterium (assembly GCA_043798985.1). GTDB lineage: Bacteria > Patescibacteriota > Patescibacteriia > UBA11705 > JACRDX01 > JACRDX01. Next base: position 8,011 of record JAZDOE010000009.1, on the reverse strand, counting down.
AAACCCGCCTTCGCAGAGCTTCTGCGTGGCGAAGAAAAAATTACAAATGTTGTTTTTATGGGAATGGGCGAGCCAATGTTAAACTATGACAATGTTTTGGAAGCTATAAAAATTTTGAACGACAAAACTGGAATGGAATTGGGCAGCCGCAGATTTTCTATTTCAACTGCTGGCATTGTTGAAGGTATTCAAAGGTTGGCAGACGAAAAAATGGAAATCAATTTGGCTGTGTCGTTGAACGCGGCTGATGATAGATTGCGTAGCGAACTGATGCCGATTAACAATCAATATTCATTGAAAAAAGTTTTGGCGGCAGTTGATGATTATTTGGAAAAAACTCGTAGAAAAGTTTTTTTTGAATACGTTTTAATTGCAGGAGTCAATGATTCACAAGATGACGCCAGAAAATTGGCTGGTCTGTTGCGTGGAAAATTGTGCGCAATAAATTTGATTCCGTATAATTTTACAGGCAAATTAAAAGCGCCGGACGCTGAAACGATTGGAAAATTTACAAAAGTGCTCATGGACAATGGGCTGGAAGTGACGCAACGTTATCGTTATGGAACAGATATCAAAGCCGCTTGCGGACAATTGGCTACAAAATAAGAAAAATTGTGCGAAAGATAAAATGCGTGGTATACTAACTGTAGATGCAAAATAAAGTTTTTAATTTTATGTCAAAAGCAATTGGCAAAATCACGCATTTTTTTGACAAGATCAGTGTCGGGGTTTTTGACTTAACCTCTACGCTGAGGGTCGGCGATACGGTGAAATTCATCGGCAAGGATGGACAAGAGGTTGAGCAAACGATTGAGTCAATACAAGTTGAAAAAGAGCAGGTGAAAAAAGCTGGCAAGGGGCAGTCGGTTGGCGTAAAATTGTCAAAAATTCCGAAAGTTGGGACAAGCATCACAAAATAATTATTTTGATTTGATTTTTGTCATTGAATTGACATTTGGATTTTGTTATTTGAAATTTTTTGTTTATGTTTTCCAAAATATTTTCTCGCGTGCTTGATACTTATTCAAAACCCGCGGCAATAGCGCAAGGTGGCGGCGGTTTTGTGAAAATCAACATGGTCATCAGCAAGCCGGCTTTTTGGTATGAAAAATTGCGGTCAGCGATTGATTATCGCGAGGATCATTTGTTGAAAAAAGCAGCGATTTTTCGGCATTTGAAAAGATTGCTTTTTTGGGAGCGCAGGCATGAAAATGTCGCGGAGCATTTGGTTGAGGAAATGATGCGCAGTAGGTATGTTCCAAATGAATCAATTACTAAAAGTACTGTTGAAGAAATTGACGCGATAATCAACAAATATCTTTGGCTGATTTTTAAAGTTAAAGAACAAAATTTTAAAAAATTGCCGCGCAAATGGGTGGATGAACTTTTGGAAATTTGCGCGGTGGAAATAGAAAAAAAATTGGCGACGAATTTGCGGGACGAAGCATTGTTTCGCGCGATGTTTTCGTCAATGTGCAATCGCATAGAAATGGTTGATTCAGCTTTGTCAGAGCGCGAAAAGGAAATGCAAATTTTTATCGCGAGCCAAAAAGCGCTTATTAAAGCGGATGTTTCAACGCTTTATTTTCATTTATTCGCGTTGCTTTATCCTGATTGGTCAAAGTCAACAGACATGGAGCTGATTGAATTTATCGCGCATGATTATGAGCGCGTGATAAAACAATTTGCATTGGCCATTGACCATCCGTGGCAAGCGCGTTTGGCAAAAACGACGCGCCGCGCTGCCACCGTTTTCACGATTTTGCGCGATGTTCTGAATGGACTGTCTGATAATAAGAATGGCGGCGCGAGTACTGTCGCTGACATTGTCAGCGACCCTGCCGCGTTGGCCGCGGAGACCAAAAAAGCCATTGCAAATCGTTATAAAAAAATACGCGGCAGGCTTTCTCGCGCCGCTGTTCGCAGTATCATTTATGTTTTCGTCACGAAAATGACATTGGCGTTTTTGCTTGAGCTTCCGATTGATTATTATTTTGGGTTGGGCTTGAACTATTACGCAATTGCGACCAATATTTTGTTTCCACCTGCGTTGATGTTTTTAATCGCCTTGCTTATTAAAATGCCGCCCAAAGAAAATATAGATAAAATTGTCAGCGAGAGTAATAGTATTGTTTATCAAAAAGAGCGGAAAGTTGACATAATGTTGCAGATCCAGAAAAAACGTCCGTGGATTGTCAGCGGAATTTATAATCTTCTTTATGTCGCGTTTTTTGGTGGTGTTCTTTATTTATTGGTGCGCGGATTGTTATGGTTGCATTTCGGGCCATTGAGCATTGTTTTGTGCGTTTTCTTTTTGGCATTGGTCAGTTTTTTCGGCCTGCGAATCAGGCGGCCGGTGCGCGAGTTGTTTGTTGTTGATAAAAAAGAAAATGTTCTTTTGCTACTCATGGATTTTTTATTTACGCCGTTTATTTACATGGGAAATTGGCTGTCAATTAAATTTTCACAGATAAATATTTTCGCGATATTTTTGGATTTTTTGATTGAATCTCCGTTTAAATTGTTAGTGGCCACGACAGAGGATTTGACAGACTTTGTGCGCGAGAAAAAAGACACGCTTGACCGCAATTTATAAAAGCGCTATAATGCCAGTATATGAACAAAATTACGACAAATTTTGAGGTTCATCATCACTGGCAGTAATCGCTGGCCATGTTTTGTCGTGTTAAAATGGTCAGCAAAAGCTGGCCGATTTTTGTTGAAAATAGAAACTGGAAATTGGGGTACATTCATTCAAAATTAAAAATTTAAAATTAAAAATTTTCTATTCTGGCGGGTATAGTTCAATGGTAGAACACCGGTTTGTGGCACCGGGGGCGAGGGTTCAATTCCCTTTACCCGCCCCAGTAAAATAAATTCGAAATCCGAAGCACTAAATCCGAAACAAATCTCAAATCCGACCGCGCCTGCCGGCGGGCAGGAATTAGAATGTTTCAAACATTGGAAAATTCAAATTTCGTGCTTGCCTGCCCGCCTATGGAGGGTTTCGTGTTTCGATATTCGAATTTCAAAATTATGTCAGATATCTTACAGCGCGCAAAAGGCACCAGAGATTTTGGGCCCGAGGAAAAGATTAAGCGCGATTTGATTTTAACAAAGATCGTGAATATTTTTGAATTGTTTGGATTTAATCCTTTGGAAACGCCTGTGATGGAGAGGTACGAATTATTTGCTTATAAATTTGGTCTTGGCGAGCAGTCAGATTCAATGCGCGAGACGTTCAAATTGGTTGATCAGGGAAATCGCGAATTGGTTTTGCGGCCGGAATTTACTGTGCCATTCGCGCGGTTTGTCGCGATGAATCCTGATTTGGCAATGCCGTTTAAGCGGTATCAGATTGGAACGGTTTTTCGTGATGGTCCGATCAAATTGGGTAGGTACCGCGAATTTACGCAGTGCGATGTTGACATTGTTGGCGCTGAACAGATGACAGCTGACGCTGAAATTCTTGAGGTCGTGCAAAATGTTTTTAGCGCGCTTAATTTGGATGTTGAAATTTGCATAAACAATAGAAAGTTTTTGGACGATGTTTTGGCAAAAGTTGGCATTAAAACAAATCAGCGCGAGGCTGTGATTGTTGCTTTGGACAAATTGGATAAAATCGGAAGCGACGGCGTGATTAAAGAACTGGTTGACGAACGGGGTGTTTCAACAAAACAAGCACAAGCTCTCTTGGAGATTCTCAACGCAAAGGGCGACAACGTCGCCTTGTTGGCGAAATTAAGAGAACAAGTCGCTGAAAGCGAGGGATTAAAAGAAATTGAACAAACGTTGGCGCTTGTGGGAAGCGATAATGTCAGATTTTTGCCAAGTTTGGCCAGAGGGCTGGCATATTACACGGGCAATGTTTTTGAAGTTTTTTTGAAAAATAAAAAGTTGTTAAGTTCTGCTTTGGCTGGCGGTGGCAGATATGACAATATGATTGGCGCGTATTCTGGCGAGAAAAAAATTATTCCTGCGGTTGGGTTGAGCTTTGGGCTGGATGTGATTGTGGATGCCTTGGAAAAGCTTGGTGATAATTTTGCGAAACGAACGGTTGTGGATGTTTATGTCGCGATTATTGAATCCGCCTCTTCTGCGGACGCACGCGGAAATTATAAAAAGGGTTTGGAAATCGCGCGAAAATTGCGAAGCGCTGGGTTTAATGTTGCGGTTGATTTGGAAAGTCGCAAGTTGAAAAAAAATATTGAGTACGCGGCAAAGCAGGGGATTCGGTGGATGATAATCGCCGGCGAAACGGAGTTGAAAAATAATCAGGTGGCTTTGCGGGATTTGGAAAAAGGCGAGCAATTGGTTGTGGATATAGTGGATATAGTGGAAAAATTGAAATAAAACTTTTGCATAAAAAATTGCCCCCGATATTGGGAGCGATTTTTTATTTTGTTTCTTTGTGTTCAGTATGCTTTTTGCAAAACTTACAAAACTTGTTCAATATCAAACGTTCTTTCAACTTTTTCTTGTTTTTATAAGTATGATGCGTAATTCGCTTGCATTCTTTGCATTCCAATTTGATCAAATTATCTTGCGACATAATGTTGATGGGGCTAGTAACTGGTAATTAGTAACTAGCAAATAAATTCAATATATTTTATTAATTATAAACTTATGGAGCCGACGGGGGGATTCGAACCCTCGACCAATGGTTTACAAAACCACTGCTCTGCCACTGAGCTACGTCGGCTTGACGTTGCGAAAAAACACACTGCTTGCCCCGCCGAATGGCGGGGAGCTACGTCGGCTTGACGTTGCGAAAAAACACACTGCTTGCCCCGCCGAATGGCGGGGAGCTACGTCGGCACGTCGTAGCGAAAAGGTACACTGCCCGCCCTGTCGGATGACAGGGAGCTACGTCGGCCCTTCTTCGCTGACGCTACGAAGGGCAAGCCCGTTCTTTATTGAAACTTCCGGCGGGCAAGCCCGTATTAATATTTAAAGTTGGTGTTATTATAGTATGTTTTTGCGGAATGCGCAAGGGTTGTTGTGCGCGGATTCACAAAGTGAATCCGCTTTTTTATTGCGCTGTGGTATAATTTAAATGTATGCGAATCGCGTATATTGGCCAAAAAGGAATTTTTGTAAGAGCTGGCTCGCCTTCGCGCGATCAGCTTCGGCGTAGTGAAACTGGCGGAGTTGAAACTCACGTTGAAAATTTAAGTTTGCAATTGGCTGAAAAGGGTCACGATATTTTTGTTTATTGCCGGCCGCATTTTTGTTTTATACGCAGAAAAAAATATCTTGGCGTGAATTTGATAAAATTGCCATCAATCCCCACGAAAAACTTGGACACAATCACGCATGTTTTGATTTCAACAATCCACGCGCTGTTTAAGCGCTACGATATAATTCATTATCACGGCGTTGGGCCGGCAACATTGGCGTGGATTCCAAGATTATTGAAACCGCGGACAAAAGTTGTCGTCACGTTTCATAGCATTGATCGTTTGCATCAAAAGTGGAATTGGTTTGCGAAAAAATATTTGCGTTTTGGCGAATGGGCAGCTTGCAAATTTCCGCACGAAACAATTGTTGTTTCAAAAATGCTGCAAAAATATTGCAAGAAAAATTTTGGCAGGCAGACGATTTATTTACCAAATGGGGTTTTGATGCCGCGCAAGCCGCGAGTTGAGCCCATAAGAAAATGGGGATTAAAACCAAATGAATATATTTTGGCAGTTTCGCGGCTTGTGCGGCATAAGGGAATGCATTATTTAATTCATGCCTACAGGGAGATTGTCGCGCAAGGCCTCGCAATGACAAAAGGAGCAAAGCTCCTGATTGTCGGCGCGCCGAGCCACACCGAAGAATATTTCAACGAATTGAAAAGTATGGCTGTTGGCGATGAAAATATTATTTTCGCGGGATATCAGCGTGGCGAGGCGCTAAGGAGTTTATTTGGAAATTGTTATTTTTTCGTTCATCCATCAGAATCCGAAGGGCTTGCGATTACGGTTTTGGAAGCAATGTCATTTGGCAAATGCGCCTTGGTTTCTGACATCCCGGAAAATTTGGAAGCAATCGGCAAAAGTGGCGTTAGTTTTAAGTCAACAAACGTTAAAGACTTGCGGGAAAAAATGGAAGCTCTTTTGAAAAATCCGGAAAAAGTAAAAAAAATCGGCGTTCGCGCCAAATTATTTATCAAGAGGAATTACGAATGGTCTGGGATTGTTAAAAAATTGGAAAAATTTTATGTCGCCCTTCGACCTGGCTACGCCGAAAGGCTACGCCAAGGCGAGGAACCTCAGGGTGACAAGCTATCGTGAATAAAAGAATATAATATTTTTTCCGTTATCTATTTCTTGCCACCAATTCGCGGTGGCTTTTGCTTTTTCTATGGTTTTGTTGAAATTGTACCAATAGTTGCTGATAACGAAATAAAGTTGATCAACCCCTTCGACGGCGCTCAGGGTGACATTGCTTGCGGCATCCATCGCGGCAATCGCAGTTGAACGATCAGGATTTTCTTCTGCCATTTGCAAATAGTATTTGTAAAAACCATCTGCGTCTGCGTTTGGAATTGAATAATAAAATTCATTGCCAAAATATTTTGCAAAACCATTTTCGCGCAAAGCCGCGGCGGCGAGCATTTGATTACCAAGGACAACATAATTGGTTTGTTGAGACTGCTTCGCGTTGATAAATTGTACTGTTTCAACATCCGCGGCGCTTACATTGTAAAATTTGCTGTTTTTGTAATTGTCAAATATAGGGTAGGAAAAGTAGAAGCAGCTTGTAGCTGGTAGGAAGAGTAGCAGGGTAGCAAAAGCAGAATAGAGAATAGATTTATTTTTTAGGAGATTATACAAAAACCAAGAACAAAAATATAAAAATATTGGCAAAAGAAAATAGAGCGAAAGATCTGCGATACGGCCGATATAATCGTTGACTTCTTTGGGCGTCAGAAATTTATATCGCATGAAAAATTTCATTGCAAAATAATTGACCGCGAAAATTGCCGAAAACATTATTGGCGCGGTGTACCGTTGAAATCTTTTTTTCGCGAGCAACAAGACAATGCCTAAAACGCTGATCGTTAAAAATATGATTTGCCAGTTGAATCCAATCGCGTGAATTAAATCAGGGATAAAATCAAAATATTTTTTTGTTGTAATCAGTTGCAAATTGAAAATATCAGATAGCGCGGGAATGTTGAGCGCGACTTTTTTGTTATTGATAATCGCGTTGGCGATAAACATTAACGGAACAGCGCAAAGCGCCGCAACGGCGCAAAATATTTTTAAAATAATTTTTATTGTTCGCTGAATGTTGGCGCGCGACAATATTGAATATAATGAATATATTAAAACTGGCGCGCCAAAAAATGGATGGATGAAACAAGTTGCGAGGGATAGAATCAGCTTGTAGCTTGTAGGGAGTAGCTTGTAGGTAAGAATCAAAATTAGCGAAAATAAACACGCGAGGCCTTGCGGGGTTGTATTGATGAAAAACGTCACAGGCAAAATCAGCGCGCAAAGCGGTAGCAAATAGCGATGCTGTTTTAATTTGTTTGCGTAAACATAGAACAATGTTGTTGGCAGGTAAATTGAAAACAAAAGCGGTAGCAAAATTTTGTTGATTGTTTCAATTGAAATTTGAAATAAATTAGCGAGAAAAATTATTATTGAATATTCGCCAACATAATAATAAAGAGTGGGCGTGATGGTGCCGAATTGTTGGATGTGTTTCATTGTCGCGAGATGCACGAACGGGTCATAGCCAAATCCGATTTTGTAAATAAAGTACGCGACAGACGAAAATAAAAAGAAATAAATTATTGTAAAAAATAATTTTGTTGCTTCCTTAACGTTGCTTGTTAACAAAATTTTGATTAAAACCAGCGTTGCCGCGCCAAACAAAAGCAAAAAGTATTTTGGCAAAACATGCCATGGCGAGGCAATGGCGTCGGTCGTTGAGTTGTGGATTAACAAAAAGAAGCAGGCCGCGATTAAGACGATAAATATGTAGAGACGAAACATGTTTCGTCTCTCTTTTT
>JAZDOE010000002.1:0-94786 GCA_043798985.1 Candidatus Falkowiibacteriota bacterium | reverse complement strand
TTGCCAGATGTGCCGGCAATGTGAATTATTTTCATGCCTTTGTCCGGATTGCCAGCCAGTTTTAACAAATGTTTCATCCTGTTAAAGTGATGATTTGGGTCAGACATGCCGGCATGAAAATCAATATTGGTCATGTTTGGCAATGACTCTAAAAACCGGACAGCGTGTTTGTAGCGTTGAAACTGGTTGATTTTAGGATACTTCATATTCCATGTTCCCGCGGTTTTTAATCAATTTATTCATTTCCATTATTATTAAATTAGCATTTATCGTTGAAATGGGCAAGCTGGTGGCTTTGGCAAGTTGATTAATGTGCATGGAGCCACGCGCTAACGCAGTTAAAATTTGTAGCTGTTCTTTTGGCAAATTTTTGGTTGACGCATGTTGCGCGACCAATTGTTTGTTAGTCAGTTTTAAAATATCTAAAATGTCTTGCGTTGATGTCGTTAAATACGCGCCTTGTTTGATCAAGCCATTGGTTCCTTGCGAAAAGGGGCTGTCAATGTTGCCTGGAATGGCAAAAACTTCGCGATTTTGTTCGGTTGCGAAAAACGCGGTAATCAATGCGCCGGATTTTTGGCCAGCTTCAATTACCAATGTGGCATTGGAAAGTCCTGCAATAATGCGATTGCGGGCAGGAAAGTGCGCGGCAAGAGCTGGCATTGTTGGCGCGTATTCTGAAATAATGGCGCCGCCAGCATACAGAATTTGCTCGGCCAGTTTTGCGTTTTGGCGTGGATAAATTCCACTTAACCCACCGCCGAGCACAGCAATCGTATAACCATTATTTTCCAAACAAATTGAATGCGCGAAGGCGTCTGCGCCGAGCGCCAGCCCGCTTATGATTGAAAAATTATTCGCGACGAGCGTCGGAACAATTTGTTTGAGCGCTCGTTCGCCATAGCTTGTTAATTTTCGCGTGCCGACAATTGCTATGGCTGGCTGCTCGGCGCTTTTTGTTAAATCGCCTTTGTAAAATATTGCTGCTGGCGGCGCGGAAATTTGTTTTAACAATGGCGGATATTGTTTGTCTGTAAACGTGACAAGTTGGATATTGTGTTTTAGCATTGTTTCCAGTTCAGCGTCAGGATTTATTTTCGGTCGGTGTTCGTTGAGTTTGTCAATAAAGCAATCGCTGAATTTTAATTTGCGATAGTTGTTCGCTGGCGCGCGCCACGCGTTTTCCAAAGTTTTGAAACAACGCAAAAGTTTGCCAATGGTTTTGTGTCCAATGTCAGGGATTTGTAAAAACGCTATCCAATATTTTGTTTCTGGAATAGGCATAGTTGCGAATGTCCAAATATTAGTTAATGTTGGACACCTTTGCGAACGTCACATGTGAGCTGGTAAATAAAGCCAGAATTCCCAATTTTAATGTTGATGTTTTTAAATACACCTTGAGTTGGTTAAAATCGTTTGGCAATAACTGTCTGCCTCTTTTTATTTCAAGTACTATTTGATTTTCAATAATAAAGTCTAAAGAATAACGTCCGATATTTTGTTCCTGATATTTTATGTCAGCGCAGACGTCGCTTTGGTACTTTATATTTAGGTTTGTCAGCTCTTGCGCGATTGCTTTTTGTATAACCTTTTTGTTGTATCGTCCGCCGATTGCGTTGGATACGCTATAAAGCGCGCCAATTGTTTTATAACTTAAATCTTCGTATGTGAGTTCTTCGGGCATATGTCCGTATTGTACGGGTAAAGGTTATTGGCGTCAAAAATGAGGGTTGTGAATAATTGCTACCCGTGAAAAATAAAAAAATACCCCGACTAATTTTTAGTCGGGGCGCGTTTGGCACGTTCATCGCTTACCTCCCTTGCGGTTCTTTGTTTTTTTCTTGCCTTGCGCCAGCCCGGCCGCGTAAAACGCGGCGAACATTTTGCAAAGGATGTCTCTGTTGACATTCGACATATCCATTAATGCGTCAAGGAATTCCTGCACTTTACGGATTGTTGTGTTTTGGCTCTTAACGAAGGTGAGTGTATCAACAACTTGAACGTTCGGCATTGTTGATTTTTGCCATTCTGCTTTCGTGCGTTGTTCGGTCATGCCAAGGATAATAATCCGCTTGTCGTTCACGTAGACCACGAATTGCTTCACTTTCATGGTGCTCCTCCTTGCTTAGTTGTTCAGGTTCAAGTTGGCAATATTGCCAGCTGATTATTTAAACATAGTTTATTGGAAAATACAATAGCCGGCGAATATTGACAAAAGTTTTTTGTTTGTTAATATGATTTGATGATTTGGGGCGCGAGATTGCCCACTCGTAAGGCATAGTTAACGATCCCTCCTACGCTAACTTGTGTTCTTATGATGGGCAATCTCGCGCCCTGTTTTGTTTTTTGCGCGCAAAAAACAACCCGCCTAAATGCGTAAGCTTTTGGCGGGTGAATGACGGGGTAGGGTTATTCACAACCCTCGATTTGGCGTTAACCCCAAACGGGTTTATATATAAGGTAGAGACGAGATATATCTCGTCTCTACAAATAATTATATTATTTCCAAAATGGATTCGCGCGCCTGCGCGAATGTTTTTTTCAATCGGCTGCGATCAAACAATGAAAATTTATTTAAAACAAATTTGCTTGTGTCGCCTTGTTTTTCGCGATCTTGTTTGCCAATCCCGATTCGTAATCTCCAAAAATCCTGCGTTCCCAGCGCGTTGATTATTGATTCCACGCCATGATGTCCGGCCGCTGAAATATTTTTTTGCAGCTTGAATGTTCCAAATGGTAAATCAATGTCATCGTGGCAAATAATTAAATTTATTGTCGCGTTTTTGTAAAAATCATTAAGCAATCCAATGGCGCGGCCAGATTCATTCATGAATGTCGTTGGCTTTGCCAAAATAATTTTTTCGCTGGCCGCGCCAACAACAACGTTGCCTTCGCAAATAAGAGCGCTGAATTTTTTATTTTCCGTCCAATCTCCAAAATTAAAATCAGTCTTGGCTTCTTCTCTGAAAAAATCAACAAACATCCAGCCAGCATTGTGCCGCGTTTTTTCGTATTGTTTTGTTGGATTGCCAAGGCCGATGATTAAAGTCATAAGTTTAATCTTCAACGCGCAAAACGATTGGCGAGCCGATAAAGCCAAAGTTTTCGCGCAATTGATTTTCAATAAATCGTAAATAAGAAAAATGCAAACCTTTTCCGCGTTTAAGAAATATTTTGAAAATTGGCGGGTTGGCGCGCTCCTGCGAAATGCTCCGTATGTGCGCTCGTTCTGGTCCGCGCGCTTGTACAGGTCGCATTTTTTTAAGCATTTTTTCCAGCATTTTTTGCAACGATTTGTCGTCAACTATTTTATTGCGCTCTAACCACACGTCATAAATTGTATTCAGCAAACGTTGAATGTTCGCGCCAGTATTTGCGGTTGTATAGACAATGGGCGCCCATTTCAAAAAAGTCATTTTTCCGTGAATGTATTTTGTGAATTCGTCAGCTGTTTTTGTTGACTTTTCTTGTATCAAATCCCATTTGTTCGCAACGATTATCACGCTTTTGCGATTTTCAACAATTGTTTCTGCCAATTTCTGGTCTTGGTGCGAAATCGGTACGGAAACATCCAGCATCATCAAAACAATGTCAGCGCGTTTTATGGAGCCAAGCGCTTTTCGTACGCTAAGCTTTTCCAGCTTTTCGTCAATTTTGCTTTTGCGTCGCACGCCAGCCGTATCAACAAAAAGAAAGTTGATGGCCGGCTCATCGCTCTTTAACTTTGGATGTGAATATTCAACCAAAATATCTTGCGTGTCGCGCGTGGTGTGCGGAATGTCGCTCACAATGGCGCGTTCTTCGCCTGCAATGGCGTTGAACAAAGATGATTTGCCAACATTCGGCTTTCCGATGATGCTGACTTTTAATGTTCCGGTCGGCAATTCTTCTTTTTGATCACGCAAATTTTTTGTTTTGTTTAACGTTTCCAAAACCGTTTCCAAAAAATCGCCAACGCCTGCGCCGCTTTTCGCGGACAGCCCTAGCGGTTCGCCAAGTCCCAGTTTGTAAAAGTCGCCCAAACCGGAGCGGCGCTTTTGATTGTCCGTTTTATTGGCAACAAGCAAAACAGGGCGTGTGTTTTTTTTGAGCAGCGCGGCAAATTCTTTGTCCTGCGGCATTAAGCCGTCTTTCGCGTCAACCATCAGCACGATAATTGCGGCATTTTTAAAAATCTTTTTTGCCGCTCTCACGCTTGCCGCGTCAATGTCATCTGTTTGCGGAATGTCCAGCCCAGCTGTGTCAACGACTTGAATTTTTTTTCCCTGCCATTCGCATGTGCCAATATTTAAGTCGCGCGTTGTGCCCGGAATACTGGAAATAATGGCCTGCTGTTTTTCAATCAGGCGGTTGAATAAAGTTGATTTGCCAACATTCGTTCGTCCTGTGAGTACGACAATGGGCAGATTATATTTTATGCGCGACATATTACATTTCTAAATCAGAATTGTTTTCGCCAAGAATAATTAGAATGTCTGCTTGGGGGCTTACAATGTTTTTGATTTCTTGCGGGGTTGATGTTTCTGTTTTCAATTTAACATTTTTTCCAATTAAATTCAACTGCTCGGCTTTTGCCGGGTTTAAAAGGATAATGACGCCTTCTTTAAAATTCTGCGTTGGCGCGTTGCCGATTTGTACGATTGAAAATCCGGCTGATTTTAATTTTGTTGATAGTCTGGTTGCCAGTCCATTTATTTCAGTGCCATTGCGAATTTCAATTCTTGCCCCGTCGCTCGCGAGCGGCAAGGTTGCAGCAGTTGTTGGTTGTTGAACCGGAGGTTGTTGAATGGTTGGCACTGGTTCAACAACAATTGGCGGTTTGGCGGGCGACGCGATTTTGTAATTCGCGTCAAGAATATTTTTTGCCAGTTCTTGAATTTCGTTCCAGTTTCCTGCGTTTGATTGGAGTACGTACGCGCCGTTAACATTGGACGCGTAAAGCAGCCCGTTCGGCGCGTCATTGATTACTTTAAAAACAATGTTTGCTGAATCAATGCTTTTTGATAATTGCACCAGTTTAAAAAGTTGGGCGAGCGTCAAATTTGTCGTGAAGTGTTCGTCAACCGCTTGAATTATTTTGTTGATTTTTGCTGGCTGGAAAAGCATTTGGTACGAGAACAGCCGGCTTTTTACCGCTGCCAAAAGTTTTTGTTGCCGCAAGCTGCGCGCAAAATCAGAATTTTCTCCATTGCTTCCGTGGCGCGACCGCACAAATTTCAAAGCGGTCGCGCCATCCATTGTTTGCCAGCCTTGTTTGAATGAAATTGTCTGGTATTTTTCGTCGTCAGTCGGATACATTGTGTCAGTGAAAGATTTGTCAACGTAAATTTTCACGCCGTTGAGTGCGTCAATGATTTGTTCAAACGCTTCAAAGTCAACGCGCATGTAATATGGCACTTTTTGGTCAGTAATTTTTGCGACTACTTTTTTCGTTAGTTCAGCGCCAGTGCCTTTTTTGTCCATTTCTCCAAAGTGATTCGCGTTGTTTATTTTCCAAAGGCCATGACCCGGAATATCCACCAAAAGATCGCGCGGAAGCGAAAGCATTCCAAGCTCGCCTGTTGTTGGTTTTAAACTGGCGAAAATAATTGAATCAGTCAAATACGGACCATCGTGTTTTACTCCGCCCATGCCAAGCAAAAGAATGTTTATGCGGTCAGACGCGTTTCCAATCAGCGAATCTTCTTGCCCGCCCCAAAATGTCAGTTGTTTAAAAATTGACCAGGCTGTTTGTTGCGTTGTGCTGTCGGACGAAAATAAAACTTGCCGCGAAAAAAATAAAAACGCGACAATTATAATAAGGAATAAATATATGATAAATTTGCTGACGCGAAAAGTTTTTGTTCCTTTTGGATATAGATTATCTTTGCGCGAAAGCAAGTTGATTGTGTTGTCTGGACGAAAAGGTGACATAGCGTTGTCTTATTGTAAAGAATAAGCGCTTAGCGGTCAAGTGAATTAAATGTGGATGCATGCCAGCTTGACTTGTTTTAATAAGTATGCTAATATGGCGGCATAAGTGTTCTCATTCAGAACACACGTTGCCCGAGCGGTTTCGGGTGAACTTTGACAAGGAGGTGTGCGATGAAAAAGTCGCATGCTGCTGGCTGGGCTTCGGATTCTCCGACGCCTGCTCAGCTCAAGGAGTTTTTCGCGCAGATTGAGGCAGGAAGAATCACGAGGGGGCGGTTGCAGAAGTTCCTGCGCGAGAGGGGCATGAACTGCGAAGACATTGCTGCGGAGATACTTGGAAAGAATTTCATCAACGCGGCAGAGATAGAGACGGCATTTGGGATGAAGTACACGGCAGAGCAGCTCGCGATACTGGCAGCTACAATGCCACCGGAAAAGGTGTTGAGGGAGATGGCGGCGAACGAGTACATGCTCGTAGCCGGACCGCCGCAGGCAATGTCGATGCTGGATGTCCGAGCGAAGAAGCCGGAGCTGTTTTACAGCAAGGCCGATGACGGATGGTATTGCAAGCAGGAGCAGACGTTTGCGCGCGACGACAAGGTGGGAGAGGGATGGTTGGCGCTGCGCAAAAAGGTAGTGCCGAATTCTACGGACAAAACATGGGGAGAGCAGCAGAAGCTGCTGTCTGCAGAAGAGAGAGTGCCGAACGCGGCAGAGGTAGCATGGGGCGTAATCGCGTACAAGGCGGTGCGGGATGAATTTCTCTTGCCAACGATGTATGCGCGAACCAGTTCCGTGTCTGCTCTTGGTGTTCATGTGCTGATAGGCTATTTTGATGCTGCCGGCCTCCATGTTTACTACTACTGGTATGACGATCGCGATGATGGCCTCGGTTTGGCGGGCGCGCGGAAGTTCTAATTTCTCTTTGACTTTTTGCGTCTTTTGATGTATTGAGGGTATTCGCAACGCGAATACCCCTTTTCTTTTTTTCCAAATTTATTTTCTTGCCGAACTGGCAAAGGAACGCACAAGGGAGTGTTTATGGTTGAACGGATGATCAGAAAAGAAAGTAAAAATTACACACAACAATGCGTTGCCTTGAAATGCGACATTAAAAAGTTTTTTGATTCAATAAATCAAAAAATTTTGTTGCAAATGTTAGGCAAAAAGATTTTGGACAAAGATGCAATGTTTTTGCTGCAAGAAATAATCGGTAGCTTTAATGCCGGACAAAGTAATTTGGGGTTGCCGATTGGAAATTTAACGTCGCAATTATTCGCGAATGTTTATATGAATGAGCTGGATCAATTTGTTAAGCATGAACTTAAAGTGAAAAAATACGCGAGATACACGGATGATTTTGTGATAATTTCTCGTGACGAAAATTATTTATTGAATTTGCTTATTCGGTTGCGATTGTTTTTGGATGAGCGGCTTGGGTTAAAATTACATCCAAATAAAATTGAAATAAGGAAAGCGCGGCAAGGAGTTGATTTTTTGGGATATGTTATCTTGCCCTCGCATATTGTTTTGCGGACAAAAACAAAAAAGAGAATGTTTAGAAAATTGGCGGAACGGCGCGCACAGTTGGAAGTTGGCGCGATTGATTATGAAAAATTTAATCAATCTTTGCAATCTTATTTGGGTGTTTTGTCTCATGCGAATGCGCATTTATTGGAAAAGCGGTTAAAAAACGGATGGGGTCGTAATTTCTGTAAGATTGGATAATAATACCATGGGGTTGACGAATGTTGGTTTATTTGTTAAGATGGGGGCGGTAGATAATGAATTTTTGACCTTTAACAAGGAGGGCGCAGATGACAACAGACACGACCGAGAATGTCCGAAGGTTTGTTGAGGAAGCTGTGAACACGGCGCTTGCGGAAGTCGCACTGGATAAGGAAGGTATCCAGAAGCTCCTCGGAAATGGCGGCGAGTTTCAGGCGCGTATTGTCGCGGCGATTCGCGAGTTGTCCGTGGGCAATCAGTACGCGGACGAAGAAGTGGTGTCAGCGTATGGGTACTTGTCGGGTTACAAGCCCAAGGGTCTCGTGGAGCAGACGAATATGCTGCGGCAGCTGTTTGCTGGAATCGGGTTTGTGAATCAGGAATTGCTCGTGAAGATTGAGAAGGGCGAGGTTGCCTTGCTGACCGGGGCAGAAGGATGGTTCGCGATTCCAAATTGGCTCAAGAACCCACAGATTTTCGGCGCGACATACAGTGATGCCGTGAACAAGGTGCTGGCGACGATCAAGCAGGCGCGCGGCGGCAGGTTTTACAACTACCGCGAAGGCGTGATTGACGAAAAGCATCTGCGGCAGTCAGTGCGGACGGAGAAGTTTTTCCGTGAGCTGGCAAAAGCGCAGGGAGATCCGGATATCCTGATTGTGGCGGCACAGTTCGGAATTCAGCATCGGGGCAAATCTGTCCGCAGAGCAAGAGAAGTGTTTTCTTGCAACGAGTTCGGGCTGGGAGCGTTCGCAACGGGAATCATGCTGCTGACGCATCCAGAGAGATTGCAGGATTGCAATGACTTGTGGATTGATTGCGCGGGCGACGAGTTTGATCCGAATTCCGCTGGTGTTTGGTCGTGCGCGCCGGCTTTCTACTTCCATGGTCGCGAGGTCGACTTTGGCGCTGATGGGCTTGATGCTGCTAATGTTTACTACGGCTCGGTTTCGGGGTTCGCGGCGCAGTAATTTGCACCTTGACATCTTGAACCCTTGGTGCTTTTGACTCCTTGATCTTTGCTTTTTTTCAGGCAATTCGCAACGCGAATTGCCTCTTTTTTTATGGCATGTTAAAATTATACCGCTTAGGCTAATGCATTCCCGTCCACGCGATTGGAATCGCCGAAGCTTCTCGTTCAAGAGAAATGCAGCCAGAGTCTTGACGGCTAAGATTGCCACAGCAGTGGGCGAGGCTTTCAAGAGCGTGCTGTTCTTGAAGAGATACTGCTTGTCTTTGTCTGGCGCGGGTCGCCATTTAGTGGCGTGCCGCCGGATAAAATTCAAAACCAAGAGCGCATAGTTTATCTTTGATGAAATTAATTCTCGCGGTTTGGTGATTATAGATGGACAAAGACAATTTATTGCGGATCCGCTGGTGTTTGGTCGTGCGCGCCGTATTTCAACTTCAATGATAACAAGGTCAACTTTGACGCTAATGAGATTGATAATGCTAATGATAACTACGGCTCGGTTTCGGGGTTCGCGGCGAAGTCTCTCTTCATTTGGATAATTCCGTCCATAGACTACAAATGGGCGGAATTATTTTTAGCGCACAGGTTGAATGTTTGATTGTTCTGAAAAATTTTGTTATGATAATAAAAATTCGAAATCCGAATACCCGCTTCGCCATAGCTTCAGCGAGGCGAGTCGAAATCCGAAACCTGCCTACCGGCAGGCAGGCAAATTAGAAATCAGAATGTCCCAATGTTGAAACATTGTGATTTCGCCCGCCCTCGGCCGAGCCGAGGCGAGGCCGGGGTGCTTCGCGCTTGCCTGCCCGCCTATGGAGGGTTTAGTATTTCGGATTTCTTATTTAGAATTTACTTTTTTATGTTATTGAATACAGGAAATCCGCAAAACAATAGCGTCAGCGTTCGTAAAAAAATATTGATAAATGTTTGGGACATGGTAAAAGTTGTCTGCATTTCGCTGGCAATAATTATTCCTGTCCGTTATTTTTTAATACAGCCATTTTACGTTAAGGGCGCGTCAATGGAACCGAATTTTTTTGACCACGAGTACCTTATTATTAATGAAATAGGTTATCGCATTGATGATCCGCAGAGAGGCGACATTGTTGTTTTCAAATATCCAAAGGACCAGTCACAATATTTTATAAAAAGAATTGTTGGTTTGCCCGGCGAAAAAATTGAAGTGAAAGACGGGCATGTTTATATTTATAAAGATGAGAAAAAATATTTATTGGATGAAACGCAATATTTGCCAACGGACGTCAGGACAAACGGCGATTATGGTTGGCAGTTGGCTGAAAACGAATATTATGTTTTGGGCGATAACCGTGAGTTTTCGCTGGATTCGCGCTCGTTCGGCCCGGTTGACCAAAAACTTATAATCGGCAAAGCGTGGGTGCGCGGATGGCCGTTCAACAGAGTGGCAACATTTGGGACAATTGATTACAATTTTTAAGAATGTCAAATACCAAAGGTCAAATGTCAATTCAATGTCAAAGTTCAAAATCCAAAATTTGTTATTTGATATTTGTCATTTGAAATTTCAAATCTATGCCTCGACGTAAAAAAAGTGAACTGGAAATAAAACACGTTAAACAAATTAAAACGCCCGCATTGTTTCAGGGGACAAAGGACGCGCTACCAACAGAAGACAAATTTTGGATGGGCTTGTTGCGCAATATTTTTGATATCGCGCAAGACTACACGTTTCAATATATTGACACGCCAATGATGGAGCGGCCTGAACTTTTTGGACACACTTTAGGGCGCGGCAACAAATTGGTGCCAAATGGAATCGCCAGTTTTTTGCAAAAAAATGAAAAATTCATTTTGAAGCCAGACACCATTCCGGCATTGGCGCGCGCGTTTATTGAACATAATTTGGGAAACCAGAATTCAATTTTGAAAGTTTTTTCTTTTGGCAAGATTTTTCGCGGAGTTGAGGATGAGTATATTGGAAATTTGCGTCAGGCAAACGAATTTACGTTGGAAGTTTTTGGCAATAAAGCAGGGTCAACGGAAGCTGAATTGATTTTTATTTTTTACAATTTGTTCAAGCGGATTAACGCTGAACCAACCGTTATTTTGAACAGTTGCGGTTGTCTGAATTGTATTGAAAATTATGAAAAAGCGCTACAAGCGTATTATCGGCCGAAAAAAGCCGGCTTGTGCGTGAAATGCAAAAATAATTTGGGTCGCAGAATTTTTGATGTTTTGGAATGCGAAAACGTGCGTTGCCAAAAAATCAGAGAAGACGCGCCGCAGGTTGTTGATTGGCTGTGCCAAGAATGCAAGGATCACTATTTTAAAGTTGTTGAAGCGCTTGATGATTTGAAAGTGCCGTATCAACTGAACCCTTGGCTGATCAGAGATTTTGATTATCAAAATCGCACGATTTTTGAAATGAGATTCAATGAAGCTGGTCCCGCCGTTGGCGCGACTGGCGCAAAAAAAAGTTTGTTGCTTGCAAAAGGATCGCGGCATGACAATTTGGTGCAAATGCTTGGCGGCGAGTCTATTCCAGCTGTTGGCATCAGTTTGGTCGCGGAAAAAGTAATCCGTTTGCTACGCGAAAATAAAATTGTGGCGCCAGAACGTCCGGGAACAGATGTTTATCTGGCGCAATTGGCAGAAACAGCAAAACGCAAAGCAATGGTGTTTTTTGAAGATTTGCGAAAAGAAGGTTATTCGGTCAAAGCGAATTTTACGCGAAATAGTTTAAAGAGCCAGCTTGAACACGCGAAAAAAGTTGAAGCAAAATTAATTCTGATTTTGGCGCATAAAGAAATGATGGAAAACACGATTATTTTGCGCGACGCTGAAAGCGGAGCGCAGGAAGTTGTTAATTTTGATAAAGTGAAAATAGACATTAGAAAAAAGTTGCATGAGATAAATACGCGGCGCTCAAAATCCAGATATTGATTTATAGTTGCGATTCTTGTATACTTTCGCTATAATTTAAATATAGAAAGGGGATAGAAAATATGCCAGTGGAAGTTAAGAAAAAAAGGAGCGAAACCTTTGAATCTTTATTGCGCAGGTTTAATAAAAGAATAATGCAGAGCGGCGTTTTGTTGCAGTTTAAAAAAGTGCGCTTTTTGCGCAAGGGTGAAAATCGCAACGCGCGGCGCGCCAGCGCGCTTTATCGCATGAAGATTACCGGGCAAAGAGAACATCTGCAAAAAATGGGTCTTTTGAAAGAGGACGATAAAAAGAAAAAGAGACGCAGATAATTTTATGTCTCTAATACAACAAATAGACATTGATTTGAAAGCCGCGATGATTGCTAAAGATGAAATGAAACTTGGCGTTTTGCGAATGTTAAAAACATCTCTGAAAAACAAAGCGGTTGAAATGATCAAACCGCTGGAACAATTGAGCGACGAAGAAGTTGTGGCCGTTTTTAAAACCGAATCAAAAAAGCGCAAAGAATCAATTGAGATTTTTGAACAAAATAACCGCGCTGATTTGGCGGATAAGGAAAAAGCAGAATTAACAATCATTGAAAAATATTTGCCGCGCCAAATCAGCGCGGAAGAATTGAAAGCAAAGATTGTAGAGACAATTGCTAAAATGCCTGAAAAAGATCGCAAAAATTTCGGCGCTATCATGAAAACAGTAATGCTAAAATATCCCGGGCAAATTGACGGCAAAGTTGCCGGCGGTATTATAAAAGAAAGCTTGTAGCTTGTAGCAGGGTAGGTTGAGGGTAGTTTTTAAGTTGGGTTCCCATGCTTCCCAAACAAAAAACAATCAAAAGGTTTTTTAATAAAAAGACAGCTGTCTCAGCGTTGTTTGTTTTTGGCGCGGCAGCTGTTTTTTTAATACCTTTCATTGCTGCCGCGCAAATTGACATGACAACAGATATTCAGCCGATTCAGGAGCAAACAGGTTTGCCAACCGGAGACATTCGTGTGATTATCGCGAAACTTATTCGCATTGCGTTGGGTTTTATCGGGCTGATCGCGCTTTGTATTGTTTTGTACGCGGGCTATTTGTGGATGACATCTGGCGGTGATCCGACTAAAGTTGGCAAGGCGAAAAAATGGCTGACAAACGGAGTAATTGGTTTACTGATTATTTTCTTTTCGTATTCAATCGTGAGTTTTATTTTGAGTCGTTTGCTGGCTATTACGCACGGCATTCCTATTGTTTCTTCAATCGAAGGTTCAGTGGTGGATGTTGGCGGCGGCGGATTGGGCGGCGGCGCGCTTGGAAAAGTGGTTGCTGATCATTGGCCCGGACGCAACGCGACTGACGTTGCGCGGAACACGAATATTATGGTGCGATTTGGCGCGGCATTTGATCCGAATTCTGTTTTAACAACTGACGCGAATTTAAAGTGCGAGGAAAAAACAATTTGCGGTCGGTTAAATTCCAACAATATAAAGATTTATTTGCTTAAAGATCAGGAAAAAAATCAGTGGCCGCAGGACGATGAGAAATTGATAAAAGACGGTATTATGACAGTGAGCGAAGATCACAAGATTTTTGTTTTTAATCCATATAATCCGGAAGATCCGAAAAAATATCTTGGTTCTTCTACGGAAGATGTTTCGTATGTTGTTTATTTGACGCAAAACATTTTGAGAGATGGCAGTAAAAAAACAATTTTTGAGGGCAAATCGCCTGATTACGCGTGGATGTTCACAACAGGAACTACCATTGACCAGACGCCGCCATACGTTAAATCCGTTATCCCGCTTGGGCCGGACAAAGTGGCGCGCAACCATATTATTCAGATGAATTTTAGCGAGGCGATTATTCCGCCGTTCCATCAGACAGCCGGAGGCACTGGCGCTGATGCTGATAATGAGATTTATTTGAAAACCAACAATGGATATATTTCTGGAAATTTTAAAGTTGGGTTAAATGGATTTCGCACCGTTGAATTTATCACGGACAAAGAATGCGAGGGCGTGAAAGTAAATTCGTGCGGCGAAAAAATTTATTGTCTGCCAGCTGACGCGACAATTGGCGTGACAATAAAGGCAGGCCAATTGTCCAGTGAGCCGCCAATGGCGCTTTTTCCACCAAAGGGCATTGTTGATGGCGCTGGAAATTCTTTGGATGGCAATCATAATGGCGTGAGCGAAGGACCGCCCGCTGATAATTATAATTGGTTGTTCAGCACAAGCGGAGAAATTGATGTCTTTCCGCCGATAATAGACGAGGTTTTTCCAAATCTTAACGCGGGCAATGTTGATTTGACTGCCATTGTTTCAATTTTCTTTGATTCACCGATGAGCGCTGACAGTTTGTTTGGCAATGTAATATTAAAAGGTGACAAGTGGGAAAAGTGGTATTCAATGAAGATTGAAGATAGAGAAAAGCAAGATAAGGTTCTTTCAAGCGCGAGGATTAACATTCAGCACGGAGACTTTGATAAAGCTCCGGAAAAAACGCCGGCATTTAAATATTATTCTATCGTCACAAGTGGAGTGCGCGATTTATTGCAAAATTGTTATCGGCCGTGTAAAGGTCCGAACTGCTTGAACACTACGGCATCATGCTGTCCTGATCCAAAAACCGGTATTTGCAAACCAGAGTTAGTTGCTGGTTGCGGTTTGTAATTTGTAATTTGTCATTTGTCATTTGTCATTTGATATTTGAAATTATAGTAAGATATGTCTTTGCGACGCAAAAAATGGTTGTTAGTCGGCAGCATCATTATAATGGCGCTGGGTATTTTTGTCGCGAAGATTGCTTTTGCGCAGGTTGATGTTGGTTTACAGCCTTTGGAAAGCACTGGATTGTCGCAGGAAGATCCCAGATTGATTGTTGCGAAAATCATAAAAATTATTTTGAGCTTTTTGGGAATCGTTTTTCTTGCTTTGATTCTTTACGGAGGATTTTTGTGGATGATAGCCGGCGGTAGCGATCCAAAGCACGACAAAGCGCGCAAAGCATTAACGTCAGCTGTAATAGGTTTGATTATTGTATTAAGCGCTTACGCGATAACAACGTTTGTAATCAGTCGGTTGGGCGAGGCGACTGGCGTTGAGATTGTCGGAGGGTTGCCAAGTGGCAATGGAGACGGTGGCGTAGGCGGAGATGGCGGAGGCGCTGGCGGAGCGAATTTTTACGCTAAATCTTTCATGCCAAACGGAAAATCCGAAATATATAATGTTAAAGTCCGAGTTTTATTCAATAAAGAAGTAAAAGAAAATTCCGTATCCGGAAATTTTATCGTGAGGCAGGCGCTAGACGGGAAAGAAGTTGATGGTGACATTGAAGTTGATGGCGCGAAAATTATTTTTACGCCAGCTCAAAAATGCGCGGACTATGAAACGCAGTTTTGTTTTAATAAAAATACTCAATACGAAATTGTTGTGAAACAAGGATTGCGCAGTATTACTGATTCTAAGATTACGTGCAGCGCAGTGTTCGCGTGTTCAGCAAAATTTTCAACGGGAGAAAATTTTGATGGTTCTTTGCCGGTGGTTTTTGTTAGCTATCCTGTAAGCGGACAAAGCGTAAAAGCAAATAGCATTTTATTGATGCAGGCAAAAGCAACGGATAATTTTGGAGTTTCGTCCGTTGATTTTTTCTTTGACCAGAAAAAAATTGGCGCTGACCAACCAAAAATCGCGGCGCTAAAAGAATTTGACGCTGCGTTTGATTTTGATTTGACCGGCGCCGCTTTAGGCAAACATTTTGTCAGCGCCAGAGCGTTTGATTTGGGTGCGAATTTTGGCAATGCCGCGGAAATTGGTTTTTATATTAAAGACGAAAGTTGTTTTAATGCCAAAGACGAAATAATTTGCGGAAAACCAGAGTGCGGTTTGTGCGATGGCGGTAAGTGCGATAATGATTCGCAATGCGCAACAGGCACGTGCGATAAAACAAAAAACGTTTGCGTTGATGTGCCGATTATTTCCAGCGTGTCGCCGTCAAAAGGCGCCGCAGGAAATTTTGTCACGATTTCCGGAAAATATTTTGACGATTTTGGACCAGCGAGCAAAGTTGAGTTTAAAGATGCCAAAGGCGCGTGGATAAAAGCAGAGTTAGGTTGCGCTGTAAAATCATGGACAAATAATCAGGTTGTTGTGGTTGTTCCAGCTACTGTTTCAACCGGTGCGATAAAACTTACTACGAAAAAAGCATATACTGACGCGACTGATGATGATCGCGGTTGGAAGGGCGACTTTATTTATGACGCGAATGTCAAATGGCCGGGTTTGTGTTCTGTTGCGAACGCGCTCGGTCAGGCAACTGGCAAATACTTGGATTTGGTAATTGCCGAGGGCAGTGGTTTTGGCGATTCGCGGGGCGATGGCGATAATGTTTACTTTGGCGAATTCAGCGCTGACATCAGCGGAACTTGGGTTGATAAAAAAATATCAGGCATAAAAGTTCCCAATTTGCAGTCCGGGAAAGTTAATGTGAAAGTTTCAAATAACAATGTTTTGAGCAATGCCGTTGCTTTTGTGGTTTTGGAAGCTGCTGAATTGCCAATAATTACTGGCATAAGTCCCAATAACGGCGGCAAGGGTCAGTATGTGACGATTGCCGGTTCAAATTTTGGAGACAGCATTGGGCAGGTGCAATTTGTAAAAGAAGATGACGCTACTAAAATGTACGTGGCAGAATTTGGTTGCAGTCAGGGCGCGTGGAATAATGCGCAGGTTGTGGTAAAAGTTCCGTCAAAAATTCCAACTGCCAATATTGGCAAATACACAATTCAAATTGTTAAGGGTGAGGTAAAAAGTAATCAAGTGATGTTTGAGGCGAACAGCAAAGCAGTGACACCTGGAATTTGTTATGTTAAACCAGCGAACGGACCAGCTGGCACGAAAATTGAAATTGGCGGTGAAGAATTTGGCGCATCACAGGGAAACACAGGGAGGGTTATTTTTTATAGCGCCGCAGAAGTTAAGGACGGATTAACTTGGACAAATGGAAAAATTTCAAATATTATTGTCCCGCAAACAGCAAAAAGCGGACCTGTTTATGTTTTAAATTCTGCTGGGTTGAAAAGCAATGAGGTAAATTTCTCGGTTGGTTTGTGTACTGCTAATAGTTGTTCTGCTGGCGAAACCTGCTGTAATGGATTGTGTTTGCCAACTGACGAATGCAAGGCCGCTGGTTTGCAATCTTGCGAATATGCGTGGATATTTAGCACTGGTTTGTTGCCGATTTATCCGGAAGTTCTGGAAATTCCAGTTTGTTCAAAAGATTATCCGGAAAGCCCGTCGCCATTTATCGGGTTGAAGAACGCATGTCCAAATGCTGAAACCAGCGCTGTTTTTAACACGTTGATGGATACAACCAGTTTTGTTAACAATGTTGTTGTTTCAGCATGCAATTCGCAAAAAGATGATTGCGATTTGAGCAATTGTTCAAAAGCAGGCGCGAACTGTCATAATTTGGCGTTTAAAGACTTTGACAATCCGCCATTTGAATTTCGCGTTGTAAAATATTTTGGCGATGACAGAACGCAATTAGTATTAAAAACAAAATTGCAAACAAATTTAAAATATAGAGTGACATTGTTGTCAGGTGAAAAGGGCATAAAAGCAAAAAGCGGTTTGGCAATGATGGCGCCGTATTTTTGGGAGTTCACAACAGGTGACACCAGTTGCAGTGTTGACCACATTTTGGTTAGTCCAAGCAACGCGTTGATAGATGACATTGGCAAAGAAACAAAATATTCTGCGCAATGCGTGGCAAAAAATTGCAATATAATTACTTGTCCAGCTGAAAGCGGGTGGAAATGGGGATTTTCTGATGATGCTTACGCAGGACCGCGAGCAGAGTTGGATTGGGATGCCGCGAAAAATTTTAGTGTCGCGAAGGCATTGGCAGAAACTAATTTGGATAAAGACATTGAAATATATTCGGTGTTCACGTCGTTAGATCCAAAACTACCCGGCGAATATGGCGATACGGCTGATTTGCAGATAAAATTCGCTGCGCCGCAGGTTGTTGATTCTTATCCTGCGTGCTTTACAGCTTGTCCGAACTCGTTAGTGTACGCGAAATTTAACACCAGCATGCTGGTTGAAAACGATTGGCAAAACAATGTGATTGTTTTGCCGTGTTTGTCGCAGGCGTGCACAACATTTATCGCGGCTGGCCAGATTGCTGGCAACGCAAGTTATAATAGTGAAACAAAGACCGTGAACTTTATGTTGCAACCGGGCGCGCTTTTTGTGTCAAACACATATTATCGCGTAATAATTGACGGTAACACAAAAAGCGCGGCTAACAAAGCGCTTACAGAATTAAACTACGATAAAAATGATGATGCTAAATTAGATTCTTATTCGTGGATTTTTAAAATAAAAAATGATTCTGCTATTTGCAAGCCGCAAAAAGTTGATGTTGTTCCGCAAGAAATGATAAGTTATGATAAAGATCAAAAAATTCTATATCAAGCAAATCCAATTGGCGATCCATTGGGTTGCGATGGCATTGGCGAAATTTTAGCGCCAAACCTCTATTCATGGAGCTGGGATTCAACAAAGCCGTCAGTCGCGACCATTTCAAATGATCAGCGCAATTTGAATTTGCCAAAATATTGCAACGCAAAATGCCAGCTAAGCGGCAGTGTGCCAAAAGACAAAGCCGCGGTTTGCGGAAATGGAAAAATTGAATATGGCGAAGAGTGCGATGACAGCAATAAATTGGAAGGCGATGGATGCGGCGCGCAATGTTTGAACGAGGGTATGGTTGCTTGTTTGCAGGTTGGCGATGCGAATTGCTGCGGCAATGGCGCAAAAGATAAAGCAGAAGATTGCGACGATAAAAACGCGAAAGGCGCTGATGGTTGCAGTTCAAAGTGTTTAAATGAAGGCTCTGCAATTGCCGGATTTGTTTGCGGCAACGCAAAAGTTGAATATGGCGAAGATTGCGATGATGGAAATGTTGTGGCAAAAGACGGTTGTAATAGCCAATGTTTGTTTGAGGGCGCGCAATATGTTTTTGGTAGCGAGCCGGCTATTTGCGGAAATGGAAAATTAGAGCAGGGCGAGGAATGTGAATCAACGGATGCTGGTTGCGCGAAAAACTGTCTGTGGCAAGGAACATTAAAATGTTCAAAAGCCGGCGAGCTGAACTGCTGTGGAAACGCGAAAATTGACGCTGGCGAAGAATGCGAAGTTTCTTCTGCTTGGTGCGCGCTAAATTGTTTGAAAAAAGGCGCGGATTATTCGTGGGGCGCGGTTTGTGGAAATGGAAAAGTTGAGCCGGGCGAAGACGAGAAATGCGAGCCAGCAATCGTTGGCAGCGCGCCCGGAAATTTTTATCAGCTGGCAACCGTGATTGGCGATTTACCTGAAAAAGTTTTTGTTGATAAAACAAATATTTTGGCGTATCCATGGGACATGAAAGCAATCGCCAAGATTTTGCAGGAAAAAGATATAAATGCGGCAGAATTAGTTTATACAACACTAAATTATGAAAATGGTCCGATTGATGGGCCAAACGGTGACAACGGTGATGACCCAACAGGTTGTAAAGGCTATGGCGCAGTGGCGTTTGTAAAAACCTTGCCTGCCGCGAATGAAACGAACGTGTGCCAAAATGTAAGCATTTTATTGGAATTTAATCAGCCTTTAAATTTGGAGAGTTTGAAAAAGCACATATCAATCGGCATAATTGGAGTGCAAATGCCGCCGGTCAACATGGTAATTACAAGTTTGGATGATGCTGGCAATGGAAACACAAAAATGGTGCTAGTTGAGCCGATTGGGTTGTTAAGCAGTAACAAGACATATTTAGTGAATGTAGAAAATGGAGTTATTGATTCTTGCGGAAATCCAATGAAGACCGGTTTGATTTTTGGTTTTACCGTTGGTGGCGCGTGCAAAATTTCCACTTTGGCCATTGAGCCAGCCACAAAACTTTTCACAAAACCAGCAGAAGCGCAAGAATTTGTTGCGATAGCGCAGTCAGAAAAAGGTTATATTCACGAAGTTGTTGGCCAGTATGATTGGACAGTGACGTGGAAATTGGCAGACAATTCAGTTGATATAGTGGGAATTAAAGCATCTTCAAAAACTCCCAGCGAAAATGTTGAAATAGCTTTTGCAAAAGATAAAGAAGGATTAAATAATTTGCTTTTCGCGATTTTGAATGTCACAGCAGACACATTGTTTGGCGGGACAGAAGCTGGCAAAATGTTTGAAGCCGCGGCAGATATTGATGTAATATTTTGTGACAAACCATGGATATGGAACGTTGATAAATTTAATTTGAAGACATTTTATTGCAGAGACGGAAAGGATAGAGGAAGTTTAATAGATGATTTGCCATTGATTAAAGATGTGCTAGGCAGCGCGAATGCATCGCAGCCGCCAGAGATTTTTTACGAAGTGTTTTTTGTGCGCGAAACAGGTCCATATGGCGCGCCGCTGACAGATTATGATTATGTTTCTGACGCGATTTCATTGCGCGTGGCTGAAAATCCGGGCTCTTGGCCGCTGGAACTTTGGTACAAACAATACGTGCCAAATCCGGGCGGGCCGCAATCAGCAGACATTGATGGTTATCACGCGATAAAAGATGGCAGGACCGTTTATGTTTCCGGAGCCAATGTTTCTGATGACAAAAAGATTTTTAATAATGTTTATATTTTTAGCTATACTGACAAAGCAAACGCAAACACACTGTCAATTGTTAACCAATTATTAAGTCATTGGAAATTTAATACTAATGTTGAAGTTTTGAAAAAGCAAATGATTCAACGCGATACCAAACGTGTGAATGACGCGGCATTTGTAAAATATTTGTTAAATGATCCAAAAAATTCTGGTTCGTATTTTAAGATTTATGAGGATTATCCGCATTTGGATGCTGGCTCATACGTGAAAAATGTCACTTATAGTGTGTGGCCATCGTGGCAAGAAGAATTTAGCGCGGATTTGCAGAATTCTGTGCCAGAAGATCCATTGAACCATTTTGCTGATGTTGCGCAGCTTGGCGAAAACGCTGTAAAGGTGAATGGAGTTGTTGATACAAATAAATATGAATCGTGCGGCAAGGATCAAGGTTATTGTGAAAAAACAACTTCACAATGTTCGCCGGCCGGAAGTTTTTGCAGATTATGTCCGATTGGTTATGACATGAATACATGCTATGATTCATTAAACAAAAAGTTCAGCGCGCAAACTCAAAAGTATCAGCCGATTTATTCATATCAATATTTTCCAGCGAGCCAAACGTGCAAATTCAGTTATTATCTGGAAATAGACGCATTGTTGACTGGCTATCAATTTAATTTTAAACCAAACGTTTGTGAATAAGCACGAAGCACGAATATCGAAATCCGAAACAAGCTCGAAATTACAATTTTCCAATGTTTGAAACATTTGAATTTCGTATTTGGAATTTGTTTAGAATTTAGGATTTCGTGTTTCGAATTTAATATTTAATATTATGTTTGATGATCCAAAATTACAAAAACAACCAGCGGCGGGGCCAGCTAAACTCGTGGGACCTTCGGCAAATGTTCCAAACGTAGAAGATATTTTTGCCCCGCCGTTGGCGGGGCGAGCGACTTCAAGCGCGCAGCCGGCCGCGCAGCAGCCAAAGGCTGCTGCATTGCCGATGGCTGCGCCATCGGCAATGACAAAAGCGCCATTGCCAGCGCCAGTTGCAAGCAAAAAAGGAATTTTTATCGCGCTGGCAATCATTGTTATTATGGCGATTTTGGGCGCGGCCGGCTGGTTTGTATATGACATGATTATCACTGGCAAATCTATTAACAAAGGAATTGAAACATTGAAACAAATTCCAACAGAAACGCCCAAGCAAGCAGTTCCTACTCCAGTGCCAGCGGTGCTTCCTGTTGTTGAGCCGGAACCGACAGTTGTAGATAGCGACGCAGATGGATTGGTTGATAGCGAAGAACTTACATATGGCACAAATCCGCAAAAAGCTGATTCTGATGATGATGGTCTGACTGACAAAGAAGAAGTAAAAATTTACCAGACAGATCCATTGAATGCGGATACTGATGGCGATAAATATCCTGATGGAGAAGAAGTGAAAAATGGATATAATCCAAACGGCGCCGGTAAATTATTAGATTTTGAAAAAGCGAAAAAAGCATTGCAGGGCGTTGAATAAATTTTATGGCTGAAGAAAAAAATAAGCCGCACGAAATAACCAGTGAGGGCAAGATCCATGTAATGCCTGAATTTTTTAGGAATGTTAAAAAAATATCGAGCTTGCCCGCCGCAGTCCCGCCAGTCGGCGGGACGAAGGCTGGGAGGAAAATAAAGCCGGTTTATGTTGTGATTGCCGTCCTTTTGGTTGGTATGCTGGGCGGTTCGGTTTATTTGCTTTATTTAAGTACCCAGCCTGTTGCCCCTGCGCCAACATTGTTGCCAGTAGTTGAACAACCCGCGCCCCCGCCGGTGGCGGGGCCAACGGCGGGACCAGCGGTTGAGCCAACCGTTGCGCCAACTCCAGAAGTTAAACCTGAAGAAAAACCGGTTGTTGAGTTATTTAAGCCGGAAAAACTGGCTGACACGGTTTTGGCAGATATTGCTGGCGCTGATAGTGATAAAGATGGATTAACAGACGGAGAAGAAGCATTGTTTGGCACAAACAAAAATAAAGAAGACTCTGACAAAGATGGATATATTGATGGTACGGAAGTATTGAATTTATACAATCCGCAAGGAACTGCGCCGGTAAAATTGGAATTTACTAATTTTGTTAAGGTTTATACAAATGATTCTGCAAAATATTCTTTCTTTTATCCCGAAGAATGGATAATAGAGCCAAGCATGGTTAATGAAAATGAGGTGATTTTGAGCTCTGGTAATGATGAGTTTATAAATGTTTTTACCGTTAAAAAAGACGTGACTCAAAATTTGCAAGATTGGTATTTGGCAATGGTGCCGACGTTGACAGCGGATAAAATTGAAAAAATTAGCAGCAACAAAAACAAACTTGAGGGAATCATGAGCCCTGATGGTTATACTTACTACTTTGCGCAGAATGATTTGGTATATATCGTTCATTATAATGTTGGCAAAGACTTGATCGTTAATTATCCAACCGTTTTGAGATTGATTGTAAATAGTTTTAATTTGGGATTTTAAGACATGTTCGTTCTAGAAGTTAATAATCAAACGCAGATAAAGGTGGATAAAAAATTGTTGGAGGGCATTATTCAGATTTGTCAAAAAGTTTTGAAAATTCGCAAAAACCAGGAAATATCCCTGGCTTTTGTGACACCAGCGGTTATTAAAAAAATGAATCTGGCGTATCGCGGCAAAAACGAAGTGACTGATGTGCTGTCTTTTGCCGGGGAAAACAACAGCACGTTGGGTGAAATTATAATTTGTCTTGCTCGCGCGAAGCAACAGGCCCTGGCCGCGTCCCGCGTCCGCGGGCAGGCTAAACAATCCGACCGGGCAATGAAAAGCGAAGTAGCGAAATTGTTGATCCATGGATATTTGCATTTGCTTGGGCATGATCACAAGACATTGTCAGACGCACGGACCATGGAGCAACTTGAACGTCGCATAATGTTTCAAAATTCAGATTTAAAAATTCATTAAAAATTTGAAATTCAAAATTCAAAATTTTATACGCTATGTTTAGCATTAAAAAATTAATCAGGAGTTTTGGATTCGCGATTAAAGGGCTGGGATTGGTTTTTAAGGACGAACAAAATTTTAGAATTCATATTTTGGCAAGCATTGTTGTAATTGCCGCTGGAATTTTTTTTAAAGTCGCGATTTGGCAATGGTGTTTGCTGATTTCAATGATATTGCTGATTTTTTTGCTGGAAATCGTGAACACTGCGTTTGAGCGAATGGTGGATATGTTGCAGCCGCGCGTGCATTTGTACGCAGGAGAAATTAAAAACATGATGTCAGCAATGGTGCTGATAGCGGCAATTGGTTCGGTAATCATCGCGTGGTTAATATTTGGACCGCATTTGATTGCGTTTTTCGCAGGCAAATTTTGAAAAGCCTTTTATTTATTGTATAATTAAAGGTAGAACGGTTCTGCTGTGGCGGGACAAAGATATTTTTATACTATGAACGAAGTGATTTTAACTGGATTGGATATTGGTTCTAGCATGATCCGTCTTGTTGTTGGGCAAGCCGTGCAAAAGGACAATGTTTCGCAGTTGAATATTATTGGAGTTGTTGAGGTGCCATCGCAAGGCGTGAGCAAAGGTTCGGTTGTCAGCATTGAAGACGCTGTTTCAAGTTTATCAGCCGCGATTGAAAAAGCAGAGAGAATGATTGGTTTGCCAATAAAAGATTTGTGGGTCGCGATTTCCGGAACACATATAAAATCGCAGGAAAGTTTGGGCGTTGTCGCGATTTCTCGCGCAACAGGTGAAATTCAGGATGGTGATGTTGAAAGAGTAATAGATCAGGCGCGGTCAACTGCTGTGCCGGTTAATTACGAAATAATTCACATAATCCCGCGTTCATTTTCAGTTGATAATCAGACGGATATCAAGGACCCGGTTGGTATGTCGGGCATTAAATTGGAAGTTTCAACGCAGGTAATTCGCGGGCTTTCGCCGCAGATTAAAAATTTAACCAGATGCATCCACCGCGTCGGCGTTGACATAAATGATTTGATACTTTCCAATCTGGCCGCCGCGGAAGCTGTTTTGACTGACAGGCAAAAAGAAGTTGGCGTCGCGGTGATTGATATTGGCGCCACCACAACAAACTTAGTGGTTTTTGAAGATGGGGAGCTTTATTACGCTAGTATTTTAGCGATTGGTTCAAATCACATTACGTCTGATCTTGCCATTGGGTTGCGCACGGCGCTGGAAGTGGCTGAACGCGTGAAAATTGACGCTGGCCATTGTTTGTCTAAGAACTTTGAGAAGAAGGAAGAAATAAATTTGCAGGATTTTGGCGGCGACGATCAAGCGTTTTCCAAAAAGTTTGTCGCGGAAATCGTTGAAGCGCGCACAGAGGAAATTTTTCAAAAAGTTGATGAAGAATTGCAAAAAATACACAGAAGCGGATTGTTGCCAGCCGGTATTATGCTTGTTGGTGGCGGCGCGAAACTGCCCGGTATTGTTGAGGTTGGCAAACGAAAGACAATGTTGCCAGTGAGCATTGGCACATTGCCAAAGTTCAATACAGCGGTTGACCGCGTTGGCGACGTATCTTTTGCCACGGCGCTTGGTTTGGTGATGTGGGGTTATCAGTCGCATAATCAAAAGCTGAATAAGCGTTACGGATTTGGAAATAAAGTTCAAAGAATAAAAGATGCCGCCGCAAAAGTGAAGGATTGGATTAAGGCATTGATGTCGTAAACAAAAAACAAAAACAAAAATCAGGGGGATTTTTGCTTTTTTATTTACAATGAGATAAGATAATTGAATAAAATTTAAATTTTATGCCAGAAGTCAAACCACCAATTGAGACAATAGCCAAAATCAAGGTAATAGGAGTAGGGGGTAGCGGAGGGTCAGCGGTGAACAGAATGATTGCGTCAAAAGTTCAGGGAGTGGAATTCATTGCCGTGAACACGGATTTGCAGGCACTGCAAGTAAGCTGTGCGGGTAATAAATTGCACATCGGAAAAGCGACAACGCGCGGACTTGGCGCGGGAATGAATCCTGACTTGGGTCGAAAAGCCGCTGAAGAATCGCAAAATGAAATTAGAGAAATGCTCAAAGGTTCGGACATGGTTTTTATTACTTGCGGGCTTGGAGGCGGGACCGGATCTGGCGCGGCCCCGGTGATCGCTGAATTGGCAAAGGAACTTGGGGCATTGACAATCGCCGTCGTGACGAAGCCGTTTGCTTTTGAAGGCGGGCCGCGTAAAAAAATCGCTGACGAAGCTTTGCGGCAAATTGAAAATAAAGTTGATACATTGATTGTTATTCCAAACGATAAAATTTGGCAGATTATTGATAAAAAAACACCGATCGTTGAGGCGTTTGCCATGGTTGATGAGGTTTTGCGGCAAGGTGTGCAAGGGATTTCAGAGCTGATTACTTTGCCCGGCTTGATTAATGTTGATTTCGCGGATGTGAAAACAATTATGTTTAATGCTGGCTCTGCGCTTATGGGCGTTGGCGAGGCAACTGGCGACAACCGCGCCATTGAGGCGGCAAAAGCCGCGATTTCCAGCCCATTGCTTGAAACATCCATTGAGGGCGCGAAAGGCGTCTTGTTTACGGTTATTTCAGGTTCAAATTTGTCCATGCACGAGGTTAATGATGTTGCAAAAATAATCACCGAAAAAGTTGATTCTGACGCGCGTATTATTTTCGGCGCTGTTGTGGATGAAAAAATCAAAGATACTTTGAAGGTGACCGTTGTCGCGACCGGTTTTGAGAAAAAAGATAATTTAATGCGCTTGCCGCAAGCGTCATCTGTGACGTACTTTGGTCAGCAGGTCAAAAAAACTGAATCAAAGCCAAGTCATTTGTTCACCGCCGGTTCAACTCCGAATTTTGACAATAAAGAAGAGGCATCAACCTTGACTCGCGAAAAAACAAAAGAGTCTGCGCGAGAAAAAGTAAAAGAAACAGATGACGATAATGACGATTTTGAAATTCCGGCGTTCATCCGTAAAAAGATGATGTGACGGTCCTTCGGAATTTTTAATTTTGATTTTTTATTTATGTCTTATTCTGGCAATAAGATTATTCAGATTTGCAAGCGCGATGGCAGGATTGTTGATTTTGACCAAAATAAAATCACGACTGCGATTTTTAAAGCAATGCAAGCCGCGGAAGAAGGCGCAAAAGAGCAGGCTGAAAAAGCATCCGATGAAGTTGTTGAGCGGCTTAACAAAAAATTTCACGAAAGGACAATTCCCGCGATTGAAGAAATTCAGGATATTGTTGAGGATGTTTTAATTGATAATAAACTTCGTAAAACCGTCAAAGCGTACGTGATTTATCGCGATCAGCACGCGAAAATTCGTGAAATGAGTAATTTGATTGATCCAAATGATCTGATTGAAGGATATTTGCAAAAGCTGGATTGGCGCGTCAAAGAAAATAGCAACATGGATTTTTCGTTGCAAGGTTTGAATAATTACGTTTCTTCAACTATTAGCGCGAACTATTGGCTGAATAAAATTTATCCGCCAAAAGTAAAAGACGCGCACGTGAATGGTGATTTTCACATTCATGATTTACAAATTTTATCTACCTATTGTTGCGGCTGGGATTTGCACGACTTAATTTCGCGCGGCTTTGGCGGAATTTCCGGCAAGGTGGAAAGCAAGCCGCCGAAACATTTTGCCACGGCATTGGGACAGCTGGTGAATTTTTTTTATACTTTGCAGGGAGAATGTTATTCAGAGGATACCGAAGTTTTAACTGATTCAGGGTGGAAATATTTTTATGAAGTAGATAAGCAAAATAAAGTTTTTACACTAAATAATCAAACGAATAGAATTGAATTGAAAAAGCCGATTAAGTTTTACAAATATATTTACAACGGAGAATTATATAATTTTAAATCCAAAAAAATAGATATTTTAGTCACTCCAAATCATAACATGGTTGTTGACCAATATTGCCCGAACTGTAAGGGCGGACCATATCGTCGAAAGTTTGTCAAAGCAGCGGCGTTTAATCCTAGTGAGCATTTTATTCCTAAGAATGGAGCATGGAACGGCGTATCAAAAAAAGAATTTATTTTGCCGGAAATAGACATTAGGCAGTACCAGCATTATGGTAAAAAATATGTAATTAAAAAATGCTTAGCGAAAAAAATAATGATGAAAGATTGGTTGGCATTTTTTGGTTTTTGGATAGCAGAAGGTTGTGTTTCTTTGCGGGAAAGAAAAAGAAAAGGTCGCAAGAAAGCATATTATGAGTATTTAGTGCGCATCAGTCAAAATCAAGGAAAAATTGCCGATGAATTTGAACAAATTTTGAGAAAACTTCCATTTAAATATAATAAAAAAGTTAATAATAAAAAACTGGAATTTTATATTGGCAATAAGCAATTATTTTTATATCTGAAACAGTTTGGAAAAGCGGACAGTAAGTTTATTCCTAAAGAAATTAAGAACTTGGCAAAAGCAGAATTGGATATTTTATTGCACTGGATGATGGCTGGTGATGGGTATATTGGTGGTGGTAATATTGAATATTATACAAAAAGCAAAAAATTGGCAGACGATGTTCAGGAGATAATATTAAAATTAGGATTTAGCGCTAATATTTACGAAAAACACAAAAAGAATTTTAAATGGTATAAAGTTTGCGTTTCTCGGTCAAGACATTTTAAATTCAGGAGCAAAGAACAAAATATAAAAAAGGTGCATTATTATGGAACGGTTTATTGTTTGGAAGTGCCAAATCATACTTTATATGTAAGAAGAAAGGGTCGGGCTTGCTGGTGTGGAAATTCAGCTGGCGCGCAAGCGGTTTCCAGTTTGGACACGTATTTGGCGCCATTTATCAGATACGACAGTCTGACGCAGGATCAGGTTAAACAACAGATGCAGATTTTTTTGTTTAATATGAACGTGCCTACGCGAGTAGGGTTTCAATGCATGTCAGAGGACACGGAAATTTTGGGTAAAAATGGCTGGGCTCAATATAATCAAATAAAAAGTGGCGATATAATTGCAACGTTTAATGTTGAAGGGGGGTATATTGAGTATCTGCCGGTTAATAAAGTTTTTGCGCGAAAATATTCCGGTAAAATGTATAATTTGAAAAACAGAATTAGCGACCAGCTTATTTCGCCAGAACATCGTGTCGTGCGGAAAAAGTTCAATGGCAGTGAATATGTTTTGGAAAAAATAGAAGATGTTATAGCATTGAAATCGCCATTTATCGTGCCAGTCGGTAGCGATGGAAATACGCGTGGCAATGGTTCGTTGAATGAAGAAATTGTAAAGTTGATTGCGTGGATAGTGGCAGAAGGAACCATAGATAAGGGCGAACGGGGTACTGGCCGCATAAGCATTTATCAATCGCGTGCAGTGTCTGCTGACAATTATGATGAGATAGTTTCAATTTGCGATAATTTGGGATTGAAATATACAGAAAGAATGCAGTGCGGATTGGGTCAGGATTGTAATGTTTTGCGTTTTGACGCGTTTAGCACCAGAAAAATATTGAATTATTTTAAGTCCGATAAGCAGCAGGGTATTAAATTGATTCCACAGAGTATTTTGCAAGCTGACGTTGAAACGTCCAGATTGTTTTTAGAGACGTATATAAAAGGAGATGGTCACGATGGATGCAAAATTACGACGACATCAAAAAAGATCGCAGATGGACTTTTGCAGGTGGCGGTAAATGCCGGATATGGCGCCACTGTGCTGACGCGAAAGCCAGACAACAAATTGTCTAAAAAAGATCGGTATATTATTAGGTTGATTAAGCATGTAGATACATATATTAATAAGGTGACAAAAGTTGATTATGAGGGGATTATTTGGTGTCCAAATACGGATAATGAAACCGTTATTGCGCGGCGCAATGGCAAAATATTTATAACAGGCAACACGCCATTTACAAACGTGACATTTGATTTGTTTCCAGCCGGAATTTTGGCGAAAGAGTCAATAATAATCGGAGGTCAGCCGCAAAAAGAAACCTACGGCGAGTTCCAAAAAGAAATGGACATGTTTAATCAGGCATTTATTGAGGTGATGACAGAGGGTGATAGAAAAGGCAGGGTTTTGAGCTGGCCCATTCCAACGTATAATGTGACAAAAGACTGGAATTGGGACGCGCCGATTATTCAAAAAATCATGGAAATGACATCAAAGTACGGCATTCCATATTTTGCGAATTTCATATTTTCCGATATGAAGCCAGAGGACGCGCGGAGCATGTGTTGCCGTTTGCGTTTGGACAATAGAGAATTGCGCAAGCGCGGGGGCGGTTTATTTGGCGCTAACCCGCTAACTGGCAGTATTGGCGTGGTGACGATCCACATGTCGCGTTTGGGATATTTGTCTAATAGCAAAGAAGAATTTTTTGACAAGCTTGGAAAATTGATGGATTTGGCAAAAGAAAGTTTGGAAGTTAAGCGAACCGTTCTAGAAAATCTCACGGACGGCGGACTTTATCCATATTCAAAGCATTTTCTTGGCTTAATAAAAGAACGGTTTGGCGGATATTGGCAAAATCATTTTAATACAATCGGTTTGAATGGTGTTAATGAATCAGCGTTGAATTTGTTGGGGCAAGATATTACGACAGTTGAAGGCCATAAATTCGCGCGGCAGGTTTTGGATTTTATGAGAGAACGGATTATGGATTACCAAAACGCGACCAACCATTTGTACAATTTGGAAGCGACTCCGGCAGAAGGCGCGTCATACCGTTTTGCCAAAATTGATAAAAAGAAATTTCCCGATATTATTGTCGCCAATGAAGTTGCCTGCCGCGCGCGCAATGCCGCTCCATATTATACAAATTCCACGCATTTGCCCGTTGGCTATACTGACGATATTTTCACGGCCTTGCGATTGCAGGATGATTTGCAGATTCGCTACACTGGCGGCACCGTGTTCCACGGCTTTCTCGGCGAAAAAATGCCTTCGCCAGAAGCCACGAAAGAACTTGTTAAGAAAATTGCCAACAATTTTCGGTTGCCATATTTTACAATTACGCCGACATTCAGCATTTGTCCGATTCACGGCTATTTATCCGGTGAGCAAGAATATTGCCCTTTGTGCGACGAGCAGTCTGGGTATGTTGATCAAGGGCGGGAAGCGTTGAAACTTAATGACCCTGCCTCGTCGGCCCGCTTCGACGAAGCGTCAGCCTGCCTCGCCGAGTCAAGGCGGGCGAGGCGAGCAGGCGGGCAAGTCCCAAATTCCAATGCTGTGGATAACACAGCGCAAGCTCCGAAAAATGGTTAATTTAGACACTTGGTTGATTGTTAGTTTAGTTGTATAATATAAAAACAAATATGTTAGCCGTAGCAGTTATGACACCAATACAAAAACCAAGACAAAAATGCGAGATTTATTCTCGAGTTGTGGGATATTTGAGTCCAGTGAACCGGTGGAATGAGGGAAAGCGCTCGGAGTTTGGAGATCGCAGGACATATGATCAGGTAATGCATAAAAGTGATGCGCTTTTACAATAACAAAAAGAAAGCACGAAATTAGAATATCGAAATACGAAACAAGCACGAAACTTGAATTTTCCAATTTTGAAACATTCAGATTTCGAATTTGTTTAGGATTTAGTGCTTCGGATTTCGTGTTTTTTATTTTATGTTGATTGGTGGCGTACAACCGCTTACATTGCTGGATTATCCTGGAAAAGTGGCAATGACTATTTTTACCAAGGGATGCGGATTTCGTTGCCGTTTTTGTTATAATCCAGAGTTAGTTATTCCAGCGCAATACGTTAAAACAATCAGTGAAAGCGACATTTGGGATTTGATCAAAGCGCGTCAGCATTTGATTGATGCGGTTTGCATTACCGGCGGCGAGCCAACTTTGCAAAAAGATTTGTTGAAATTTATAAAAAAAATAAAAGAGCGCGGTTTGTTGGTCAAGTTGGACACAAACGGAACAAATCCGGGTGTACTTGAACAGTTGCTGGCTGAAAAAGCGGTTGATTATTTTGCAATGGATATAAAGGCGCCGTGGCAAAAATATTCAAAGATCATTGGCGCAACGGTTGATATGTCTGCGGTTAAAAAAAGTGCTATAATAATATTAAATAGTGGCGTTGAACATGAATTTCGCGCGACCGTTTTATCAGAACTGCACAGTTCAAATGATATTGTTGAAATGGCCAAACAGGTGAAAGGCGCGAATAAATTTTTTATTCAGCGGTTTAAACCGACTGATAGAATTATTGACCCTTCGTTGTTGAACACGCCGCGATTAACGTTAAAAGAGTTAAATGATATTAAGGCGCAGATTAAGGGGTGGTTTAAAACATGTGGGATCAGATAACTACAAAAATTGAAAATTAGAAATTGGTAATTGATAATTTCACAATTATATGGAGGACTTAGAACAATTGAAAAATTTAATGAAGCAGAATTTGGAGCTTTTGCATGATTTGGAAGTTGATGTGCGCAAAATAAAAAATTATTTATTTTGGCAAAAAGTCGCGGGTGTTATAAAAATTCTGATAGTGGTAATTCCTCTCGCATTGGCGCTTATTTATTTGCCGCCGATGATTAAAAATGCGCTGGGGCAGTATTCTGGTTTGATCGGCGGCGTAAAATCCGGCGCAATGCCGAGCGGTTTGTTGAATATGTTAGGAAAATAATTATATGTCAAAGGGGCAATTTAAAACAATTTTGTGCGCGGTAATTATTACCAGCTTTGTCGCGGGCGCGTTTGGCGGCGCAATGGGTTCTTTTTTTCTTTTGACCAAAATGCAAAAAAAAAATTGGGGCAAATCATTTTTGGGAGACGCGACGCCAAACGCGCCCGCCTCTGATTCAACTTCTCCGAAAGTTGTAAAAGTTGAAGAAGAATCAAACACAATTGATGTTGTGAAAAAAGCCAGTCCAGCAGTTGTCAGCATTGTCATCACAAAAGAGCTTGACCAATATTATAATTTGACCGGTCCGCTTGATGGATTTAGTAAAATCAAGCAGACAATCGGCAATGGTTCTGGTTTTATTGTGTCGCCTGACGGATTGATTTTAACTAACAAACACGTTGTTTTTGACGACGCGGCTGAATACACGGTAAGTTTGAATGACGGCCGCGAGTTTAAAGCGAAAATTTTTGGTAAAGATCCGGCAAATGATATTGCCATTCTTAAAATTGAAGCAAAAAATTTGGCAGTACTTGATCTTGGCAATTCTGACAAAATTCAAATCGGCCAGACTGCGATTGCTATTGGTTTTAGTTTGGCTGAATACAAAAACACAGTGACAAAGGGCGTGATTTCTGGAATAAATCGCAAGGTGACTGCCAGCGATTATGCGGCTAACACCTTTTCAACGATTGATGAGGCGATTCAGACTGACGCCGCGATAAACCCGGGCAATTCCGGTGGGCCATTGCTGGATTTGGGTGGGAAGGCGATTGGCATTAATACTGCGGTGAATCTTTCGGGCGAGTCAGTTGGTTTTGCCATTCCGATAAATGTTGCCAAAAAAGCATTGGACAGCGTGAAAAAATATGGCAGGATTGTTCGACCGTGGCTGGGCGTTCGCTATGTTGTTTTGAATCAAAAAATCGCGGACGCGAATAAACTGCCGGTGAATTACGGAGCATTGATTGCCGCCGGACAAACAGCAGGTGAGCAAGCAATCGTTCCAAATAGTCCGGCGGCCAAAGCCGGTCTGAAAGTTGATGACATAATTTTGGAAATCAATGGTGTTAAACTGAATGAAAAAACTTTGGCAACAGAAATTTCTAAATATGCTCCGAATGATGTCGTCATATTGAAAGTTTTGCGAAATGGCGAGACGAAAATAATCAAGGTGACGTTGGAGGAAAGGAAAGAGTAAGATTATGAATAAAAAAGAAAATCCTTGTTTTGAAAATAAGTGCGGTAGTTTTTGTTGTAATCCTGTAAAAGTGCCGGCATTTACGCAGCTTGATAAAAAAGCAAAAGAAAAATTTACACACATGGGACGATATGCGCGTGAAAGTTGCCCGGACGGATACAAGTTGGATTTTTATTCTTGCAAGGAATTTGACGAGCAACGTGGTAAATGTAAAGATTATGAAAATAGACCAGATATTTGTAAGAATACCAGATGCCGTTTGTTTGATTGTAAGGACGAGGAAGAACGTAAGCGTTTGCTGGCAAACCAAAAAGAGGAATTTTATGAACTTTATGGGACCAAAAAGTAAAAAAATAATTGTTGGTTTGATTTTCGGCGGAAAGTCGCCGGAACATGAGGTTTCAATAATGTCGGCAAAAGGAATTATTGACAATATTGATCGTAAAAAGTTTGCCGTCGTTGAAATTGGGATAGATAAACATGGAAATTTTTGGACAGCGGAAAATTTTCTAAAGCAAATTTCGCAAGGAGTTGTTGATGCTGTAACCGTGGAGCAAGTGGGAGCGAAACAATTTGATTTTTTTGTTGATGGCAAGAATGTGGATGTGTTTTTTCCGATATTGCATGGCGCTGGCGGCGAGGATGGCGAAATTCAGGGATTGATTCGTTCGGTCAATAAAAAATTTGTTGGGGCAGATATTTTGGCGTCAGCAGTTTGTTTGGACAAGGGAATTTTCAAGTCGTTGCTAAGGGCAAAGAATATTCCGCAAACTAAATTTGAAATTTTGGATTTTAATAAAATGTCTGCGGAGGTTATAAATGAACAATTATCAAACGTCAAAAACGCTTTTTGTTTTCCTATTTTTGTGAAGCCATGTAATTTGGGTTCATCAGTCGGTATTGTTAAGGTTAAAGACGCCAGACAATTGGGTGCTGCGGTTGAGCATGCTAGAACCTTTGATAATAGAATTATCATTGAAGAATCTATTGAGGGCGCGAGGGAAATTGAAGTTTCTGTTTTGGGAAACAAATATGATGATACGCGGGTTTCATTGCCCGGCGAAATTATTCCGGGAGCGGAATTTTATGATTATGATGACAAGTATAAAAGCGATAAATCAAAAACGGTTGCTCCGGCAGATCTTTCAGAAGAAGTAATTTTGAGAATTCAGAAATTGGCGCGCGAAACCTATGATTTGGTTTGTTGCCATGGTTTCGCGCGCGTAGATTTTTTAGTTGATCCGCAGGGCAACATTTTTTTGAATGAAATCAATACTATCCCGGGATTTACCCAAATTTCAATGTATCCTAAAATGTGGGAAGCAAGCGGGTTGAAATATCAAAATTTAATTACAAAATTGATTGAGCTGGCATTGTCGCGTTAATTTATGACTGAATTATATAAAACAATTGAGCAGATAGCTGAAAAAATCAAACAAGCGATTGGGATTTTGAAATTGGATGAAAAGCAAAAGCGGATTGTTGAATTACATGAAAAAATGACGCGGCCGGATTTTTGGAAAGACGCGCAAAAAGCAGCCGCGCTGAACCAAGAGCTGGCGCGGCTGGAAAAAGAAATTAGCGCGTGGCTGGAATTGCGCGAACGCACGGCCGCGTTTTTGGAACTGGCTCGCCTCGCCCGCCTTGACTCGGCGAGGCAGGCTGACTCGCCTCGCTTCGCGGTCGAAGCGGGAGCTCCTGCGAAGCGGGCTGGTGATAAGGACGAGCTGCCGGAAGATTGGGTGATTGAGGCGCAAAAGATTGAAGCGGATTTTAAAAAGATGGAAACATCATTGTTGCTTTCTGCGCCATATGATTCTTATGGCGCGATTTTTTCAATTAACTCCGGCGCCGGAGGCACTGACGCGCAGGATTGGGCGGAAATGCTTTTGCGAATGTATTTGCGATTTTGTGAAAAGCGCCGCTGGAAGACAAAAATTTTGTGGATATCCAGCGGCGCTGAAGCTGGAATCAAAAGCGTTGAAGTTGAAGTTGATGGTGATTTTGCTTATGGTTATTTGAAATGCGAGGCTGGTGTGCATCGGTTGGTGCGTATTTCTCCTTTTGACGCGGAAAAAATGCGGCACACATCGTTTGCATTGGCGCAGGTTTTGCCGATTTTTCCGGAAACCGCGGAGTTGGCGATTAAAGACGATGAAATCAAGGTTGATGTTTTTCGTTCTGGCGGGCATGGCGGGCAAAGCGTGAACACAACCGATTCGGCTGTTCGCATTACTCATTTGGCGACTGGGATTGTTGTCACTTGCCAAAACGAGCGTTCGCAGGCGCAAAACAAAAAAATTGCCATGCGGGTTTTGCAATCAAAAGTGCGGCAATATAATGAGGCAAAAAAAGAGGAGGAGAAAAAAGCTTTGCGTGGCGAGTATACCGAGGCCAGTTGGGGTAATCAGATTCGTTCGTATGTTTTGCAACCGTACAAAATGGTCAAAGATCATCGCACAGAAATTGAAACTTCAGATGTTGACTCCGTATTGGATGGCGATATTGAGAATTTCATTGAGGCGAGGTTGAAAAATACCGTGAAATAATTTTATGGAAATCCCGCAAGATATTAAAAATAAGTTTATTGTTAGAAACGATTATTTAGATTGGATAAACGAGAAAACCGCTATTTTTGCATATTTGGACTTGACGAATATGTTTCATTGGCAAAATGTTTTGGGTTGGAGATTTAGAATAGAAGATGTCATTGAACAACTTTTTGCATTTCCGAGCATTAAAGAGGTCAAGGTTTATTATGGAAAAAATGGCAGAGATTTAAAGAATTCCGAGGCCTTTC
Organism: Candidatus Falkowiibacteriota bacterium; assembly: GCA_043798985.1. GTDB lineage: Bacteria > Patescibacteriota > Patescibacteriia > UBA11705 > JACRDX01 > JACRDX01. The sequence goes on along the minus strand of JAZDOE010000002.1, from coordinate 59,001 downwards.
ATGATAGGATAAAAAGAACCGGCGCAATTTTAAAGTGTAAACCAATGAAATTCATTTCCAAAGAAATTAATGAGGGATTGTTTTTCCAGCGCAAAACAATAACATTATTTGATGGAGCAATTAGAAATAAGATTCAAGAGTTAATTAATGCGCTACATAAAGCGGGCGTCATTATAGAGAATCCCAAATGTAATTTTGATGTTGAAATGGCCATAGACATGTTGGATGATGCGGAAAAATTTACCGCGATTATGCTGTTTTCTGGTGATTCTGATATGTGCGCGCCGTTGGCGCGCTTGAAGATTAAGGAAAAGAAAATTGGGGTTGTTGGCGTTCGCGGAAAAGTTGCAGAAGAATTGCACGTTATTAAGGACAAATATATTGATTTTGGGAGATTGTATACTGGTAAGAGGGTTTATCTGAAAAGCGAAAATCCCGCTTTGGGCGGGACCGCGTGATTAATAGGATTACTCCTACAAGAGAAGTATAGCATATAAAAAGGTTTAACGTCAATGGATTGTGGATAATTTTGCGGTGGCGACATTGCCGCGTTCATTGAAGCGAGGTTGAAAAATTAGATTACTAATAAAATGAAAGTCATATTAAGTCGCAAAGGATTTGATTCGGCCTGGGGCGGATACCCAAGCCCAATTCTGCCGAATGGCAAAATGATTTCTCTGCCAATTCCGTCTGACCAAGATTGTGATAAGTATTCTGATTTAAAAATAGATGATGGACAAACCTATTTTGATTTAATGAAGCAGCTGGAAATTAAAATAAGGCATAATGGAAGTGTCTGTGGGCTGACTAAAAACACGAAATGCCACTTTGATCCAGATATATACAGAGGGAGCATCAAAAGAAGTAAAAATTGGAAACCCTGTTTCGGACAAATTAATCAGGCGCAAGTGCATTTGCAAAATGAGGGAGTGAAAAAAGGTGATTTGTTTTTATTTTTTGGTTGGTTCAAGCAAACGGTCGTTAAAAATGGGATTCTGCAATTTGATAGATCTGCACCAGATTTGCATATTATTTGGGGCTACCTTCAAATTGGCCAAACATTACAAGTGAATACTACAACGAAAATTCCTGCATGGATGCGCCCGCATCCTCATGCGAAAAATGAGGATAGAAAGAAAAATCCTACTAATACCATATATATTGCAAGGGATAAGTTGAGTTGGGATGAAAATAAGTCCGGCGCCGGCGTATTTAGCTTTGACAATAGTTTAGTTCTTACAAAAGATGGGATGTCAAAGTCAAGATGGGATTTGCCAGCTTTATTTAAAAAAGTAGAAATAAGTTATCATTCGGCACAATCTTGGACAAGGCGTGGGTATTTTCAGTCGGCAGCTATCGGGCAGGAATTTGTAATTGAGGATAATGACAAGGTGGAGAATTGGGCGAAACAGATGTTTAATGCGGATAAATAAACTTGATCTATGGAAAAAGAACAATTTATTGAGGGACAATTAGCTGGTTGTAAAAAGGGCGCTTGCGCGCAATATGTCTAACATCTCACGATATTTTAAAAAAGAATTTTATAAAACGCGCGGATTTTATTTTTTGTTAATATTCATCGCTGCGCTCGCTGTTTTCGTGTGCGTTTCAATAAAAAAGCCGACAATATCGCCTGAAATCGAAAAAATTGCCGAGGTTGTTGTTGCGCCTATGCCCGACGCGAATTCGAGCGCGTTTAATCTCGATGATGTTGAAGAATTTACGGAACAGGAGTTGAGCTATTTGGACGGGATCAACTTGGAACCCTCTGTTAAATACATTCGGCAGGGAATAAAAAATTATCTGAATAATAGCGGGACAGATACGCAGACAGAAGGTTTGCCGAATTGCGGTTTTTCCAAATTTGAAGAATATTTATCAGGCAAATATGTTGCTTTTCAAATGGAACTGGCAAAATATGGAGGGGAAATCGTTCGCGTTATTTTTAGAGACAAGCCCGATCACATTTTTGAGGCGTGGATTTATGAATTAGCTGACGGAACGCTTGATTTAAGAAGTTTTTGCAGCTCGATAATGCCAGAAAGTGAGGAGAAGGCAATAATTAAAGCTTTTGGTAAATTGTTAAAAAATGATAAAATGGCTCTTTAAGTATTCAAATATGAGCCCAATTGGATATCGTGCGATCCCAGATAAAGTATTAAATCCTACCAAGGCAGAGCGTTTGTCTAAGGATGATTTTATTGCTTTGGATAAGGTTGAGTTTGAAAGAGTTGAATCTTCGTGCGTCGGTCACAAAGAAACGATTGTTTGGTATTCAGAATCTGCAAAAGCATATATTGTGCAGGTTGTCTTTGATGATAAACCCGACCAATTTGCTAAATCTATTTGTACATTTAGATCGATGCCAATGTTGGGGATAGATAGTATAGATGGAGCATTTGCAGGGGATATTGAGGCGGTTTTAATTGAGGAATCTTTAGGGATAAAACAAGATAGATTGAAGATATTTGAAGGTCGGGATTCTATAGATGGCAGAGAATATCTTGTTTGCGGGGGGATACTGGCGGAATAATTTTATTTTCAAACGCTGATTATGCAAGCTATTATTATCAAAAAATCAAAAATTCAGGGCAAGGGAGTTTTTGCTGCGCGGGATTTTAAAAAGGGCGACATTGTAATCAAATGGAGACCCAAAAAGATTTTAACGAGAGAACAGGCCGAGGCATTGCCTGAATCAGATGTGCCGTTTGAATGCATGTGCGGCAGTAAAAAATGTCGCAAGAAAATTGGCACAAAATAAAAAATTAGGATATGCGCGATAATTTAAGTTCATTGGCGATTTTTGAGAATTTTAAAATTCGTCGACATTATGATGAAAAAACCGAGACGTGGTATTTTTCGGTGATTGATATTGTCGCGGCGTTGATAGGACAAACAGATTTTCAGATGGCGAGAAAGTATTGGAACAAGCTGGCAGAACGGTTGAAAAACGAGGGAAGTGAAGTGGTGACAAAATGTCACCGGTTGAAAATGGTAGCGCAAGACGGGAAAATGCGCGAAACAGACATTGCCAACGTAGAGACAATTCTGAGATTAGTTCAGTCTGTTCCGAGTAAAAAGGCGGAGCGGATTAAACTTTGGCTCGCGAAGGTTGGCTACGAGCGAATGCAAGAAATGGCTGATCCGGAAAAAGCGCTGAATCGGTCGCGAGAATATTGGCAAAAACAAGGACGAGACAAAAAATGGATTCAACAGCGGATGATGGGGCAAGAGGTTCGGAATAAATTGACTGATTATTGGCAAAACCATGATGTTAAGAGACAAGCGGAATATGCAATCCTGACAAACATTATTCATGAAGAATGGAGCGGCTTATCAATTAAGGAACATAAAAATTTTAAAAATCTTAAAACGCAGAATTTGCGCGATCACATGACAGACGCGGAATTGATATTCACTGCGTTGGCGGAACTTTCCACAAGACAAATTGCCGAGACAATGAAGACAAAGGGGCTTGAAGAAAATAAAATTCCCGCGCAAAAGGGCGGGAACATAGCAAAAGACGCGCGAGTCGCGCTTGAACAAAAAACAGGGAAGCGAGTAGTGACGGGACGGAATTTTTTATTATTGAGTAAGCCACGGAAAAAGAAAAAATAAATATGATTAAGAAAAATTCAAAATTTTCAGTAATAAAAACAGTAGGCATTGTGGCCTTGATTATTATTGGGATTGTCGTTCTTCTTTGTTTGTTGGGAATACTTAGACTGGAAACAGTGACTTCTGACGCGAGTGGTAATAATTTGATGGTATGCAAGAGCAAAAGAATCGTGATAGGTATTGGAAAGTTTGAGTTGCCGATTGGAAATGGAATGTTTGCGACATGTGTTTATTGATAGTTTGAAGATGGAATAAAAAATGCCATCCAGATTTTATCTGAATGGCGCGCGATCAATATGCGACACGAAAAAAAGGTTTGGCCAGAGTATTTTCAAAAGATTCTGGAAGGCAAAAAAACTTACGAATTACGACTTGCAGATTGGGAATGCAACGAGGGCGACATTTTGGTTTTGCAGGAGTGGAATCCTGAAACAAAAGAATTTACCGGCAGGACGCTTGAAAAAGAAGTGACTTATGTCGCAAAGACAAAAGACATGAAATTTTGGTCAAGGGAGGATGTTGAAAAATACGGATATCAGATCATCGCGTTTAAGTAAGGCAATTATGCGAAGGGATTTCTCACCCTTTTTAAGGGTTCGAAATGACATTCCTTCGCGCGCTATGTAATTATGCAGAATATCGGGTTGATAATGAAAAAATACGGAATAAAGCCAAAACATAATTTGGGGCAGAATTTTTTGGTTAATCCTGCGATTTTGGAAAAAATTGTTGAGACACTGTTACTGCAGAAGGAATGGTTCCGGCCATTCGCAATCTTGATTAGGGTTCAGTGTCGGGACTGACGCGTTCAGAGTTTATGAGTGTCAGGTATTTGCCGGAGCTTCCGGGCAAAGAAACATTGCTAAATTCCGTGTGGCCGGTTTATCCGGTTTGATAATCAAAACCCGCTCACATTGTTGAGCGGGTTTTTTGTTTTATTGTCTAACCCTCAAGTTTCTCGCGCTAAGAGGATTTTACGTATTAATCAAAATAGGTTATTCTGTATAGTGGAGAGTAATTGAATTTTATTGATTATGAAATTTGAAAAAAGTGAATTTGAAGAACATGGTTTAAAATTTGATAAAGATAGAGTTTTAACTTATTCCCAGCTAAGTTGTCCGCTAAACTGTCGATATTGTTTTGTTGACGATCTTAATTTTAATCAGCAAAGGGGAGTGGCATATCTGTCGGAAAAACAGTTTGAACTAATTGATCGGCTACCCGATGAAATAAAATTAATAATGCTTGGTTGCGATACGGAATTTTTACAATATAAAAAAGAAGCATTGGCAATTCTTGAGAGATTAGCGCAAAAGAAAAGGGATATCTCAGTAATTACAAAATTGACTTTATCAAAAGAGTATATTAGGAGACTGAAAGAGATTGCAGAAAGAGTAAGCGAGCAAGGAAATATATTAGCTTTTTCCGTGTCAATTTTATGTACTGATTCTGCGGGAAAATGGGAGCCAAAAGTTCCTAATCCTGAAAAAAGGATTGAAACCTTGAGGCGAGCTTTTGATGCCGGAATAAAGACACTTGTTGCCTTAAGACCTCTTTTGCCAACATTGTCAGATGAGGAGCTGGAAGAGGTCGTTGCCAAAACTAAGGATTGCTGTTTCGGCTTTTATTCTGGCCCTTTATATTTAAAAAGTTTAGAGCATCCTTTGCTAACTGATTTGTCGGGGCTGAAAATTGAAAAATTGCAACCACACTGGATGCCGCAAGGAAATATTTTCTATAGGATTGAAAAATCTGGCCAAATGGAGTTATTAAAACAAATTCTACAAAGGTATAATAAACCCTTATTTGAGGGCGCCGCAGAAGGCATTAAATATCTTAAAACCATATGAAAAACATTGAACTAAAAGTTGCAGTAAAAAATTTTAATGAAATAAAAAAATTGTTAAAAAAAAATAGCGCAAAACCCATTGGTGTTTTACGGCAAATTGATACATATTATACTTGTCAAAAAGGGAGATTGAAGATCAGGGAAATAAATAACAAAGAATTTGAAATACTCTTTTATCAGCGTTCTGATAAAAAGCGATCTAAGATTTCAGATTATGAAATGTTTCGGCTTAAACCGTGCCAGCTTAACACTATGAAGCGGATTTTTGGTCGAGCTTATGGAGTGAAAGTTGTTGTAAAAAAGAAAAGAGAGTTGTGGATTTATAAAAACACCAGGATCCATTTAGACAGGGTGAATAAATTGGGCAATTTTCTTGAGCTTGAAACAGTCGTGAAAAATATTTCTTTAGAGCAAGCGCAAAAAGAGCATCAAGGAGCGATTGGTTTATTGAATTTTGGAAAGTATAAAAGAATTAATGGATCGTATAGCGATTTGCTAAAATAATTTCAATGATTTCGGCACATCTAAATATTCGCTTAGCAAGTTAATCAGCACTTTGTTGGCTTTGCCTTTTTCCGGCGCGGCCGTTGTTCTGACATGAAAAATTTGGGTATCAAATTATCGCGTTTAAGTAATCATTTGACTTGTTTCTTCTGTTTTGGTAACATTAAAATATAAGCATTGAAAAATATATGCATAAAATAGAGCTAAAAAATGTTGTTTGGAAAGAGGGGAAAAATTACGTTGCGTGGAATCTGAATACTGCAATTTCCAGTTTTGGTGATACGAAGAAAGAAGCGCTGGATAGCTTGCAAGAAGCGTTGGAATTACATTTGGAAGATATTCCTGTTTCCAAAATTAATAAGGTGGAGAGACCTGATTTGGTGTCGCTTGCAGTAAAGTATGCCTAAGCCAGTTCTACTCAGTTTGATATTGAGAGTCCTTAATGAAAAGGGCTTCTTTTTTGTGCGTCAAAAGGGATCGCATGCGCGATTTCGTAAAATAGGAAACCCGACGAAAAACGTAACCCTTAAAATGACAAAAAAGGAAATTCCGTACGGGACATTTCAATCAATTTTGCTTCAATCGGGGCTGGGAGAAAGTGATTTTTTTGAGGATTAAGTATATGCAAAATATCGGGTTGATAATGAAAAAATACGGAATAAAGCCAAAACATAATTTGGGGCAGAATTTTTTGGTTAATCCTGCGATTTTGGAAAAAATTGTTGATGCCGCGGATTTGAAAAAGACAGACAATGTTTTGGAAGTTGGCGCGGGGCTGGGAGTTTTGACAAAAGAGTTGATTCAACGCGCGAAACGAGTTTTGGCAGTTGAGATTGATCGGACGCTGGTTTTTGTTTTGAAACAGGAAATGAGATCTTTGTTGGTTGGTCGCAAAAATGTTGAATATAAACTTGTTGAGGCGGATATTTTAAAATTACCGATACAGGACATTGAAGATTTTTTTCAGGGTGAACCATATAAAATTGTCGCGAACATTCCATATCAAATTACCAGCCATTTTTTGCGCAGATTTTTGGAAGTTGAAACACCGTTGACCGCAATGGTTTTGCTGGTTCAAAAAGAAGTTGCGCAAAGAATCGTCGCAAAACCCGGGGACATGAATTTGCTAGGGCTTTCTTGTCAGTATTATTCGCGACCAGAAATTGTCGCTGATGTCGCGGCTGGAAATTTCCTGCCAACGCCAGAAGTTGATTCAGCAATTATAAAATTAGCAGGCATTAAACGATTGGACAACGCTGAACAGTTGAAGGCCAAGAATTTATTCAGACTCGCGCGAATGGGATTCGCGGCAAAAAGAAAACAACTGCAAAATAATTTGTCCGCAGGACTGGGAATTACAAAAGACGAAGCGAAAAAAATGTTGTTGACCGCTGGTTTGAAAGAAACCGCGAGAGCTGAAGATTTAAGCGTGGAAAATTGGATAAGAATTTCGAAATTCAAAATTTAAAATTACGAAGTATGTATTTATCCACAAAATTGTGGTTTTTTTATTATCCATGTTTGTGTTATAATATAATCACATTATATGGAAGACATGGCGCTTCCCGAGGGGCAGGAATCGTTTCAACCACAGACGCGGCGATTAGAGCGGCATCAAATTTTTTCGTTGATTTTTGTCTGCGTGATTGGTATTGCGGTGATTGGTTTGAGCGTCTGGGAATTTCGCAGCATTATTGGTTTAGAGTTGCCAAACTCCGGAAAAACAGCACAGCAAACCACGAGCAATACTGCGATAACTTCTGACGCGGATTTGAAAACAATGGATACTGATCAGGACAAAATCAGCGATTATGACGAATTGAGTATTTACGGCACAAGCCCATATTTGGCAGATAGCGACAGCGATAGTTTTGACGATAAAACTGAAATAGATTCTGGCAATGATCCAAATTGTCCAAAAGGTCAAAATTGTTTTACGTCAGAAGTGTTGGCAACAACCAATACGGCCGGTTCTAGCGCGACAGACTTGACTGACTTGGCAAACGCGACGCCTGACCAGATCCGCCAAGCATTGGTCGCGACAGGCGCGTTCACAGAAGCTGATTTGCAAAAAATCAGCGATTCTGAATTGTTGAAAGTTTATCAGGACGCGCTGAACATTGGATCTGGCGAAACTGCGCCGCTGGCGGGGCAGGTAACTGGAACGACGCCCGCCTCGTCGGCGGGCAAGCAATATTCAACAGCAGAATTAAAAGCATTGTTAAAACAGCAAGGAGTGAGCGATGAAATGCTGAATGGAATTGATGACGCGACATTACAGCAACTTTATCAGGATGCGTTGAAACAAACAGCAGGAAAATAAGCACGAAGCACTAAATCCGAAACAAGCACGAAGCACGAAATCACAATGTTTCAATATATGATATTGGGTTCAAGATACAAAGTTATAATCACTGGAGTTTTGGCAATATTTTTGCTTTCTATTTTTGTTTCCGTTATGCCGGCAAAGGCGCAGGTTGGGGGAGTTGTTTTTGATCAATTCGCTTTTACGCAGCGGCAGATTTATCATACTGGCGATCAGGCTGAAAAAATAAAAGATAAAGTTGAGACAAGAGTTGAAGATGAACTTTGGAAAACAATGGTTTTGACCGCGTCTGTGACGTTGCGCAATGTCGCGTTGTATTTAGCAAAGAGCGCGGCAGAGTCAGCGGTTGATATGATCGCGACCGGTGATTGGGGCAAGGGACCATTGTTTGAAACGCAAGGATGGAAAGAAATGTTGAAAAGCGAATATGAATACGCCGCCGGCAATGTGATTGAATATATCGCGGAAGGAATTTATGCCGCGACTGGCTTTGACATTTGCGCGCCAAAACTTGATTTTAAAATTTGGCTTACAACCAATTTGGGACAAATGCACGATTTGATGCCGCGACCGCAGCCATATTGTACTCCAACCAATGTACTTGATAATTGGGAAAATTTTGCTGATGAATGGAAGGAGAAATTTAAGAGTCCAGAAGCGGCTTCGCTTACAGCGCTTGATACGGTTGCTTTGGCATTCGCGCCAACGAAAAATCCGTTTGGTCTTTATTTGACTTTTAATGACCAGATTTTGGCGCAAGCCGCGGAAGAGCAGGATGCGAAAGAAAAAGAACGGCAGGAGGCGCGTGGATGGAAAGTGCAAAAGAATCAGATCGGAACCAAGGTTGTAGCTCCGGCAAGCGTCACAAGTGGCATGGCAGAGAGAGATATTGTGCGATCAGAATCAGTTACGGAAAGTTCGTATGATGTTGCGACAAGTGTGATAGAAGATATTCCTGAACAAATGCTTTCAACTTTTGTGAACACTTTGATGTCCAGAGGAATTATGGAAGCGATCCGCAAAGCGATTATGCGCGGATTTGCCAGCGCAAGCGAGTCGTATAATCCAAAAGAAAAAGTTTATGATATAGAAAAAGGCACGGAAAAAGCGATTCTGGCGCTCAAGACCGTTAATGTCGCGTATTCTTATAAAGAAATCAATTTGCTTGAAGAATTCATGTTTTGTCCGAATGCCAGCGCAGCTGGAAACAATATTCGGAGCATAAATAATTGCGTGTTAGATGAGAATTTTTATGATGCTGTCGCAGAATCGTCTTCTGGCAAGGCATTGACAGTTCAACAAGCGATTGACCAAAAAGATTTGAATCCAGATTGGCCGCTTACTGCGGATGTTGAAAAAAACACCAATAGCGAGTGCTACATGCAGGGGTATTGCTATGGTAATTTGGTGAAATTGCGCAAAGCTCGCATTTTGCCGGTTGGTTGGGAAATGGCAGCAAAAATAGCAGAGCAAAAAGGCACGCCAGTCACTTTGGGCGAGGCAATAAAAGGTTTTTATGATCAAAATAGTTCTTGGTATCATTTGGTTGACCCGAACTGGCTGTTAATGGCCCCGCTTCAGCGCTGCCGCGTGCAAGGATATAATGATATGTTGTACGCCAAAGGCGGTGATTCGAGGCAAGAGGTTTGTGTTGATACGCAGGATTGCGTGCGCGTTGATGAAAATGGAAAATGCGTTGGCGGCTGGGGTTATTGCCGCGCCGAGGAAAACGTTTGGAAATTGGATGGTGAGAAATGTTTGGGCCAGTATGACAGTTGTTTGAGTTTAGTCAGGCGCGACAACAAAGCTTTTGATTATTTAAAAAATACTTTGATTGAGGACAGTTTAACTTGCAATGAACAAAATGTTGGTTGTAAATGGTATAGCGCGTGGAAAAACGCAAACAATTGGTCGCAGGATGAGCAATACAAATTGTTAGCCAACGCAAAGCTTACGGAAAAAACTTGCGCGCCAAGCGCCGAGGGTTGTTCCAATTTTATTGAAGAAAAGCCGGGCATTGGTTTAAATATTTTGCCAAATGCTGATTTTGAAGACACGAGCGCTGGTTCCGTAACGCCGGGTTGGAATTCTGTTCAAAACAAAGCAACTTTGACAATAATAAAAGATACGGTCTTTTCTGGCTCGCAAGCAATAAAAGTTCAGGTTTTGAGCATAAACCCAAACGGGGCAGGGTTGCAGGTTGGAAACAACCCAGTAGATACAATAAAGATCGCGCCACAGCCGATTCCGCGGTTTTTTGCTTTTTCTGGGTATGTTCTTATTCCGGGAGAGTTGACAGGCACGTGGAAATTGGACGCGCGTTGCAGTAAGGATAATGGCACGGTTTTTGATGGAATGGTGAAAGATAGCGACAATGTTTGGAATAATGCGACTCCTAAAAATCAGTGGATTAGAAAATATATTGTTATTGAAACAAAGCCCTATGTAAATAGTTTGCGTTTGGCGTTCTCGACTTCTGATGGCACAGGCACTATTAATGTTGACGCGGCAATGATTGAGGAAATAGATCCGTTTTTGTACGGATATACTGCGTCAAAGTTTAAACCATATGGCGAAGGCGGCGCAGCGTTTTTGAAACGCGCGCCAGATTATTATCAATGCTATAACATGATAGATGACGCTGGCAAAGATATTGCGGGAGTAGTTGGAACGCCGTATTTGAGAAAAAATATTAAGATTGATGATGACGCGAATGCTTGCGGAAAATTCGCGAAAATGTGCAGCGCTGACGAGGTTGGTTGCGAGCAATTTACAAATAAGCAAACCAACGTGTCAGTTGTTGGCGTGCCAAGTTATTATGATTATTGTCCGTCAACCTGCGCGGGCTATGATGTTTTTGAGCAAATGGCGTCAAACTTTGAAGCTAATATTTTTCCTTTTTACATGATTCCGCAAACAGCGCAGACTTGTTCGGCTGAACAGGCAGGATGCGACGAATTTACGAATTTGGAGGTTGTGGAAAAAGGCGGCGAGGGCAAGGAATATTATTCTGAATTGCGGTTGTGCTATAGGCCAGTGCCGGACAATAACCCGGAAGTTCCTGATGAAAAAAGCGATCCAAAGTGCAGCCCATTTTACACATGGACAGGGTCTGATGTAAGCGGTTATCAGTTGCTTACCTATGCTTTGCGGGATGAGGACAAAAATGGTCAGCCAGATATTACTACGAACGATGATTCCACGTTCTGCAACCAAACAATTTATAATCAAAATTTGGCAAACAAAAAAGTTTCAGATTGCCGTGAATTTTATTCTGACACTGGTAAAAAATCATACCATTTATATACAAAAACAATCACTTGTTCAGTAGATTGCCATCCATATCGTCGTACAATTGGGAATAAAACAGATTGCGAATCTTTTGGCGGAAGCTGGGAAGATGAAGCTTGCGTCTATATGGCAATTCCAAAAGAAGGAAGGGTGTGTAGCAAAACGAACGCGGGTTGCCGCGAATATCAAGGTTCGCAGGCCGGCAATGTTGAGTCAGTGTTAAACGCGACGTTTGAGCAAGAAGCCATTAAAGTTCCAGTAGAAATCAATGTTCAAGATGCTTTATGTAATCCAGCAAAAACATATTATGTTGACGCTGACTCTGTTATTGTGAACCCAATCTCGTGGGACGCAGCGAAAGGAATTTGTAAGTTCCTTGAACACAATATTCCGCAAGAAAAAACAAAAGCAGAGATGTGCAGTTACGCTGGATATTATTGGCAGAATAGCACAAAAAAGTGTTTGGAATTTGAGCCAATTGGCGCAACCTATCAAGCTTGGAAGCCGGGTGTTGTTAGTTCAGAGTCGCTTTATTCTGGCGGGCATTCTTTGTTGCTGGACATTAACGTTCAATCAACTGAAAATGATTTGACAGGCAAGATTTTCGCTGGCACACATTATCGCTTGAGTTTTTGGGCGAAGCATACTTTGGCAAAAGACGCGCAGGCAATAGTCGGTGTAAAGGTTTTGGGCGATGCGGGCAAATCGTTCCAGAATAATACAGCTGTCACTTTGCAAAATAACAATGAATGGCATTATTATAATACAAAAGACTTTTTTGTGGGCGCTGATATTTTAGCGGATATTAAAAAATTGACTTTGAAATTAGAAAAGCAATTTGGCGCGGACGCCAAGTTGTGGCTTGATGATATTAAACTTTACACTACCGTTGATACATATTATTTGTTGAAACAAACAGCGATTAACACTGTGCCAGCGATTTGCAATCAGACTTTGGACAATAAGATTTTGCCGCAGGCAATGATTGGCTGTGCTGAATACAAGGATCGCGTTGGCGGCACTCATTTCTTAAAGAGTTTTACAAAACTTTGCCCGATTGTCGCGGTTGGTTGTGAGGCGTTTATTGACAAGCATAATTCTGACAATCCGTTCTCGGAAAAATTTTTGCAGGGAACGCCGCAACAGCAAGAAATCACGCAAGCTAACCTTCAAGCGTTGTGCGACAAGAATAATCCTTTGATTTTTAATGCGTTTAAAAAAGATCTTCCGAGTGCGACTAACTTATATTGGTGTACGGCTGGGGTTTTGGGTAACTGTCAGACGTTTCCGTGCGCGGGAGGTTCTGGCATTGGCAAGACGAGCAAGGAGCTTTGTTTACTCGCCGGCGATGTCTGGGATATGAAAACCAATAAATGTTGGGAAGGAAATTATTTAACAATAAAAGCTGACCAGTTGATTTATTTAGTCAATGACAAAAGCGTGCAATGCTCAAAAGATAACGAAGGTTGCACGGCGCTTGGAACTCCGAGTTTAAATTCAGAAGGCAAATTAAAGCCACTTACCGATAAAGCCAAATGCACGAAGATTAATGGCATTTGGAGCGAAGCAGATGGCATTTGTTACACTAATGGCGGCAACCAGACGCCGGAAACAAGCTGGAACGAAGTTTATTTTAAAGTTGATCCTGACGAATTTGTAGAAACTTTGTGCCAATACAGCGGTTTGGGGTGTGAAAGCTTTGCGACAACTGACAACAAAACACTGTACTTGTTTGACCCGGGTGAGCAAGTTTGCGAATGGAAAAAGGTTGAGCAAACAGCAGACGATGGTTCTGTAAGCACGGTTACTGGTTGGTTTGCAAAATACGACAAAGACGTGAAGGGCAAGCCTATTTCATGCGAGGCCAAGCAATATTATCAAGATGGCGTGAATAATTTGTTGCGTGTCACTGACGCGGATTTTACGGGCTGGGCCGGTATTTGCCAAAATAAATATGACAAATGCACAGCATTCGTTGACCCGAGTGACAAGTCGCAGAATCCTGTTGGGCGGCCATATTATTATTTGAATGATGAAGTTTTGGATAAAAAATCCTGCGGCAATGGTGTGAGCCAGCTTAAAGGTTGTGTGCTGTTTAATGACACAAGCAATCCTCAACTTGGTTTTGCGTCAGCGCAAACGTATTTGAATAGCGCGGCAAAGAATTACGCGGTCATTGCGCCAGTTGGCAAGGCAGACATAGACACAGCTTTGACCCAATGCCCAGTGCCAGCGTGCCCGGAATTCAAGCAATGTATGCTTGAAGATTTAGCAGATTTGCAAGGGCAAACTATAGCGAATAGCGGTTATTGCTTGACGACATTTGTTAATCCGTTTGAAATAAAAGAATGCTTATGCACGTCGAAAATACAGAAAGAACCAAAATGTACACCCACGCCCCCAGATGCAACTGGAGCTTATAACACGCTATGCGCGCCATTGCAATATAGAAACGCCTATGATTCAAATACGATTTTGAAAGTTATACGAGAAAGACAGTGCAAAGAATGGTACACATGCGTTGGCGGACATTGGGAATGGATTTCGCAGAGGAATCAGTATGAAAAGAAATGCGATGTTTTGGGTTTGTGCACAAAACTGGCAGATGGAACTGAAACTTGTTCAGAGATTGAGGTGTACATTTCAGAAGACGATTATAAAAATGTTTCAGCATTTTCACCCCCTCAATATACAAAGCGCAATACTGGTTTTGATGGAATAGAATACGCGGGCTATACTGTGCCCGGACAATATCCTTTGCACACGTTGAAAGCCGCGGAAAGAGCAGAGAACTATGGCTATGGATTGGTTTTTGTCGGGCCATCGTGCGGCGCTGGCAAGGTGTGCCCGGCTGATAATGATAATATTGCATCCAATGATTTTATTTGCGCTGAAAAAGATAAGGTGTGTGTGAAAAATGTTGATGGCACAAAATTGAATACTCCAGTACCAAAGGCTTATGGGAGTTGCCGCGCGTATCCAGAGGAAAATTCACCATTCCCGGGTTCAGTTTTGAAGTTAACGGGCGGATCATCAGGTGAAGGAAACAAAGAGGATTATGGCGGCGCTCTTATCTGCGTTAATCCTGCTGATTGCGGGTGTGGCTATCAGAAAGTGACTTATGGCAATAAGGCGCGCGAGCTTTATTTTGCGATGGGCAATGAAAGCAAGCCCGAATGGATTTGCGAAAATGATCATGATGGCAGAGCAATGACTTGCACGAAAAACTGCATGAAAGGACTTGAAAATTTAAAAATGTGCGATCCACAAGGTCCGTATTTTTATGTTGATAAGCTTACAGAAAAACCACCGACTGCGGGCATAGCAGAAACTTGTGGGCAGTGTCTAAAGAAGGACAAAGATACTGTAAGCGTTTATAAGGGCTGGGATGGTTATTGTCTGGAAAAAGATTCTACGAATATTGTTTATGGCAAAAAAGACCAGCATCCGTGTTTGTCATGGTATCCTGTTGATGTCCCGTCAGGGACATTGGATTTGAATAATTATTCTGCGGATGCCGGCTATGTTCCGCCAGCAGATTCTGGCAATTATTATTGTATTGAGCCAGCGTTGTTTCAATATCCAATGGCAACGAAGCAGGAGTGCAGCCCAGTCGTAAAAGACGTTGAGGCTGCTTGTGGACAACAGACCTATTTCAAGATGATTGGAGCATTACAGGAGTCAGTGACTTATGCGGCACATTTGCAGGATGACTGGACAGACGAGTGCAAGGATATTGCATTATTTAAGCCAAAGTTTGAAGATTGTTTGTGGCAATTGATGGGAGAAGAAAAACACGGAGAAGGAGAAAAAGATATACCAGATAATTTTACAGATTTTGCGGGTAATGATTGTGAGCCAGACGAAGCGACAGCAGAGCGCACGCGTTGTGTTGACGCGTATGTGAAAGCACCTAATGAAGAGAAATGTCCAAACGGGTATTTTCCTGTTTTTGGTCCACCTGGTGAACCGACATTGGATTCGTCCGACCCAAAGCAATCTGATTCGTTGGAGTATAAATGTGAACAGCAGAATGAAAAATCAAGCAAAAAGGGTCAGGATAAGGAAGCAAAATTTGAATGCGGAATGTTCTGCGTTCCGTATGGGTCAAAGTTGAATATTACACAACAACGGGTTCAAGACTTGGAAAATCCTGAACATGCGGACGAGATGTGGGAACAATTTGAGACATATAAGATAGCAGAGCATAATGGCAAAACTTGTTTTCCGGGAATGTATTATAATTCGCCAGTCAGTGTGACAAGTCTTTGGGATTTGTCGAGCGTGCAGATTGACAATGACAGCACAGCAGACGCGGATAAGTTTTTCAGCACCTTATACATTCCATATAGATATTGCGAAGGACCGGGTTATCCGGTGCAGTCAACGGGATTTGAATATACTGGTTATCCGTTTAGCGAGGTCATGAAGAAATTAGAGGACGTAAACCAATTTGATTATGGTTTGGGATGCTATGAAGTGGCGCAAGTGACAGAGGGCGGCAAAGGCAATGACCCATTGACGCAGGTGGTGGCGTGGACAGACAGGATTCAAAGCGAAAAGAAATTGACAGACATTGTTGCGCCAGTAGTAATTGGCGGCGATCAATTTGGTTTTTATAAGGCAACACAGGTATCAGATTTTGGAAGCATGAATCTGAAACTTGACGCGTTGGTGGATGCAAAGCAGAAAGCAACAATAGAAAGTGATGTCATGGATTTGATTGAATTAACTTATTGCGTGGCTGGCAATACATTGACCTTGCCAACTTCTTATACGGCTACAGGGACAGCGGAATGTGCTGGTCAGCTTTATGGTGTTGCTGTGTCAGACGAAGAGGGCGATGCCATAGAAGGCGCTGAGGGTAGGGGTAAGAGCTATGCTGAATTTGAAGCGATCGCGCCAAAACCAAGTTCATGTACCGAGGACAGCCATTGTTATCTTAATGACGTAAAGCCGATTTGTGATAGGACAGACATAAAAAGTCAGGCGTGCCCCACAAACGACGCAGGCGCGTTAATTGAAGCAGACGTCAAAGCTTACTGGTTATGGCGCGATGGATGCGCTGACTTGGCAGGTGACATAACATCAGTTTGTCCGACTATACAGCAAGCAAAAGCAATTTCAGACTATCAGCAGTCTGAGAGAGGACAAAGTGTTTCCTATCTTGGGTTTATTAATAACGAATTCAAATATTGGAAACATACTAAAACAGAAAATTATGGAATGCCAGGTGAGAAACCAATATTTGAAGAAGCAGAACCTTTTGGCGGGCAATGTGATAATATTGTGCTGTGTCGGATCGGTGGAGCGCACCAAGGTGATAAGGTGCAGGTTCAAGGCGCAAAGCTTATATTTTGTGAGACTCCGGAACAATGGATAAAGATTGGGTATCCAGAGGGAAAGAGCTTAGATCATCCGGAGTATATAGAGTTTGAGCCTGCGTTGGGGTGTAAGAAAAATAAAACCCCAAATGATACCGGAAATCAATGCAACATGGGTTTTCATTTTATTCTTTGTGCTGACGCAGATACCGCAAAAGTTGATTTGGGTTACAAAATGCAGGGTAGTATTCTGGATATAGACGGAAAGGAGATTGATAGTAAACCATATTATCCCAGCCAAACTATCTCTAGTTGGTTTGATGATTCTTTGGGTGGCTCGGTTTTGACTCCTTATTGCACACAAACGGGAGTTTTAGAGGAAGAGTATTCATTAGGTGAGTGTAAGGATTTTAATTTGATGTGCAATGCGGATTCTAATTGTCAGCAGTTTGAATGCGATAAAACGGCGAATCAATGCGTGGTAAAAGGTGGTGAGACGGCAAATACTATAAAAATAAAAGATGCGCCGGATTTTAGTTTTGTTGGTAAAGGATTGTTGAATAAAGATTCGGTGACACTAAGATTGGGAAATTTGTTTAGGAATATTTTTCAGGCGTATAAATATACTGTCAAAATAGATAATACCCCACGAGCAAAGCAATTTGTGCAGACTGTGGATAGTGCGGGAATTCAAGGCAATTTGACTATCACCGATGCTTTGCTTGGTTTGGATATTTCATACGAACCAGTCGGATTCGCAAATTTAACGGATGATTTGGTAGGAACTGATACATTTGCGCCGATGGTGGCTGGGCACATAAAAGCAGAAGATGGAACTGACCGAGCGATTTTGAATACATTGGCCATTAAGACTGACGTTGGTTTATACTTAAGTGGCACAGTGCCGGAAAAGGGCGCGAATAAGGTGCTGGCCGCGCAATTGGAGTTTTACGCGTGGGCAGACAGAGATCACATGCCTTTGCGCAGGGTTATGGTTGATTTTGGAAATGGCGCGGATGTGATTGGCGCGGGTAATAGTAATCAGCGATATAAGAATCACAAACCATGGTGCGGTGATGAGGCTGGCGCCGGAACGTTAGAGTGTAAGGATTACGAAGGATTGATGTGTAAGGACGCGGGCGATTGCGAGCTGGCTGGAGCAGCGGCCGCGTGCGAAGTAGTTGAAAGCAGTTTTGGAAACAGTTCTGGCGCGTGCATGGAAGGATATTTTAGCTATTTTGGATTATATCAATGCAAGAAAAAGCAAATAGATACTTTGCCAACGTGCGTTGACGGAGCGACAACTACGACTGCTTCATCTGATTATGTTGTTGCTCATCCTGATTATGCGAAAGGGTGTTATGATCCGGCATACATTCATGATTTTGGAGAAGAGGGCGCGTGCGTGTATTTCCCGCGCGTGCAGGTTTTGGATAATTGGGATTGGTGCAATGGAAGTTGTGAGGGCGCGGGTAAAGGGTGCTATGGCTCTGTCAAGAATGACTCAGCGGCGAATTGTAAAGATTCTATTGCGAAAGCTTGGACATATTTTAATGGAAAGATTATTGTGAAGCCGTGAAAAGCAGGGGCTGGTAACTGGTAACTAGGGAGTGGACAAGAAGGCGCTTTGACATAAAGTTAGGGCGTCTTTTGTTGTCATTTCGAACCTGCCTTGGCGGGTGAGAAATCCCTTCGCAAAATCTCTGCAAGGGATTCCCTGCCTGCCGGCAGGCAGGCTCCCCCTTTACAAGGGGTCGGAATGACAGATAAAAAATTCCCCCGAACAGTTTGTTCGGGGGTTTGTCGCAAACAGGGGTTGCGACAGCGATCTCACTCAACCTTGTGCGAAACCTTCCAAAGCTGGCTACCGCAGATGTTGACTTTGACGCCGAGCGTTCCGCAGTCGTCAGCGCAGTGGTTGTCTTGCGGAAGGTTGTCGCACCATTGGCTCATTTGTGTGCCAATGCTATTGGCAAGAATGTCGCAGGTGAACCAAGTGCTAAAAGGCGGCGTTGTTGGCTGGCTGCACGGAGTCACTTCTGGTTCTGTGAAGCATACTCCGCCTGGTCCATCGCCAGCTGTGAATGCGCAAGAACAGCCCGGGATGTAGCCAAATTGATCGTAGGTGAAGATGAATTGCGCACCCCACTCGTCCTCGTACGTCCCCGTGATCGCGAGTTTGAACTCATACCACGGGTCGTCCAGACATTCGGATTTTTCGCCTTCCCACGAGTCAGGATACGCTCCGATCGCCTTGCACGTCCAGCCCCACGTGTTGCACGGACAGTCTTCCGCGCAATTGCCGCAGTCCTCGGCAGTTCCGCTTTCCCACACATACGGGTCAGCATGCAGAATGTCCCATGTATGGCACACGTTGTCCCCGCAGTAGTGGATTGGCGGCGCTTCGCTGTCGTCATCAGTGGCGACGTCTTCGTCGCAGTAGGTTGGTCTGTCACCTTTCAGAGCGCACGGATCAGAAGTGTCCGTATCCGTCGCGTCAACGTCTGTTGAGTCGCAACCAATGACCATCGCGCACGCGATGGCAAAAATCATCCACTCCGCATTTTTCATGGCGCACCTCCATTTCTATTTTCATCATACTACATTTTTATAAAAAGTCAAATTTCGTGTAATTTTAAGAGTTTATTGACAAAATAAATTGAAAAGATTAAGATAAGGAGTTGAAAGTTTTGATCTTTGGCAATTTGATGAAGGAGGATGCCATGTCTTTGAAAACGACACCGGAAAGGCGAAAGCGGCTGGATTTTGTTCAAGAGCTCAAGCTACTTGGTTTGGGAGAAAAAGAAATCGCGGAACTGTTGAAAACAAGCAAATACAATGTCAGAAATGATATTGTTTGGCTGAAAAAGCGGCAATTGCTGTTTGGACCAGTTGATCAAAAGGAAAAATATCGCGCGGCATTGCGACGATACATGGAGCCGCACGATGCCCATGAGCTGATTATAAAAAAGCATCGGACCGCGATGTTTGTGCTTCTTGGCCGCTACTTGGACATTGAAGGGCTTCGGCAGTTTTACGCTGGAGTGCAGGCAACAATGCGCGCATTGAGCAAACCGCTCTGTTCAGCAGAGTGCGAGCCATATCGTGATCTGTGTTTTGCAGTGTTGGGCAAGAGCTCTGCGTCAGCTGATTCATTTGACGATGTTTTGGCAACGTTCAAACAGGGCGTGCCTTTGCCAGCGTCAAAGCAGGAATTTCAGGAATTGATTGTGCGAAAGTTATGCGACGAAAAGGCGCGGCTAACATTGTCGTCTGTGTGGCCAGATGACGCGGCAAAGTTCATTGACGCATTGTTGCGAAAGCATCTACTGCCAAATTGGAAAACTGCGTTGGAATTGCACTTTGGCTTGAGAGGACTCAAAGTAAAGAAAGCCGAAGCAGCAACGTTGATGAAAATGACCAAGTCGCGTGTACGCAGTTTGGAATATTTGGCAAAGGAGAGGCTGCGGCAGTGTGCGCTACAGACATTCCAGAAGCTGTTGCGCGGAAGCGATGAAGAAGTGCGCGACATGATTGCCGATTGGAAGACGCAAGCAGGGTTGAAAGCCGTTGCGGAAAAGCAAGGCGAAACAGCATTAGACGAATACAAATTCGTTGCACCTGATGGCGTTTCGGTTTCATTGACGCTGATGTTGCGCGATGCGCGTTCTGCGTTTGAGGGTTTGTCTGTGCGGTCATCCAATTGCCTGAAAAAGGCAGGACTCATGTACATTGGAGATTTGATTGTTAAAGAAGAAGCTGAATTGCTGAAAACAAGGGGCTTTGGTCGCAAGTCATTGAAAGAAGTCAAGGAAAAATTGGCTCCAATGGGATTGCGGCTTGGCGTGAAACTGCCAGAATGGATGATGCTGGTATTTGCGGAAGCAAAGCGCCTGCGTTGCGCAGGCGCGGGTTAAAAAAGCAAACAAAACCCCCACTAAAACTTAGTGAGGGGTGATTT
Organism: Candidatus Falkowiibacteriota bacterium; assembly: GCA_043798985.1. GTDB lineage: Bacteria > Patescibacteriota > Patescibacteriia > UBA11705 > JACRDX01 > JACRDX01. Next base: position 38,128 of record JAZDOE010000002.1, on the reverse strand, counting down.
TTTTATATTATTCATCTGTCGGTTCTGTTGGTTTCATCAGCGGGAACAGCACAACATCTTTCAAATTCGGCTGTTTTGTCAAAAGCGTGAGTAGCCGCTCCATTCCCATGCCCCAGCCGGAAATCGGCGGCATTCCATATTCCATTGCCTCAACATATTCGTCATCTTTTAACATCGCTTCTTCGTCGCCGGCTTTGCGGGCAGTCATTTGTTGATCAAATCTTTGCGCTTGATCAATCGGATCGATCAATTCGCTGTACGCGTTTATAATTTCCCAACCATTCACAACCAATTGCAACCGAACAACGATTTCCGGATTTTCATCATTCTTGCGCGCGAGCGGTGAAGCAGCGCAGGTTGCGCGGAAAGTCGGAGGATTAGCGGGAGGGCGTTGATTTTTGGATGTTGGCGAGAACAATGTTTCTCGTCGTTTTTTTATTTTATTATTATCAAGCCGCCATGATAAATTAGTTGGTATATTTGTTGTTTTTTATAAAAAATTGTTTCTGCCCCGGTGAAGTTTTTAACTGTTCCTTGCATTTTGTTAATATATCTAAGGTCGCCATTTCTGAAATTAGCAGGTCCGCGGAATGGCTTGTCCGCATTCGGCTTCTTTAATGCTTCTTGAAGGAATGAGTAAATATTTTTTGCGGGAATAATTTTTGCAATAATTTTCCCATAATAATTCATGCCCCAAGCTGCTTTTTTGCTTTGCCAAACAATTTCTTCGCCAATAAAAGGATTGAATCCAAAATGTCTGTCTCGGTAGCTAAACGTTTTTTCTTGAAATTTAAACTCGTTGCTTCCGTCAGACAAAATCATTTTTCCATTTTCCCCCTGCGACGCATATGTGTTTATCTTGGCTTTAATTAAAAATTTGCATAATTGTTTCATGTTCATAATAATATAGTTAGTTTTGTTTTAAGGATACAAAATATTGGCAACATTGTAAAGAAAAAAGCCGCTATCCCGTTGGATGTTAGCGGCGCAAGTATACTTCGCGACTCTTAGTGCCGGTAGAAGCCTTTCAGCGGAATGTTGAATCTTTTGCTTAAGGCTTTTACCTGATTTTCAATGCTATCCCAGTACGCTTTATCAAGACCGACCTGATAGAGCGGCAAGAGGTGGGGGTATCTTTTTGATAGAACAGCTTGGATGTTTTGCCAGTTTCCACATTTCGTATTCAAGCTTTCTGCCATTACAAAGTTAACCTTATCCCGAATGCTCCCAAAGACGGCGTCAAGATCGGTAAGGCCTGGCAGAATTGGCCCGATGAAAGCGTACGTGCTAATGCCGTTTTTGTGCAAAGTTTCGAGCGCCGCTATTCTTTTTTGAGGAATAGCAGCCCCGGGCTCAAGGTCTTTGGCAATTTCAGCGTCCGTTGTCGTCAGAGTCAGACCCACTTCGCATTCATTGAATTGTTTAAAGAGGTCTATATCGCGGACGACAAGATCGGACTTGGTCAAAATAGAAACCGGAAAATCGTGCTGAAGCAAGATTTCCAGGATCGCTCTAGTAAGACGATATTTCTGTTCAATTGGTTGATAGGCATCCGTGACGCTGCCCAAAAGCACCGCGCCTCTTTTTGGCTCTTTGGCCAATTCTTTTGCTAAGATTTCCGGTGCATTTAGTTTGACATCAAGAAAACAACCCCACGGCTCCAAGTGGCCGGTAAATCGGCGCATAAAGCGGGCGTAACAATATGCACACGCGTGCAAACAGCCAACATACGGATTGATACAATATGCTACTTCTGGTAGTTTGCTTTTTGTTAAGACGGTTTTGCATTGTATCGTATTGATTATCATAGTATTTCACCGCCCTTCATTGTCTTTCTGTACATAGGCAATTGTTCGGCAGTATTTTGTTCTGTCGGCATAGCATGGGGTTTTTCTTGCCCTTTCCAGAATTTGATCTAGCGTTTCTTCCGGCAATTTGCCAAGGCGAAATCCCTTAAAATGTTTGCAGTATTCATCAAGCGCCCATGCGCACGCCGTTACTTGCCCGTCGGGGAGAATCCCGATTGAGTCTATCACAGCAGGACATTTCACGGTTCCTTCCAGCATTCTGAGTGAGTGCTGGAAAAAGATTCTTGTAAATCCATGCAGTCCCCGCAAAAATTGCATTGCCTTGAGATATTCCTGGTTAGATGGGGCTATTTTTGCAAGTTTGGTTGCACGGCCTACCGGATAGAATCTCAGAAGTTCCCATTCGGCGATGCCGTTCTCGCATAGCCAGCGATATATGCTTGCAAGGTTGTTCTCGGTCATTGTCACCGGGTAGAGAACGGTAACCGCTCTTGTCTTTATTCCCGCGGCAATGCATTTCTTCATTGCAACCATTGACGCGGGATTATAGCCGCGAGGACGGAAAGGATTTTCTGTTTCCGGCAGATTATCTAATGTGAATTCTGTTACACCAACTCTCTGCAAAAGTTCCAGTTTGGCGTCAGTGATTTTACTGCCGGTCATACTAACGCCAATTTTTCTAGATGGCAGCCAACGAGTTGCTTGCTCTACCACTCGGAAATCCTCGTCGTAATATAATGGGTCGCCACCGGAAAAATCAATTTCGCAATCTTTGTCGGCTAGCATTTTTAACACTGTTAGTTTTTCGGCTAAAGTGAGTTCTTCGCCTTTCTCTTTTGCATTAGACTGGACAAGGTGCTTGGTTGTGGTGCAGACGTGCAGACCAGAAACGCAACAAATCTCGCAATCCCAAGGGCAGGCTCTCGTCAGATTCCAGATAGCGTCCATTTTGTTTACCTCTTGTTAGTTGTTAAGGGGCGGTTGTTCGGATGCGGAATGGTTTAAACCGAACATTTCAACATATATCAAAAGGTAAATTTTGTCAAACAAAGTAAAAATTTACTAAATTAGGATACGTTTTGCTCATCTAACGGTTTCATCAGCGGAAAGAGAACAATATCTTTCAAATTTGGCTGTTTTGTCAAAAGCGTGAGCAGCCGCTCCATTCCCATGCCCCAGCCGGAAATCGGTGGCATTCCATATTCCATTGCCTCAATATATTCGTCGTCTTTTAACATTGCTTCTTCGTCGCCAGCTTGTCGCGCTGTCATTTGTTGTTCAAATCTTTGCGCTTGATCAATCGGATCGATCAATTCGCTGTACGCGTTTATAATTTCCCAACCATTCACAACCAATTGGAACCGATCAACGATTTCCGGATTTTCATCATTCTTGCGCGCGAGCGGTGAAAGATCTATCGGATGATTGATTAAAAATGTTGGATTGATAATACTCGCACGCGAAACTTCTTTGTAAAGGCTGTCAATTAAATTTCCGCGTCCTAATTTTTCCGCGTCTTTAATGTTTATCTTTTTCTTTTTGATTTCTTTGCGCAAACTTTCCGCGTCAGAAAATTTATCAATATCAATGCCGCAGTCTTTTTTCAAAAGTTCGCGGAATGACACAACTTTCCATGGCGCGTTAAAATCAATTTCAATTTCTTTATTGTCGCGATTGATTATTGGTAATTTTAGCGTGCCTTTTAATTTTTTTATCAAGGTTGTCAGCATTTTTTCGGTAAAAGCCATGTTGTCTTTGTAATCCCAGTACGCGCAATAATGCTCAACCATTGTGAATTCTTGCAAATGCGACGGGTCAATTCCTTCATTGCGAAACACGCGGCCGATTTCAAAAACTTTTTCAAAACCGCCGGCAATTGCTTCTTTCAAATAAATTTCCGGCGCGATTCGCAGATAAACATCCAAGTCCAAAGCATTGTGGCGCGTGGTAAACGGTTTTGCCAAAGCGCCTGACGCGGCATTGCACAAAATCGGAGTTTCCAATTCCACAAATCCGTTTTGGTGATAAAATTCACGCAGTTCGCGGATAAATTCGCTACGGAATTTGAACCGTTCCATTGTTTCAGAATTCATTGTCAAATCCAAATATCTTTGGCGATAGCAAAGCTCCTGATCTTTTAAACCATGCCATTTTTCAGGCAATGGCCGTAGAGATTTGCTGAGTAGCTTGTAGCTTGTAGTCAATATAGAAATCTCGCCTTTTTTCGTGGTAAACACTTCGCCGTCAACGCCGATGAAGTCGCCGACGTTTATCAATTGCAAAAAGTTTTTGTAATTTTCTTTGCCCAAATCAGTATCATGCAAAACAATTTGCCTGCGACCTGAAAAATCCTGCAAATGCGCGAATGTTAATTTGCCCATGTCGCGAATCAACATTAAGCGGCCTGCGACGCGGACTTTTTCGTTGGCTGGCAAATCCGAGATTTGCGCCAATGAGTGAGTGCGGTCAAAGCGGTCCGCGTAAGGAATTACGCCGCTGGCAATAAGCGCTTCCAATTTTTTTATTCTGTCTTGCCGAACTTTTAAATCTTTCATATATAAATACGAAATACGAAGCACGAAATCCTAAACAAGCACGAAGCACGAATTTTTCAATGTTTGAAACATTCGGATTCCTGCCCGCCGGCAGGCGTGGTCGGACTTGGAATTTGTTTCGAGTTTAGAATTTCGGATTTCGAATTTTTTAATCAAGCTTTTTTATATTTGCCCCAAGCGCGTTCAAACGTTCATCAATCCGTTCGTATCCGCGATAAATTTGATAAGCATTGTCTATTTCACTCTGTCCATCGGCGCACAGTGACGCAACCAACAATGCCATGCCCGCGCGGATATCGTAGGATGTTAATTTTTGTCCGCGCAATTTTGTTGGGCCATTGACCACGACGCGGTGCGGGTCATATAGCGTGATTTTCGCGCCCATTTTCCGCAAAGAGTCAGTGAAAAACAAACGGCTGTCAAACATTTTTTCAAAAAATAAAACTTCGCCTTTTATTTGTGTTGCCAAAACAATCATTAAACTTAGCAAATCCGTTGGAAAAGCCGGCCATGGACCATCATCCAATTTTTGTATCTGGCGGTTCAAACTTTCAGCGACTTTTAGTGGTTGTTTTTTCTTGATTATCAGTTGATTGTTTTCAAATGTTAAATTCACGCCCAGTTTGGCAAAGCCGTGATTTATCCAATAAAAAGTTGTTGGATTTACATTGTTTATTGTTATTTCACTGCCAGTCACAGCTGCCAAAACCGCGATGCTGCCGATTTCAATGTGATCAGGGCAAATTGAATATTCGGCTGGTCGCAGTTCTGTTGTCTCGTGGATTTTGAGATGGTTTGAGCCAATGCCAGTGATTTTCGCGCCGCATTGGTTCAAAAAAATGCAAAGGTCAGCCACGTGCGGTTCGCATGCCGCGTTAAAAATTTCCGTGATACCATTGGCAACGCTCGCCAAAATAATCGCGCTTTCAGTCGCCACAACGCTGGCTTCGTCCAGATAAAGTTGATTGCCAATGATTTTTTTAGCGTGAAATACCAGCGAATCGTTTTTGTTTTCAATGTCTGCGCCGAGCGATTTGATTGCCTGCGCGAACGTATCTATTTGGCGGATGCCAATAGGATCACCGCCAAAAAACGAAAGTTGTGTTTTGCCCGCGCGATAAATCAAGCCCGGGATTAGCAATAATATGCCGCGAATTTTTCTGGAAAGTTCTGGATCTGGAATATTGTTCGGCACTTCGCTGGCATCAAAAGAAAAACGATTAGCGCCAAGCTTTTCTACTTTAACGCCAAGTTTTTTGATTATTTCTATTAACGTTAAAACATCTTCAATCTCCGGGACATTGTTTAAAATAACCTTGCCTTTAATTAAAAGTGTTGCGCTAATGATTGGGAGCGCAGCGTTTTTATTGCCTTGAGGCAAATATGTTCCGCTTAATTTTGCATTGCCTTGGATTATGAGTTTGGACATAATTAGATAAATCCGAAATGCGAAATCCTAAACTATTGTTTCGGATTTATGTTAATTGTCTCATATTTTTTATTCGTTGTAAATTGAATAAAAATACCCCTGCCAAGTTTTGGCAGGGGGTGGGTGTTTAAGGTAGAGACGAGATATATCTCGTCTTTACAAACGTTGCAAGTAGAAGGTTCCTGCCATCTGCGCGCCGTCAGCCTTGAGCCAGACATAGTCTCCTTCAACTTTGTCAGATTCAAGTTGCTTTTTGACATCCACAGCATCAAGTGTCAAAAAGCCGCTGTCATTTTCTCCGTCCAAGTGCAGGACGCTTTTTTCCAAAGTGCCGCTCATGGTTTCAGGCAATGGCAAGGTACCATCGCTGGTGATTTCCAACTTTACATACGCCTTGTTCTGCGTGAGTTTGGCAGAGTAGGTGATTGGTTTCCACGGAAAAGTCGTCATGTCATTGAACACAAACGTCCAATTGCCTTTGATTTCACAACACGGGTAAAACGCGCATTTGTTGAAGTGCGGCTCCCAGTACTCGTTTTCCGCGCAGTTTTGCGCATCCGTATATTCAACTTCTTCAGTTGTTAACTCTTCAGTGTCAACTGCCCAGTCCGTGCTGATTAAATCATTGGCTTCAATAACGTCAATGTCTGCAATGACTGCAAAATCAGCCGCGTCATCATTTGAATCTGTTATTGTGCCCCAATTCACCACAAATGAACATCCGCCCAAGATCAGGGCGGACAATAGCATGAATTTGCGCATTGCCGCCTCCTTTGGTTGGATTGGTTGTAGAGACGCGATACTATCACGTCTCTACGTTAGCAAATCTCGATTTTTATGTCAAGCGTGCGCGTAAACCACCACACCATTGCTGGTGTGGTGGTAAATTTAGAGCGATTTTATGTGATTTAGCTTGGGCTATTGACATATTTTTGTTGGCGTGCTATAATGTATATGTTCTGTGTAGGATCTATTGATGGGTGAGCCGCCTCTTGGGCGAGTCTCTTCGAAAGAGAGACATTTTGCTCTACTCATCAGCTGGCAAGAGTTCTGTCATTTTTTGACAAGGGAGGTGGAAGAATGGACCAATAGAACGAAGCGAGCGGGATGATATGGCCCCGTAACGCGGATAACAAAAAAGCCTATCCGGCGGATCATGCAGGAAGTGAACCCTAAGTGGAGCGGAAAGTCCTGAAAGGGATGAGTACGATACGTTTAGGGTGTCCCAGCAATGGGACGAGTGTCACTTCTACCCGGTTCCGAAATTTGGAATATCGGTAAGTAATCAAACATGGTAAATCCAGACATGACAACGCAGAGAATTAAGTCACAGCGTTGTGGAGCCTCTGGTGCGTGGGAGATGAACATCGTAAAACCAAGTGGGAGGATTGGGCCGTCGTAGTCTCAAGAGCGAACATGAATGGAGCGGTCTACACCTGACGCTCCTTTTTTCTTTTCCGTCAGCCTCGGCTAACAAAGCTGGGGCGTTTTTTGTTGCAAAAATAGATTAAATTTTAAAAGTTTTATTAACGCGTCAGAAGTGCATAACATTTTTATTGGGTTGTTGCCACAAATTGGATACGATAAAAACAAGGAATGTTCATTAACAACTTGGTTGGAGGTTTGTCATGAAAACGCTGGCGCTGGTGACTGTTGGGGCGTTTATTGTGTGCTGCGTGTTGAATTGTACTCGTAGCATGCAGGTGGATGAGCCGTATGGCACGGAAAAGGAGCAGGCGCTTTTGCCTGCAAACAACAGCGATGTTGCGCAATGGATTGACGATGGTTCAAGCGTAATCGTCACGTGGCATCCGGCAGGAACTTTGTTGAAAGATTCTGTTTCTGCAAATGTCTATGTTGTTGATGGCGAGAAAAAGCATTGGATCGCGGACGAGGCGGTTTTCAATGCGCATGGCTGGAAATGGGAGCAGGTGATCACTGCTACGCCAGAAGAAATGGCATGCTACGAAGAAAGCTGGGTCGTTGACTGGCAGCCAAAACGGAAGTTGTTTCAAGTGCTTGGCGATGATTCTTTTTACATGCTTGAAAAAGAATCTGAAGAAAGCGGATGTATGATCTATCCTATTCCAACTCTGCTCGCGCTGAAAACATGGGGATGTGAGGCAGGGCAAGCAGAAGTTTTGTCAGGCTATGATGCAGAGCAAAAGTATTTTCACAAATGTGAGTTTAGCAACCCGTTGTTTGTGAGAGCCGGCGCGCTCGTCAAACCGCTTTTCAGCGTTGAAGGTTTTGGCGCGGGAGTGATTTTTGTTGCCGATGGCAATGGCGTTTTGCGGCCATTCCTGAATTACGAAGTATTTCAGGCCATGGGCTATGCGAGCGCGCCGATGAATACGTGCGGAGATGATGATGAATTTTACGCGTCATTCGTAAAATTCGGGACAGCCATTTCGCTTGAAACAGCGACAATGTGCGCAGTGCCGCAAGGCATTGATCCCGAGGAAAACGAAGAGCCGTTTGTCGCGCCTGATGTGTCAATTTTTCAGGATGAGCCAGCAGATGTTGTCGGCGATGATGCGTATGGCAGTGTTGAACCGGATGCGACGGTTGATCCTGCCTTCGCTGACGCTTCGGCGGACAAGTTGGCGGATAAGCAAACGCAGGAAGATGTTGAGTCGTTGTCGCAGGCTGATGAAATAACGCTGGCGCAGGCGGTTGATAATGTTGACCGTGCCGATGGTGGGGTAAAATGCGAGATTGTGTGCCCAAGCGGTATGAACGCATGGTTGTGGTATGGCGCAAACGGGGAATTGACTGCGCTGGAAACGTTGAAATTCGCGCTGACAAAGGAGCAGATATGCGAGCGCGGATTTCCGTGGGTGGATTACAATTGCGCGACGCCAAATTGGTCAGGATTTGATCCAACGTTGGCGCAGATTCAGTGCGATCATTCGTTTGTGAATCACAACGGAGTGATTGATTTCAACGGTGAAGGCGAGCTGTTTTTTACAGATTTTGTGTGCTACGAGTGGAAGCCGGCTGTTGCAAAATCGTGCGGCAACAAGTGCATCGCGTTGTCAGCGTATTATTTGTATAGGGCAGATTTTGCGCTGGTTGATATTGAGCAGGATAGCGTTGGCAATGACTTTTCCAACGCGCAAAAAGTTGAAATTTCAGCGGATGAATATTACCATGTGGAGATTGGTGATATTCCCGCGGGGCAATATCATGTGCAGTACTCAACAATGAACGGGGAGCTCGCATATTTTGGCAACGACATTTCGCTGTCATTGTAACAAAACACCCCTGCTAAAAATTAGCAGGGGACTTTTTATAGAGCGATTAAATTATTTTGTTGATGGAAGGACACTCACGAATTTTCTTTTTTCAGTTTTGCCGGTAAAGCGGGTTTTTCGCTTGTCAGTGAAAGTGACAATGCCGTTTGCCGTAGAGAAAAGAGTGTCGTCTGTCGCGCGCATTACGTTCAATCCCGGATTGATTTTTGTGCCGCGTTGGCGAACAATAATATCGCCGGGTTTTGCTATTTGCCCGCCATAGAGCTTTGTTCCAAGTCGTTGCGCTTTTGAATCTCTACCAAGGACTGTACTGCCGCCTGCTTTTTTATGGGCCATATTAATAGAAAATATCAAATTACAAATTTCAAATGTCAATTCAATGTCAAAATCTGAATGTCAAATGTTTTTGTTATTTGACCTTTGGATTTGATTTGAAATTTGATATTTGTCATTTATTGATTATCTATGCCTTATTCTACTTTATTGACAAGCATAAGTCAAGTATTGACAAATTGAAATGGTTTGTTAAAATTCAATTTCCGCTTATAATAAGGTGGATTGTTGGTCTTTTCTTGATTTTTTAGGAGGGTTGCAATGGATGAACATGAAAAAGAGGTGCTTGAGCGTAGCCAAGCGCCGCCCAAAAAGCGCAGGCAAGATATTTTTGGCAATGTTGCCATATTCGTGACACCCCACGCAATTCAGGAGTTCATTAAAGACGTGAATACTTTGCCAAAAAATCCTGCGGCAGTGATAGAGAAATTATTGCGTGCCGCAAAAATCATTGGTCGAACCCCGCAAGATAAACAAAACAACGTATGGAGATTTAGGAGCGGATGCTTTGACTTTATCGTGGCGATGGATCGTCAAATACGGGACAGGCTGGTGGTAATTACCTGCTGGCAGAGGAGGCACAAAACGTCACGTCTGCGCAGCCGTGATGCGCGCGCAAAAGAAAAACAACTTCTGCGGAAGAAGTTGAAAGATATGAACTTAAGGTAATGCCCTGTATTCCACGTGATGCGGGGCTAATTTTTTTTGGAAATATTTATTAAAATACCCATTGCTGCCATTGCCGTTATTAGCGCGGTTCCGCCAAAACTTATGAATAACAAGGGGACGCCGGTCATTGGCAAAAGTCCGATCATGGATGCGATGTTGTAAAAAGATTGGAACAAAAACCAGCTCAAAATGCCGGTTGCGGCCAGTTTTGCAAAAGGGTCATCAGTTTTTTGTATCAGGCGGTAGATTCGTAGCGCCAGAAAAATGAACAGCCCTAAAAGTATGATGCAACAAATAAATCCCATTTCTTCCGCGAATATCGCGAAAATTGAATCGCCGGTTGCTTCTGGCAAATATTGAAATTTTTGTCTGGAATTGCCGATTCCGAGACCGAAAAATCCGCCAGTGCCTATTGCCAAAAATGCTTGGTTAATGTGGTAGCCAATGCCTTGCGGGTCAAGTTCTGGATGCAAAAATGTCATGAGACGGTCTGCTCTGTATGGCGCGAGTTTTACGAGCGCGAAAAATAGCGCGGCGCCGATTGCAGATAAAAATCCAATGTGTTTTAAATTTGCGCCGCGCGCAAAATATATCGCGCAAGAGGCAAAAAGAATTATTGATAAAGTTCCGATGTCTGGTTGCGCGATCACAAGCGCGGCGATTATTCCTATTAACAAAATGAATGGCAAGAAACCGTAGGAAAAACTTTTGACTTTTGCGTCAGATTGGCGTGCCAGCCAGCCGCTTAAATAAAGTATGAAAAGCAATTTAACAATTTCCGCGGGTTGAAAATGGATTGGTCCAATGTCCACCCAGCTTTTGGCGTTGTTCAACGTCATGCCAAGCCCGGGAATAAATACCAAGATCAATAATCCGATTGAAATGAATAAAAAAATCGGTGAAATTTTTTGCCAAATTTGATAGTTGATTATTGACAACGCGACGCAGAGAACAATGCCGGGCAAAAGTCCAAAGAGCAGTTGGTGTTTTAAAAAGTAAAAACTGTCGCCAAACGTTTGGAATCCAGTGGCAGTGCCAGCAGACGCAAGAGTAAATATGCCGATGAGCAAAAGCATCGCGAAACTGGCAATCAGCCAAAAATCAATTTTGGATTCTGATCGCAGCTTTTGCATATTTTTTTACTATTTTTTTAAATTTTTCGCCGCGGTCAAATTCATTTTTAAAAATGCCAAAACTTGCGCAGCCGGGCGATAGTAAAATTGTGTCGCCTTTTTTGCTTGTGCTGATACAAGCGCGGACCGCAGGGAGGAGATTATCAAATTTTCCCAATATTAATTTGCGGCCACCGCTTTTAATAATTGCTTTTTCCAATTCAGCGGTGGCCGTTCCATTTAAAAGTGCTACGGCTTTTACTGTTTTGGAAATGGCGCGACCAAAACTGGAAAGGTTCAATTTTTTGGTCGCGCCGCCGGCAATTAAAATTATTGGTTTCCGCACTGTTTTTAAAGCGATTTGTCCGGAGATCGGCGTTGTTGATGTTGTGTCATTAATAAAGTTCACGCCTTTGATTGTTGCCACGTGCTCCAAACGATGTTCAACGCCCGGAAAATCGCAAATTGTTTTTTTCATTTGCTCCATTGTTAAGCCAAGAATTTTTCCAACTTGCATGGCCGCGGCAGCATTTTCCAAATTATGCGCGCCAAGCATTTTAAGTTTCCACGTTTTTGGCACTTGCGATTTTTCAAACCAAAGGGCTTGCGCCCCGCATTCTTTTTTTGCTTCACGGGTAAAGCTATTTTCTTTGTTCAAAATAACAAAGTCAGTCGGTTTTTGAAATTTAAAGATATTTTTTTTGTCATCAATATATTTTTTCATTGAATCATAACGATTCAAATGGTCCGGATAAATATTTGTAAAAACCGAAATGTGCGGACTGATTTTGTCCCATTTAAATCCTTGCAATTGCCAACTTGAAAGTTCCAACACGACAATGTCATTTGGTTTTACTTTATCAATCAGCGGCAATGTTGCGGTGCCCTTGATATTTCCTGCCACAAAAACTTTGCGGCCAGTAAGTTTCGCGAGTTCGCCAATCAATGTTGTTGTTGTCGTTTTACCGCGCGTTCCTGTGACACCGATCAAAGTGCAAGGACAATGTTTGGCAAAAAGCGAGTCATCCATTTCAACCGGAATATTTTTTTTGAAAGCGAGCTGTAAAAACGGGGAATTCAGCGGAACATCAGGATTGCGAATTATCAAATCAGCGTTCAAAACATCTTGTTCGCGATGTTTTCCCAAAATATATTTTATATTGTTGTACTTTGCTAATTTTTTTAAGGATGAGGCGAGTTGTTTTTTCGTTTTTAAATCAGTCACCAAAACTTTCGCGCCCTTTTTTGCGAAAAAAATAGCATCTCCGACGCCCTTGCCCAGTATTCCAAGCCCCAAAATCAATATTTTTTTATTTGTATAATTTATCATTTGGATTTTTAAAATTCCTGCTACAAGCTACTTTGCTACAAGCTGCTTTAATACCATCCTTTATCAATCAAGAAAATAATAACGCCAGCGACTGCCGCGATGCCAGATATTAGCCAGAAACGCATCACAATTTTTGGTTCTGCCCAGCCGATTGCTTGTAAGTGGTGATGGATTGGCGTGGATAAAAATATTTTTTTCTTGCGTATTTTTTTTGACAAAATTTGAACCAAAACACTTAGCGCTTCAACGACGAAAACAAATCCGATTATCGGTAAAAGCAAAATTGTGTTGGTATAAAGTGCGATAAGAGCCAGCACGATTCCCAAACTCATTGCGCCTGTGTCGCCCATGAAAAATTTTGCCGGGAAAATATTGAACCACAAAAAAGCAATTGATGCTCCGATTATTGCTCCGCAAAAAGCTGCCAAATCAAATTTGCCTTGAGTAAAGGCAATGGCGCCGACTGCCGCGTACGCGCAAATCAATGTTCCGCCAACCAGTCCGTCCAATCCGTCCGTTTCATTGACCGAGAACGCTGTCGCGACAATTACTAAAAACGCCGCTGGTAAAAACCACCAGCCAATCGCGAAATTGCCGACGAACGGAACGTAAACAGTGTCCCAATCCAATTTAAAATAAAACCATGCCGCGCAAATTATGGCAATTAACGAATAGGACACGATTTTAATTTTCATATCCAAACCTCCGCCCTTGGAACCAAGTTTTTTGATGCCAAGCAGGTCGTCAAAAAAGCCGATAGCTGCCGCGAGAAGCAGGGCGCCGAAGGGCAAGAGCGTTTGGCTACGTGTTAAAAAATTTAACCGCGTGAATATATTTGCGTCATCGGCCAGTAAATTTAACGCAAAAATTCCAAGCGCCAAGAGCGTCACTGACAGCCAGATAATTATTCCGCCCATTGTTGGCGTGCCAGCTTTGTTGGCATGCAGTCCGGCAAAAATCGGCGCTGATTTCGCGTCACGGATTTGTTTGCCAAGTTTATACTTTCGTAAAAAATACAGCAAAAGCGGGGTGAGTGCGAGCGCCAGTCCGAATGAACAAATGGTGAGCAATCCTATTTTAAAAACAATCGCGGTCTCCATAGGTATTTTAAATGTTTAAAAGTAAAGTGAATATGCACGCGGCCAAAATTATAAGTTGTAAAAATAAATTCGTTGCGCTTAAAAAATAACTGATTAGGGATTTTTTATGAAATATCGCAAGCGTCAATAAATAATTGAACACGAAAAAAATCGCGCCCCAAAATGGCATGATAAACGCTTTCCACCATTTGTCTTGAAGATCAATGCCAAGGTAAATGTTATAATGCAATGGCACAATGTCACTGTTTTTGTCCACGAGAATTTGTTTAAATTTGAAATATAAAAATAACCAACTGACCAGATTGAAGATAAGTGCTGAAATGTTTAGCGCAAGTATTGTTTTGTTTTTTCGCGCCGGGCTGTTTTTGATTGATTGTACGAAGTTGTGTAAAAATATAGTTGGCATAGCGTTTGCGAGATGTTTATTGTTCATGATTGTAGCATAAAAAATTGGATTATCAAAGGATTGTAAAAATGCTGTTTTTGTGATATTCTTGCGAATTATGCGGTATTTTATTTTTACATTGGGGTGTCAGATGAATAAAAGCGACAGCGAACGCATTGCCGCGGTTTTGGATATGGCTTGCACCGATATCGGCGGGGTCGGTTGGAATGCTGGCGACGAAAAAGACGCTGATTTGATTGTGGTTAATGCTTGTTCGGTGCGGCAGACTGCGATTGATAGAATTTGGGGCAAATTAAAACTTTGGAACAAGTGGAAAAAGAAACGACCATTGAAAGTTGTTCTAACCGGCTGTGTTTTGCCAGCTGACATGGAAGCGTTTAACAAGCGTTTTGACTTTATTTTCAATATTAAGGAATTAGATAAATTTGCAAAGTTTTTGGGCGCGGATTTGGAATATTCTGATTATTTTAATGTTCAACCGCTAAGCGGCGCGCCTATTGGCAGTTCTCCGTATATCGCGTCAGTTCCGATTATGACTGGCTGTAATAATTTTTGCGCGTATTGCGCTGTTCCATATGTTCGCGGACGAGAAAGAAGCAGGCCAGCGCAAGACATATTGGCTGAAATTGAAAAGTTGGTTCGCGAAGGCAGGAAGCATGTCATTTTGTTGGGTCAAAATGTTAATTCATATTGCGCGCCTGAACAAAATTTTTGTTCAAGGGATAACAAATACACGCATGATTTTGCGAAGTTGTTGTGGGAGGTCAATAAAATTGAGGGCATCACGCGTTTGGAATTTTCTTCAGCTCACCCCAAAGACTTGCATGACGAAGTTATTGCGTTGTTGGCTTTGCCGAAAATGATGAATTATTTGCACCTTGCTTTGCAGGCCGGTGATAATGAAATATTAAAGGCGATGAATCGTAAATATACTGCGGAAGATTATTTTAAGTTGATTGAAAAAATTCGTGCCGCAAAGCCGGGCGTTCACATTGGCACGGACATTATCGTGGGATTTCCGGGCGAAACCATTGAACAATTTGAAAATACATATAAATTTTTTGAAAAAGTTGGGTTTGATAATGCGTATATTTCCAAATATTCCGCGCGACCAAATTCAGCGGCAGCATTGTTGGACGACGATGTTTCAAAAGAAGAAAAGTCGCGGCAATGGAATAAATTGCATGAGTTGTTCAAAAATTTTGTTCAGGCGCGCAATGAAAGTTTTGTTGGTAAAGATGTTGAAGTTTTAGTAATGAAAAAAGTGGGGGATTGTTGGGAGGGGGAAAGCAGGGAGAAGAAAAAGGTGCGATTTGCGGTTGTAGCGGAAGAGAATTTATTAGGGCAAGAAGTCGTTATTGAAATAACGAAAGCGCTTGCTTGGGGATTATATGGAAAAAAATAGCTTAGGGCGTTTGTGTCCTAAGCTGTGGTTGCGGCGCGCGGAATAAAGAGCGATTACTGGCGGATTTTGACAGGACATGCCGTTCAATAAGGCAAACGGCATGCGATTGCAGGCGCTATTTGGATGAAAAGTGTTTCTCTGCTGACGGGAGGACTAGTCCCGCAAGATAGGTTTTTGACACGCTCTTTATTCCGCGCCAGTGCGGTGGATGTGACCGCCGACCAAGGCAAAACTAAACGTTATTATAACAAAATAGTTTAATTTTCGCAAATAAAATATGCAAAAAAGAAAAGTAATAATTATT
Source organism: Candidatus Falkowiibacteriota bacterium (assembly GCA_043798985.1). Lineage (GTDB taxonomy): Bacteria > Patescibacteriota > Patescibacteriia > UBA11705 > JACRDX01 > JACRDX01. The sequence continues at coordinate 22,420 of JAZDOE010000002.1, read as the reverse complement.
CTCGGACCCACAGCGTCAGGCAAATCTGATATTGCTTTGAAATTGGCGAAAAAACATAATGGCTTTTTGATTTCAGCTGATTCGCGGCAGATTTATAAGGGAATGGATATTGGCACGAATAAAGATATTGGAACATGGCAGGTTGTCAACGGAGAGGAAAAATATTTGGTTGATGGCTTGCCACTATATTTAGTTGACCAGCTTGAGCCTGATCAAGAGTTCACGGTTGTTGACTGGCGGAATCGTGTTATTGAACTAATTGAAGCTCATCCAAGTCAGTTGCCAATAATTGTTGGCGGCACGGGTTTGTATATTTCCGCGTTGGTGAAGAATTTTTCTTTTGCCGAGGGAAAAATAAATGATGGTGTGCGTGAAAAATTGGAAAAGGATTTAAAAAAGTTTGGCACAGAAAGAATGTGGAAGCGTTTGGTGAAACTGGATCCGTATGCCGAGGAAATTGTTGACAAAAAAAATCCGCGCCGTGTTTTGCGGGCGCTGGAAGCGTGTATGATTGGCAACAAGCCGTTTTCCGAACAATTGAAAACCAATGAGCCAATGTTTGATTTTTTGCAAATTGGGATAAATATCCCGCGCGAAACTTTGTATAAAAAAATAGACGGCAGGGTTGATCAGATGATAGGGCAGGGTTTGTTAGAAGAAGTTAAAAAATTGAACCAGCAAGGTTTTTCTTGGGATTTAACTTCAATGTCAGGTATTGGTTATAAACAAATCGGAATGTTTTTGCGCGGGGAAGTTTCGTTGGAACAGGCTGTTGAGTTGATAAAGCGCGATACGCGGCATTATGCTAAACGGCAGATGACGTGGTTCTCCGCCAAAGGCGGATGCGCCTCGGGCGCAAAGCCACATAATGATATAAAGTGGGTTAAGAATTTTGAAGAAGCGGATAAGCTGGTAGCAGAGTAGCTTGTAGGAAAGTAGCCTAAATTAGACAAGAAAGTCGATTTGCGTTGACTTTTTTATTTTGGAATGATAACATAAGTAGCTGGCCTCTTAAGGGGCAAGTCGCGGTCTGTCGATTACGGACAAGTCCAAAGCCATTTTTGGCCAAAGACAAAGGAGGACAAGATGGGAAAGGCGATTGCTGGAACCGTCTGGGAAGTGAGTCTTGGAAAGTTTGACGCGGCAAAAGCAAAGCTCCTGAATCAGTTGGGAGAACGAGGGGCAGAAGTTTTTGAGCGGCTCAACGAAGATCCTGATTACTGCTATCGCGTTGCAAAGGCAATGGTTTATGGGTTGCAGGATTGGAGGCCACGGTTGTCTGCCGATGAAATTGGCACCAAGTTCGGTCGAGCAGTGACGATCTTAGGTCAAGATTTCATCTCGCCAATGGACATTTTTCTTGGAATGGGCATGACTTACGGAACGGACCAAGTTGCAATGCTGGCAGAGATGATGCCGACAGAGGAAGTGTTGAAGTGGCTGGCGGCAAACGAGTACATGCTCGTGGCTGGCCCGCCGACGGCGATGTCTTTGCTGGATATCCGCGCGAAAAAGTCGGAGCTGTTTTACAGCAAGACCGATGACGCGTGGTATTGCCAGCAGGAGCAGAAGTTTGTGCGCGATGACAAGGTGGGCGAGGGGTGGCTGGCTCTGCGCAAGACAGTAGTGCCTCGTTCCGCGAACAAGACATGGGAAGAGCAGCAGAAGTTGCTGTTCGCGGAAGAGCGCGTGCCAAACGCAGCGGAGGTAGCATGGGGAGTAATTACTTACAAGGCGGTGAGAAACGAATTCCTCTTGCCGTTGATCTATGCGCGCACAAGTTCCGTGTCTGCCGATGGTCGTCGTGTGAGTGTCGGCGACTTTGCTGCTGCCGGTCTCCATGTCGCCGGCTACTGGGGTGACCTTCACAGTGCTGACCTTGGTTTGGCGGGCGCGCGCCTGCCTGCCGGCAAGGCAGGGAAGTTCTAATTTCTAATTGACTTTTTGCGCCTTTTGGTGCATTGAGGGTATTCGCAAAGCGAATACCCCTTTTCTTTTTTTCAAAAATTTTTTACAAAAAAATAAACCCGCCGCTGGCGGGATTGTCATTCCGAACCCTTGCAAAGGGGGAGGAATCCCTCCGCAGAATCTTTACAAGGGATTTCTCCCCCACTCGCCTCGGCGAAGCGGGCGTTGTGGGGTCGAAATGACAACCATGCCCCAGCACGGGTTTATTTTAAGAAATTTTCAAATAATTTGCGTAGTTCGTTGGCGTCAGCCTGACCTTTTGTTTCTTTCATCGCCTGCCCGACAAAAAATTGCAGCAAAGCAACCTTGCCTTGTTTATATGCGACAACCTCTTTGGGGTTGTTTTTTAAAACTTGTTTTATAATGCTGTCCACCTCATTGGCGCTCGCGGCTTTAAAATCATTTTCTTCCAAAATCTGCGACGGATCTTGCCCGTTGGTTAACATTATTTCAAAAACCTTGTCAGCGATTTGCCGATTGATTTTGTTCGTAAAAATCAAACTGATAAATTCTGCGAAGTTTTCAGCAGAGATTATAAACATCTGCCCGTTGATCTGTTGTTCTGTCAACTTGGGCGCAAGTTTGTTGATAAACCAATTTGCAATCAGCTGGTTTAACTTGCGTTTGTTTTTTTCAACGTTCAATTCGTCACCACTAAGTGGCAAGTCATCAGCAACCCCGGGTAAGCTCGTCAGCCATTCGGCTAGTTCGGAAATTATTTCTTCAATATAAAATGAAATTTGTTTTTCGGCCGTTAAAATTTTTGCCTGCTCATAATTAAACCCAAGCTCGTCAACAAAACGCAAACGTTTTTCCTGCGGCAATTCATGCATTTTGTTTTTTACCTGTTCAATCTGCTCGGTTGAAATTTCCAGTGGGGGAATGTCAGGTTCAGGAAAAAAGCGATAATCAGCAACATCTTCTTTGGTTCGCTGCAAAATCGTTTCCTGTTTTTTGTCATCCCAGCCGCGAGTTTCTTTTGTTTCCGGATATTTGTTGTCATGCCAAAGCACTGTCAGCCGCTTTTCCTCAAATGCCAATGCTTTTTCAATTGATTTGAAAGAATTTAAATTTTTGATTTCAACTTTTGTGTAATAATCATTGTCACCAACTGGACGCACGGAAATATTCGCGTCACAGCGCAAATGTCCTTTTTCCATGTCAGCGTCCGAAATATCCAAATGCCGCATCAAAAGTTGTAGCTCTTGAGCAAATGTTTTTGCCTCATTGGGAGTTGAAAAGCTGGGTTCTGTCACAACTTCAATCAAGGGAACACCAGCGCGGTTAAAGTCCAAAAGCGATTTTTCTTTGGAATGGATGATTTTTGCCGTGTCTTCTTCCATGTGTACGCGGGTGATGCCGATCCGTTTTGTTTCGTTTTCATCGGTCAGCGAGCCAGCTAAGCCGTCTTCGGCTTTTGCGTTAATAATGAACCAGCCGTGTTCAGCTATAGGTAAATCATATTGGGAAATTTGAAAGCCCTTTGGCAAATCCGGATAAAAATAATTTTTGCGGTCAAATTTTGTTTTTTTGGCAATTTCACAATTGAGCGCGAGACCAGCTGTGATTGCTTTGTTCACTGCGTCGCTGTTTAAAACCGGCAATGTTCCCGGATGTCCCATGCAAATCGGGCAAATATTTTTATTGGGCCCTTCGACCTGGCTACGCCGCGAGGCTTCGCCAAGGCGAGCAGGCTCAGGGTGACAATTTGAGCAACAACAAAACATCTTGCTTTTGGTTCTAAGCTGAACATGAAATTCCAGTCCGATTATTGTTTCCAGCTTCATAAAATGCTACGAATTACAAATCATTCGAATGATACAAATCTACGAATTATTAGCGAATTGGGAGTATTCGTAGTGATTGGTAATTAGTAGCCATTATATCATTTTTTGAATTTGCACCCAAATTTGCTCATGTAATTTTTCTGGCGATTGGTTTGCGTTGAATAGCTGCCAGTTTGGTTCTGTCTTTGCCAAAGTCAAATATCCGTTTCGCACTTTTTCGTGGAACTCTAATTTTTCCGCGTCAAATCTGTCGTCTTTCAAATTATTTCTGTTAGCGCCAGATTCAACGCGCGATAATCCGGCTGTTGGTTCAATGTCCAGTAGAATTGTTAAATCCGGAACCGCGTTATTTATAGCGAGCGCATTAACTTTTTTCATTGTTTCTAAATCAAAAAGTCCTCTGCCAAAATGCTGGTATGCAAAACTGGATCCAAAATAGCGGTCAGAAATGACAATTTGTCCAGCAGAAACTGCTGGTTTTACGATTTGCTCAACGTGTTGATTTCGGCTGGCCAAGAAAAGAAAAAATTCTGTTGCGGGCGTCATTTCTTTATTTGTAGGATCTTTTAAAAGTTGTCTTATTTTTTCGGCGATTGAGCAGTTTGTTCCGCCTGGCTCGCGAGTCGTTAAAACAGAAAAACTGGCAGATTCCAACTTTTGTTGAAGCAGTTTAATCTGCGTTGTTTTGCCGCTTCCTTCGCCACCTTCAAAAACAATAAATTTTCCCGGCATATTCTTTGGTTATTTGTTGTGTTGTCATTTCGAACCCGCCGTGGCCCGCTTCGCACAAGCGATAGCGAGGCGAGCGGGTGAGAAATCCCTTGCAAACGGTATTTACGAGGGATTCCTCCCCCACTCGCCTCGGCGAAGCGGGCGTTGTGGGGTCGGAATGACAGGGGAGCAATTAATTCGTTACCCTAATATATTGCGCCAATTCGGGATGAACTGCTTTTATTTTTTCAAAACATTTTTGAGCAATCTGGCGATAGGAAAAATGCCCAAGTTTGCCGGAGCGCAATTTTATAAAATGATGCATTTCGCGCAGATTCGCGGTAATCAGCGTTCGTTTGCGGCAAGCGAGCGGCAAAACATATTGCGCCTCTTCCGGAAAATCGCGCGCGATTTTTTGCCAGGCATCCTCGGCAACAGTGATGGCCTCCAAATATTCTTTTTGCAAACCAGCCTCAATGATTTCCGGCGGAGTTGAGAATCCCAAGTCAGCTGTTAAAAGTTGATTTGTTTGCGTGCAAATTCTGTGCCGCTGAATATCGCGGAACGCGCCATAATCCATTGTAATATCAAAAGTGTAAAAAACATGTTCAAGTTCGCGTAGCGGCCAATCAAATTTTTCCATGTTCGCGTGGAATTTTTCCAAAAGTTGCTCGCGTTGTTCCATTGTCAAAAGTTTCGCGCGTTCCGCTGCTTGTTTATATGGATAATTTGAAAATCTGTATAAAATCGCGGCAAGAATTTTATCCACTGCGTCTTTGTCATATTCAACCAATTCAACATCTTCGCTTTTTTCAGGTTGCCTGCCCGCCGACCTGTCTGCCGACGAGGCAGGCGAGGCGGGCGCATTGCCAAAGATTGTTTTTACTTCTTTTGCCAAATTGATTGGCGTTTCCGCGAGATATTTATTGTAATCCGCGTATTTGATTAAAGTCGGGCAAATGGTTGATCCGATTTTTTTCAATTCAGCTCCGATTTCGCGTGCTTCATCCAGCGGATGCGAAAGCATTTTGCGAATCGCGTGTTCCAAATTGCGCGCGTTGATTGTCATTCCAAGATTTGTTGTTGTGGCGACAGGCAAAAGATATCTGATGTTGTCGCAAATCCTGCCCTTTAGCGCGGCTTGGTCCGTCCGCGGTGTTAAAAAATTTTTCATCGCGGGCGCGATTTGCAAATACGTTGACATCAATTTGTTAATGGCATTTTCAAACGTTTCGCGATGTGTTGATTCCATTAACTTTTTAGGTTTGTAAAGTTTGTCATAATCAAAAATTTGGTAGCGCGAAGATTTTTCCGTATAAGACGCAAGTCGATTGTCTTCAATGATTTTTGTCGCGAGAATTGAAACGTTTTCAAGCGCCAATGACAAAACCGCGTGTTCGGCAACAGATGAGTGACCATAACCAACAACCCATTTTTCGTGAAATTCGCTGGCTTTTTCAGCGGTCAATTCTTTGGCTATTTCGTCAAAAGCAAGCGCAGAACGGGAGCATTTTGCAAAAGTGACTGCGCGGATTTCAGGTTCAAGGTTATTTAGGTGGTAAACGCGTAGATTTGGCATAGATTGACTATTTGCTAATGAAATGATAGAATAGGGAGAACATTGAAAAATTGATAAGCGGAGGTGTTGCGATGAGCAATGTATTTGAGTTTTGGCAGCAAAGCGTTGACGTGAGACGTTGTTGTGGCGAGCGGCGATTGGTTGTGTTGTCTTCTCCTGCGGGCATTGTTTTGTCTGTGCGAGTGCAGTGTTCTCGCTGTCATGCAGAGTTGGCGCGATTTGTCAGCGTTGATAACGTTGAACGGACGTACTGTGGAACTGTGTGCAGGGCGTTTTTTTCTTGGCCGGGCACGCGATGTGATCTGTGCACGCGGCGCTGTTGTCAGCGTCTCGCGATTTCTTGCGAAGAAGATGGCGCGATCAACGGCGTCAAAGTGATTGGCGGGCGATACGGTGACAAGAAGTGCATTCCGGATGATCCGGCCGAGGACTGGATTTTGCGCGCGTTGCCGCTCGCAGAAAACGGCACTACCAAGCCGGTTGGGTGAGTTGGGTGGGTTGGTTTAACAAATCAACCCGTTTTTTTTTGCAATTTGCTGATCAATTCATCAACCTGTTTTTGCGTTGCCGCGAAATCGCCATTGTTATCAATAATAAAATCCGCCTTTGCCGCGATTTCGCGAATTTTGCGTTCCGGCTCTTGTTCGGCTTGAGCGCGGAACTCTTCCAATGTTTTTGTCGCGTCATCAGCGTTTTCTTTGCGACCAGTCAGGCGTTTGTAGCGAACCATTTCATCAACTTGCACGTTAAGAATATAAAAATTTGGCAATTCTTTTAAATATTTTACGTCGTCCGGTCTGCGAATTCCATCAACCACAACAACTTCTTGCGAATCTTTTTTGACTTCATCAACAATGACTTTTGCAAAAATATCCTCGCCAATGTTGGCGCGCAAAGTCTCTGAAAGTTTTTGCATGATTTCGCGCGATTGTTCCAAAAGAAGAACATCGCACACTTTTCTGATTGGCGTGGAAAAGCGATGATAGCCAGCATTGTATTTTTCAACAACATACTTGGCAACAGTGCCTTTGCCGCTGGCGATTTCACCGACAAATCCGAGAATTAGTTTTGACATATGAATAGTAGGTTAGTAGCTTGTAGCTTGTAGTCGGATTACATTCGCTCGTATTTTTCCACTTCGTTATTCATGACAATCAAGCTAACGCCTGCTTGGGCAAAAAAATCGCGTGATAGTTGCGCTTGGTGATACCGTTTTTCGCAGACAACGCGTTTAATGCCGCAATTGATTATCAATTGCGCGCAAACATGACATGGCTCCATTTTGCAATATAATGTCGCGCCATCTAAGGAAATTCCCAGCCGCGCCGCTTGGCAAATGGCGTTTTGTTCGGCGTGAACAGTGCGGACACAGTGTTCAGAATGAGTGCCGTCCGGGTTGTACACTTTTTTGTAAAGATGGCCAGCTTCGTCGCAATGTTGCAAGCCAGCTGGCGCGCCAACATAGCCGGTGGTGATAATCCGTTTGTCACGGGTTATTACGCAACCAGAGCGACCGCGATCGCAGGTGCCGCGGCTGGCGACAATTTGGCAGATTTGGATAAAATACTGGTCCCAAGAAGGACGGTTGCGTGGAGGGATTTGGTCAATCATATTATTAAACCATCTTATCAAAACTGCGAGGAAAAAGAAACAAGAGATTGTGGAAAAAAGTAGAGACGTAGCATGCTACGTCTTTACGGGGTTGTTTGTCATTTTTCATTACATTTGCAATTTTATTCCCGGTCCCATTGTGGCGTTCATCACCGCGTTGCGAACCAGTTTTCCTTTTGATGATTCTGGTTTGCATTTTTCCAAAGCTTCTTTAAATACATTGAAGTTTTCCAAAAGTTTCGCGTCGTCAAATGAGACTTTTCCAATCATTACGTGTAAATTTGCGGTGTCATCATTGCGAAAAGCGATTTTACCTTTTTTCAATTCTGTGACGGTTTTTTTGATATCAAGTGTAATAGTTTCGTTTTTCGGGCTGGGCATCAAACCTTTTGTTCCCAATATTCTGGCAATGACTGCCAACTGCTTCATCATGTCCGGTGTCGCGACAGCGATTTCAAAATCACATTTGCCTGTTTTTTTGATTTCTTCAATAAGTTCTTCCGCGCCGACTATGTCGGCGCCAGCTTCCTTAGCTTCTTTTGCTTTTTCATTGGTCGCGAACACAACAATTTTTTTGCTTTTGCCGCTACCATGCGGAAAAACAACTGTGCCGCGAATTTGCTGTTCGCCCTTTTTCGGATCAATGCCCAAGCGTATGTGAATTTCAATGCTGGCGTCAAATTTAATGGTTGATGTTTCTTTGACAAGTTTAATTGCTTCTTCCGGAGAATAAAGCTTGTTTGCGTCAATTTTTGTTGATTGTTCTGTGTAGCGTTTTGATCTCATATTGTTATTCTTCAGTCGTTACGCCCATTTGTCTAGCTGTTCCGGCGATTGTTTTCATCGCTGACTCAAGGTTTTTCGTATTCATGTCTTGCATTTTTAATTCTGCGATTTCTTTAAGTTGCGCTTTTGTCAATTTACCAACCTTTGTAAGCGCCGAGCTTTTTGAACCACTGTCCAACTTCAGCATTTTTTTGATAAGCACTGATGCTGGCGGGGTTTTGCAAATGAAGTCAAATGTTCGGTCTTCAAAAACAGTGATTATAACAGGAATAATGTCTCCGCCTTTGTCTTTTGTCGCTGAATTAAAGCGGTTGCAAAAATCCTGAATATTTAAACCGTGCTGGCCAAGCGCCGGACCTACCGGAGGCGCGGGATTTGCTTTGCCAGCTGTGATTTGCAATTTAATTTGTGTCAATATTTTCTTTGCCATATATCTGTAATTGGTAGCCGTAGCTTACCTAAATTTTTTTAATTTGTAAATAGTCCAGCTCAACGGGCGTTTCTCGTCCAAATAATGAGACCAGCACTTTGATTTTGCCTTTGACCGCGTCAACGTCAGAAACTTTGCCCTCTAAATTTTTAAATGGTCCGTCAGTGATTTTAACCGGATCGTCAATGACTACGTCAATTGTGTATTTGGGCTCTTCGGTTTTCATGCGATCTGTAATCGCTTTTAATTCTTTATCTACGAGCGCCGTTGGCGTTGTTCCAATGCCGATAAAGCCTGTGACATGCGGCGTGTTTCTGACAACGTACCAAGATTGGTCTGTTAAAATCATTTCAACCAATACATATCCCGGAAAAACTTTTTCAATGACCGTTTTGCGTTTTCCATTTTTGATTTTTATCTTTTTTTCGGTCGGAACCATTACATTAAATATTTTATCGTCCATGTTCATTGAAGCGATTCTTTGTTTTAAATTTTCCGCGACATTTTCTTCATATCCTGCGGCTGCATGAATCACATACCATTGTCGGCCTTGAGAAACTTGTTTTGCCATATCGTTTTTTATTTTTTGATTATCAATTTAATGATGTAGGCAAATCCAATATCAAGTACGCCAAGAAATAAAGAGACTGTCAAGCTGAAAACAATAACGCCTAATGTGTAATTTAGCGCTTGTTTTTTTGAAGGCCAGTTCACTTTTCGCAATTCCTGTCTTGAATCGATTAGATATTGTATTAATTTTCCCATATAGTTGTGAATGAAGCGAGTATAACAAAAAAGATTACAATGTGCAATGGCGGGTTAGATGTCCAGATTTTTGACGGATTTGGCGTGGGTTTGGATGAATTTTTTTCTGGCCGGAACATCAGAGCCCATCAGAATGTCAAACATTTCGTCTGCTTTTTCCGCGTCTTCAACTGTGATGCGTTTGAGCAGGCGAGTGGCAGGATCCATGGTTGTTTCCCAAAGTTGATGTGGATTCATTTCTCCCAAACCTTTGTATCGTTGGATATTAATGCCGTCTGATCCTAATTCTTTCAATGCTATTGCCAGCGCCGCATCGTCGTAAATGTATCTGATTTCTTTGCCCTTTTTCAATTGATAAAGTGGCGGTTGCGCAATATAAATATGACCTTGCGAAACAAGTTCTGGAAAATATCTGAAAAATAAAGTAAGCAATAGCGTGCGGATGTGCGCGCCATCAACGTCAGCGTCTGTCATGATGATTACTCGGTGATATCTTAGATGCTCAATATTAAATTGTTCGCCGAAATTTGTGCCAAGAGCGATGATCAAAGATTTTATTTCATTATTGGCAAGCATTTTGTCTATGCGGGATCGCTCAACGTTTAAAATTTTTCCGCGCAACGGCAAAATCGCCTGAAAATTTCTATCGCGACCTTGTTTGGCGGAACCGCCGGCAGAATCTCCCTCAACAATGTAGATTTCGCACTGTGCTGGATCGCGCGACGAGCAGTCTGCTAACTTGCCGGGAAGGGTCATCCCTTCCAAAGCGCCTTTTCGGATGACCGCGTCGCGCGCCGCTTTTGACGCTTTGCGCGCCTGCGCGGCAAGCAAAGCCTTGCCGATAATTGCTTCGGCGTCGCGCGGATGTTCTTCCAAAAAGATTGTCAGTTCATCGCCCAAAACGGTTTCAACGGCAGACTTTACTTCAACGTTTCCAAGTTTAGATTTTGTCTGACCCTCAAATTGCGGGTTTGCCAATTTAATGCTTATGATCGCCGTTAAACCTTCACGCACGTCGTCGCCGGAAAGATTTTCATCTTTTTCTTTTATTAAATTATTTTTGCGCGCGTAGTTATTCAACGTTCTGGTGAGCGCGCTACGAAACCCTGCCACATGCATGCCGCCGTCAGGGTTTATAATGTTGTTTGTGAAAGCCATCAGGGTTTCGCCGTATTCGTCAACATAACGCATTGCGATTTCCACCAAAATATCGTCAGCCGTTTTTTCAGTATAAAAGACATTGTCATGTTTTTGTTTGTCTTTTTTGTTGACTTGTTTTATGTAAGAAGAAATGCCGCCCTCAAAATAAAAACAATATTTTTGCGGATTTTTTTTGTCGCGCAAATCAATGGCATCAAGCTTTATTTTTTTCGTGAGGTAGGCTTGCTGTCTTAGTCTGGTGATTATTTTGAGCCAACTGTATTCAAGCACTGTAAAAATTTCTGGATCAGCTTTATATGTTATGGTTGTGCCTGTTGTGAAAAATTCATCAGGATAAAATGGATCTTCTTTGGACGGTCTGCGGACTTTTCCAATGGCTTTGGCGGCTTTTACTGGTTTTCCTTTTTTGAATTCTTGCTCGTAGATGATGCCATCGCGTTTTACCATCGCGCGTAGCATCGAAGAAAGCGCGTTGACAACAGAAACGCCAACGCCGTGCAAACCGCCTGAAACTTTATATCCGCCTTCGCCGAATTTTCCACCAGCGTGCAATTTTGTCAAAACGGTTTCTAGGGCGGACACTTTTGTTGCCTCGTGTTTTTCAACTGGAATTCCGCGGCCATTATCAGCGACTTCAACAATGTTGTCTGGCAAAAGGCGCACGACAATGTGGTCGCAATGACCGCCCATTGCTTCGTCAATGGAGTTGTCAACAACTTCCCAAACCATGTGGTGCAGACCTTCGCTCGCAGTGTTTCCAATATACATTCCAGGGCGTTTGCGCACAGGGTCAAGGCCTTCCAAAACTGTGATTTGTTTTGCGCCGTATTCTCCGCCTGCGTTACTGTTTTTCAATGTTTTTTCGCTTTTTTTAATCATATTTATAAACCCCAATTTCTAGTTTCTGATTTCTAATTTCTTGTTCTATTTTATCAAAATTTTGGAATATAATCAACATGGTTGTTGATATAGTTTGGTTTAGGTTAACGAATCTGTGGTCATTTTTTTTCGTGGGCGACAGTTATCAACAACCCTACATTTCCCGCGCGATTTTTTAAATGGTATTTATAATGGTAGAGACGAGATATATCTCGTCTCTACCGACCGGGGTGGTAGATTTATTTTTGTGGTATAATGAAAAAAATATAATTTGATATTTTTATGGAGGATCAATATTTAAAGGAACAAGAAAAATTTACGGAAAAAGAATTAAAGTGGTCGTATTGGTTTGTGGTCAATAAAGATAAATTGAAACAGAGTGGAATAATCACGTTGGCCATTGTCGCTGGAATTTTGTTTTTGTATGGCGCGCTTGGACTGCTGTTTTTTTATTCATATCAATATAAAGAGCTGGACACTTTGCAAAAGCAAATAATGGCGCCAAAATTCAACTACGCGTATTTGCAGGAAAAAAATAATCCGCTGTCAGTTGAAATCAACGAGGTCACGGTTTTAAAAACCAAAGCAGATAAATTTGACATTGTGGTTGAGGTGCGTAATCCTAACCAAGGCTGGTATCTGGCGTCGTTTGATTATTATTTTTTGCTGGGAACAAGCCAGACGGGAACAAAGACGAGCTTTTTGTTGCCAAGCGAGGATCGGCATTTGGCAGAGCTGAACTGGACGTCGAAAACCAATTTCAGCGACGCGCAAATTGTTCTGGAAAATTTGAAATGGCAAAAACAGCCGGATTTTGAAAATTTGAAAGCAAAGGTTTGGAAGTTCGCGATTGACAATACTGATTTTGTTCCTGCGCAACAGCTTGGATTGGCCGAAGAGGTGGCCGTAAGTCAGGTGAAATTTGATGTGGCTAATCAGAGCGCGTACAATTTCAGCAGAGTGGATTTTGTTGTTTTATTATATAGAGGAAGCCAGATTGTTGGCGCGACGACTACCAGCCTCGATGAGTTTAAGAGCGAGGAAGCGCGGGAAGTAAAAATAAATTTTTATTATTCTTTGGGATCAGTTGGTTCAGTTTTGGTCGCGCCAGTTGTTGATATTTTGAATCCATCTTCATTCATGGCATTTGAAAAAACCACAGGAGAACTAAAGTAAATCAATGTCAAAGTTCAAATATCAAATTTCAAATCAAATCCAAAGGACAAATGACAAACTTTGATATTTGATATTTGGATTTTGAAATTTTTATACGATGTTATGTTGTCCAGATTTAAAGATCAGATAAGGAGGTTTGATTGGTGGCTATTCACAGCGGTTTGTCTTCTTTGTTGTTTGGGATTAGCTGCCATTTACAGCGTTGAGTTGAGTCGGGATAATCCGGACTTTTCTTTTTTTGATAAACAACTCACGTTTTTTTTGATTGGAATAGCTCTTTGTTTTATTTTTTCAACAATACATTATTCATTTTTGTATTTATACAGTCAATGGCTATACGCAGGAGCAATGGTTTTGTTGGCATTGGTTTTATTGTTTGGCGCCACTTTGCGCGGAACAACGGGCTGGTTTGTCATTGGCGGGCTTGGATTCCAACCGGTTGAATTGGCAAAAGTCGCGCTGATTGTGGTTTTGGCAAAATTTTTTTGTAACCGTTTTCAGAATTTTAATCAAATTAAGCATGTTGTTGCCAGCGGCTTGTTGACGATTGGTCTGACGGGATTGGTAATTTTGCAGCCAGATATTGGTTCAGCGTTGGTTCTTTTTGGCATGTGGTTTATTTTGCTACTGCTTACAAAAATCAAGAAAAGCTTTTTGTTTTTGATGGTTGGAATTGTTGTGATTGCCATGATTTTTTCATGGTTTTTTGTTTTCAAAGATTATCAGCAGGAAAGAATTTTGTCGTTTTTAAATCCGCAGCAAGATCCTCTGGGCAGTGGGTATAATGTTCGGCAGGCGGTGATCGCGATTGGCGCTGGAAATTTTTGGGGGCAGGGTCTTGGTTTGGGATCGCAGAGTCAATTGAAATTTATTCCGGAAAGTCAGAGCGATTTTATTTTCGCGGTAATCGCCGAAGAGCTTGGCTTTGTTGGCGTGGGGTTAGTATTGATTTTGTTTGCCATTGTTTTTTGGAGACTTATTGTTGGCGCGCAAAAAGCGCCGGATGATTTTGGACAATTTTTGCTTTTGGGAATTGCCACTGTGTTTTTTATTCATATTGTTGTTAATATCGGAATGAATTTAGGGTTAATGCCAGTGACTGGCATTCCTTTGCCGTTTTTGAGTTATGGCGGGAGTTTTTTGGTGGTGAGTCTGGCGCTGGTTGGCTGCGCGGAAAGCGTGAGAACGCATAGAGATAGATTTTAGGCGAAATTGACAAGCGCGGCGATTCGCGATAGTATTAGAAATAGCAGAATTAAATTTTTTACTATTTTATGTTGGACGCAAAAGTACAAAAACGCACTTCTTCGCCAAAGGCTACGAAGTGTAAACACCCACTTGACGGTAAGCAGGCAAAACCAAATACAATTCCGGCCGTGGTTTATGGTCCGGATGTGGATGAATCAATAAATGTTGAACTTGCAATTGTGGCCGCTGAAAAATTGTTTGAGCAGGCTGGAACGAGCACTCTTATCAAATTGGAAATTGAAGGCGAGAAAAAGCCGCGCGAAGTTTTGATTAAAGGTGTGGCGCGGCATCCATTGACTAGCAACATTATTCATTTGGAATTTTATCAGGTTCCAATTGGTCAAAAGATTGAAACCGAAATTGAACTTGAATTTGTTGGCGAATCTCCTGCTGAAAAAATGTTGGGCGGCGTTGTGAGCAAGAATATGAGTACATTGCTCGTTAAATGTTTACCGCAGGATTTGATTTCATCCGTTCAGGTTGATTTGTCAGCGCTCAAAACATTTGATGATGTAATCAAAATTTCAGATTTGAAATTACCGGCAAGCGTTGAGCCGATGTTAGAGCCAAATGTCATTGTCGCGACTGCTGTCGCGGTAAAAGCAGAAGTTGAAACGAAGAAAGTTGAGGCCGCTGCTACGGTAGCTGCCACGGCTGCTTCTACAGAGCAAAGGGCTGCGCCGGCTGAAAAAAGGGTTGAAAAAAAGTAAAATAAAGCTTTGGCGCCCCGCCGTTGGCGGGGCGTTGTTTTTGTTGTACAATGCAAAACATATGGGAAGAAGATTAAGGCCTCGTCCGCCGGCGCGGCCAGTAAGATTTTTAATTATAATCGGGATTTGCGGATTTTTATTGCTTGTTTATTTGGTAAAAGTCGGCGATAAACCAAAAACCGAGCCAATTGTTGAACCAACGCTGGCTGTTGTTGAGACGCCCTGCGCGGCAATCAATCCGCTATCAGGCGTTTGTTTGAAAGAACCGTTGGAAAAACAGCAGGTGATCGCTGTGATGATTGACAATTCGCCTGTAGCCAGACCGCAAAAAGGTTTGAACAAAGCAGATTTGATTTTTGAAGCAATCGCGGAATTTCCATACACCAGATTTTTGGCTTTTTATTTTTCTGAAAATTTACCCGACAAAATTGGGCCAGTTCGTTCCGCGCGACCGTACTTTGTTGATTGGGCAGACGAGCTAAACGCTGTTTACGCGCATTGCGGCGGCAGTCCTGACGCATTGAATTTGTTAAAGAAAAATGCCGCGAAAGATTTGAATGAGTTTTATAATCAGCAATATTTTTATAGAAGTTGGAACAAGGTCGCGCCATACAATGTTTTTACTTCTGCTGAATTGTTAAAACAGGCATTGGCAGATAAAAATTGGTTCGTGGATAAATTCGGTTTTGCAACATGGCAGTTTAAAGACGACATTGAGTTGGCTGGTCGGCCAGAATCGCAGGAAATCAGCATTGATTTTGGTAATAAAGATTTCGCAGTAAATTGGAAATATGACAAATTTTCAAATGGCTACGCACGCTCGCTCTCCGGCGAAGACGTTGAAATATCCGCAAAAAATGTAGCGCTGATGTATGTTGATTTTGTTGTCAAAGATAATGTTGGCCGTCGTGACGTTGAAACAATTGGCAGTGGAGATTCGGTTGTGTTTTTGGATGGAAAAGTAATAAAGGGAAAATGGAATAGGCCAACGGAAAAAAGCAGAACAATATTTTTTGATGAGTCAAACCAAGAAATTAAATTTAATAAAGGCGCAACATGGGTTGAGGTCATTGATAACGGGGTAAAGGTAGCTTATTAGCAGGGTAGCTTGTAGGTTTTTAGGTTATGAAAACAACGGACAAATTAGCAATTTTTGTTTTGGTTGTCGTTCTTGGCGGCGGCTTTGCGATTTATGGAATAAATCTGTTGCGAGGAATTGATTTAGCAAAGCCGCCGCATTTTGATTTGCCAGAATTTACTCCGGAGATAAATTTGCCAACCCCGCCGTTGGCGGGGCCAACGATAAATGTTGAGTCGCAGAAAAATGATAATTCTGTTTCGGAGGAGCAGGTAATTAAAGGTATCAAAGAAAAATTGCAGGCCGAACCAGAAAACAAAATATTTTTTAAAAATTTTTTTAAACAACCAACTCCGGAAGAAACTGAAAAATTCATAAATAATTTTTTGATGGATTTTTCTGATTTGCAAAAATATCCATTGAACACAGAAGTTGTTCAAGGAGATTATGCCGCGGTTTTGGATCTTGGAAAAGACGTGACAAAAATAAAACCAACTTTGGATAAGTTGGCGCTTGAATATGGAAATGTTGTTGTGATTAAATTGTCACAACAATAACGCGGTCCTTGTTGTTTAAATCTTTCAGAATGTCAATCTTACTCTTTGGTAGGATTTTTTTAATAAATACGCTTAACGACTTGGTTTGTTTGTGGCCGATTTCAGTTAAAATATATTTGGGTTGATATTTAAGTCGGCTGATTTGTTTGAAAAAATCGCGGTAAATTGAAAGTCCAGTTTTGCCGCCTTTTATTGCGATTTGCGGCTCGTATTGTATGGATTTTGACCAACGGGATTTAAACAAATTTTTCATGTCATCATCATACCAATATGGCAGATTGGCGATAATAATATCCAGTTTTTTGTTTTTTAGTGGCTCCAATAAATTGCCGCGTAAAAATTTAATTTTTTGGGAAATTTTGTTGGCGCGCGCGTTTTTGCGGGCGACTTTTAAAGCGGTGGATGAAATATCCACCGCAAAAACGCGCGCTCTACAATTTTTCGCGATGGAAATCGCAATACAGCCGCTGCCAGTTCCAATATCCGCGACCGTTGACGAGGCGGGAATTGTTTCAAAAACGCGCAACGCGCGTTCAACCAATAATTCTGTTTCCGGCCGCGGTATTAATACATTTTTATCAACATAAAAATCCAATCCGAAAAATTCTTTATGATTTGTTAAATAGGAGACAGGGTAATGTTTCGCGCGCTTGTTTATTAATTTTTTGTATTTTGAATATTGCGCCAACGTTAATGTTTGCTCGCCATGACTGTACAAAAATTCTTTTGGTTTTTTTAAAACAAAACTTAAAATAACATCAGCGTCCAAATGCGGAGATGTAATGCCGGCGGTTGTTAATTGTTTTGCCGCAAGCAACAGAGCGGCTTTGATAGAAGGGGGCATGATATGCAATTTTGTTTAGCTCGCTTTTTGTAGCGCCGTAATAATCGGAAGTATATCGCCGTCTAAAATTTCATTCATGTTGTGCCAGCTTTGTTTGATGCGATGGTCCGTCACACGGCTTTGCGGAAAATTGTACGTGCGAATTTTTTCACTGCGATCACCAGTTCCGATTTGCGTGCGGCGCTGTTCTGCCATTTCTTCATGGCGTTTTTGCTCTTCGCTTTCCATTATTCTCGCGCGTAAAATTTTCATTGCTTTTTCTTTGTTCTGCGCTTGCGAACGTTCGTCTTGGCAGGAAACAATGGTGTTTGTTGGAATGTGGGTAATGCGTACGGCAGAGTACGTAGTGTTTACGCTTTGGCCGCCAGCTCCGCTTGAACAAAAAGTATCAATGCGCAAATCTTTTGGCTCGATTTTTAGCTCGACCTCCTCAATTTCCGGCAGAACCGCGACCGTTGTGGCCGAGGTGTGAATGCGTCCGCTTTTTTCCGTTTCGGGTACGCGCTGAACGCGGTGAGTGCCCATTTCGTATTTTAAAAATTTAAAAATATTGCGACCTTTTATTTCAAAAACAATTTCTTTAAAACCGCCAAGATCTGATTTGCTCACTGACAAAAGTTCAGTGCGCCAATTTTGTCTTTCGGCGAATCGGCTATACATTCTAAACAAATCTCCTGCAAACAACGCGGCCTCTTCGCCTCCTGTGCCCGCGCGAATTTCCATAATCACATTTTTACTGTCGCGCGGGTCTTTTGGTTTTAGATCAATTGTAATTTCTTCTTTCAGCTCCGCGATTTGCGGTTCAAGTTTTGCGATTTCTTCATTTGCCAGCCCTTCCAATTCCGGCGTGTTCAACGTCGCGCGGGCATTTTCAAGTTGTTTTTGCAAATTTTCCAATCGGTCTATTTTTTCAACCAGCTCTCTCAAGTTGGCATGCTCGCTGGACAATTTTCTTAATTTTTCTTGGTCGCTAAGAATGTCGGGATTTTGCAGGTCCCGTTCAATTTCCGCAAACCGAGCTTTTATTTGTTCAAGTTTTTTCATAAATAAAAATCCCGCTGGCGGCGGGACTTTGGCGTTGCTATTGTTTTGCTTTTTCTACTTTTTTCGCGCGATTTTCAGCTTTTTTGACTTGTTTGCTTTTTGCGGTAGCGGATTTTTTTGTCTGGCGCGCTGTGAATTTTTCAACGCGGCGAGCGCTGTCAACGATTTTTTGCTTGCCAGTGTAAAAAGGATGGCACTTTGAGCAAAGGTCAACTTTAACGTCCGCTTGGGTTGATCCAACGGTCAGAACATTTCCGCACGCGCAAGTGATTTTCGCAGTTGGGTAGTATTTAGGATGTATATCTTTTTTCATATGTGTGAAAAGTATATCAAACAAAAATACGCGCGTCAACAGGATTGTAATATTGACAGATATTGAGCAACATGATAGCGTTTGGTCAATGATGTCTTCCCTTGGTAATTTGCCAATTTGGCAGGTGGGGAAGCGATCTGCTTCGGCAGGCGGGCGATGCGTAATCGCCAAGTGATGGTTCTTTTTAATGGAGGATGGTCATGGGTAATGACACAGAAAATCCGTACAGGACGATTTTGGCGCAGGCGGTAAAAATCGGGGAGATGATTCTCAATGACGGACGAGACATTCACCAGTTGATCAGATACCTGCAACCGGTGATCGCCAGAAAAGATTTCATTACGATTCTTGATGCACCGCAAGCGGTACGGCAGGTGGTACAAGAAGTGAAGGAGGACTTGCTGCAACTGGACGGCACCATATCCGTGCCGTCCATGACAGCGCTGGGTAAGATGAGAGATGTGTTCAAGGTAGACACGAGCGACAGCGCGCGGGTTAAGATTTCATATGTCGGATCGAACGTTTACGAGTGGTTTAATGAGATGTACGTTCTGGCGTTTGCCGGCTCAATGGTGTGCTGGCAGACGTTGATGAGAAACGCGTACGACAGGGCTGTTGTGCAGGCGCTTGGCGGAGAGAGAAAGGAAGAGACAAGTTTGTCTGAAATGTACTGGCTAATGAAGCAACAGCCGGACGGACGCGATGGGATTCTGCTGACGGACGGGAAGGCGAATATCTTCTATGTCTGTGGTCGGAAAGGAATCCTGCGTGTGGTCCACGTCCATTGGGATGCTCGCGGTTGGAGCGTCTACGCCGATGAGATTGGCAACGCCCCCCGGGCTAGCAGCAGTCGTGTGTTTTCGCACGCGCATTGTTGAGTAGCGATTTCTACCCGTCTCTTAAATTAAGAGGCGGGGTTTTTTATTTTGTGCTATAATTTAAGAAATAATTTTAAAACATATGAAATTGAAAAAAATTGTGCCATCGTTGGTCTTAGCCGCGGCAGTCGCATCATTATTTTTAGACAAAAAAACGTTGAAAAAGGCAGAGGAAATTAAAAAAATAGCAGGCGAAGCATTGACCGCGATTTTGTGCGATTTGGAAAGTTTGAAAAAAGTGACAAAAGGGCAGTACGCGAAAGTGGTGCAAAATGTCGTTTCTGATTTTAAAAAGAACAAGACACTGTCAACCGGAGCGTGGGGCATTGTTGAAAAAGAGCTGGTTGCCAAGTGGGGCGAAATAGACGCGAAAATGCGGAAAATGAAGAAGGTCGCAAAAAAATAGTTTTATGTTTTTGCATACTTATCATCCAGCGCCGTATTTGGTGGAGTTTGGAATGTTAAAAATTCATTGGTATGGATTGTTAATGGTTGTCGGTGGGTTGGTTGGTTTGTTTTTAGTTTTACGGTTGGCGAAATTTTATAAAATCAACAAGAATGATATTTTGGATTTGGCTGTTTACTGGCTGATTTTTTCAATCATCGCCGCGAGAATTTATTATGTTTTATACGCGTGGGAATTGTACAAAGACAATTTGCTGGATATTTTGAAAATTTGGCAGGGCGGGTTGGCGGTCCATGGAATAATGATTGGCGGATTTGCGGCAACAATAATATTCGCGCGGCGCACGAAAATCAATGTTTGGCATTTGTTAGATTTATCTGCAATTGGTTTGTGCGCCGCGCAGATTATTGGGCGGTGGGGAAATTATTTTAATCAGGAAATTTTTGGCAAACCAACCGGTTTGTCGTGGGGTATTCCAATTGACGCGGCATTGCGACCAGCCGGATACGCGAGTTTTGAATTTTTTCATCCGACAGTATTGTATGAAAGTTTGGGCAATGCGATTGTGCTTTTTGTTTTGCTGCTTTTATTTTTTAAAGTTGCGTTGAAGAAAAATATCAGCGGATTGATTTTCGCGGGCTATTTAATTTTGTATTCAATTTTGCGTTTTTGTCTGGAATTTGTAAGAATAGATTATAGCCCAATGCTTTTTGGAATTCGCTGGGCGCAAATTGTAAGCGCCGCATTGATTATTTTAATTATTTTTTACGTATGTTTAAGAAATTTTTTGAAAAAATAGGAAGTAATGTGGGCGATAAAACGGTTGTTGAAAAACCAGCGCCAGCCAAACGTATAGATAAGGCAACTACGTGGGATGAACTGCGCGACGCGATAAGTTCAGATTCGCAAAAAATAGTTGATGCTGTCCGTCGTCGTGAAATTCCAATAATATCATTGACGCGAGAACAAAATTTGCGCGAGACGGTTAAGCTGTTGTTGATACGAGAGGCAAGGGATTTCGAAGATTTATTCGTGACTTTAGATTTTATACAAAGTTTGCACGGAAGCGGGAAAGTGTATATTGCGAAAGATTTGAAATCAACAATCAACATTGCGCGTCGGATTGTTGAAGCGTATCCAGTGGATGCTCAAAAAATTGTAGAGAGTCATATAGTATTGAATAATATTACTCGCGCTTGCGGTTTGCGCGACAAAGTGTCAGAGTTGTTTATGGCTGGCAACAAATAATTCGGTGAAATTATTGACGCTTTGGTTTCAATTGATTATTATATTAGCGTTTTATGGATCAATGGTGTAGTGGTCTAATGGATCGGTGGTGTAGCTGGCCCGTCTCGACTCGGCCGCTCGTCGAGCCGAGGCGGATTAACACACCCGACTGCTATATGACAATTGCCTGTGTTTACGTTTTGTTCAGCTTGGAGGATTTTAGGACATACGTTGGGTCAACTAATGACTTGGCAAGACGGGTTGATGAGCATAATGCGGGAAGGGTCAAGCGTACAGTTAATAGACGACCCCTTAAATTAATTTATCATGAACAGTGTCCGTGTTTAATGGCGGCAAGGCAAAAAGAATTATTTTATAAAAGTCGTCATGGGCGACAGTGTTTAAAGCGTTTAATTAATTCAGATTGCGAAGATATCAAAAAACAATATGGATCGGTGGTGTAGCTGGTTAACACACCCGCCTGTCACGCGGGAGATCGCGGGTTCGAGTCCCGTCCGATCCGCCAATTTTCAAAATTAGAGTTTTGGGCGATTGTTGCCTCGCCCTCGCTACGCTCGGGCTCGGCTTCCGCCGTTATTTTGAAGGGAAATTTGAAATCCAAAAACAATTTCTGCCCGCTCAAACGGAAGTTCGAACCAATCTTTTTTAGAAAATCCCGAATCCTTTCGGGATTTTCTTGCAAAGCGATAATTTCGGCTTGTTTTACGGTATTTATGAATTTGGCGGCGAGTTCGAACCGATTATTGCTTTTTTGCTCAAAAGCCGTCAGTTTGTCTTTCAAAAGCTGTTTTTGATTGACGAGTTTGTTTTTAGCTTCTCGGTATTCGGCGAGATTTAGCGCGCTTTCAAGATATGCGTTCATCAATTTTTCCAACTTCTCGTCAATCATTTTTATTTCGCTTTCTGTCTTTTGAGCAAAAAAGCGTGATGATTGGGCTTTCTCGTTTTTTTCACTTTCTAATTCATTTAGCATTTTATCAGCCCAATCATCGGGCAAAGAAACTTTTTGTATTACTTCGTTGATTTGAGATGAAATTTTTTCTTCCCTCGTAAAAACATTTTGCGAGCATTGGTGATTTGGATTTTTCTTGGTGCAGTAATAATAAACATACTGCTTGCCGCTCGGCTTGATTTTTCTGTCAGCCGTAATTGTAAAACCGCACTCGCCGCAATGAAAAAATCCGCGATAAAGAAAAAATTTCATCTTATCCGTTTTCTGCGGTTTAGATTTTCTTTTCATC
>JAZDOE010000023.1:0-125264 GCA_043798985.1 Candidatus Falkowiibacteriota bacterium | reverse complement strand
AGGGGGTCTGGGGGAAGGAATTTTTGCCCGCTTGCCAGTCCGCCGAAGGCGGACAATGGGATGGGAAAGCGTTTCCGCAATTCCTCTGGCAAGAGGAAGGCAAAACAGAAAAATTTTCGTTTCCTTAATTGAAAAAAATTTTGGGGGCAGGCGATTAAAAAGATGTAGAGAAAATTTTTCTGTTTTGCTCGCCGAAGAGAAGCGGAGGCGGGCGGAAACGCTGGGCGGGATTCAATCCGCAAAATCCTCTGGATTTTGCTCAAAGAAAGTTAGAATTTTAACCAAAAGGTACCGTCTCGTTTGCTGTCGCAAACGGACGAGACAAGTCCGTTTTTTAGAAATAGGGAAGGGTCGCATAGTGGCTTAGTGCACCGGTCTTGAAAACCGGAGTACCGCAAGGTACCGAGGGTTCAAATCCCTCCCCTTCCGTTCCTGTTTTTTGAAATTTGTAATTTGAAATTTCTATTTTATGTCTTCAAAACGAAATCCTAAAAAAAGAGGCGTGGGAGTTAAGATTCCGAAAATCACACGTTTAAGAAAACGCGGTAGAACCAAATAGATTAAAACAAAAGAGCCCCGCCAATGGCAGGGCTCTTTTGTTGAAGAGCTACTTTACTTTCTCAACGATTTTAGCAAATATCTTTGGATTTTTTTCCGCCAATTCGGCAAGAACTTTTCTATCTAACTCAATATTGTTTTTCTTTAATCCAGCAATGAATTTGCTGTACGAAAGTCCGTGTTCGCGAACCGCGGCATTTAATTTTACCAGCCAAAGACTGCGATTAACTCTCTTTTTTCGTTTGCGATCAACATACGCATGTTGTCCGGCTTTTTTAACGGCTGTTTTCGCTAAGCGAATTGTATTTTTTCTTCCCCACTTATATCCTTTTGCAAGTTTTCTAAGCGTTCTGCGTTTTTTTACGTGAGATACTGCTCGTTTTACTCTAGGCATATTGTATAAAATTATTTTTTGTATGGCATTCCCACGTTCAATGCTTTTGTCATAGCTCCGCTTTGTTCAAACATCCGACGTTTTGATCGAGTGACATTACCTGACTCTCGCGCATTAAAATGATCTTGGCCGCAAGTTTTTTTCATGATCTTGCCGCTCTTTGTTATTTTAAATCGCTTTGATACTGTTTTTATTGTTTTCATCTTTGGCATAAAGTTTAATTGTCATCTGCTCCTGCCTGCCCCGCGGGTAGGGATTTCGGCATGATTATTATAAATAATTTATTTCCTTGTTTGCTTGTTTCTTGCTCCACGCTGTATGGAACTTGCAACTGCGCCAAAAATTTTTTCATTATCTCTTTGCCCAGATCAATTTTTTGTAATTCTCGGCCACGCATGATTAGTTCTATTTTCGCTTTGTTTCCTTTTTCTAGGAATTTTTCAGCTTGTCGCACTTTTGTTTCCATGTCGCCTTGCGCGATTTTCATAGACAGACGAATTCCTTTTGTTTCTGTGGATTTTTGGTTTTTCTTTTGCTGCTTGGCAAGTTTTGTTTGGTGATATTGAAAACTGCCAAGGTTTAAAAGTTTTGCCACCGGCGGCTGCGCGTTTGGTGATACTTCTACCAAATCATAGCCTCGCTCGTCGGCAATTGTTAACGCTTGCCGCGTTGGCATTTGTCCAAGAGACGCGCCCGTTTCATCAATGACAAAAAGTATTGGCGCAATAATTTGCAAATTACCGCGATATTTTATTTCCGGTTCGTTTCGCTTTCGTTTTCCGAATTTGTAAGATTTTCTCATACGGTTACAAACCTGCGAATCATTCGAATGCTACGTATCTGCGAATTAATTTGTAATTGGTAGTATTCGTAGTGATTTGTAATTAGTAGCAGTGGTGGAGATGGCGGGAATCGAACCCGCGTCCAAAAAGTTTAGCAAATTGGTTATACAGGAATAGCTTGTCTCAAAATTTGGTGACGCGGGTTTGAGACAAGCAGAAAACCGCGAAACCTATCCCTGTTTTGTTTCAGTTATAAAGTAGGGAAATTTTTATAACCTATCTCGCGAAATGGCACCGGCTTGCCTGCCTGTAGGCAGGTGTACGCTTCATTCAATAAGATTGAATTGCGAGCAAAAGCGGGCCGATGGCCGTCGGATATATTTAAGCGACAGCAGATACAAATGTCGGCATTGCGAACAATGACCGAACATTGTTTACAAGTTTGTTTGCACTTGTTGATTTGAGCCATTTTTTCGAGGTTAGCTCGCCTCGTCCTGACCAAGTTGTTAAGGGTCTTTTCGTCAAAGCCAGTCATCCCCGTAGTGGAAAATTTCGAAATTCGAATTTTGAATTTCGAATCAATGTTGAATGCACGAATGTTTGAATGTTTCAAAATTCAGATTTCAAAATTCAATCAAAA
Organism: Candidatus Falkowiibacteriota bacterium; assembly: GCA_043798985.1. Classification (GTDB taxonomy): domain Bacteria; phylum Patescibacteriota; class Patescibacteriia; order UBA11705; family JACRDX01; genus JACRDX01. Next base: position 122,890 of record JAZDOE010000023.1, on the reverse strand, counting down.
TTCAAAATTGGGATTTCAAAATTTTAATGCTCTTTGGATTTGCCGATCAATTTCGCGATTCTTTATTGATTCTTTTTTGTCAAATTTCTTTTTCGGAGACACTAAGGCAAATTCCAATTTAATGAGATTGTGCTTATTATACACGCTAAGAGGTATTAATGTCAACCCGTCTCGCCTTCGGCATGCCGAGGTGGAGTCTTTTTGTTTGAGTTTAGCGAACAGTTTATTGATTTCTTGCCGTGTGAGTAGCAGTTTACGCGGTCGTTCTGGATTATAATCTGGCATTGGTCCTGCTTTTTTATAAAGAGAAACTGATGATTTTATCAAATAAGCTTCTGGCGTCGGACTATTTTTTATAGCGATGTAGCTGCCCTTTAAAGACATTTGGCCGTTTTTAATTGCTTTGACTTCGTGGCCGAGCAAAACTAAACCAGCTTGGTATTTATCCAAGACTTCGTAGTTGAACGTTGCTGATTTATTCAGTATTTCCATATATCGTTATTTTAGCATAAGGGCTACTAATTACAAATCACCGCGAATACTGCCAATTACAAATCAATTCGCAGATTAGCAACATTTGAATGATTTGTAGATTTGTAGCCGTGTGATATAATATTGTATATACAAAAAAATTAATAAAAAAGTTATGGAGAAAAATGTCGTCCATATTTCTATTTTGTCAATCGTGAAGTTTTTTCTCGTGATTTTGCTGTTTTATTTTCTGTATTTGATAAAAAGCATAATCGGCATTTTGTTTGTCGCGCTAATTTTGTCATCAGCAGTTGATCCATGGGTTGATAAACTGCAAAACAAAAAAATTCCACGATCAGTAAGCGTTTTGCTATTTTATGTTTTGTTGCTGTCCGTTGTTTTTCTGGTCGTTTTTTTCGGCATCCCGCCAGTTGTAAATGAATTGAGTATGTTTGGCGACAGTTTTCCTATTTATTATGAAAAAATTGCCGATGTATTTTCCAATATAAAAACTTTTTCAGCGCAACACGGATTGCTGGAAGATTTTAATGCGAGTATTGAAAATATTAAGAATACGATCATCGGCGGGGTAAGCGACATATTTTCTTCCGCGAAAGGATTTTTGGCCAGTGTTATTTCTTTTTTCATTGTTTTGGTAATAACTTTTTACATGGCAGTGGAAGAAAACGCGATAAAGCGGACGTTGCGCTATCTTGTTCCTGATAAGTTTCAGCCGTTTGTTGTGCAGTTGATAAATAAAGTCCAGAAAAAAATCGGCGACTGGCTAAAAGGGCAACTCATACTTTGTTTAATTGTTGGAATAATGGTCTACGTTGGTTTGCTTATTTTTGGCGTGAAGTTCGCATTGTTGCTGGCCATTTTGGCAATGTTTGGCGAACTGATACCTTATGCTGGTCCGCTAATCGCCGCCATCCCCGCTGTTCTTTTGACTTTCGCGCAATCACCGGGAAAAACGATTTTCGTGATTCTTTTTTACATAGTAATGCAAAGGATAGAAAATGATATTCTGGTTCCAAAGATAATGCAAAAAGCAGTTGGTCTTAATCCGATTGTGAGCATCATCGCGTTGTTGGTTGGCGCGCAAATCGGCGGATTGGTTGGAGTGATTTTAGCCATTCCTGTCGCAACAGCAGTGATGGTTATTGTGCAAGAACTTTGGTCAGAGCGCGGGACATTGTCTGAAATTCGCGGGGACAATGAAGCTTAGTTTTTAAATTTTTATGCGACATCCGGTGCGTCTTTATATTGCCTTTTCAGCGTTTGTTTTATTTATGACCATGACGGTCGGAATGCTGTTTTGGTTTTCAACGCAAACGGTTGGAACGTTGGCCGGCTCGGTTGAACACGCGCAGACTTTGGTCAACGAATATCAACAACAAATGGACAAATTTTTTAGCGATTATTCCGCGGCAACAGACAAGGTGGCGTTTTTAAAAAATAATCAGCAAGTTTTGTTTGAAGTAAAAGTTCCGAAAGAATACCGGGCGCCGCATTTGAATCTCGTGGCAATGATAGATAGGGTTGTCCGTGGGCAAGTCGAACCGCCCGCTGTCGCAGAATTTCAAATATCAAATTTCAAATGACAATTTTTGGATTTTGATATTGATTTGATATTTGTAATTTGTTATTTCTTAAATATGCGTTTGTTATTTCAATATATTTTGTTGTTTGCCTACGCGGCCATGTACGTCGCGGGGCTTGAGTTAATGCGCTATGCCAGCAAGTTTTGGTTTGTCGCGCCGATTGTTATGTTGGCCGCGACATTTTTGTTGACTTGGTATTTATGCAAAGCTAAGCTTGGTCGCAGGTGGTTGCAATTTTTTACAGGACCAACCATTTTTTTATTGGCCAGTTTTTTGTTCGCTGTGTTTTTGTCGCAACCATGGTTTTATCATGTGTTTGCTGTAATTGTCGCGGCCATTTTTTGGATTTATTTTGAGCAAATGCTTCTTTATTTTTATTATCCGTTGAAATACTATCCATACACTTTGGAAAATTTCGCGTACTATATTGGATTGCTTTCGTTTTTCTTTTTGATGAGCGGATTGTACGGATTCATGGTGCTTTTGAATTTTCCGACGTGGCCATTGGTAATCGCCGCGGGTGTGGGCGTGTTCGTTATCAATTCTGAAATTTTTTGGAATCAGAAAATTGAATGGCGCAAAAGTCGTTTGTTCAATCTAATAATTAGTTTGATAACCATTGAGCTATTTGTTGGGCTTGGATTTTTGCCAAGCGGTTATTATGTGAATGCCGCGATTTTGGCGTTTGCTTATTATTTATTGATAGGAATTTCAAAGGCCGAATTGACAGGGCAGATGACTCGCAAAAATGTTTTGATACACGCGTTGATTGCAGGTGGTTGTTTGTTGCTGTTGCTTTTTACCGCGCAGTGGACATAAAAATTCAAAAATTAAAAATTGATTTAAAATTGAAAATTATAAAATTTAAAATTTTACGTGTATGTTTGAACCAAATTATTTCAGACAGGTAATGCATCACAAGAAAAATATCGGCGCGATTGTTTTGCTGGTATTTGTTCTCGGAATAATTTTAACGTTGTTGCAGCCGTTTGAGTATCGCGCGAATGTTAAATTTTTGGTGGTGCAAAAAGCAGTGGTTGGTTATGACGCGTACAGCGCCGCTAAATCAGCCGAGAAAATCGGCAGCAATCTGGCGCAGGTTGTTTATTCAAATTCATTTTTCACAAAAGTTTTGAACGCTGGGTTTGGTATTGATGAAAAATATTTCAAAAAGGACGAAAACCAAAAGCGCAAGCAATGGCAAAAAATGGTTGACGCGAATTTGGTTGGCACGACTTCGGTTTTGTCCATAGATGTTTTCCACAAAGATCGTGATCAATCCTTAAAGTTGAGCCAAGCTGTTGCGTATGTTTTGTCAACGCAGTCAGCTGAATATGTGGGAATCGGGGATATTGATTTGAAAATGATTGAATCGCCATTGGCAACAAAATATATTGACCGACCCAACTTTTTAGTAAATGGTTTGGTGTCAATTTTGGTGGGGTTGTTGGTTGGAATCGGGTGGGTGATAGTTAGAAGCTAAATTTTGAATTTTTAATTTTGAATTTTGAATGTTGGTAGGGCCGCCCCGCCGCTGGCGGGGCTTTTTTGTTTAAATTAAGCCTTAAAATGCTATTATTGACGCCCTATACTTGACAGGGTCAGAATAATTTGATAAGATGGTTTGTTGGTCAGATTAGGCGATTGCCAAAGTCTGTCCATGGTTTTTGACAACGGCAACAAACAATGGAGGTGATTGCCATGAAGAATTTCTTGCGTCGGTTCTGGTGGGTGATCGTGTTGATCGTGCTGGTCGGTGTCGGCGGCTACTTCGGGTACGCCAAGGTTGCTTCGCCGCTCTTGGCCGGAGTGGAGGAAACGCGTTCTGGCGTGGAGGAGCTCAGAGGCGCGGTGGTCGGCAAGGCTGACCAGGCGGCGCTGGAGGAGCTGGCGGCGAAGACGACGGACGAGCTGTCACGGAAGGCAGGGACAGAGGAGCTCAAGTCTCTGGCCGAGACGGTCAAGGCGGGCGAGGAATACGTGGACGAGGAGCTGGCGAAGAAGGCGAACACGGAATACGTGGACGCAGAACTGACCAAGAGGGCGAGCAAGAACGACCTTGCGACGCTGCGAACCGAGTTCACTGGATCAGTCAAGGCGCTGAAGGCGGATCTCGCGGACAAGGCCGACGCCGAGGTCGTCACTGACCTGCAGAAGCAGCTCAAGGCGGCGCGGGCGGAGGCGCGGAAGGCCAAGAAGTTGGCCGAGGCGCTGAAGGCAGACGCGGACGCGGCGAGGGTTGCGCAACCCGAACCAGTCGTGGCTTCGCCTGAACCGGCACCGGTCGCACAGCCCGCGGCCGAACCGCCGCAGGAACGGGTCACCATCCGGTGGGAACCGACTCCGGTGCAGTAGAGCAGTAAGAGGCGCGACATCGTCGTGTCTCGGGACCCTGTCAGTAACATTTGACAGGGGCCCAATCTGGATTCATTTCAACGAATTTACGAATGTCATACTGAATTTTTTCAGAACTAATACTGACAATAATGAAGTGAATCGAGGTTGGGCGTTTGATCTTTGACTTGGACAACAGACAACTGGAGGTGTGAGATGAGAAAGATCGTTGCGTTGGTTGTGATGGCGGTGGCAGTGATGTTCGCGACCGTGGTGACGGCGCAGGAGGCTCCGGTGAACGGAACGGCGGTGGTCATGTGCGGACTGCTCGAGGTTCCCTCGGGTTGTACGTGCAAGGATAACGCCAAGAACGAGCTGGATTGCCCAAAGGGGGTGGTGCAGGTCGTCGCTCCGGCAGGCAAGGGGAAGATGGTCATGGAAAATGGCGGCAAGATGACCGTCTATGTGCCGGCAGCTCCGATTGCACCGTTGCAGAGTGTCCAGCCCGAGACGAAGGACGCGGGTTTCTGGGACTACGCGCTATACGTCGGCGGGGCTGTGGCACTTGGCGCTTGCACGTACTATGTCGTGGATTCGGTCACAACGACAGAGGTGCACATCCGCGACAAGTAGCGCGACGGCTGTGTCCCAACGGGGCATGGCCAAAAACGGGGAAACGCTAACACGGGTTTCCCCACTTTTCTGGGTTCTTGACGGGTGTCAAGGATCGAGACAGAGTGAACATTGGCAATTAACTTTTTGGAGGTGATGCCATGAAGAAGACGATCGTTTTGCTGGTTTCGATGATGGTTGTGATGGCGCTGGCGGTGTTCGGGTGCGAGCGGGAAGTTTCGGTGTTCGACGACCGCGAGCCGACCGTCGTGAACGTGGAGGGCGATGACGCCCCTGCGTACGTTGGGATGGTGAGCAAGACCGAGTGCGGCGTGGTCACGGATGACGCAGACGAGACGGACATGAACATGGACTGCGCGTCTCTCGGCATGGGCTGGTACTGCGCAAGCAACAAGCAGGCCAGCGATGACCTCGGCTCGCCAACGAACCTGTGCGTTCCGGGCTGCTACGTGGTGTTCGAGTTTGATCCGTACACGGGAGAGCAGGCGAAGTCCTACGATTCCTGTACGATCATCGACGAGAGCTACGCGTGCAGCGCGCCGCAGTTCGATGGGGATGGGCAGTGCCACAAGGTGACGCCGGGGACGACCCCGACTGGCACAGGCACGACTCCGACTCCGGCCGCGATGACGACCGGCAAGCTGGTCAAGACCTGCTACGCGCTCACGGCCGCGGAAATTTCGGCAGACTTCGGACAGATGTCGTGGAGTGAGGCGACCTCGAGCGACCCAAGCAAGTGGGGTTCGGCACAGGATCTCGTAATCGGGAGCGATGGCTGTTTCAGCGGCTATCTGTCCACCTACGCGATCGGCTGTGAGGTCGTGGTCGATCTCACCGTGGGCAAGCACGCAGGCAAAACCGCTGGCCAGGTCACGTGGATCGGAGCGGCGAAGACCCCTGCGTCGGTGATGGTCAGCGGCAAGGCGGCGAGCTACGTCAAGTTCGACCCGTATCGCGGCCATGTGTACAACTACTGTCTCTAGACCGAGTCCATGTCAGGATGGACAATAATATTCCTGGCAAGCTCCGAATGCAACGCATTTGGGGCTTTTTTTACCCTGTCAACGGCGGGGTTTGTGTAAATTTAGAGAATGTGTGTAAAGTTAGATAATATTAAGGCGCGGCAGTTGACTTTCTTGTTAGGATATGATATAATGATTTGTTCGTAGGTGTGTGCCTACGATAATGTTGAAACTTGAAAATCAAACAATTAGAGAGGTGAGCCATGAAGACGATGAATGAGTGCGGGTTTGAGCAGGAGCAGGTTGCGCAGGCATGGAGCGTTGGTGCGATGGTGTTGGCCATGCTGGCGCTGGCGGTCGCGGCATGCTTCACGAGCGGCTGTACGAAGGACGTGTACGTGGATTCGTCCATGGAGGAGGACGTGTTCGGCGAGAACCATGAGGATGACACGAGCAACCCGCCGAAGCCGGAAGACGATGTGTCTGACGACACAGAGGACGCGTACAGCGAAGGCGACTGCACTGGGCCGTGGGGATGTAAGCAGTACGCGGACGCAACGCAACTGCCGCCAGAGTGTGAAGATGACGACGGATGTGCGGACGGATTCGTCTGCAACAACGAAGGAGAGTGCGTTCCAGTTATGCCGGAGCCGGATGTTTCGGCGGATTTCTCTGGCGATACGCTGGAGCAACAGCGCTATCCGCTGGAAATCGCGACGCAGGAAGACAACCAGCCGGAGCCCGAGTGCCATTGCGGCGTCGGGTACATCTGCGAGGACGGCTTTTGCGTCAAAGTCGGTGGGAACGACAATCCGCCGAACGACGAGCCTGAACCGCAGCCCGAACCGGACGTGATCACGCAGACCGAAGACGTTGCGCCACAGCCGACCGAGGATGTGGTTGCCGGGGGTGACAGCGGATCCTCCTTCGCCGATGCGGCTACGGAGGACAAGCTCGAGGAGGGCGATGTCGCGTCGCAGGATGCCAGTGTGGAAGAGACCGATGTGGTCGCAGAAGTTGATGCCAGTTCGGCAGCGGCTGATGCCGAGTCGCCGGAAGTCGTGGCTGACAATGGCGTCGCAATCCAGCCGTTTGACGGCGCGACGTGCATGATCACCTGTCCGACGGATTACACATCTGTTCGTATCTGGTGGGCATTCACGGCCGCAGACGTTGCGAACGGCACGGAGTTCAAGATTCCGTTCGGCGAGCTGTGCCTGTGGGGAGAGATGGCCTTTGAGTTCAATTGCTTCAATGCTGAAAATGGCATCTGGGGCGATTACCTCAAAGTGCAAATTCTCTGTACCCCGGCCGACTACGAGATGGAAGACACCGGTATCCACGGAAAGGTCAAGTTCGAAAAATCCTGCTGGTAAAACCAGCTGTCCTAAACCGAGAGGGACGAAAAACAATCTTGGTGCCCTATGCTAACATGCATGGGGCTTTTTCTTTTACCTTGCCAGCGCGGCGGAGCTTGTGTAAATTTACATACGGACTTGTGCTTGACAAAATGAATTGAACGCGCTAAAATTACCTGTTCTGGAAACTGCCTGTTTTGCAGGCAAATTTCTGGTGTTTTTTGACAACTCGAGACAAGATACAAGGAGGACAAAATGAAGAAGAGAAACGGTTCGTTTTTCTGGTTGGGCAATGGCAAAAACAATGGAGGTGGTGCCATGAAGAAACTCGTGACAATGGTGTGGTGCGTGCTGATGGTGGTGTTCGCATCTGGTTGCCCCGAGGATTCCTCGTGGGGCAAAGATGACCTGGCGGGCGACGTGGTTCGGCAGGTCGGATGCCTTTCGGACGACGACTGCGCGACCGGCAAGTGCATGGACGACGGCAGCTGCAAGGACGAGTGCATCTCGGCTTTCAACTGCTACGAAACGTACGGGGCCGGTGGGCTGGTTTGCGTGAACGGCCGGTGCGGAAGCACTGCTGGTCAGGATGCGAACTGGGTGCCGGCTGGCAACAACGGTTCGTCCGGTGGAAACAATGGCGGCAACAACAATGGTTCGGCCAACGGGAACAATGGCGAACAGCCGCCGGTCAAGACCGAGTGCACGGCTGGCGAAGTTCGCTTCTGCGGTTTGTCGCAGAATTTGAACAAAGGTGAGTGTCACCCGGGCGAGCAGACTTGCGGCGCGGACAACAAGTGGGCCGACTGTGTCGGCGGAATTTCGCCGACGCCCGAGGTTTGTGACGGCAAGGACAATGATTGCGACGGTTACAGTGACGAGGCGTTCAACCTGAAGAAGGACGTGGACAACTGCGGCGAGTGCGGCAACAAGTGCGCGACGCCAAACGCGTCAGCAACTTGCGTTGCTGGCAATTGCGTGTACGCATGCCAGTCGTCTTTCGTTGATCTCAATGGTTTTGAGAGCGATGGTTGCGAGTTCCAGTGCTTGCCCACGTGGGCTGGCATTGAGAAGTGCGACGGTCTGGACAATGACTGCGATGGGTTGGTTGACGAGGATTTCAACTTGTTGACTGATGTGAACAACTGCGGCCAGTGCGGCAACAAGTGCGAGTTCGCGAACGCCAAGGCAATGTGTTTCTACGGAAACTGCGTTGCCGAGAAGTGCGATGTCGGATTTGCGGACGCGAATGAAGACGCGGCTGATGGGTGCGAGTGCCAACTCGTGGGCCCAGAAGTCTGCGACGGATTTGCGGACGAGGATTGCGACAGCGAAGTTGACGAGGGTTGTCCGTGCGTGGTTGGCGCGATCTGCGGTTCGCAGGTTGGCGAGTGCCAGATGGGCGTTTCGTTCTGTCTGGCAGATGGAAGCAAACAGTGTGTCGGCGAGATCAAGTCGCAGATGGAAGTTTGCGACTACAGCGACAATGACTGCGACGGACAGAAGGACGAAGATTTTGACCTGCTGACCGACGTGGACAACTGCGGTTTTTGCGGAGTGATATGTGGAGAGCCGAACGCGGGCATGGTGTGTGTGGATGGCGAGTGTGAGCTCGTCGAATGCAATGCAGGTTGGTATGACATTGACCAGTACTCTCCTGGTTGCGAATATCCGTGCTGGTTTACTGGCGCGGAAAAATGCAACGGAGTGGATGATGATTGCGACGGCGAAGCGGATGAAGATTTCGGTCTGTTTGACGACGTGGACAACTGCGGCAAGTGCGGGAACATTTGTTCTCTGTACAAAGTCCAGCCGATGTGTTTCTTCGGCAAGTGCATGGTCGCGACCTGTGATGCGGGTTTCGTGGATTTGGACGAGGACCCGCTGAATGGCTGCGAGTACAAGTGTACAGCGGCAGGAGTCGAACTGTGCGATGTCGCGATGGTTGACGAAGATTGCGATGGTTCGTTCAACGAGGACTGCAAGTGCGCGGACGGTGATACCAAGTCCGTTGGTACGGATAAGGGAGTTTGCCAGAAGTGCACGCAGACGTGTGTTGACGGTCAGTGGTCTGATTGCGTTGGCGGAGTTTCTGCGACGCCGGAAGTCTGCGACTACAGCGACAATGACTGCGACGGCTCGGTTGACGAGGATTTCAGCCTGATGGCTGATCCTGTGAACTGCGGCTGGTGCGGGCATGTCTGCACGTTTTCCAATGCCAATGCGCTGTGCGTCGCTGGCTTGTGCAAAATGGGAGGATGCACGGGCTTTTACCACGACGTGAACAACGACCCTGCTGATGGATGCGAGTATGCTTGCGTTCCGAGCGGGGTTGAGAAGTGCAATGGCGTTGACGACGACTGCGACGGTCAGGTTGACGAGGATTTCAATTTCTTCAACGACCTGAACAACTGCGGGCAGTGCGGCAAGGTGTGCAACCTGTGGCAGGTTAGCAACAATGTCTGCTTCTTCGGCAAGTGCTTGGTGGACGGCTGCAATACCGGATACGTGGATTTGGACGGACAGCCTGAAAATGGCTGCGAGTACAAATGCACTACGACTGGTGCGGAAGTCTGCGACATCGCAATGGTTGACGAAGATTGCGATGGTAGCGCCAATGAGGGTTGCGGCTGTGTTGACGGCGAGACCAAGACAGGTGGCACGGACGAGGGTGAGTGTGTCGCTTGTACGCAGACGTGCGTTGGCGGGAAGTGGGGTTTGTGCCTTGGCGGTAAGACGCCGGCGCCTGAACTCTGCAACAATGCGGACGATGACTGCGACGGTTCGGTTGACGAGGACTTCAATACGCAGACCGACACGGCCAACTGTGGTTGGTGCGGTCACTCGTGTTCGTTCGCGAACGCGCAGGCAATGTGCGTGGATGGCGAGTGCAAGCTCGGAGCCTGCGACAAGCTGTTCTACGATGCGGACAAGGACGCGGTCAATGGTTGCGAGTATCTGTGCCTGAATGCGGGTGTGGAGAAATGCAATGGCGTTGACGACAACTGCGACGGGCTGGTGGACGAGGGGTTTGACCTTTCGTCCGAAGTGAGCAACTGCGGCCAGTGCGGCAATGTGTGCTCGTTGTACAAGGCGTTTGTGAGCTGCGATGATGGCGAGTGCATTGTTTCGTGGTGCCAGCCGGGATTCTACGATCTGGACGGACAGCCTGAAAACGGTTGCGAGTACAAGTGCACGCCAAGCGGGGTTGAACTCTGTGACGCGGGCATGAAAGACGAAGACTGCGATGGAAGTTTCAACGAAGACTGCAAATGCAAGGATGAGGAGTTCATGCTGGTTGGCTCTGACGAGGGAGAGTGTGAGCCATGCTTGCAATTCTGCCTTGGCGGAGAGTGGACTGACTGTGTCGGCGGCGTGGGGGCAGTACCTGAGCTGTGTGACAGCAAGGACAATGACTGCGACGGCGCGGTGGACAATGGGTTCAACATGCAGACTGACCCGGCCAATTGTGGCTGGTGCGGAAATGAATGCTGGTTCCCGCGAGCGCAAGCGCTGTGTGGAAATGGCAAGTGCCTGATGGGCGCATGCGACGCGCTGTTCTACGATGCGGACAAGGACGCGTCCAATGGTTGCGAGTATCTGTGCCTGAATGCTGGTGTGGAGAAGTGCAATGGAGTGGATGACGACTGCGACGGGCTTGTGGATGAAGACTTCAATGTCCAGTCTGACAGCCAGAATTGCGGGCAGTGCGGAAACGTGTGTTCGCTTGACGGCGCGGTTGCGAAGTGCGAGAAAGGCAAGTGTGCGGTAGATTCCTGTCTGCCGAATCGGTTTGATCTGGATGGCGTTGCGGCCAATGGCTGCGAATACGTTTGCGTGTTCGCAGGTCCGGAGGATTGCGATGCGTCTGGCAAGGACGAAGACTGCGATGGCAGTTTCAACGAAGGTTGTTCGTGCAAAAACGGTGAGACCAAGACCAATGGAACGGACGAAGGTCTTTGCAAGGTTTGCACGCAGACATGCGTTGCTGGAAAATGGGGCGAATGCCTCGGCGGCAAGTCAGCGGTGCCGGAGATTTGCGACGGTTTTGACAATGACTGCGACGAGCAGATCGACGAGGACTTCAATCTCGCGATTGACCCGCTGAATTGCGGCAAGTGCGGGAACAAGTGCTCGTTCGCAAATGCAAGCGCGGCCTGTGTCAATGGCGTGTGCCAGCTCGTCGCGTGCGATGCCATGTACTACAATGTGGACGGAATCGCGGCCAATGGCTGCGAGTACGGCCCGTGCGTTGTGCAGGGAGGGGAGCAGTGCGACGGGTTTGACAATGACTGCGACGGCAAGGTGGATGAGGACTTCGCGTTCGCGTCTGACCCAAGCCATTGCGGTGGGTGCGATACGAACTGCGCGCTTCTGCCGCACGTGGCAACGGTTGGTTGTAGCGCGGGAGAGTGCACGGTGCTGTCCTGCGATTCGTCGTACTATGACTTGAACAAGGTCGCGGACGATGGCTGTGAGTACGACTGCCCATTCAAGATTCCCGGCAAGGAGGTTTGCGGGGATGGGCTGGACAATGACTGCGACGGCAAGGTGGACAACGGGTGTCCATTGAATCTGCTCGCCTGCGACTTCGTGTGTCCGGCCGGATACGTGCCAGTGGTCTGGTGGGGCGGAGCTCCGGGGTACTCGTGGGAAGGAGCCACGAACAACTCCACGTGGAGCGCGAGCGCACCGCAGGTGTGCGAGCGCGGAGAAAATCTGACCATTCCGGCAGAGTCTGGTTGGATTGATTTCAACTGCAAGAATGGGAACCTGTATCAGTGGACCCCGAGCGTGGTGGCTTCGTGCTACTATACTGGCGGTGGGCAGCTGACGTACTCGGTTCGTGTCGGGGTCATTGATCCCGGCGGAGAAGGAGAGATCGTGTTTGTCAATGTGTGCTTATAAAGACGCGTTGACAAAGTAGTAGTGCGCCTTGATACAAAGTATCAAGGCGCTTTTCTTTTGGTTAATTTGTGCTATAATTTGGCATATGCAACTAAAAATAAAAATGCCAGTTGACGCGGTTGTTGCGGTGACATATCGCTGTAATTCGCGTTGCACAATGTGCGGCATCTGGAAAATCAAAGATTTTCCAGAAATGCCTGCTGTAACGTACAAAAGGTTGCCGACCAGTTTAAGGGATATAAATATTTCTGGCGGCGAGCCGTTTTTGCGTTCTGATTTGGTTGAAATAATAGAGGAAATTAGGCGAGCCGCCCCAAGAGCGCGGCTTGTTATTTCGTCAAACGGCTTTTTGGTTGATGTGATAAAAAAGCAGTTGCCTAGAATTTTGGAAGCCGCGCCAAATATTGAATTAAATATTTCTGTTGATGGTTTTGGAAAAATGCATGAAAAAATACGAGGAATAGATGGCGGCTGGCACAAAGTTTTGGATAGTTTAATATTTGCCAAAGCCCTATTGGGTGGGAAAAGAGTTAAAATCGCGTTCACAATGACAGGCGATAATTATAAGGACTTAAATAAACTTTTTGAGTTTTCTAAAAATTTAGGAATTGGTTTTACCATGGCTTTGGCACAAAGTTCTGACTTTTATTTCGGCGGGGTAAAAAATAAGTTGCCAGCCGCCAAGCAGAAATTAGCCAGCGCATTAGTTGAGTTGAACAAAAAGTTTGTTCAAGGATTTAATCCTAAAAATTGGGCGCGCGCGTATTTTATAAATGGTTTAATTGATATTATTAAAGGACGGCGCGCGCCATTACCAAGTTATTCTGGCCAAGACTTTTTTTATCTTGACCCAAAGGGCGATATTTATCCATCCGTGATGGATAACATTATAATGGGCAATATTAGCGAGCTAAAAGATTTTAAGGAATTTTGGTTTTCCGACGAAGCGCAGTCCGCGCGAGACAAATTAAAGGGATATGAAGTTGATTATTGGATGATTTGCACCGCGCGAACGGCAATAAAAAGACATTGGCAGACAGTCGCGCAATGGATTATCAGTAAGAAAATTTTTAATTTTTAATTATCAATTTTCAATCAATGTCCAATGACAAAATGATAAAGAAATTAAAACAATTTTTAATAGAATCAAACGCCAATGATTTTTCAAAATTGTTGATTGTTGTGTTGCTGATTTTGGCTGGCGCCAGTTTAATCGCGATGTTTTTTGTTGATCCGTGGTATGTAATCGCCGCTGATTTGGTTGTTCTCGCGTTAATGCTCGTTGTTCATTTTATTGATTTTGCTTTCTATTTAATGATTTTTTTCTATCCATTTGTCGCGTGGGAATTTAAAATAGGCGCATTGAATTTGCCATATGTTGATTTGCTCGCATTGCTGGTTTTTGGCGCGTGGCTGATTAAAAAATTGATAACGTGGACAAAAACAAATCACATTGGTTTTAGAGATTTTCCAGCGCTTGGAGCAGCGTTGTTTTTTTTGGTGGTGAGTGCCCTGTCAATAATCAATAATGACAATATTTTGCTGGGGTTCAGATATTGGTTGCGGCCGCTTTTGTTTTTTTATTTGATGTTCATTGTTTTGCCGTATGACATGATCAAAACGCAGAAGCGATTGTTTGGCGTGTTGCGAATCATGTTTATTGTTGGTGTCGCGGTAATGATCATGGGGCTGTTTTCGGTGGCAACGGCTGAAGGCGGCTGGTTTGCTCATCGCGCTGTCCCATATTCTTTTTGGGGATTTTCGCCATTGGGCGGTAATCATAACGCGATCGCGGAAGTGTTGATTGTCACAATTCCGATAGTATTGATTTTTATTTTGAACGAGCAGAGGACAAGGGTGAAAAATTGGTTGGTTCTGATACTTGGCGCATTGATGGTGACAACAATTTTGACTTATTCGCGCTCCGGATGGCTGGCATTGCTGGTGGAATTTATAATTATTTTGGCTGTTTATTATAGAAAAAAATGGGGCAAACAACTCACAGGCTTTGTAATTTTATGTTTAATAATATTGCCGATTATTTTTTATCTTTCATTGTTTCAAAATTTAAATCTTATTCAGTTGTCCAACAGCAACAGGCTGATGTCATCGCAAATTTCAATGGAATATTTCGCGCAACATCCGGTGATTGGAAATGGCTTGAACACTTTTCAAAAATTACTTGGTTCAACGTTTGTCTACTTTGTTGATTTTGGCGATCCTTTGGATTCGCATGGTTTTGCTCAAAAGCTGCTGGTTGAAACGGGTGCGCTGGGGTTGATAGGATATTTGGGAATTTTAGTTTATTGTTTTAAAAAATATATTGATGGTTATAGAATGGCGGAAACGGAAAAAAGTAAAAATATAATTTTAGCGTTTTTAATGATGCTGGTCGCGCTGGTTGTTTTTGAATTATTTTCAACTTCTTACTTTATCGCGCGGATGTGGTTGCCAATCGGCGTTGGTTTGGCCGGCACAAAAATATTAAGCATGAAAAATGAACAATAATTTTATGGGAAAAATAAAAATAATCCATATAATTGGCAAATTGCAAATGGGCGGCGCAGAGCGGCTGCTTTATGATTTGTGCAGAAAAATAGACAAGGAAAAATTTAGCGTGCAGGTCGTCACAGTGCATGGCGGCGGCGCGGCGCAAAAGATGTTTGAAACAGCCGGAATTAAGGTTGTTAATTTTAATAAGGCGGAGAAATGGGATTTTGCGGTAATTAAACGTTTGGCAGATTATTTGCGCGGCGAGCGGCCGGATGTTGCGCATACTCATTTGTTTGCCGGCGATTTTTGGGGCGGAATTGCCGCTCGCCGCGCTGGGGTACCGCAGTTGATTTCAACCCGTCACGATGTTTTAAAAGAAGGTTGGCCGCGGGATTTTTTAGGAAAATGGGCAAGAAAAAAGTGCGATAAAGTTGTGGCGATTTCTCAATTTATATTTGAGCATTTGGTTAAAAAAGAAGGCATTGATTTTCAGAAGATCACAATAATATACAATGGCATTGACATGACAAAGTTTTATAATCCGGGTAAAAATATTTTAAAAACAGATTTGGTGACAATCGGCGCGGTCGGCCGTATGAGCAAGGAAAAAGGGCACAAACATTTATTGCGAGCTGGCCGTTTGTTGTTGCATAGAAATTGGCAAATGCTGTTCGCGGGCGCGGGGCCATGCCGCGCATTGCTGGAGAAATTGGTTCATTCGTTGGGCATTGAAAATAAAGTTAAGTTTTTGGGCGAGCTTGAAGATGTGATGCCTGTTTTGCGTAATATTGATATTTTCGTTTTGCCGTCAGCCAGCGAAGGGTTAAGCCTAGCATTGCTTGAGGCGGCGGCTGCCGGATGTTTTGTCATTGCCACGCGCGTGGGCGGCGTGCCAGAGGTGGTTTCTAATGGCGTGACAGGAAAATTGTTTAAGGCAAAGCGCATTGAACAACTTGTCGCGCATTTGAATTGGGTGATCGCGAATCCAGAGCAGGCGCGGCGCATGGCGCAAAAACTACAGGCCGAAGTTGTCGCGAAGTTTGATTTGAATGTTATGGCGCAGCAATATATGAAGATGTATGAAGGTCTTGCAGGCAAATAAATTTTTTTACATCAAAGGCGGAAGTGGGCGCGTTTTTTTTGATACCATAAGAATTTTGGAGGAGCGGGGACATGATGTTGCGACGTTTTCCATGAAAGATGATAATAATTTTCCGTCGCAGTTTTCAGATTATTTTATTGAGAATATAGATTTTTCAAAAGCCAGCGGCACTTTGGCAGGTTTGAAAAAGGCCGGCCATTTTTTATATTCGTTGGAATCTCGTTCAAAGATTGAAACATTGATTAAGCAGGCGCAACCTGATGTGGCGCATTTGCATAATTTTACTCATCAGCTTACCGTTTCAATTTTGAGCGCGTTGAAAAAAAATAAAATTCCAATTGTGCAGACTCTGCATGATTATCAGCTGATTTGCCCAAATTACAGAATGTTCACCGGTGGTCAGGTTTGTGAACGATGCAAAAAACGTAAATTTTACAATGCGATTTTGCATAAGTGCGTTGCAAATTCAGTAGTAAAAAGCGCGTTATTAGCCACAGATTTATCTTTCCAGCGGTTGTTTAAGTTGTACGAAGAAAAAGTGGATGCATTCATCGCGCCAAGTTTGTTTTTAAAAAATAAAATGCAAGAATGGGGCGTCATAAAACCGATTTATCACATTCCGTACAGCGTTAATTTTGAGCAGTATGTACCAAATCCAGAGCCGGGAAACTATTTGTTGTATGTTGGCCGGTTGAGCGAGGAAAAGGGGCTGGTTACTTTGTTGAAGGCCATGCGAGAATTGCCAGATGTGGCTCTAAAAATTGTGGGCAATGGCCCTTTGCGGTCGCACCTTGTAAACTATGTAATGAAAAAAAATATTAAGAATGTTGAATTTTTAGGTAGCCGTTATGGTAGCGCATTGGATGACATTATCCGCTATGCAAGATTTATTGTTGTTCCGTCAGAGTGGTATGAAAATTACCCAATGGCGATTTTGGAGGCAATGGCCAGTGGCAAGCCGGTTCTTGGCGCGCGGATCGGCGGCATTCCCGAGATGGTTGAAAATGATAAAACCGGCTGGTTGTTTGAGCCGTTGAACGCGGAGGATTTGATAGACAAAATTCAAAAGGTAGTTGGCAATGAAGATTTAATAAAAGAGTGCGGTAGTAATGCCAGAAAAATCGTTGAACAAAAAAATTGTTCAAGGCTGTATTACGAAGCGTTAATGGCTGTTTATAAATATGTCGCGTAAGTTTTTATTTATTATTTGTTTGATTGTTGTCGCGGTCGCGCCCGGCCTTATTTGCGCGACAACAGCGATCAACCACGATTTTCCAAAATTGGCCAATTTGTTTTTTCGTTGGGACATTACATCAGCAGAAGCAAAACAGTTGGCTCAATGGGATATTTTGGTAATAGACATGGAGGTTGCGCGATTGACTCCAGCGTCTTTGAATTTGATTAAACAATATAATCCAAACATTAAATTACTTGCTTATTTGGCCAGCGCTGACATTCGTGGAGACGCTGGCGGTTTAAGTGGAAGTTTGCGGCAAAAATTGTTTAATCAAATTGGCAATAATTGGTGGTTGCGCGATGTAGGCGGTAATAAAATAGAGTGGTGGCCCGGCAATCCGCTTGTTAATGTTTATTCTGCGCAGGACAATTGGAGCGCGACTTTGTCGCAATTTTTAAAAGACGATTTGATGGCGAGCGGCTATTGGGATGGCGTTTTTCTGGACAATGTTTGGAGCGACGTTTCGTTTTTGCAGGGTAAGTTCAGCGTTGATATTGATAATGACGGTGTGGCTGACGATAGTTTGAAATTGAATCAGAAGTGGCAGGAAGGTATGATTAAACTTTTGCAAAACGTTCGTTCAAAAATTGGGAGTGACAAACTGCTGGTGACAAATGGCGGCGAATTTTATCATGATTCTGTGAGCGGTGTTTTGTATGAGCATTTTCCTGATAAGGGTTGGCGCGACACAATGAAAAAATATTCGTTTATTATTGATAATGGCCAATATCCAGGGATTGGTATTTTGAACATGAATGTTGATAACACTGGAAATAAAAATGATTTTCAAAAAATGAGATTTGGTTTGGCGAGCGCGATGTTGGATGATGGGTATTATTCTTTTGATAATGGCGACCAGACGCACCATGAGATTTGGTGGTATGACGAGTATGACGCGTATTTGGGCCCCGCCGTTGGCGGGGCCAAGGAAGTTTTCGGAAAAGCAGATTTTCGCGATGGGGTGTGGCGCAGGGATTTTGAAAATGGGTTGGTAATTGCCAACAGTAGTGGTTCAACGCAGCAGATAATGCTTGACGGTGAGTATGAAAAAATTCATGGAACGCAAGATCCTGATACAAATGATGGCTCGTTTGTTGAAGACGTGGAATTGGCGCCAAGGGATGGGTTGGTTTTGTTGCGACCAATTGATAAATTAACAAACGCTGTTTTTAGCAATGGCTCTTTTGCTCGTATTTTGAACGGAACAGGGCAGAGCGTTCGCAATGGTTTTTTTGCTTATGAATCAAAATTCAAAGGTGGCACGCAGATGATTAAAAAAGATGTAAATGGAGATGGTCAGCTGGAAATGGTTGTTGCTGATTTGGGAAAAATAAATATTTTTGCCGCGAATGGCGATGATATGGGCGGCTTTTGGCCGTATAGCGACAAATATAAAGGTACGATTAATTTCGCGCTGGTTGATGTTGATAAAAACGGGACAATGGAAATTGTGACCGGTCCGGGAAAAGGGGTGGGGCCGCATATAAAGATTTTCAATTTAAGCGGCAAAATGCTGAATCCCGGCTTTATGGCGTACGCGCAAAGTGTTAAAACCGGCGTGACTGTGGCAGTCGGAGATATTGATGGCAATGGCGCGAATGAAATTATTACTGGCGCGGGATTTGGCGGCGGGCCGCATGTGAGAATTTTTAATTTAGATGGTCAGTTGATTAATCCTGGATTTTTCGCGTATTCTTCAAAATCCAGAACAGGAGTTAATGTCGCGGTTGGCGATATTAATGGCGACGGCCGCGACGAAATTATTACCGGATCTGGCGTTGGAGCTGCGCCGCAAATCAAAATTTTTGACAAACGCGGCGCAGTGATAAATTCGTTTTATGCGTTTTCTGAAACATTGCGCGACGGAGTAAAAGTCGCGGCAGTTGATGTTGATGGTGATAAAACAGATGAGATTATCGCGCTGACAACAAATGTTTTTACATTATCCGCATTTTAATTTTATAACTATATGGCAAAATATTTTTTGCGGTATTTAATGGAAAAATGGCGACGCCGATGGGAAATAAGATATAAATTTAACAAAAAGCATCTGGCTTTGGACGCGATAATTCTCGGCGCCGCGATGATAATAATCAGCATGCTGTTGTTTTGGGTTTTTGGCGGGCTGCATTATTTGATTGATAAAACGAATATTGAAATTTCATTGCGAAACGAAAGTGTTACCGTTGGCCAAGAAAATATTTTTGTCATCAATTACGAAAATGGAAATGATTTTGATTTGGATGAATTCAGCATCGCAATAAAATTGCCGCAAGGTTTTGTTTTGAAAACGACAAACAAAAAGCAGTATGATTTTGAACACAACCTTTTGGATGTTGGTAAATTGAAAGCCGGAGCAGGCGGTTCGCTGGAGTTAAACGGTGAAATCTGGGGCAGTTTGGCTGAAAAGCAACGTTTGGTTGTTAATGTGAATTATTATAAAACAGACAGGCAGGGGCAAAAACTTTGGGGGCTTTTTCAAACGCCATATTTGTTTGAATACAAAATCAGCAAGAGTGATGTGGTGTTGGTTACGAATTTTCCGGACAAAGCTGTGAACGGGCAAGCGTGGAATCTTGAAATTAGCGTGACAAATGGTTTGAATATTCCATTGAACAAAATTTTTGTTCAACCCGCGTTGAATGAAAGCTTTACAATTGATAATTTGCAGGCAAAAGAAACGCGAAAAATTTCGGGCGCAATGACGTTGTCTGGCGATAAAACGATCAACCAGCAGGTTTCTGTGCTGACCGAAATTGCAGGAAAGAAAATTGAAATCGCGAAGATTTCTAAAACCATTGAATTGATTGATTCAAATTTTGTTGCAACGTTGAGCCGCGAAAACAAGTTGGTTCAGCCCAACGGCGGGGTTGATTTTGTTATTAAGTACGCGAATAATGGCAAGTCCAGTTTGAGCGATGTGAAATTTAAATTGGAATTGATGGGAGATTATTGGAGCGCGGCCAGCAAAACAATTACTGCGCAGGATTTTTCGCGGCTGGCGCTGATTCAACCTAATGAAAACGGCGAGATCCCGTTGAAAATAGGAATCAAAAAATATTTTGCAGGCGCTTTGCCGATTTTGCAGGCGCGGTTGATTGTTTTTTACAATTTAGGCAAATTGCCGGTTGAAATGCCATCTTCTGAACTAACAATTCCATTGAGTTCTAATTTGGGATTAACCGCGGCCGTAAGATATTTTACTGATTTCGGAGAACAACTTGGCCGCGGTCCATTGCCGCCAAAAATCGGCGCCGAAACAAAATATTGGATTTTTGTCGGCGCGGTGAATGATATCAATAATGTTGAAAACGTGCGGGTTGAAGCAACGTTGGCGAAAAATGTAAGCTGGTTGGATAAATTTAACGTCACAGTTGGCGACGCGTTAGAATTTGATGAGACGGCGCGCCGGGTTGTTTGGCAGATTTCAGAGATACCTACCGGCGCGCAAAATTTCGGATTCGCGTTTGAAGTTGGTCTAACTCCAACGGCTGATCAAAAAGGCGCATACGCGGAATTGGTAAAAAATATTATGATAACGGGCAAAGATTCTGTGACCGGTCAAGAGTTGGTTTTTAGCGTTGAGCCGTTGACAACAAATTTAATTGCCGACAAAGTCGGTTGGCTCAAGGGAGGGAAAGTGAAATAAAAAGGCGCAAACGTTTTGATAATTAGCACTCTCTATTGACGAGTGCTAATTTGTTTGATAGAATAATAGTAAAGAATTTTTAATTTCTAATTTTGAATTTTTAATCAATGTTTAATGTCTGAATGTTCGAATGTTTTGAAATTTTGGTTTAAAAATTCATTTAAAATTTGAAATTGAAAATTAGAAATTTTTGATGGCTATGCCAACGGAGCGGCAGAAAAAACTTTTGAAAAAAATTATTGAAACATTTGTTAAAAATGCCGAACCTTTGTCGTCCGGTTTTTTGGTTGGGGAAATTAAAGAAAAAGTCAGCCCAGCAACTGTTCGCAATGAAATGGTCGCGCTTGAAAACGAAGGTTTTATTTTCCAGCCGCACACATCAGCCGGCCGCGTTCCGACTGAAAAAGCTTACCAGTTTTATATTGAAAATTATTTAGATAAAGAGCGCGAGCTTAGTAAAAAAGAGACAACTGTTCTGGAAGAAATAAAAAAGGAAGAAGTTGACGATAAAATAAAAGTAAAAAATTTCGCGAAAGCCATTGCCAATTTTTCAAAGCAAGGCGTGATGGTGACGTTTACAGAATGCGATAATTATTATACTGGCCTTGCCAATATTTTCAGCCAGCCGGAATTTAAAAACAAAGAATTGGTTGTTAATTTGTCGGCTGTTGTTGAGCATCTGGACAAGCGTTTGAAAGATTTAGAAAACAAAGATTTTAACGAGCCTGAAATTTTGATTGGGCATGAAAATCCGATTGGTTGCGGGTGTACTTTGATAGTTTTTCAATACAGAATCGGAGAGCTCAAAGGAATTATTGGATTGCTCGGCCCAGAACGCATGGATTATCAAAAAAATTACGCGTTGGTAAAAGAAAGCGTTAAATTATTAAAATAATATGGGTGATGACAAAAAAAATAACAATGACGCCCTTCGACCTGGCTACGCCGAGGGGCTATGCCAAGGCGAGCAGGCTCAGGGTGACAGCGATGACGGAGTTGATGAGATCGCTTCGCTACGCTCGCGATGCGAGGAATATTTGAATGGTTGGAAGCGGGCAATGGCAGATTACCAAAATTTGGTTAAAGATGTTGCAAAAGAAAAATTGGAGTTTGTGAAGTTCGCGAATCAGAATTTGATTTTGGAGCTTTTGTTGATTTTGGATAATTTTAAATTGGCGTTCGGCAAGATTTCTGCTACTGAACAAAACAGCGCGTGGATGGTTGGTTTCGCGCATATCAAGAAGCAGCTGGAAGATTTTTTAAAAGAAAATGGAGTTGAGGAAATAAAAACGGTTGGAGAAAAGTTTGATCCGATGTTTCACGAGGCTATTGAAAAAGTTGAAGGTTCAGAAAAAGAAAGTGGGTTGATTGTTGAAGAAAAAAAGCCCGGATATAAGTTGCATGGAAAAGTCGTGCAAGCAGCAAAGGTAATAATCACATAATAAATACGAAATACGAATATCGAAATCCTAAACAAGCACGAAATTAGAATGTACCAATGTTTGAAATATTCTGATTTCGAATTTGGAATTTGTTTCGGATTTAGTGCTTCGGTTTTCGAGTTTTAACAAATATGCCGAAAATCTTAGGGATTGATTTGGGAACAACAAACAGTTGCATGGCGATCATTGAGGGTGGTCAGCCAAAAGTTTTGGAAAATAAAGAAGGCGCGAGAACAACGCCGTCAGTCGTTTCAATTTCAAAGACAGGCGAGCGGTTAGTTGGTTTGTCCGCAAAACGGCAGGCTGTGACGAATCCGAAAAACACGATTTTTTCAGTGAAGCGCCTGATTGGCCGAAGATGGGAAGACGCGGAAGTTCAGCGCGATTTGAAAACATTGCCGTATGAAATGGTGAAAGCCGGAAATGGCGTAAAAGTAAAAATGGCGGACAAAGAATATACGCCGCAAGAAATTTCTTCAATGATTTTGCAAAAAATGAAACAAGACGCGGAAGATCGGTTGGGCGAAAAAATTGAAGAAGCGATAATCACTGTGCCTGCGTATTTTGATGACGCGCAACGGCAGGCCACAAAAGACGCCGGCGAAATCGCGGGGTTGAAAGTTCGCAGAATTATTAATGAACCTACCGCCGCCGCGCTGGCCTATGGCTTTGATAAAAAGAAAGGCCAGCAAATAGCAGTTTATGATCTCGGCGGCGGCACTTTTGATATTTCAATTTTGGATATTGCGGCTGACACCGTTGAGGTAAAATCAACAAACGGCGACACGCATTTGGGCGGCGATGATTTTGACAAACGAATCATTGATTGGATCATTGTTGATTTTAGAAAAGAAACAGGACTTGATTTGGGCAAAGATCAAATGGCTTTGCAAAGGATAAAAGAATCAGCGGAAAAAGCCAAGATTGAACTTTCAACCGCAATGGAAACTGAAATCAATCAGCCGTTTATCGCGCAGGATAAAGGTGGCAATCCCGTGCATTTGGTCAAAAAGGTGACGCGCGCGAAATTGGAAGAATTGATCGCTGATTTGGTTGACGCGACATTAGAGCCGTGCAAAAAAGCGCTGGCTGACGCTGGTTTGAAAGTTGAGGATTTGGAAGAAGTTGTTATGGTCGGCGGAATGACGCGCATGCCTTTGGTTTTGCGAAAAGTTGAAGAATTTTTTAAAAAGAAACCGCATGTTGGCGTAAATCCTGACGAAGTCGTTGCGATTGGCGCTGGAATTCAGGGCGGAGTTTTGCAAGGTGAAGTCAAGGACATTTTGTTGCTGGACGTCACACCATTGTCATTGGGTTTGGAAACTTTGGGTGGAGTTATGACAAAATTGATTGACCGCAATACGACTATTCCTGTTTCACGCGCGCAGGTTTTTTCAACCGCGGCCGACAGTCAGACTTCGGTTGAAATTCATGTTTTGCAAGGTGAGCGCGGCATGGCGACTGACAACAAAACTTTGGGGCGGTTTATGCTTGACGGAATACCAAACGCGCCGCGTGGAGTGCCGCAAGTTGAGGTCAAATTTGATATTGACGCCAACGGCATTTTGAATGTAAGCGCAAAAGATAAGGCGACAAACAAAGAGCAGCACATTACGATTACCAGCACTACTGGTTTGTCAAAAGATGACATTGAAAAAATGAAAAAAGACGCGGATTTGCACGCTGAAGAAGATAAAAAGAAAAAGGAGCAGATTGAAATTAAGAATCAGGCAGACACAGTCGTTTATACCACGGAAAAAATGTTAAAAGAGTCAAGCGACCCTTCGACAGGCTCAGGGCAGGTTAAAATTCCAGCAGATATTAAAAAAGAGTTGACTGAAAAAGTTGAGGAGTTGAAAAAGATAAAAGATGGTTCTGATTTTGACGCGATTAAGAAAAAGCTTGAAGAAATAAATCAGGTTGCAATGAAAGCTGGGCAAGCAATGTATTCCGACTCTGCTAAGGCTTCGCCGGGCGAGTCTGCCAACGAGCCAAAGAAGGATGGAAATGGCGCGCAAGAAGGGGATTTTAAGGAAAAGAAATGACGTTTTGAATTATGGAGGTGGATAAGGAAAAATTTAAACTACTTCGGGCGCGCGCGGAAGAGGAATATTTTAAGATTGGCGCAGTGAGATGTCCTTATTTACAGGACGAAGTGCATTTTAACAGAGTCGGGTTTGAGCATTTATTGTTTAAAGAGTGGAATAAAACGAGATCTGAAATTGAACAGTATAATCGTCTTAAATTGTTACGACTCGCACCCCTTATATTAAGACAATCGCACACCTTGCAGGAATTTGATGAACGAAAGATGTTTGTTCGGCAGAAAATTAATGTGCAGAAAAGTAATGCTCGGTGGGAATCGCGCTTAATGCCGGTGTATTATTATGTATTCGTTGCCATTATAGATAATGCAAGGATCAAAGTTGTCGTAAAAGAAATTGAAGGCGGCTCCAAATTTTTTTATAGTTTATATCCGTCATGGAAAGTAACGATAAATGCGAATGGCGAAAAAAAGAAGAAATTTTTTTCAGGAGATCCTGAAAGCGACTAAATTAAAAAAGCACTCGTCTGCGGTTTATGAATTAACCGCGAGAGAGCCAAAGCCCTCACAAGTGCCAATTAAAGAGTAGCAAAAGTTATCCACACTGTCAAATTATGGCAAAAGATTATTATAAAATTTTAGGAGTTGAAAATGGCGCGAATGCTGATGAAATCAAGCAGGCTTTTCGCAAACTGGCGCACAAATATCATCCTGACAAACAAGGCGGAGACGAAGCCAAGTTTAAAGAAATCAACGAAGCGTACCAAGTTCTTGGCAATGCTGACAAACGCAAACAGTATGACCAGTTTGGCGCGACTTTTGATCAGCAAGGCGGTTTTGGTCAAGGAATAAACTGGGATGATTTTATGCGGCAGGCGCGCGGCCATTCGACAGGCTCATGGCAGGGTGGATTCGACTTCGGCGGTGTTGATCTCGGCGATATTTTTGGTGATATTTTCGGGTTTAATCGGCCTGCCTCCGGCCGCCGAGGGCGGCCTTCGGCGAGGCAAGGCGAAGATATTGCGATTGATTTGCAACTTGATTTTAAAGAAGCTGTTTTTGGAACGAGCAGGGAAATAAAATTGAACAGAAAAATTTTATGTCCTGCTTGCAATGGCGAAGGAAAAGAGCATGGTAGCAAGTTTATCAATTGTTCAGAATGCGGCGGTCGCGGACAAGTGACGCGAATGCAGAGAACTTTTTTGGGGACAATGCAAACCAGCGTGACGTGCCAAAAATGCAGCGGCGCAGGAAAGATCCCAGAAAAAAAATGCAAACGCTGCGCCGCTGGGGGTTTTGTTAATGAAGTTCAGAATTTGAAAATTGAAATTCCGGCTGGCGTAGATAATGGCAACACGTTGGAATTGTCCGGCCACGGCAACGCGGCCAGCGGTGGGGCTGGCTCGTTGTATGTAAATGTTTTTGTAAAACCAAGCCGCGAGTTTGAACGCGATGGTTGGAATATTATTTCGCATAAAAAAATAAACGCCTTTCAAGCGATGTTAGGCGATGTGATTGATGTTGAAACAGTGGACGGAACGGTTGAATTACAAATTCCAGAAGGCACGCAAGCGGGCGCGGTTTTCCGGTTGCGCGGCAAAGGTGTTAAACACGGCAATTCCCGCGGCGATCAGCTGGTGGAAGTTGAGGTTGATATCCCGCGCAAATTATCCAGAAAAGCGCGCCAATTGTTAAAAGAAATTAAGGACGAATTAATATAAACAAATTTGTTTCGCGACCAGCGCGTTATTTGTGAAAATATCATTGGCTGTTGTGATCTGAATTTTTTGACCAACGCTAAAATCTTTAATTGTCGCTGTTGATTGTTCTGAAATAACTGGCGGCTGATTTTTTGGAGTTTGTTGCATTACTTGTTCAATTGTTTTTTGAATGATTTTGCAAAAGGTGGTGCTGGAATCTATATTGAGCGTTTTGATTTTATCCTGCGGATTGATAATTGGCATTAAAATATTTGGAAGGACTTCAACGACAAATTGGTCGTTGTTTTTTTGTTTGAGAATTGCGTTTGCGATTACTGCTTCTTGCGGCATTGGGATTATGTTGTTTTGGGCAAGTGAGTTAATCGCGCTGTCAAAACCAGCGGTAAATCCTTGGTCATAGTATTTTGCGTTTTTGTAGCTCGTGCCAAAATAAAAGCCGAGCGAAAAAACAAGAGTGAACAAAACAATGAGAACGATCATTGATATTAAGTGGCGATGCATAAATTGAAATATTATTATGTGGATATTATAACACATTTTGTTGCGCAGGGAAAAAATGGTATAATAACTATTGAAAAATAAAAACGATATTATGCGCGAAAAAATTATTATTAGTATAATTAGTATTTTTGCCACGATCAGTTGTTTGGTTGGTGTTGGTTTTGTTATGGCATGGTCTGAACCCACGAACAATCCGCCGGCTGGTAATGTAGCGGCTCCGATTAATGTCAGTTCAACTTTGCAAACTAAGTCCGGAACATTGGGGTTGAATGGCGCGATTGCTGACAGTAATATCGGTTTGAATGTTATTGGCGCTAACTATGGACTTGTCGCGAAAAATAAAAATAATCTGACAGAGGCGCGGCTTGGGGATAAAGCTTACGCTGGTTATTTTGATTCAAAGGTAGCTAGCCAGCCAGCGGTTTCCGCAACTGGTAAATATGGCGGCATATTTTCCTCTGGCGCAACTGATTATGGCATTTGGGGCTTGGGCGGACTTTATGGGCTTTATGGTTTAGATATATTAGGAAATTATGGATACATTGGCGGGCAAGGAAATGGTCTTTATGGCAATGGTCGTGACAAGGGCGTGTATGCGGTTGGAAACCAAATTGGGGTTTATGGTTCGTCAGCTAAGCTCGGAATGAAAGTTGAAAATAGCGCGACTAACAATTTTGTTGAAGCGGCTGGAGCTGATTACGCGTTCAAGGCGCAAAAGGACGCAAATACTACTGTGACTTTGGCGGATAAAAATGGTAACGGCATTGTTGCTAAAGGTTCTTTAACTGCCGGAGATTTTACGGGTACAGTGAAGATAACCGGTGGTTTGCATGTTACAGGTGTTTGCACGGACGGGGGATTCTGTTTTGGAGATTTAGCGGAAAACGTTGACGTTGCAAAAAATGTTGAAGCCGGAGATATTGTTGAAATGTCAGCGGATGGTGTTGTTGTTAAGGCATCTTCTGCATATTCAAAATCTGCGATTGGAGTCATTTCAGAAAATCCATCCATGATTTTATCTGGTCAAACTGAAAAAATTGGTAAGCGCGCACCACTGGCTTTAGCCGGGTTTGTTTATGTGAAAGCAACAAACGCGAATGGCGCGTTGGAAATAGGTGATTATATTACTTCTTCAAATATCCCGGGCGTTGGAATGAAAGCAACGCGATCAGGATATGTAATTGGTAAGGTTTTACAACCATTTGACAAAACGCTTGGAAGCGTGCTAATATTGGTTGATTTGGATTCTGTATATTTGGAATCCAAATAATTGAACCTTGAACGTAAAAAAGGAGGTGCGTTATGCGGAAAACAGCGCTTTTCGCAGTAGTTTTGGCGTTGGCAGCCGCTTGCACCCTTGAAAATCCGATCAATTGGGACGGATTGGTGTTTACGGCGCCGGACAGTGAGGATGGTTGGGTTCCTGACGTGGAGTCAGACGATTCGGGCTTGGATGTTGACCAACAGGAAGACTCGGCGCCAATAGACGTCACGGACATTCCTGATGTGTTGCTGGATGTCAAAGACAACAAGGATGCGAAGGACGCGGAGGTCGTGAATCCATGCCCAGAGGGAGAGTATCCTGACCCACAGTTGATGAAGTGTTTGAAGTATCCATGCTGTGAAGTGGGTGGCGCTTGGATGTTGCAAATGCTGGCGATCGATGAGCCATTGGTTTATAGCTACTCGGTTGAATTTGCGCAGGATAAGGCTTTTGTAGAAATGTTCGTGCTCGGTGCAGCTGCTGGCAGCAAGGAATTGCCGGAAACAGTGAGTGGAACATTGGAGGTCGATGTTCTGCATCTTGATGGCGGCGATCCGGGAGTGACAGGGTTTCTGATGATGGATGCAAAGAAGGTGGAAAAGCAGTTGTTCGAGTCGAGCAAGATTGTCGGTTCATACAAGTTGATTATCAACGGTGAGCCTACGCACAGTGGGCAGTGGACACTCACGTCGAATTGAAGTTGAGGGCACCCAGCCAACGGTTGGGCGCCTCTTTTCTTTTTATCAATTTCAGACTACAATATAAGTACCTTATGAAGTTTTTTAATACTTGGACTCGCGAAAAAGAAGAATTTAAGCCGTTTGATAAAACAGAGGTCAAAATTTATTCTTGCGGACCTACTGTTTATAACTTCGCGCACATTGGAAATCTGCGCACCTATATTTTTGCTGACATTTTAAAACGCGTGTTGATGTATGCTGGGTACAAAATAAAACACGCGATGAACGTCACAGATGTCGGGCATTTAACTGATGATGGCGATACTGGCGAAGACAAAATGGAAAAAGCTGCGCGAATGGAAAATAAAAGCGCCAAAGAGATCGCTGATTTTTATTGGCAAGCGTTTCGCGAGGATTTGGCAAAGTTAAACATTAGTGAGCCAACGATTTGGTGCCGAGCCAGCGAGTATATCAATGAGCAAATTGATTTAATAAAAAGGTTAGAAGAAAAAGGATATACCTATAAAATTTCAGATGGTATTTATTTTGATACTTCAAAAACCAAAGATTATGGATATCTAGGGAGGCTGGATATTAAAGGATTAAATGAAGGCGCGCGCGTTGCGGCAAATGAAGAAAAAAGAAATCCTACGGATTTCGCGCTTTGGAAATTTTCTCCGATTGATCGGAAGCGTCAGCAAGAATGGGAATCGCCGTGGGCCCCGCCAGGGCAAGATAAAGCATTCGGTTTTCCAGGCTGGCATACAGAATGCGTTGCAATGGCGTTAAAATGTTTGGGCGCGCCGATTGATATACACACAGGCGCGATTGATCTTGCTCCGGTTCATCATACCAATGAAATCGCGCAGGCGCAGGCGTTGTTGAACAAAAAATTTGTTCAGCTGTGGATGCACGGCGAGTTTGTAATTATCAATGACAAGAAAATGGCAAAATCAGAGGGAAACTTTTTGACATTAAATGGCTTGGTTGAGCAGGGTTATGATCCAATAAGTTATAGATATTTGTGCCTTACAACTCATTATCGCAGTAAATTGAATTTTAATTTTGAAGCATTGTCTGCCGCGCAAACTGGATTAAATAATTTGCGGGAAAGATTTTTAAACCTTGGCAAGGCCAGTGGTAGCGCGATGGATGAATTAAAAAAACAATTTGCAGAAGCAATTGCAGATGATTTAAATATGCCACAAGTCATGGCGCTTAGCTGGGCAGTGTTGAAAAGTGACGCGAGCGACGCGGACAAGCGCGCGACTTTATTGGATTTTGACAAAGTGCTGGGGCTAAATTTGGAAAATTATCAAGAGCAGTTGGTTGAGATTCCAGATGACGTTAAGAAAATGGCAGAAGAGCGAGAAAAGGCTCGGCAGAAAAAGAACTGGAAGCGGTCTGATCAATTGCGTGACGAACTGGACAAGCTGGGCTGGATTATTCGCGACACATCAGTTGGATATGAATTAAAAAAGAAAATTTAATATGGATTTTTCAAAACAAAAAAACAACAAAATAGAAAAACCGCGGCTAGAAGTTGGCGCTATCGCGCCCAAAAAAGAAGCCCCAAGTTCAGTTGAACGCGCGGAAGATTTGGCAGTTGCTGAAGCGGACAAAAAAGAAGCAGAGCTTATTGAACAGCAAACCAGCCCAGAAGAAATGATTACTCCGGCTGGCCCAGCTATTAGCCAAAAAAGTCCATATATTGTTGCGGTTGAGAGTATTTTGGAGGAAGATTTGAAGGATTTGTACGTGAATTTACCGGAAAACAAAAAACAAGCTTTTAAAAAGGAAGGTGAACGCGTGGCTAATAAAATTGAAAAAATTATACAATCTGCTAAGGTGAGTGTAAGTAAAATAATCAGCTTAATCCGCAATTGGCTATTAATGATTCCTGGCGTAAATAAATTATTTTTAGAACAAGAAGCGAAAATAAAGGCAGATAAAATTTTGGCGGTAAAAGAACTGCAAGAAACGCGGAAATAGGAGGGCGAATGAATTATGTTGATAAAGAAAATCGGGATTGATCTCGGCACAACTTATACTTTGGTACATCTTCCCAAAAAAGGGATTGTTATAAATGAACCGTCGGTTGTGGCGGTTTCTCTTATTGATAAAAGAATTTTGGCGGTTGGGGATGAGGCAAAAGAAATGATCGGCCGCACGCCAGATTCTATTGTCGCGGTGCGGCCGCTTAAAGACGGAGTAATCGCTGACTACCGAATTACAGAAGCAATGTTAAGATATTTTATCAATAAAGCGCTCGGCGGTTTACGGTTGTTCCGGCCGGAAGTAATGGTTGCCGTGCCGGCCGGCATCACTTCAACAGAGCGCCGAGCGGTGATTGACGCGACGATTGCCGCGGGAGCAAAAGCCGCGTACATTATTAAAGAACCAATCGCGGCGGCAATCGGCGCGAATATCCCGATTGGAAGTCCGTCTGGCCACATGATTGTTGATGTTGGCGGCGGCACGACCGAGGCGGCCGTTATTTCTTTTGGCGGAATTGTGGCGTGCCGGTCAGTCAGAATCGGCGGCAACAGATTTGACGCGGCCATCGCGGAATTTATCCGCCGCAAATATAATTTGGCCATTGGCGAAAAAACATCTGAAGATATAAAAATAGAAATCGGTTCTGCGATGTACATGGAAAATCCAGCGGTAATGAAAGTGCGCGGCCGCGACATGATTACAGGTTTGCCAAAAACCATTGCCGTGAATTCCAATGACATTACCGAAGCATTGCAAAAAGAATTGGAAGGAATTATCGCGACCGTTAAAGAGGTTTTGCAAAACACGCCGCCAGAACTTTCAGCAGATGTCATTGATAAAGGAATTATTATGTCTGGCGGCTCAAGTCAGTTGCGAAATATTGACACCTTGCTTTCCAAGGCAATTGGCGTGCCGGTTTATATGGCAGATGACCCGTCTTTGTGCGTGGCAAAAGGAACTGGCGTCGCGTTGGATAATCTTGAAATGTATAAACGTTCAATTTTAGCGACAAGATAAAATAAAGTACGAAGCACGAAATCCGAAGCTCGAAACAAGCACGAAATTTGAATTTTCCAATGTTTGAAACATTCTGATTCCTGCCCGCCGGCAGGCGTGGTCGGATTTGGGATTTGTTTAGTATTTCGTATTTCGGATTTCGAATTTAGCTATGTTAATTGGCATTGACGCTTCGCGCGCCAATAAAAAATTTAAAACAGGTGTTGAATGGTATTCGCACTGTTTGATTGAGGAATTTAAAAAAATTGATCGTGAAAATCAATATTTTTTATATACTGACCGGCCGCTGGTCGGTGAATTGGCCGTTTGCCCCGCCAACTTCCATCAGAAAATTTTAAAATGGCCATTGCCAAAATTTTGGACATTGGGGCGCTTGACCTTAGAAATGTTAATGGGCCAACGGCCCGATGTTTTGTTTGTGCCGGCGCATACTTTGCCATTGATTAATCCGCGCAAGTCTGTTGTGACAATCCATGACATTGGCTTTGAGCGGTTTCCGGAATTTTATAAATGGCCGGATATTGCGTATCATCGTTTTGCCATAAAAACCATAAAACGTTGCGCAACGAAAATCATTACTGTTTCAGAATTTTCAAAACGAGAAATCATGGATGTTTATAAAATTCCGGCAGAGAAAATTGTCGTCACACATATTGGATTTGTCGCGCCGGTAGCAGATAGGGTTGATCTTGTGCGCGATGAAATAAAAAAAATCAGCAAGCAACCATTCGTATTATTCGTCGGCCGGCTGGAAGCAAAGAAAAATGTCGCACGCATGATTGAAGCGTTTGGTCGCGTGCGAGAAAAAAATCCAACCATTGGGTTGAAATTCGTTCTGGCCGGCCGACCGGGTTTTGGTTATGAAAAAATCCTTGAAACAATGGAGAAAAATAATTTGAACAACGACGTTGTTTTGTTGGATTGGATAAGCAAAGAAGAACTTGGATTTTTGTATCGCCGCGCCAGCGCTCTATTGTTTGCCACGCTTTACGAAGGATTTGGCATTCCGCCGCTTGAAGCCATGTCAGTCGGCTGTCCTGTTGTTTGTTCAAACACAACAAGTTTGCCGGAAATCGTCGGCAACGCGGCATTGCTTGTTAATCCATTGGATATTGAAAACATTGCTGATGGATTGTCGCAGATTTTGTTCAACGATGAAAAAAGGAAAAGGTATATTGAGGCTGGTAAATTACGCGCGACCACGTTTACGTGGGAGAGTTGCGCCAGAGAGACCTTAAATGTGTTGTTGTCAAATTAAGAGTGTGCTAAAATATTGATATGGATATCGGATTTAATTGGCCAATAATCGGACATGCCAAAATAATTTCGTTTTTGCAAAAAGGCATTGTTAATAACAGGTTAGCGCACGCTTATTTATTTACTGGTCCGCGATTGAGCGGAAAAACAACAATTGCCAAATATTTTGCGAATAGCATAATTTGCGATCAGCGACGTTCACTTGGATTTAAAAAAGAAAACATTGTTCTGCCGTGTGAAGAATGCCCGCGTTGTCGCGAATGGCAGAGGGGCGTTTACCCGGAGGCTTATTGGCTGGAACGCGAGGCGAAAAAAGAAGGCGAGAAAATAGCAGATACGATTTCCGTAGGGCAGGCGCGCGTGCTAATTGATAAAATTTCCAAACGAGCTTTTAATGATTCGTATAAAATAATAATTGTTCCGAACGCAGAGGCGCTTGGAGTTGAGGCCAGCAATGCTTTGCTGAAAACAATTGAGGAACCCGGAGAAAAGACCTTGATAATTTTGATAGCGCCGCATAAAGATTCTGTTTTGCCAACGATTTATTCGCGATGTCAGGAAATACGATTTTTTCCAACGCAAAACGCTGAAATTTACAAAGGATTATTAAACGCTGGCTCGCAGAGAAGTCTTGCTAATGAACTGTCGCGGGTAAGTCAAGGTTTGCCAACGCTGGCGTGGCAACTGGCGCACAATGCGGAATATTACGAACGATACAAGGAGGAAATTAAAAAGGCGCTGAATTTTATTAGAGCAGATCAATTGGAGAGGCTTCAGTTTTCTGGCGCGATGGCTGAAAAGTTTGGCAATAATAAAAACGACTGGAAAATTTTTTTGGATAATTTGGCAAGCGCGTTAAGAGATTTACTGCTGTTTAAAATCGGGCAAGATCAATTAACCGTAAATGTTTTCGCTGAAGAATTTTTTAAAAAAGTCGCTGACAAAAAAACAATTGGTGAATTGTCCAGAACAACGTTAATGGTATTTGAGCTGAAAAAATTATTGAACACAAACGCGAATTTAAAGATGAGCATTGAAAGCGCGATGTTAAGAATTTAAACAATCCGCCTTGGGCGGAAAAAATAAAAATATGTTCAAAAAAAGTTTAATGTTGCTGGTCGGCGCTGTTGTTTTGTTCGGCGCCACTGGTTGTATACAAATTACGAGCACAACAGAAAAAGCGACCAGCCAAGCTGGCATTTTTGTTTCAAAAGATTTTGGTGAAACATGGGTGAACAGCTCAAGTTTGATGACGCCGGGCGCGACAGTCGGCACGATCGCCGCGGCCGAGACGTTGATGATGGAGTTTGATCCTGTTGATGAAAAGGCGATTTATATTGGAACGCGAAAAGACGGCATGTTTTTTTCATATAACAATGGAATTGGCTGGAATCAGGGTTTGACTGTTGGTGTGCCGCGCGCGATTGCGATTGATCCGACTGCGCATTGCACGATTTACGCTGCTGTTGACAGCTGGTTGAAAAAAACAACTGATTGTTCGCGCAAATGGGACAAGGTTTATTATACTGGCGATGACGCTCGTTCGGTGACTGCCGTCACATTGGATTTGAAATCGCCCAAAACGCTTTGGGTTGGTTTGTCCACCGGAGAAATTTTGAAGAGTCCTGACGCTGGAAAAAGTTGGAGCAAAAAAACAACGTTAAAAAGTCGTATCGCCAAAATTTTAATCAGCGGTTTTGACAGCAAGGTTATTTACGCGGCGAGTTTGGAAAATGGAATTTCAAAGTCAACTGACGCTGGCGAAACATGGCAAAGTTTGAATTCCGCATTCACGAGTTTAGGCACGAATGAAATTTATTATTATCGCGGGTTTATTGAAGATGGCAAAAAAGCAGGAACATTATATTACGCGTCTGCTGTTGGTTTGTTTAAAACAACAACCAACGGGCAAGAGTGGACGGCCATGAATTTGCTGACGCCGAGCGATCAAGCGAACATTTATTCAATTGCAGTTGATCCGAATAACAGCAACAACCTTTACTACGGAACCACGACTTCTTTTTATCGTAGCAAAGACGGCGGCAACAGCTGGATCGCGAAAAAAATGCCGACAACTTTGGCGGCGTCTGTTTTGAAAGTCCATCCAAAAATTGGCAGCATTTTGTACATGGGCGTTAAAAGCATTAAATAAGATTTAATCTATGAATCAATTCATCGCAAAACATCAAGCGGATTTTGACGCGACCGTTGAGCATTTCAAAAGAGAGATCGGAGGGATCAGAACCGGGCGCGCGACGCCGGCATTGGTTGAAAATGTGCAGGTGAACGCGTATGGAGTGCGCACGCCGCTGAAACAATTGGCGAGTATCAGTATTGCCGAAGTCAGAGTGTTAAATGTGGAAGCGTGGGACAAGGCTGTGATGAAGGACATTGAAAAGGCGATTGCCGAGGCAAATGTCGGGGTCACTACGTCGGCCGATGGAAATGTGATTCATGTTTCTGTGCCGCAGATGACAACTGAAACGCGCGAAAAGTACGCGAAAATTTTAAAAGAAAAATTGGAAAAGGCAAAAATCAGTTTGCGGGCCGTGAGGGAAAAGGTAAAAGAAGAAATTTTATCAGCGTTCAAGAATAAGGAAATCGGTGAAGATGATAAATTCGGTTTTGTTGCCGGGTTGGATAAGGAGACCGCCCAATACACCGCAAAGCTTGAACAGCAGGCGGCGATCAAAGAGAGAGAGATTAAAACAATATAATATGGCAGATGACAGAATGGAAAAAATAGTTAGTTTGTGCAAACGCAGAGGTTTTGTGTTTCCAAATTCGGAAATTTATGGTGGGCTGGCAAATACTTATGATTATGGTCCGCTCGGCGCTGAATTGAAAAATAATATTAAACAGCAATGGTGGCAGTATGTTGTGCAGCAGCGCGATGATATGGTTGGTATTGATGGTACAATATTATCCAAAGCCAAGGTTTTTGAGGCAAGCGGGCATATTAAAAATTTTAAAGACGCATTGGTTGAATGTAAGAAATGTCACAAACGTTTTCGGCCAGACAAATTGGCTGACGAAACAAAATGTCCTGACTGCGGCGGCAAGTTTACTAAGCCCAAAATGTTTAGCGGAATGTTTAAAACAGTGATTGGTCCGATTGAGGAACAGGGCGAAGTGACTTATCTGCGACCAGAAACAGCGCAGAATATTTTCGTGGATTATAAAAACGTTTTACAGTCAACAAACGTTAAAATTCCGTTTGGTATCGCGCAAATGGGCAAGGCTTTTCGCAATGAAATTACAACTGGTAATCTGATTTTTCGCACGCTGGAATTTGAACAAATGGAAATTGAATATTTTGTAAATCCAAAAAGTGATTGGAATAAAAAGTTTGAAGAATGGGCAGATTATATGCATGGTTTTGCCAACTTAGTTGGTTTGGACTTGAAAAAACTTCATGATGTTGAAATCAGTGAAAAAGACCGCGCGTTTTATTCGCAGCGAACCATTGACATGGAATATGAATTTCCGTTTGGGCAGGATGAATTGTGGGGGCTTGCTTATCGCGGAGATTATGATTTGAGTAATCACCAAAAATATTCTGGCGTTGATCTGACATATTTTGACGCGCAGACCAACGAACGATATTTGGCGCACGTGATAGAGCCGACGTTTGGCGTTGACAGAACCTTGCTCGCAATTTTGAGCGAGGCATATGTTGAGGAAACGTTGGAAAATGGTGATATGCGAACGGTGCTGAAATTAAAACCAGCGGTTGCGCCGTATAAAGTTGCCGTCTTTCCATTGTTGGCAAATAAAGAAAAATTGGTTGAAAAAGCGC
The DNA here is from genome assembly GCA_043798985.1 of Candidatus Falkowiibacteriota bacterium. GTDB lineage: Bacteria > Patescibacteriota > Patescibacteriia > UBA11705 > JACRDX01 > JACRDX01. The sequence continues at coordinate 86,416 of JAZDOE010000023.1, read as the reverse complement.
GTGAAATTTGTCGCGAGTTGAAAAAAAATCATATGGTTTTCTGGGATGAGCGCGGTAATATTGGCAAACGTTATCGCTATCAAGATGAAATCGGAACGCCATTTTGCGTGACCATCGATTTTGATACTTTGGAAAAAGGAACGGTGACAGTGCGGGACAGAGACACAATGAAACAAGATATTGTTAAAGTTGAAGGGCTGGAAGAATATTTATGCAACAAATTAAAATAGAAATCAGCGCGCGACACGTACATCTGACTCGGCAAGATTTGGAAACGCTTTTTGGTGATAACTATGAATTGAAAAAAGAAAAATCGCTGTCACAGGCAACTGATTTCGCCGCGAGCGAAGTTGTTTCAGTTGAAGGGTTAAAGGGACGGATTGATAATGTCAGGATTGTCGGACCATGCCGAGGTTATAGCCAAGTTGAGTTATCAGCGACCGATTGTTACAAACTTGGCGTCAATGCGCCTGTCCGATTATCCGGCAAGGTTATTGGTTCAGCTGGTATAAAAATTATCGGGCCCAATGGTGAGTTGCAATTAAAAGATGGCGCTATCCTTGCCAAGCGGCATATTCACGCGAGTCCAGAAGACATGGGCAAACTTGGCGTGAAAAACGGGCAGACCGTTAAATTGGCCATTGATGGGCCGCGGGCTTTGGTTTTTGATAATGTTGAGGTGCGCGTAAGCGATGGCTTTCATCTGGCTGTGCATTTGGATGTTGATGAGGCGAACGCCGCTGGCATTAAAAGCAGCAATGCTACTGGCCACATTATATGACTTTAATAATCAACGCCGGAAGTTCCAGCTTGAAATTCAAATTGTTTGATGAAAAGTTGCGCGAGCTGAATGATGGGATTGTGGAGAAAATAGGGCTGAATGGCTCGTTTGTTGTTTTTGGTAATAAAAAGGAATTGGTTAAAGTTGAAAATCATGAACAAGCATTAAAGCTTGTTTTTTCTTTGCTGCATAAAGCCGCCGTGCCAATTGAGAAAATCAAAAAAGTTGGGCACAGAATCGTGCACGGCGGCGCTGAATTTGTCGCGCCAACTTTGTTGAACAAAAAAGTTGTTCAAGCGGTTGCGAAATATAACAAGTTGGCGCCATTGCATAATCCGGCCGCATTGTTGTGCGTCAGCGCGTTGTTAAAACTGTTGCCAAAAGCAAAACAAGTCGCGTGCTTTGACACAATGTTTTACAAAACTTTACCGGATTTTGCGTTTCGTTATGCTTTGCCTGAAAAAATTTATAAAAAGTTTGGTTTACGAAAATACGGTTTTCACGGTTTATCGCATGAATATGTTGCTAATCAAGCGGCGAAAAAATTGCGCCAACCGTTGAACAAAGTTAATTTGATTACTTGCCATTTAGGTAGCGGGTGCAGTATAACCGCAATAAAAAATGGCAAAGCCATTGATACTTCAATGGGTTTTACGCCGCTGGAAGGCTTGATGATGGGAACACGTTGCGGCGATCTTGATCCTGCGATAGGATTGTTTTTGGTGAAAAATGGTTTTTCAGCAGAGCAGGTTGATTCAATGTTTAATAATGAATCAGGTTGGCTCGGAGTTTCAGGGTTTAAAGATTTGCGCGATGTGTTGGTTGGCGCTGGTTATAATGTCGCGGGATATAAAGTTGTCCGAGCGTTTTCGCAAAAAGAAAAAGAAAATTGTAAGTTGGCGTTGCGAATGTTTGTTTACAGAATAAAAAAATATATTTGCGCGTACGCAGGGATTTTGGGAAAAGTTGATGCGATTGTTTTTACGGCCGGAATTGGGGAACGCAATGCTGATGTGCGCAAATTGATTGCGCGAGGATTGCCAATTAAGGCGCGCGTTTTGGCGATTCCAACGAATGAAGAATTGCAAATCGCCAAATCAATATGAGCCGCGCCAAAACGATATTCTCGGGCGCGATAGTGATTAGTGTTTTTGGTTTGTTGAGCCGAATATTTGGCTTGATTCGCGATAGAATTTTGGCAGGGCAATTTGGCAACGGAGATTTTTTAGATATTTATTATGCCGGGTTTAGAATCCCGGATTTATTTTTGAATTTGATCGGTTTGGGTGTTTTGTCTGCCGCGTTTATTCCGGTTGTGACGGGATTTATAAAAAATGAAGACGCGAAAAAGTTTGATGACAATAAAGAAGCGTGGGTTTTGACCAATAAAATTTTAAACGCGTTTTTATCAATATTTTTTGTTGGCAGTGCGCTGTTTATAATATTCGCGCCCCAAATTGTTCCATTGATAACGCCCGGTTTTGGCGGCGACAAATTGCGTTTGACTATACGCGTTTCGCAAATAATGTTTTTGTCGCCGCTGTTTTTGGGCGCGAGCAATGTTTTTGGCGGCGCGCTGCAAAGTTTCAGAAGATTTTTGGCGTTTTCCAGCGCGCCGATTTTTTATAATTTGGGAATAATTTTGGGCGCACTGATTTTTGTGAAATGGTGGGGGATTTACGGCTTGGCCGCTGGCGTTGTTGTTGGTGCCGCGGCACATTGTTTTTTGCAATGGATAGCTTGCCGCAGGATCGGCTATCGCTATCAGCCACTTTTTAAACTTCGCGACAATGCTTTGATAAAAGTTGTAAAATTGTTGGTGCCGCGAGTTTTGGGTGCCGCGACTGCGCAGATAAATTTGTTGGTAATCACAATCATTGGCTCAACTTTGGCCGTTGGTTCGTTGACGATTTTTAATTTGGCAAACAATATTCAATATCTGGCGATTGGTTTGGTGGCAATGCCGCTCGCGCTGGCATTATTTCCTGTTTTGGCAAAAATGGGCGCGGATAAAAATCTCAGCGAGTTTAATTCGCAGTTGAGCAGATCATTACGGCAAATTATTTTTTTGATGTTGCCTGCGACAGTGTTGTTGATTGTCTTGCGAGTGCCGATTGTTGAATTGATTCTTGGCAATGGGAAATTCGGCGCGGCCGCAATAAAATTAACGGCCGATGTTTTGGCCGCGTTCGCGGTAAGTTTGTTCGCGCAGGCAATGATTCCGGTTTTGGCGCGAGCGTTTTATTCTTTGCAAAACACGGCCATTCCATTTTTTACGGGATTAGCCGCGGCCGCGCTCAACATTATTTTGGGATATTTTTTGAGTAAAAGCTTTGGCATAAGCGGCTTGGTTGTTGGGTTTAGTATAAGCAATATTTTCAATGTTGTTTTGTTATGGATTTTATTAAAACCAAAGTTGCGGGGCTTTCCAGTTGTTGGTTTTTGGCGTGCGGCGCTGAAAACTTTTGTGGCGTCAGTCGCAATGTTAGTCGTCGCGATAGCGGTTTATTCGTGGCTTGCGCAATTTAATTTCGTCGGTTTTATCGGCGCGCTGGTTGAGTTGCTGGTGGTTTCAATTCTCGCTTCCGTAGTTTTCATTTTAATCGTGTTGTTGGTAAAATCAGAGGAGTTTGAGGCGATCCGGCGCAGGGTACTTGCGTCTTTTGTTAAATCGTGATATAGTTAGTGCCTTAGGATTATTAACTAACAAAATTTACTTATGGGTAGTTTTAACAAATTCGGTGGTGGTGGCCGTGGTGGCAAGAGTTTTGGTGGTGGTGGCCGCGATTTTGGTGGTCGAAGTGGTGGCAAAAGCTTTGGCGGCGGTAGAGATTTTGGCGGAAATCGTGAAGATCGACCAATGTTTCCAGCTGTTTGCGAAAAATGCGGACAGTCATGTGAGGTGCCGTTCAGACCGACCGGCGATCGCCCTGTTTTTTGCAGTAGCTGTTTTAAAGCGCAGGGTAGTGGATCAGATTACGCGCCAAAGAGCTTCGGCGGCGGTTCTAGCTATGCGCCGAAAAGTTTTGGCAGCGATAGAGGTGGATTTAAGCGCGAGGCGACGCCGAGCGCAGGCGTTGGAATTTCAAAGGGGCAGGTTGATTTGATAATTTCAAAGTTGGATAAAATTTTATCAATTTTGTCTCCTGTGAAAGTTGCGCCAGCAAAAGTCGAATTGAAAAAAGTTTCCGCCATAGGCGGACGCGCCTTGGGCGCGGAACCAACGGTCAAGGTTGAGAAAAAGGCTGAAAAGAAATCGGTTGAAAAACCGGTTGAGAAAACAGAGAAAATTGCGGTAAAGAAAGAGAAAAAAGAAAAAAAGGCGAAGAAAAAATAAGAATTGGTGAGCTTGCCGCGCTCGTTCTACTTGCTCGCAATGACGGATAGAATGGCGCGGTTTTTGTTTTGGCTATAATTTTGATAAAATGAGAATAGATATCATTTAAAAATAAAATTTATGAAAAACAAGTGGATTGTTTTATTGGGGCTGATGATATTTGTTGCTCCGATAATGGCTTCGGCAGACTTGGTTATGCCGGGCGAAAAGCAGATTAATTATTGTTTTCAGATTTCTAATCTTGGCGATTATCCGGCGTACAGTTTCGTCGCATATTTTCAGGATCCAATGGGTGGACATGAAATTATAAATAAAAATGAGTGCGTGAGTTTTTATAAACTTAGTTCGCCTAAAATTTACGCGAGCAAGAGCGCTGATTTAATCGGCGTTGCAATTCCAACGGAAAACGTGGCAGAAAAGTCTTTTTTCGCGACAAATAAATATCTTATTGCTTCTGATTTGAAAATTCAGTCAACAAGTTTTGTGGCAGTCAACGATCCATTGGAAAAAATTGTTGATGTCTTGAGAATTGTTTCATTGTCAGCAAACACGTTCGTGATGGAGAAAGAAAAGGCAATTTACACTTATGCTGATGGGACGACAGAAGAGAAGACATATGTCGATCAAAATGTCATGCCTGAACGAACCAAAACGGCGCTGCTACCGTGGTGGTTTGAAAAATTTTGGTTTGTCATTGTGCCGCTATCAGCACTCGCGGTTATAATTGTTGTGCTTGTTATAAGAAGGCTTAGAAAATAATTTTTGTGATGCAATATATTTGGTCGTTTGCTTTGACTTTTTTGGCTGAGTTTTTGGTTATTTATTTTTTTGTAAAAAAACAGCCGATCCAATTATTGTTTTATTCCGTAATAATCAACTTGTTCACGCTCCCGATAGCAACAAATGTATATTGGAATTTTTTAAATAATTTTTGGCTGGTAGAGTTTGGGGTTTTTATAGTAGAAATCTTGTTGTTATGGTTGCTTTTAAATGTTGGCTGGAAAAAGGCGATTTTAATTTCTTTTTGCGCAAACTTTGTGACAGCCATGATAAGTTGGCTGTTTTTTGCTGCGTGAAGATGCGTTTACAAGGGATTCCTCCCTCTTTGCAAGAGGTCGGAATGACAATGGCGTTGAAATAAAAAACAAAAAATGCTAAGATGACGTTAGCTTATATTTATGTCTTCAAATATCCGGAATTTTTGCATTATCGCGCATATTGACCATGGCAAATCAACGTTGGCTGACCGGCTTTTGGAATTGACTGGCACGGTTGATAAACGTGAAATGAAAAATCAAATTTTGGATTCAATGGATTTGGAGCGCGAGCGCGGCATTACGATTAAATTGACGCCTGCAACCATGGCTTATAAAGTTGGCAATGAACAATATGTTCTGAATTTGATTGATACTCCGGGCCACGTGGATTTTTCGTACGAAGTTTCGCGATCCTTGGCAGCGGTTGAGGGCGCGATCCTGTTGGTTGACGCGACGCAGGGTGTTCAGGCGCAGACTTTGGCAAACCTGTATTTGGCGATTGAACAGGGTTTGGAAATTATTCCGGTGATAAATAAAATTGACTTGCCTGCGGCTGACGTTGAAAGGACAAAGCGAGAAATTGTGGGATTGGTTGGATGCCGAGAAGATGAAATTTTATTGTGCTCGGCAAAGACAGGCGCGGGCGTTGAACAAATTTTGTGTTCAATAGTTGAAAAAGTGCCTGCGCCGAAAACTGACACGGCAAAGCCGTTGCGCGCGTTGATTTTTGATTCTTTTTACGACGAGTACAAAGGCGTCGTTGCATACGTCAGATTGATGGATGGACAACTAAAAAAGGGCGATAAAATTTGCATGATTGGCGCGAGCGAGCGCGGCGAAGTTTTAGATTGCGGCATTTTAAAACCAAAACAATTTTCAACCGGCAAATTGTCAGCCGGAGATATTGGCTATGTCGTCACAGGGTTGAAGGATATTGAAAAATGTAGAGTTGGAGATACGCTTATCAAATCCGAAGCACTAAATCCGAAACAAATTCCAAATTCGAAATCCGAAATTTTGCCGTTGCCCGGATACAAAGAAGTAAAACCAATGGTGTACGCTGGAATTTTTTGCGAAGAGGGGAATGAATATAATGAATTGCGCGAGGCGATTGCCAAGTTGAAATTGAATGACGCGGCATTGATTTATGAGCCGGAAAGTTCTCCTGTTTTGGGATTTGGTTTTCGCTGTGGCTTTCTCGGTTTGTTGCATCTGGAAATTTTTCAGGAAAGATTACGCAGGGAATTTAATCTGGCGATTATTGTGACAGTGCCGAGCGTGGCGTATAAAGTTGCTTTGAAAAAAGGAAATAAATTTCCGCCGAATTTGAAAAAAAATCAGATTTTGTCAGACGTTGAATACATTATAAAAAATCCGAATGAGTTTCCAGACCCGTCGCAGATTGATCACATGGAAGAGCCGATTATGACCGTTGATATCGTCACACCAAAAGAATATTTGGGCGCGGTAATGCAGTTGACGCAGGAAATGCGCGGCGAATATTTGAATACTGAATATCTTGAGGCAACGCGCGCGTTGTTGCATTATCGCATTCCGCTTTCAATGTTGATCGTTGATTTTCACGACAAATTGAAAACCGTCAGTTCTGGCTACGCGTCAATGAACTATGATTTTTACAAATACGCAAAAGCTGATTTGATAAAAATGGACATGCTCATTGCCGAGGAGCCGGCTGAGGCGTTTGCCCTGATTATTTACCGCGACATGGCGTTTCAAATTGGCAAAAAGATCGTTGGAATATTGAAAGATAAGATTTCAAAGCATCAGTTTGTGATTAAAATTCAGGCAATGGTTGGTGGCAAAGTGCTGGCGTCGGAAAGGATTTCGGCATTGCGAAAAGACGTGACAGCAAAGTTGTATGGTGGTGATTGGACACGACGCGCCAAGCTTTTGGAAAAGCAGAAAAAGGGAAAAAAGAAAATGATGGAAATGGGGCGTGGACGGGTTAATATCCCACCGGATGCTTATTTGGCGGTGATGAAACGGTAGGTGGCAATTTCGCGAGGGGTTGCTTTTTGTTTTTGGGTGTGTTAATCTTAGCTGTTGGGAAAAGTGGACTTTGACAATGGAAATTCAACAGGGAGGTGCGGTCATGGCAACAGGGATTTGGTTGGCGGTGATTGTGGTGCTGGCTCTTGGCGCGATTGTGTTGGGTTGCAAGGTCGCAAATGCTGATCGTGTGCGGAGAGGTAGAAGAGTGCAGCAGTTCATCGCGCTGGGATTCATGGTATGTTGCTTGCTCACAGTGGCATTGCTTTTCGCGCCGTTGGTCGTAGAGTTCAACGGAGAGGGTTGGCAGTCTGATAGTTGGCAGTCTGATATTGGAAGGGCGACCAACCCATTCGCAGCAAGATTGGCGACATTAGACGAGCAAGGCAAGGTTGTTGATGTTAATGTGCCACTCGCGTGGAATTATGACAACTGTGTGAACTACACCGCAAGCCCGAAGCCGATTTCGACGGTGGTAAAGCCGATCACCGAGAACCCGAAAGTTCGGGAAGTCCATTACACGGTAGCGTTTGAAGAAGTTGACGTCAAGAAGTTCGTGGAGGCAGTCGTTGCTATGGCGCCATACGACGGGCAGATGTCGCACGAGCAATTCGAAGCACGATACCTGCGGCTCGTGAAGCTTGTCGTGTATGATTTCAACGACGCGCACAGCAAGGAGTTGTCCGAGTTTTACAATCCACTGCGGACAGAGCAGCAGGCGGCATTTCTTGACCTGCTGAAAAAGTATCTTGACCCAAAGCTGGCAGAAGTCGGTTTGGCTGTTAAGGCTGTGACATGGGATGTGTTGTAGCGAAAGCGCAATGCGCTTGCCGCGGGATTAAATTAATTCCGCGGTTTTTTGATTGTTTCAATCAACCCGCCAAAGTGCGTGAGCTCTTGGCGGGTGAATGACGGGGTGCATTTATACACACCCCTCAATTTTGCGAAGGGTTTTTGAAATGGTATTTATATATGTAGAGACGAGATATATCTCGTCTCTACAGGAAAACGGGGTTACAAAAAAAAATTTAATGTGATAAAATGTAATAACTATGGAATGGAAATTAAAACCACAAGTGCCAGCGGATATCGCGGAAAAGCTCGGATATTCATCCGAGCTAAACCAGTTGTTATTTAACCGCGGAATTTTTGATAGAGCAACGGCAAAGAAATTTTTTCATCCGGATTATTCAAAATTGCATGATCCTTTTTTGTTTAAGGACATGAACGTCGCGGTCGCTAGAATTTTGTTGGCAATTGAAAATAAAGAATCAATTGTAATCCATGGAGATTATGATGCGGACGGAGTGACTGCGGCAGCTGTGTTGTATAAAGTTTTAACGATCCTTGGTGGTCGCGTTGAAGTTTTTATTCCAAGCAGAGAGCAAGAAGGCTATGGCTTGAATATGAATACAGCAGCGGATTTTGTGGCGAAAAAATATTCGTTGTTGATTACTGTTGATTGCGGAATTTCAAATTTTGAAGAGATAAATTTTTTGGAACAAAACGGTGTTGATGTTATTGTCACCGACCATCATGAACCGCCCGCCAAATCGCCGCGGGCATTGGCAATCATCAACCCTAAGTTTGACAAAAATTATCCGTTTCGCGATTTGGCGGGAGTGGGCGTTGCATATAAATTGGCGCAGGCGATATTGCGGCAGGCCGTAGAGACGTTTCATGAAACGTCTCTGCAACAATATGGCGGAGTGGCGGGGTTGGAAAAGTGGTTGCTGGATTTAGTTGCGATCGGGACAGTGGCAGATTGCATGCCGCTTTTGGATGAGAATCGGGTTTTGGCAAAATATGGAGTTTTGGTTTTAAAACAAACGCAATGGCTTGGTTTGCAAAAACTTTTAAAACTCATTGGCGCTGACATTGAATCAATAAGCGTCGCGACAATTGGTTTTCAAATCGGGCCGCGGCTAAACGCCGCGGGCAGGATGAATCACGCGAATCAGGCGTTCAAATTGTTGGTGACAGAAGACGGAGAAGAGGCTGATAAAATCGGTTGCGAATTGCACAAGTTAAATTCTCAACGCCAGCAATTGACCGAAAGAATTTTAAAAGAAGCCAAGTCGCAGGTTGGTGAAATAGGGGACAGAAATATTTATTTTGTTTACAGCGAAAAATGGGAAATCGGAGTTTGCGGATTGGTCGCCGGAAAGCTGGCGGAAAGTTTTTCAAAGCCGGCTGTTGTTGCTACGATGGTCAATGGAAACGTCGTCGGTTCGGTTCGCGGAACCCCAAAGGGGCAAGCTGGGTCGGTCAATGTTGTTGAAACGTTCAGACTTTTTGAAAATTATTTTTGCAGACTGGGCGGGCATAGTGGCGCGTGCGGATTTACGTTGAAAGCTGACGCAACGATTGAAAAATTAGCAGATGAATTGCACGAACATTTGGCAAAAGTGGCGCCAACAAGCGCAGAACCGATTTTGGAAATTGACGCGGCCGCCGAACTTTTGAATTTGAAACAAAATCTTCTTGGAATGCTTGATTATTTTGAACCATTTGGCGAGGGAAATCGTGCGCCAGTATTTTTGGTAAAAAATTTGGAAATTGTTGGCACTAAAGTTGTTGGCAAGGATGGAAAATATTTGCAAATGTTTGTCTGCGAGCCAAATCATTCGTTTATTTATCGTCTGATTTGTTTTAGCAATGTTGAGCAATTGTCAAAACTGCGGATTGGCGATATTGTGGATGCAGTGGTTGAGGCTGGGCTGAACGTGTGGAATGGCGCGAGCGAAATACAATATAAAGTAGTTGACATTAAATCCGAAGCACGAAGCTCGAAGTTCTAAACAAATTCGAAGCACTAAATCACAATGTTTCAATATTGGAACATTCTGATTTCTAATTTGTTTCGTATTTCGATATTCGAATTTTACTATGAATAAAAAGTTTTTAATACATACGGATGGTGGGGCAAGAGGGAATCCGGGGCCAGCTGCGATCGGCGTGGTGATTGAGGAAAACGGAACCCCGCCAGGGCGGGGTAAAGTTATTTACAAAGAAGGAAAATGTATTGGCGCTACGACGAACAATCAGGCAGAATATCAGGCAGTTGTTTTGGCATTGCAAAAAGCAAAAGAGCTGGGCGGTGAGGAGTTGGAGTTTCATTTGGACAGCGAGTTGGTTGTGCGGCAATTGAATGGCGAGTATAAAGTGAAAAATCAGGATTTGGCTTTGCAATTTTTGAAAATTCACAATTTGCAGCAGCAGTTTAAAAAAGTGATTTACAAGCACGTTTATCGCGAGGACAATAAATTGGCAGACGCGTTGCTGAATGATGCGCTGGATGCGTCGTAATGTTGAATGTGCTATAATGTAAGCAAATATGAACCGGAGGGTTTTTGTTATCGCAGTAATTTTACTATTGGCGGTTATATTGCCGTCTGCTGATATTTTTGCTGGCAAAAGCAACAAAATCCGCGGCTGGGCATGGTCAGAAAACATCGGCTGGGTTTCAATGAATTGCTACAACGAAGAAATTGCGAATGCCTGCTTTGTTGATTATGGCGTTGATTATGACAAAAGCGGACAAACTTTGTCCGGATTGGCGTGGTCAGAATATGGCGGGTGGTTATGCTTTGGCACAAGTTGTAAAAATTTTGGTTTGAATGTGACGCCAGAAGGATTGGCGCCAGAAGCAAGATTGCAAGCCAATGGCTTAATCTCTGGTTGGGCGGCTTGGCCTGTTTTGGGGACAAACGGTTGGATGAAATTGATTGGCAAACAATCTGCAAACGCGTTTGCGAAATTTTATCAATGCAGAAATTGCGACAAGGGCGACAAAAATTGCTCTTTTTGTTTTTCAGACCAGCAGGTTGCTGGCTCTAGAAATTTTTGCGCAGACTGTTCATCCTGCGACCTTGTTGCGGGAACGTGTGCGGCATGTTCAACGTGTTATGAATATGGAATGGCCGTTGATTTTGCGACAAACACTTTGGCAGGTTGGGGTTGGAACGGGGATACGGCCAGCAACTCTGGCTTTGGCTGGTTTTCGTTTCATCCGAAATTTTCATCAACCGAAGTTCATGGTCCGTACGTGAATGTTGTTGGTGATGTTTATTCGGGCGGCAACATTGGTTCGCTTTACACGCCAACCGCGCCAACTGGAAAAAGCAACGCGACATTTTTATTGCAAGCTGGCGGTAAAATTGTGCACTTTGACAGCGCGTGCGGCGAAAATTGCGAGCAGGAAAATGTTAAACTTGGCTTTCCGAAAACTGAAAACAATTATTACGCCGACCAATTGGGATTTTTGAATGTAAAAGGATTGCTTGCCGGGCAATCTGGTTTGCGCGAGGACATAAAAATGTTTGGCGATATTGATAATCCGCTGAATGGGCAGGTTTATTATTATGATGGCGATTTGCAATTGAACAGCGACTGGATTATCAACAACGGCATAAACGGCAAATTGGGTAACGGCACGTTGGTTGTGCGTGGAAATTTGAATATCAACAACAATATCGGTTACCAGCAAACGCCAGTGAAAAACACAAAAGAGGTTGCTTCGTTGGGCGTGATTGTTTTGAAAAAAAATGGTTTAGCCGGCAATATTATAATCGCGCCGGATGTTGAGAATTTGGTTGGTAATTTTTACGCGGAAGGAAAAATTTCAACAGGCGCGAGCAAAAAACAACTAAAAGTTGGTGGGCTAATGGTTGCGCAGGTTTTTGAATTTCAGCGAGAATTTGTTGATTTGCAGACAAAAGCGCCGGCAGAACAAATTATTTATGACGGCAGGGTTTTGGCAAATACGCCGCCGGGGTTTGCGGATATTGCGAAAGGTTTGCCGAGTTGGGTTACTGAATAGCGGCTGTCATTGCGAGGCTTTGCGTGGCAATCTCGTAATTGGTACGAGGCCCAGATTGCTTCGTCGCAGACTCCTCGCAATGACATTGGATTTATCCCCATTTAAATTTGGCGGTAATGCGGAAAATGTGGTAAAATAAAGATATGTTTAATTTATTTTCAAAAGAAAAGGGTCAAAGCTTTTTGGGTATTGATATTGGCGGAGCCAGCGTGAAAATGGTGGAGTTGTCTGTTGGCGCGGGTCATCCGAAGTTGGAAACTTACGGTTATTTGGAGCGGCTAATGGGCGAAAAGATCGGGAATTTGTTGGACGAGCCGCAACGTTTGGCAGAGGTTTTGAAAGAAGTTGCGACAAAGGCTGGCGTAAAAACGAAGAAAGCAATCAGCGCGTTGCCATCAAACGCGGTTTTTTCTACGATTATCAATTTACCGAATATTTCAAAAGACGAATTAACATCTCCTAAAAAATTATCAGCGGCCGTTGAGTGGGAAGCGAAAAAAGTTGTGCCTTTGCCATTGAACGAAATGATTTTGGATTGGAAAGTTTTGGAAAGTGTGACAGGTGTGAAAAATGACAAAGCAATGAAAAGCGCGCAGGTTTTACTCACCGGCGCGGCAAAAAAAGTCGTTCAAAAATATCTGGATGCTTTCCAGCGCGCCGGTATGGAATTGATAAGTTTGGAAACAGAAGCATTTGCTTTGACGCGCGCATTGCTCGGCAATGATAAATCAGTGGCAATGATAGTTGATCTTGGCGCGAGTGATACGACTGTCGTGATCGTTGAAAACAGTATTCCTTATATTGAGCGCAGTGTCACGCATGGCGGCACGCAATTGAGCGCCATAATGGCAAGGACACTAGGAACGGACGTTGGAGCCGCAGAACAATTCAAACGAGATTTGGGCGCGCATTTGGCTGGAAATCATAATTCTGAAATGCAAATGCCAAAAGCGTTTAAAGATTTTTTGGAACCGATTGTGAATGAAATGCGCTACGTTATAAACTTTTTCCTTGAACAGCCGGGAAATCAGAATAAAAGAATTGAACGAATTATTTTATCCGGCGGGTCAGCCAATCTTTTGAATCTTGGAAAACATCTAGAAACCATTTTTAATATCAGAGCATTTGTTGGAAATCCATGGGCGCGCATTATTTATCCGGAGGAAATGCAACCGATTTTGGATGAAATCGGGCCGCGATTCGCGCCTGCGATTGGGCTGGCGCTTCGCAACTTTTAATTATGATCAATTTGTTGCCAGAAGAATTAAGAAAAGGGGACTTGCCAGCGAAAATGTCGCCGGAAGAAATTAAGTTACGGCAAATTAATAATGGCAAAAAAATAGAACGGCTGGCTGTTGTTGCTCCGCGAGAAACTTACAAAGAGTTGTTGCAGCAGAAAAAAGTCGAACAGCCGCGCGTGTTGGTTGGCAAGACAAAAGTGGTTGGTTCTTCGGGCGGAGTTAAACAATTTTTTTCAGGGTTGTTTGACCTTGGCAGGTCTAGCCGCCGCGCGAAATTGACAATGGATTTGTTAAAAGTGGAAAACACAGAAATTTATAAAAAAGATTTTTTTGTTTTGCTGGCACAAATGGCAAGAGTAGTTTTTGTATTTGCTCTGCTGTATGGCATTGTTTTCAGCGCAGCAAAATTTTACAATTTGCAAGTTTTGGATAACCAAATTCAAGTCAACAAACAACTGGCGCTTGTTCAGCGGGAAATTAAACAATACGAATCCAGCCAGAGCGATTTTGTAAAAATCAGTAAACGTTTCGCGGCAGTTAAATCATTGTTGGACAAGCATGTTTATTGGGGAAAGTTTTTTAATTATCTGGAAGCGTACACTTTGCCAGCAGTGGATTACAATGATTTGGTTGCTGAAGACAATGGCAAGATTACATTGTCAGCGGTCGCGGATGATTACACGCAACTGGCATTGCAGTTAAAAGTTTTTCAGGGCGCGACCGATTTTGTGAAAAAAGTTGAAATAAATTCCGGCAGTCTGACTGGAACAAAACCAGGGCAAGTTAGTTTTCAAGTTAATTTGGAATTAGCCGACGCGTTTTTAAACGAAATAGGGGCTGGTAACTAGTAATTGGTAACTGGGGCTTTTATATGGTTGACATAATAAAACAAGAGCATCAGATGAACGCTGACAAAAAGCCAAACGCACTTTTTCGTTTTGCGCATGTTTATCAGGACAGCATTTTGATGGGTTTTGTTTTGATTTTGGTGTTTGTGATTTTGCTTTGCGGATTTTACCATTACAAAGCTGATGTGCGCGCGCCGTTGTCTCAACTGGCCAATTTGGAAAAAAGTTTAACAGAACAACAGGCAAAATTGGTGTCATTAAAATCCGCAAAACTGGATTTGTCGCAAATGGAAAGTTCGGTGAAAAAACTTTATTCTGCTTTGCCGTATGATGCTGAATTGCCAGAATTATATTTGCAAATTTCAGAAATCGCCAAAAAAAAATCAGTTGACACTGTCATCGTTTAACGCAGAATTGCCAAAAAGTGAAAAAAATACCATTGGCAAAGTTCAGGCTGTCACAATGAATTTAAATTTGATGGGAGGTGATTATTTTATATTGAAAAAATTTGTTGCTGACGCGACAAACAGTTTGCGGCTAATGGATATAAAAGCCTTAAATTATTCGCCGCAAACGCAAGGTTATGTCGTGATTTTGACCTCGTATTATTTGCCGATTGACTAATATGAAATTCGAAATCCGAAGCACTAAATACGAAACAAATTAGAAATTCGAATGTCTCAATATTGAAATATTATGTTAACGAGCGAAAATAAAAAACAGGCGTGGCAAATAGCATTTTGGATAGTGCTGGCAGCGTTTTTGTTGTTCGCGATTTTGATTGTCAATTTGAAATATTTCGCGCCGCAAATTTTGTTAAAGGGTCAGACCATATCAACAAGCGGCGGCGCGACAGAGCAAGTTGAATTAAACTTTGTTGAATTGAAAGATAAAATCGCGAACGAAAAACGTTTCAGCGAATTAAAATTGCAAGCGGAATTTCCATTGAATATTGATAAAACCAAAATAAATAAAAAAGACAATCCGTTTAAGGCGCAGTAGTATTTTACAAAAATGAATTATTCCAATGAACAATTTTTAAATATTCTTTTGACGCGAAACATTATTACGCAGGCGCAGTCTTTTGAGATTCGGCAGCTTTTGGAAAAAACCGGCCAGCCGCTGGAAGAAATATTGGTAAAAGGCGGCTATGCGAGCGAAGAAAAATTGTTGCCCATAAAAGCAACGTTGCGCGGCATTCCATTTGTTGATTTGGTGAACATTGATCTCGCGAAACAAGTGGTTCAGATTTTGCCCGAAGATTTGTCTAAAAAATATCGGGCAATTTGTTTTGACGCGGCTGACGCGCATTTGAAAATTGCTTTTGCTGAAACAGAAGATTTTAACGCTGGCGAGGCAATTGGATTTTGGGCAAATGGAAAAGGATATAGCATAGAATTATATTTGTGCTCGCGCGCTGGCTGGGAAAAGCATTACGCGAACTATGCCTCAATCGGCGAAGAAGTCGCGCCAGCCGTTCAAGAGGAGGCGGACAAAGCAAAGGAAACGGATGATGATCAGGAAACCGCGCCGATTGGTGAAGTGATAAAAAGCGCGCCGGTTTCAAAAATCGTTTCAATTGTCATCAAACATGCCGTTGAAAATGGGGCTTCGGATATTCATATTGAACCAAACGCCCGGGATTCAAGGGTGCGATATCGCATTGATGGCGTTTTACAGACGGCGCTGATAATTCCGTTGGGCCTACACGACTCAATCGTCTCGCGCGTCAAAGTTTTGGCGCGCCTCCAACTTGATGAAACTCGCGCGCCACAAGATGGTCGTTTTAAAATCAATATTGGTAAAAAAGAAATTGATCTCCGCGTTTCAACAATGCCATTGTTGGGCAAAGAAAAAGTGACAATGCGGCTTTTGGACGCCGCGTCAGCCGCCAAACCTTTGCAGCAGCTTGGTTTTTCAGAATATTTTGTATCAATTGTTGAGAAAGAAATCAAAAAACCTTTTGGCATGGCGCTGGTCACGGGTCCGACTGGTTCTGGAAAATCCACGACACTATATTCTATTTTGAACATTTTGAACAAAGAAGACGTGAACATCGTCACGTTGGAAGATCCGATTGAATATAATATTGCCGGCGTGAACCAGTCGCAAATCAATCCTGACGTCAACTTCACTTTTGCCAATGGTTTGCGGTCAATTTTGCGCCAAGATCCAAACATTATAATGGTTGGCGAAATTCGCGACAATGAAACAGCTGAAATGGTCGTTCATGCCGGACTGACCGGACATTTGCTTTTTTCAACTTTGCACACGAACAACGCGCTTGGCGCGATTCCGCGGTTGATTGACATGAAAGTAGAGCCGTTTTTGCTGGCGTCTGTGTTGAATTTGGTAATAGCGCAACGGTTGGCGCGCCGCATTTGTGAAAAATGCAAAGAGCAAGTCGCGTTTCCGCCTGAAATTTTGAAAAAAATCCAGCGTGAGTTGGGGCGCATTCCGCAAGAGCATTTGCCCGATGGTTTGTTGGACAAAGAATTGGTCGGTTGGCATGGTCATGGGTGCTCTGCCTGTAAAAACACAGGCTATTCTGGTCGAGTTGTTTTGTCGGAAATTTTTTCAATCACTGAAAACATGCGTAAAATCATTGCCGATGGATTTAAACATGATGTTGCGAGCAAAGAGTTGGAAAAAAATAAAATGATGACACTATATCAGGATGGTTTGATTAAAGCAGTGCAAGGAATGACGACGGTAGAGGAGGTAATGCGCGTAAGCGAAGAAACAGAAGAAGCATTATGATTTATAAATATCGGGCAAAGGCCGCTGATAACAAAATTATTGATGGTTTGGTTGAAGCTGAAACAGAGACAATTGCCATTGGATTGTTGAAAGAGCGGAGCTATGACATTGTTGCTTTGGAACAAAAGCGCAATGTTTTTTTGGAAAAATTGCTGACATGGCAAACCATTCCCAAGCAAGATTTGCTGATTTTCGTTAAACAATTGGCAGTAATGGTTGAGTCTGATATTCCGTTGGTCGTTGGTTTGAAGGGGCTGGTTGAGCAAACTGACAATAAACGGTTGAAACAGATTTTGGTTGAGGTGTCGGAAAATGTTGAGGGCGGCATGAAATTGTCAGACGCGCTTGAGGCGCATCCGCGAGTTTTTGATAATTTTTTTGTGAATTTGGTGCGCACTGGCGAAAGTTCTGGTCGTTTGTCAGAAGTTTTGAATTATTTGTCTGACCAAATAGAAAAAGATTATGATCTGAACAAAAAAATTGTTGGCGCGTTTATTTATCCGGCGTTTATTATCGGCGCAATGGCTGTGTTGGGAGTAATGGTCATGGTTTATGTCATTCCAAAACTGACTGAAATGTTGATTCAAGCAAACGCTGAATTGCCAATGGCAACAAAAGTTTTGATTGCTGTGAGCAGTTTTTTTGTGCACAATGGCGTGCTCGTTTTGCTCGGATTGGTTGTTATTGGCGTGGCGTTTTACATGTCGCGCAATTCAACCACAATACGCATTTTGACAAGCTATTTGAAATTGAAATTTCCAATTTTCGGAACATTGCTCACATATACTTATGTCATCAGATTTTCGCGCAGCCTTAATACTTTAATGTCTGGCGGCGTTCCGCTGGCAGATGCGCTGGACATTAGCCGCGGAGTGGTTGGTAATAAAATTTTTGAAAGAATTTTTATGCAGGTGAAGCGAGATGTTGAAGATGGACAACCGTTTGCAGCTGCTTTGGCAAAACACCATGAAATTCCGCGGCTTGTCAGCCAATTGGTTGAAACAGGAGAAGAGGCCGGCAAAGTGGAGGAAATTTTAAGTAAAATCGCGGAATTTTATTCCCGTGAAGTTGAAAATTCAATAAATAAAATGATGTCATTGTTAGAGCCTGTGATTATGGTTGTGCTTGGCATTGGCGTTGGTTTGATTATTGTGGCGATTATTATGCCAATGTATAAATTGGCTGGCGCGATGTAATGTGTGTTATAATATGAATATGAGAAAGGACGGTTTTTCGTTGGTTGAGTTGATTGTTGTAATAGCAATAGTGGCAATTTTGTCTACATTGGTTTTGTTTTCATTGACAGGAGTGCGGGAAAAGGCGCGTGATGCAAAGCGGTTGTCTGATATGGAATCTTTGCGACAGGCAATGGAATTGGTAAATGATTCTTTTGGAAATTATTCTGGACAAAAAGGCTGCGCAAAAGAAGATACTGTCAGCAATGCGTGTTATGGCGCGACCATTGAAAAATATTTGTCGGTCGCGCATTTGAACGATCCTCTTGGCGGCGCGGATTGTTGCAGTTTGGATTTATGCGAACAAGCGAATTGCAATTATTGCTTCAGCGGCTATTCAAAAGACAAAAAGAATTACGAAATATATTTTCATTTGGAAAAGGGCGGTGGCGGCGCTAAAGAGCCTGGTTGTTATAAATTAACAAGAAGCGGCATTGAGTTTATCGGTGGAATAGAATAATAAATAAACTTAAAAATATGAAAAAACAACGCGGGTCAGCCTCGGCATGCCGAAGGCAAGACGGGTTTACGTTGGTAGAGCTTTTGGTGGTTGTTGCCATCATTGGACTTTTATCAACAATGGCAGTGGTTTCTTTAAACGGAATTCGCGAGCGCGCGCGCGACACAAAGCGCATTAGCGACATTGACGCGATTCAAAAATCAATGGAACTTGTTAAATCAGAATACGGCGGTTATGATAAAGCTGGATGTGTCGCAAGTGAAGCGATCAGTAAATGCACGGGTGGCAATTTGGAAACATATTTGCCAACAATTAAAAATATCAATGATCCGTTATGGACGACAACTCTTTGTAATACAGCGCCAGTTTGTAAGAATGGCAGTTGCAATTATGCTTTTGAGAAATTTCCGTTGGCGGAGACATACACGATTTATTTTAATTTAGAAAAAGGCGTGGCAACTTATGCTCTGCCTGGCTGTTATAAGCTGACAGAAAAGGGTATTACTAAGCTCTAAGTCTAATTAAAAAGGTGGAATATTTGGATATGGAAAAATGGCTGTATTTTGCGGCAATAATTGTTTTTCTTTTCGCGTTGTACGCTTATGCCGGCGAGGCCGCGGCAGCAGAAAATGTTGCCGCTGTTTCGTTAGATAGCGAGACGCTACTAAAAGGATACACAATAAAAAGCAGTGATGATTTTTTTTGGCTACCAGTTTTGCCGAAACAATTTGATATCAATGATTTTAACGGGCAGCCGATGCGGATAAAAATTGAAAAAATTGATGTTGGTTCAATGACATTGCCAGATGGATTGACTCGCGTGAGCAGCGCGTATTCATATGAGATTGGCGCGGACCAAAGTGAAGAAATTTTGTCCGCGCCAATTTTGTTGTCTTTAAAATATTTTAGCGATAACACTATGACAGACAGAGCGGTTTATTTGTTTCAGGATGGAAAGTGGGAAGACTTGGACACAAAGTTATTGGAAAAAGAAAATTTGGCGCGCGCCCAAACATGCTATTCGCATGGCATGGTAATGGTTGCGGAGCAACGAAATATCAATTTGACGGCGCGCGCCGCGATTGTTATTGATGACGCGACCGGTGAAATTTTATTTTCAAAGAATGAAGATGATCAGCAAGCAGTCGCGAGCATGACAAAGATTATGACCGCGTTGGTTTTTTTAGACAATAATCCGGGCTGGAAAAAAATGATTCAGGTTCAAAAAGCCGACAATGTCGGCGGCTCGGAATTGAATATTAAAGTTGGAGATAAATTGTCAGCGCGAGATGTCTTTCTATCCACATTGATTGGTTCTAAAAATAATATGGCAATGGCATTGGCGCGCTCAACCGGGTTGAGCGCGCCCGAATTCGTCGCGGCAATGAATAAAAAAGCTTTGGAATTCAGCGCGACTAACACAAAGTTTGTTGAGCCAACCGGCTTAAACAGCGCGAATGTTTCAACTGCCGAAGACATGGCGAAAATAATGCGGCAAGCATTCAAAAGTCCAAAAATGTTGGAAGCAACGACCTTGAAAAATTATTGGGTAAAAACTGCGGCCGGCAAAAAATATTTGGTGACAAATACCAACAAACTTTTAAATACTGATTTGTATATTACTGGCGGCAAAACAGGGCATACTGACGAGGCTGGTTATTGTTTGGGAACAAAGGCGCGGCTAAATGGTCGCGAAGTTTTGGCCGTTGTTCTTGGCGCCGCGCCCGAGCGGAATTACAAAGAGGTTTATTATTTATTAAAAAAATTTGCCGGCTAATATGTTGAAAGATGATGTTCAATACACAATGACTTACGCGCAATTACAAAAAATTGCGAATCATGCTTTGGGTCAAAATTTTAGTGCTGATAAATTGAGACAAACTGTCCGTAGCGCTGGTATAGCTTCTGGACAAAGGATAAATGAATTGAAAGCAAAACAGATTTTACAGAATTTTGTTGGATATGACGCGGCAAAAACAATCATGACGGATTTTCACACGCAAAAAATGAAATGGATTTTGAGCAATCGCGCGTCGTTTTATTCTGATATGGATAAAAAGAAAGCGGTCGTTAAACCATCAGCGAATAAGGATTTGTTCATGATGAAAGGGCAGTTAAAATAGATTTTTATGACAACTGCACAATTGCGCGAAAAGTATTTGAAATTTTTTAAACAAAAGAAGCATGCAATAATCGCTTCTGCTTCTTTAATCCCAGAAAACGACCCGAGCGTTTTATTTACAACGGCTGGAATGCACCCGCTTGTTCCGTATTTGTTGGGCGAAAAATATCCGGCTGGTCAGCGCTTGACTGACGCGCAAAAGTGTATTCGCACTGGCGATATTGATGATGTTGGCGATAACAGGCATTTAACTTTTTTTGAAATGTTGGGAAACTGGTCGCTCGGCGACCCCGACGCTGAGGACAGGATCGGGGCAGGTTATTTTAAGGAGGAGGCGATTGCAATGAGTTTTGAATTTTTAACAAACAAAAAAGGGCTCAAGCTTGATCCAAAACGTTTGTATATTACGGTTTTTCGCGGTGATGCAAAAGACAATGTTGGATTGGACGAAGAATCAATAAAAATTTGGCAGGAACAATTTGGCAACGTTAAAATTGACGCTGACGTTTCGTTGGACGGAACGTGGAGCAACAATGCCCAGCGGATTTTCGCGCTTGGCAATGATGATAACTGGTGGGGATTGGCAACTGGCGGCCCGTGCGGTCCGTGTTCGGAAATGTTTTACGATGTTTATCCGGAGCGCGGTTTTGAAAATGGCAAAACGCACGAGCAACTTGTAAAAGAGGGTAGGTTTGTTGAAGTTTGGAATGATGTTTTTATGGAATATGATCGCCAACAAGATGGTTCGCTGGCACCGTTGAAACAAAAAAATGTTGATACTGGCATGGGGCTTGAAAGAACAACGGCGATATTGAATGGCGAAAAAGAGGTCTTTGATATTGAAGAATTTCAGGAAATTTTTGAAAAAATTGAAAAATTATCAGACAAAAAATACGCGGAAAACAAAAAGGCATTCAGAATAATCGCGGATCATTTGCGCGCGGCCACATTTATTTTAGGCGACGAAAAGGCGATTGAGCCGTCAAATGTTTTGCAGGGTTATGTTTTGCGTCGCCTGATTCGCCGCGCCATTCGGTATGGCAAGCAATTGGGAATCAATGACAATTTTACAGCGCAAATCGCAGAAGTGGTTATCAAACAGATGCAAAAAATTTATCCGGAATTGAAAAAAAATCGCGGCTTTATTGTTGACCAGCTTAATAAGGAAGAGGATAGATTTGCGAAGACTTTGGAAAAGGGGATTAAAGAATTTCAGCGATTTGCCATTGGGAAAACGATTTCTGGCAAAGACGCGTTTATACTTTTTTCAACTTATGGTTTTCCGTTTGAAATGACGCAAGAATTTGCGCGAGAAATCGGCGCGGAAGTTGACGAAAAAGAATTTAACGAGGAATTTAAAAAACATCAGGAACTTTCCAAAACAGCGTCAGCTGGAATGTTCAAGGGCGGGTTGGCTGATTCGTCGGAACAAACCAAGCGATTGCACACTGCCGCGCATTTGATGTTAGAAGCAATGCGCCAAGTTTTGGGTGAGCATGTTGAGCAGCGCGGATCAAATATCACGGCAGAACGTTTGCGGTTTGATTTTTCGCATGAAGAAAAAATGACAGCAGAGCAAATTAAAAAAGTTGAGGAAATTGTTAACGAACAAATCGCGAAAAAGTTGGACGTTAAATGCGAGGAGCTGTCTTTGGACGAGGCGAAAAAAATTGGCGCGACCGGAATTTTTGAAAATAAATATGGAGACAAAGTAAAAGTATATTTTATTGGTGGCCCCTCGCAATGCTCGGGGCAGGTTTTTTCTAAAGAGATCTGCGGCGGACCGCATGCAAATAATACGGCCGAGCTGGGGCATTTTAAAATTGTAAAGGAGGAGGCCAGCTCGGCCGGCGTCCGCCGCGTCAAAGCTGTTTTGGAATAATTTTTGCGTTTTATAACACATTGAATTTTGGGGGGTATATTATGTAGAGACGTAGCATGCTACGTCTCTACATTTAATTTATAAAATTTTTAATTATATTGTCCAAATTTAGGGTTGTGTATAATTGTTGCCCTCAATGTTAGATTAATAAACATTTTTTGGATTATTCCTGTCCAATTCCCATTTTATAGGGTTGTTTAGAATGTATTGGCTGATTTTGTACATTGATTCGCGATTGCGAATGATACGGTCGTAAAATCTTGTTTGCCATTGAAAGGGAATTTTTGGATGTGTTCTGTTGATAATTTTTGAAACGGCGGATTTGAAAGAACCAATTACCGCAGACAATGATTGTGGAAGCGGTAAATTTTGTCCAATATTATTTTTGTTTGTTTGCTGCTCCGTGCAATTAATTGTAATTATTCCATGTATGTGATTTGGCATGATGACGAATGTCTCTAATTCAACATTTGGAAAATGTTGCGGAATTTCTAACCAACATTTTTCAGCGATTTGTCCCACGGGGGATAGTTGCGGTTCGTAGTTATTTATTTCCCCCAAAAAGCATTCTCGTTTGTGCGTGCAAATTGTAACAAAATACCACCCGTCTTGGGCGTAGTTCCAATATTGGAGCCGTGTAGAAGGAATTCTAAATTGATTTTGAAATAATAATTCATTGCGCATATTGTTCGGGTAGAGACGGGGCATGCCCCGTCTCTACAATATAATGCGCATTTTTGTATATGAAATGCAGGGTTGTGAATAGGTGACACCCTTGAAATTCTAGGTGGCGCGCAGATAATAAAAAAATAACCTTGTCAAAATTTTTGACAAGGTTTGTTGCGCGTTCATCGTTCTGCGTAGAAATCTCGCAGCTCTGCTTTGGGTTTGTTGGTCGTGCCGCTGATTTCTAAGTAGCCCAAGTGATCCCATGCGGCGCGCTTATCCTGCACTTGCGACCGCGGAACAGCGAGCGTTCGTCCACAGTACGATTTTACGTGAATCATATCGCGCTCAATGTTTACAACATTGAGATACACAAGCGGAACGATTTTGTTTGTGACGATGGTTCTGTATAGTCGCCAACTGTGGAATATCGCGACGATTGGAATCGCGCAAAGTACTACAATGGCGATTTTTGCGAGTGTACCTGTTGCGCCGTCATCGGTCTGGGACAGAGCTACGGCAAACGCATTCACCGACGGAACCAACATGATCGCTCCCCAAATTAGGCCTGATGCAAGGACGAGAACTGCCACGATGGCGAGCCTGCCTTTTGGGATTTCTCCGAACGTGGTTTGCACGTTGGAGGGCGGTACGAGTTCTAACAGATCCATTTGCGACCTCCATGGTTACGTGCCCCTTTATCTTAATCTTTTTTTATATTTTGTCAATATAGATTTTTTGCGCGGGTTTGTTAATATGAGAGAGACGAGATATATCTCGTCTGTACAAATGATATGAACGATTTAACGCCGGTGTTGCGACAATATTGGCAAATTAAAGAACAACACAAAAACGAGCTGCTTCTTTTTAGAATGGGCGATTTTTATGAATTGCTGGGCGATGACGCGAAAACCGCAGCGCCGATTTTAAATATTGCCTTGACCGCGCGCTATCGCGAGACAGAAAAGGAAATGCCAATGTGCGGTTTTCCGCACCACGCGGCAGAAACATACATTGCCAAACTCACGCAAGCTGGTAAGCGCGTGGCTGTTTGCGATCAGGTTGGCGAGGTTGGCCGCGGCATTGTTGACCGCAAAGTTGTTCGCATTATCACAGCCGGCACGATTTTGGACGAACGAGTTTTGGAACGCAAAAGCAACAATTTTATTGTAAGTATTTATTTTAAAAACAGCAGGTTTGGTGTCGCGATTTGCGATTTGACCACTGGCGAGTTTGAAGTTGGCGAGATTGTTGAGTTTGATGTTTTGAAAAATGAACTTGCGCGATTGTCTGCGTCAGAGTTTATTGTTAATAATTCGTTGGCAAATAATATTGACCTCGCGGCATTTGTCGCTTCATTAAAAAATGCTTCGGTTTTTGACTTGGCTGGCTTTGAAAATCCACGGCGGTTGTTGGTTGACCATTTTAAGGTCCACGATTTGAGCAGTTTTGGCATAGACAATTTTGACGCTGGAGTTTTCGCGGCAGGCGGTTTGTTGAGTTATTTGAAAGACACGCAAAAAAATAGTTTGACGCACATCATAAAAATTCGGCGATACGCGTTGGATGACCGCATGCTTTTGGACGAGACAGCGATCACGAATTTGGAGTTGCTGTTTTCCAATAGCCGCGGGTCTGACGCGAGTTTGATAAATGTTATTGATAAAACTTCAACGGCAATGGGTGCCAGATTGCTACGTCGCTGGTTGTTGTGTCCGCTGAAAAATGTTGCCGCGATTAATCACCGGCTCAATGTTGTGGCTGATTTTTATAAAAATTTTAGCGCGGCAAAAGATTTGGCAGAGTTGTTGACAAAAGTTTCGGACATTGAACGTTTAATTGGAAGATTGGGCTGCGGCCGCGGCAACGCGCGGGATTTGTTAAACTTGAAAACCAGTTTGGAGTTTGTGCCCGCGATAAAAAATATTTTAGCGACAATGGAAAATTGCGTTGCCGCGGCCGCCAAAATTATTGAACTTTTGGAAATTATTAATTTGATTAAAACCAGCATTAAAGAAAATCCACCGGCAATCATTAACGAAGGTGGAATGATCGCAGAAGGTTATGACCCTAAACTTGACGATCTGCGAAAAATTGCGTTCGGCGGGAAAGAATGGCTGAAAGATTTGCAGCAGCAAGAAATTGCGCGCACCGGCATAAGCTCTTTGAAAGTGAGTTATAATAAAATTTTTGGTTATTATATTGAAATTAGCAATTCAAATTTAGCCGCGGTACCGGCTGATTATATTCGCAAGCAGACGTTGGTTAACGCGGAGCGGTTCGTGATTCCGGAGCTGAAAGAATATGAACAAAAAGTTCTGACAGCTGAAATAGAAATTAAAGAGCGCGAGCTAAGAATTTTTAATGAAATTGTGGAAAAAGTAAGCGCGCGTTTTCAGGAAATTAAAGAAATCGCGAGCGCCATTGCGCATATTGACGTGTTGCTCGGATTCGCGATTTTGGCAAAAGAAAATAATTATTCACAGCCAACAATTGATGATAGCAATATAATTGAAATTCGCGCGGGACGTCATCCTGTCATTGAAAAAAATCAGAGCGAGCCGTTTGTGCCAAATGATTTGCAGCTTGATTCAAGTGACAATGAAATAATTTTGCTGACCGGACCAAATATGAGCGGCAAATCCAGTTATCTGCGCCAAACCGCGCTGATTGTTTTGCTGGCGCAGGTTGGTTGTTTTGTGCCGGCCATCAGCGCGCGCGTCGGTATTGTAGACAGGATTTTTACGCGCGTCGGCGCATCGGACAATTTAACATTGGGTCGCTCAACGTTCATGGTTGAAATGCAAGAAATGGCAAATATTTTGAATAACGCGACCAGCCGTTCGCTCATTATTTTGGATGAGCTTGGGCGCGGAACAGCCACGTATGACGGGTTGAGTATCGCGTGGGCGGTTGTTGAATATTTGCATGAAAAATTAAAAGCGCGCACTTTGTTTGCCACGCACTACCATGAGCTCACAGATTTGGCTGAAAAATTTCAGCGCATCCAAAATTTTTGCGTGGCTGTAAGCGAAAATAATGGTCGCGTTGTTTTTTTGCATAAAATAATAAAAGGCGCGGCAAGCAAAAGTTATGGAATTGAAGTTGGTCGGCTCGCTGGTTTGCCAAATGAAATCACAGAGCGCGCAGAGCAGATTCTTGTTGAGCTTGAACAAAAATCAAAAACAAAAATCAAGAAAAACGCCGCGCAATTTGAGTTGCCATTGGGTCCCGCCGTTGGCCTGCCTACCGGACAGGCAGGCGGGATTGAACAAACACCGCAACAAAGCGTGGTTGAAAAAGAGTTGTTGGATTTGGATGTTGATAATATGACGCCAATGAAAGCTTTGGAAAAAATTGCAGATTTGAAACGGAGAATTGATAAAATATGATAAAAATTTTACCGCAGGAATTGATAAACCAAATCGCAGCCGGCGAGGTGATTGAACGGCCAGCTTCTGTTGTTAAAGAATTGGTTGAAAACTCAATTGACGCGGGCGCGCTAAAAATTATTGTTGAAATTGTTAATGGCGGAATCAATGAAATTAAAATTATTGATAATGGTTGCGGAATGAATCGCGAGGATGTTTTGTTGAGCGTTGAACAACATGCCACGAGCAAATTGGCGAGCGCCGAAGATTTATTCAATATCAAAACAATGGGCTTTCGCGGCGAGGCGCTCGCGAGTATTGCAAGCGTCAGCCAATTTTCATTGTTGTCGCGGCAAGAAGCAGATGTCAGCGGAACAAAGCTGATCGTTGAAAATGGCAATCGCCGCGTTGAAGATGCCGGCTGTCCGGTCGGAACAACAATCACTATCCAAAATCTTTTTTACAATATGCCGGCGCGACAAAAATATTTAAAGGCGCCGGCAAACGAATATAATCATATTGTTGATTTGTTTTTGAATTATGCCTTGGCGCATCCGAAAATTGATTGGACGCTTGTTCATAATGGCCGCGAGGTTTATCGTTTTAGCGTCGCGGCAGATTTATTAGAGCGCGCCGAAGCGGTTTTGGGAAAAGAAATCAGCGGCCAACTTTTGGCAGTTGAATATGAAACTTTGTACGTGAAAATTTCCGGATTTATTGGCAAACCGCAGGTGGCGCGGCAAAATAAAAAACTGCAGTTTTTGTTTGTTAATTCTCGTCCTGTTAATGAATTCGTCATTTCAAAAACAATCAAAGATTCTTTTGGACAAATGATTCCAAAAGATTTACATCCGATCTATTTGTTAAATTTATCGGTTGATCCTGCGAAAATTGATGTAAATGTTCATCCGCGGAAATTGGAAGTTCGTTTTTCTGAACCCAATTTAATTTATCAGGCGTTTTATCGCGGCGCGGCTGACGTGATTGATAAATCAGAGTTGATAACCAAGATATCGTTTGTGCCGTTGGCACCTGAAACAACACAAGCGCCACGTTTGCGAAATGGATTTGAACGGTTAAATTTTGCAGAGAAGAGGATTGATTTTCCCACTGCCAACGTTGGCGCGCAACAAAGACCAATAGACGCGGGGTTGTTGAATTTTCCAGAACGAAAATCAGAATGGCCATATCAATATCTTGGCCAGATTAACAAAGCATATTTGATTGTCAGCGACGAGAAAGGAATCAAAATTATTGACCAGCACGCAGCATCAGAGCGGCTTCAATATGAAAAAATTTCTGCTGAATGGAGCGCGGGCAAAATTTTAAGCCAACAAATGTTATTTCCTCAAAGTATTGAATTGGCGCTTATTGAAGCCAATATCTTGCGGCAAAACCGCGACACATTCACAAAGCTCGGTTTTGAAATTGATGAATTTGGCGCCAACACTTTTCTTATTCGTCAATCGCCCGCGCTATTGTCCAAGCTGGAGCCGAGCGAAATTATTCAGGAGATTCTGAAAATAGTTGGAGATGAGATTTTGAGCGAAAAAACCAGCGCGGAGAAAATTTTAGAGATTGCTGACGACATTTTTAAAATGATGAGTTGTAAAAGCGCGATAAAATTCGGAGACGAGCTGTCTGGCATGGAAGCAATGGCATTGATTGATCAATTGTTTAAAACCAAAAAGTTCACCTGCGTGCATGGTCGTCCGTGTATTGTTGAATTTAGCTTCGTAGAACTGAATAAAATGTTTTACCGTTAAACATTCATCCACAATGCGGCTGTTTTTAGTTTGACTTTTTTAAAAAAAATAGCTAAAATGATTGAGTGTCCATAAACTATTGACACACCATTATTAATAAGCTAAACTGGAATCACTTATTTAAACATGACAAAAAAACAAGACGTTTTGGAGTTGCTTGGGACTATTCAAGAGATTTTGCCAAATGCAATGTTTCGCGTGACGCTAGAAAATGGGCACGCGGTGCTTGTTCATTTATCCGGCAAGTTGCGCATGAACAGAATTCGCATTGGCGTTGGCGATAAAGTAAAAGTTCAGTTGACTCCATACGACCTTACTAAGGGCAGAATAGTTTATAGATTATCATAATTATGAAAGTGCAAGCTTCTGTTAAAAAGCGCTGTAAAGATTGTAAAATTGTGCGCAGAAAAGGGCGCTTATTTGTTATTTGCCCAACAACGGCCAAACACAAACAGAGACAAGGTTAAAAATGTTTAAAAATTCAGATTTTAAAATTGATTAAAAATTTAAAATTAGAAATTCCAAATTTTATAATGTTATGGCTAGAATTGCTGGCGTGAATTTACCAGAAAACAAAAGAGTGGCATGCGCGCTTACTTATGTTTATGGTATTGGTCACCCAAAGGCAAAAGTGCTTTTGGCTAAATTGAAGATTGAAAATGTGAGGGTCAAAGAGTTAACAGAAGAGCAGGTAAATGCGCTGCGTAATGAAATTGAAAAGGGAGAGAAGGTTGAAGGCGATTTGCGGCGCGAAGTTTTGGGCAATATCAAAAGACTGAAAGATATTAAATGTTATACTGGAATCAGACATATAAGACATTTGCCGGTTCATGGGCAACGAACAAAGACAAATTGCCGCACAGTGCGCGGCAATGTGCGAAGAACAATGGGTAGCGGTAAGCGTAAATTGGAAAAGACATAATATATGGCGGATGAAATAAAACAACAAGAAACAGAAGCGAAAGAAACCAAGGAAACAGCAGAAAAGGCTGAAAAAAAAGTAGCAAGAGCTTCTAAGAAGAAAAAAGTATATCGACAAGTAGCTGTTGGTCGTGCTTATATTAAGGCAACTTACAATAACACAATGATAAGTTTCACCGATCCGGCTGGTAATGTTTTGGCATGGGCGACCGCTGGTTTGAATGGTTTTAAGGGGCCGAAAAAAGCAACCCCTTACGCGGCTTCAATTATTGTGCGCGACGCGGCGAATAAAGTTCAGCCATTTGGCTTGAAAGACGTGTCTGTTTTTGTGAGAGGCGTGGGATTGGGTCGCGACGCGGCTGTCCGCGCGCTAAACGCTAATGGATTTAACGTTTTAGCAATCAAAGATATTACTCCGATTCCACACAATGGTTGTAGAAAACGTAAGCCACGAAGAGTGTAAAAATTATGGGCAGAAATATTGATCCACAATGCAAGCAATGCAGGCGAGAAGGGTTAAAACTTTTTTTAAAAGGTGATCGTTGTAATACTCAAAAGTGCGCGATGGTTAAGCGAAATTTTGCGCCGGGGGTTCATGGCCCGAAACAAGGATCTGGTGGCGCGTCGCTTACTGGTTATGGAATTCAGTTGCGCGCGAAGCAAAAAGCAAAGCGTGTTTATGGTATTTTGGAGGCACAGTTTTCTAAATGTTACGAAAAAGCTGTAAGTAAAAGAGGAAACAGCGAAGACGAATTATTCAGATTGCTGGAATGCCGTTTGGACAATGTAATCTATCGTTTGGGATTGGGAAGCTCACGGCGCCAAGCCAGACAACTGGTAAATCACGGGCATTTTAAAGTTAATGGTAAAAAAGTGACCATTCCATCTTTTTTGGTTAAGCTTAATGATGTTATTTCCATAAAAGAGAAAAGTAAAAAGTCTCCAACTTTGTCGCAGCTTTTGGAAACACGGCACAATAAGGAGATGGTTGATTGGTTGGATTTTGATGCGAAGGAAGCAACTGGCAAGGTGACTGGAATGCCATCTTTGGAAAAGCAAAGACCAGCGTTTGATATTAAAGCGATTATTGAGTTTTATTCACGATAAAATATTTAAAAATAAGGAGGGGTTTTTATGGATAAATTTCTCTTGCCATCAAAAATAAGGTACGAAGAGATTGAAAACAACAAGGCGAATTTGATTGTTGAGCCATTGTATTTTGGTTATGGAACAACGATTGGCAACATGTTGCGAAGAGTTTTGTTGTCTTCTTTGCCGGGTGCGGCTGTCACAGCAGTTAAAATTAACGGTGTGGCGCAGGAATTTTCCGCGATTCCGAATGTCAAAGAAGATGTTTTGGAAATTTGCTTGAATTTGAAAGGATTGCGGCTAAAAGTTTTTAGCGATGAAGCGGTAAAGCTAACATTGAAAGCAAAAGGTGAAAAAAGGGTGACGGCTAAAGACATTGAGAAAAATAGTTCGGTTGAGATTGCCAATCCAGAGCTGCACATTGCGACAATTTCGGACAAGGCTGGTGTTTTGGAAATGGAAATCACAGTTGAAAAAGGACGCGGGTATTGGCCGACAGAAGAACGCAAAAAGCAGGATTTGGAAATCGGCACAATCATGGTTGACGCGTTGTTCACGCCGGTTGTTAATGTTGGTTATCAGGTGGAAAATACGCGCGTTGGCGATATTACAAACTATGATAAATTGACAATGAACATTGAAACAGACGGAACCATTACGCCGAAAGAAGCTGTTGAGCAGGTGATTAAAATTTTGGGAGATCATCTTTCTTTGTTCAAAGGCGAAGAAGAAGTTGAAAAAAAAGATTCTAAATAAATATGAGACACCGAGATTCAGGAAAAATTTTAGATAGAGCAATCGGACCACGTCGCGCGTTATTGCGCGGTTTGGCGCGAAGTTTGGTTTTGGCAGGAAAAATTGAAACGACAGAAGCTAAGGCCCGTGTTTTGCGGCCGCTTATTGAAAAGCAGATTACAGTTGGAAAGAAGGCGACTTTAGCAGCACGGCGCCAGCTCTTGGCGTTTTTTGGAGATGAGAAAGCCGCTTTCAAAGTGTTCAATGAATTAGCAGTCAAATATAAAGAAAGAAAAGGCGGTTATACCAGAATTATAAAGCTGGCGCCGCGACGCGTTGGTGACAACGCTAAAAAAGCGATTATAGAATTTGTATAAGTATGGATAGGAAAATACATAAATTTGACGCGGAAGGAAAAGTTTTGGGAAGATTGGCTTCGCAGATTGCTATTTTGTTGCGCGGCAAACATAAGGTTGCATGGCAGGCAAATATTGACGGAGGCGATTTTGTTGAGGTGACGAATGTCGCTAAAATGAAGTTCACTGGCAATAAACTTGAACAAAAAATTTATTATCATCATTCTCGTCATCCGGGTGGTTTGCGCGAAACGCAAATGAAAAAAATGTTGGCGGAAAAACCGGAGTTTATTTTGTGGAATGCTGTTTATCATATGTTGCCAACAAATAGAATGCGCGCAAAGATGATTAAGCGTTTGAATATTAAATAATTTATGCCCAGAAAATCTAGTAAGGTAGAGACAATTCATGAATCGTCTCCAAAATCAAAAAAAATTGAAAAACCAGAAAAGCAGGAGAAAAAGTCTGAATATCTTTATGCTGTTGGCCGTCGAAAAACAGCGATTGCGAAAGTTAGACTTTACAAAAATGGCAAAGGCGAGATTTTAGTTAATGATAAGCCGATTAAGGAATATTTTAATGCTGGTTTGTGCGAGATTATTAACGCGCCGTTGTTGGCAATCGGACAATTGGATAAAATTGACATTACAATAAAAGTGATTGGTGGTGGGATAGTTGGACAAGCAGAAGCAATCAGACATGGAATTTCTCGCGCATTGGTTGATTTAAATCTTAATTTTAGAAAGCCCCTTAAAAAAGCTGGATATTTGAAACGCGACGCGCGGAAAAAAGAGCGCAAAAAGCCGGGTTTGAAAAGAGCTCGCCGCGCGCCACAGTGGAGCAAGCGCTAATTTTCTTTTGTTTATGATGGGGAGGATTACTCGCAATACGACCTATTTGACGTGCGCTTATATTGGGCAAAAGATTCTTGCCCTTTTTTATTTTATCGTAATCGCGAGAATAATCGGCGCTTCTGATTTGGGCAAGTACGCGTTCGCAATGGCATTTGCTTCGTTGTTCGGAGTTTTTGCTGATTTGGGGTTGAGTCAGACACTGATTCGTGAAATGGCAAAAAATAAAGAGCGTAGTCAGAGCTATTTTTCAGCGGTATTTTCTTCAAAATTGTTTTTGTCATTGATAACTTACGCCATTTTGGTGGTGACAGTTAATTTGCTGGGATATTCTGAAACTGTGCGCACAATGGTGTATTTGTCTGGCATTGTGATGGTATTGGATTCATTCATTTTGTCATTTTGGGGTGTTTTTCGTAGCCAACAAAATTTAAAATATGAAGCAATAAATATTGTTATTTATCAGGTTATTGTTTTGTTGATTGGATTTTGCGTTTTGTGGTTAAAGCTTGGACTTGTTTATCTGATTGTTCCATTTATTTTTGCCAGTTTGTGGAGCGCGTTTTTTTCAGCAATTTTAGTAGGCAAAAAAGTTGGATTAAAACTTATTCCTAAGTTGGAGCGCGCTGTTATTAAAAGTTTGATGCGGGTTTCTATTGCTTTTGCATTAATCGGTATTTTTAGCAGGGTTTATACGTATTTGGATTCTATTTTATTGTCATATTTGGCAGGCGATGCCGCGTTAGGTTATTATAGCGCGGCGTATAAATTACCGGCTGCCTTGGTTTTTATTCCATCAGCTTTGGCAGCGGCAATATTTCCTGCGTTTAGCGAAAGTTTTGCTATTGCCAAAGAACGGTTGAAAAGAATTTTTGATGAATCAATGTCGGTTTTGGCGATTTTGGCAGTGCCAATTGGAATTGGAATCGCGGGCATAAGCGGAGAAATTATTTTTAAATTTTACGGAGCTGAATATTTACCCGGAGTTGAAGCTTTGAAAATTTTAGGAATCGCGATGATTTTTGTGTTTTTAAATTATCCAATCGGCGCGTTGTTGAATGCCTGTGACAGACAAAAGCTGAACGTTAGTCTTTACGGCGCGACAATGTGCGTTAACGCGGCGTTAAATTTTTTGTTGATTCCAAAATTTTCTTATGTTGGCGCGGCAATCGCGTTTTTGATAAGTCATGGTTTGTTGTTTGTTGTAAATTTGTATTTCGCGCGCCAAATTATCAACTATTCGGGCGCGCGTCTTTTCAAAATTTTGTTTAAAACTGTTTTGAGCGGATTAGTAATGCTTGCTTGTGTTTTGATGCTCAAAACGAGAATTAATATTTTTATCGTTATCGCGATTGCCGCGCCGGTTTATTTGATTGTGTTGTATTTAATTCGTGGATTTGGAAAAGAACAGATTAAGTTTTTTAAAGAAATATTTAGCCGTCATGCCAACGCCGTAGAGACAGATTAGATATGAAGAAAACGTTATTGATAACTTTGGATTTTGCGCCAATGGTCGGAGGCATTGCGACTTATTGGTCAAATTTGTGCAAGAATTTGCCAAGAGAAGATATTGTTGTTTTGGCGCCGGAGGCAGCGTCGTCTTTGGATTTTGACATGCGCCAGCCATATCTGATTTATCGTTATAATCTTTTGTGGCCCGCCTTCGCCCATGGGGCTACGTCGGGCAAGCTCGGCGGATGGATCTGGCCAAAATGGTTGCCATTTTTACGTCACGCGTGGAAACTTTGCCGCAGGGAAAAAATTGAACAAATAATCGTCGGACAAATTTTACCCGGCGCCGCGATTGCTTTAATATTAAAGTTTTTTTTACGTATTCCATATTTCGTGTCTTTGCATGGAATGGATATTGCGCGATGCGGATTATATTGGCGTAAAAAATGGCTGGCAAAGAAAATTTTGGCCAAGGCAGACGCTATAATCACGAACAGCGAATTTACAATGGGATTGGTTCAAAATTTTACAGAAAAATTACCAGAGCGCAGAATTGTTGTTTATCCTTGTCCAAATGAAAATGTAATTTTGATGCCGCGGGCAGCGGATTTGTTGGTGCGCAGATTGGGTCTGGATAAATTTAAAAATAACCGAGTGCTATTGACCGTTGGCAGATTGGTTGAACGAAAAGGGCATGATCAAGTAATCAGCGCGTTGCAATTTTTGCGGGACAAATATCCTGATCTTGTGTATTTAATTGTTGGTCGTGGACAGAATCAGGAAAAATTGGAACGCAGGATAAAAGACGCGAATCTCGCGGAAAGCGTTTATTTGTTCACAAAAGTCAGGAATGATGAGCTGCCGTTATTTTATGATATTGCCAATATTTTTATAATGCCATCAAGAGAGTTGCCAGACGGCGATGTTGAGGGCTTTGGAATTGTTTATCTGGAAGCGGCATTGTGCGGTAAACCTGCAATCGCCGGCAAAAGTGGTGGTGTTAGTGAAGCTGTTGAACATAATAAAACAGGCATCCTTGTTAATCCCGAAGATGTTGGTGACATTGTAAAAGCAATAAGCAGGTTGCTTGATGATGGGCAGTTCGCTGATTTGCTGGGTCAGCGCGCGAACGCCAGAGCGCGCAAAGAGTTTCAATGGGCAAAACAAGCTGAAAAATTAATTAAAATTTTAGAATAATAATAAAAAACACGAAGCACGAATATCGAAATACGAAACAAGCCCGAAATACTAATTTTTCAATGTTTGAAACATTCGGATTCCTGCCCGCCGGCAGGCGTGGTCAGGTTTGGAATTTGTTTCGGATTTAGAATTTCGGATTTCGAATTTTAACGGCTATGTCTAAATTATTTGTCTTATCAATTGGCGGATCGTTAATCGCGCCAGATCAAATTGATGTTAATTTTATCAAAAAAATTAAAAATGTTTTGGAAAAGAAAACAGCGCTTGGCAGCCGGTTCGCAATTGTTGCTGGTGGCGGCGGAGCCGCGAGAAAATATCAAAAAGCATTGAAACAGTTTAATAGGAGCTCTGCGGCGTTAGATGAAGTTGGAATCGCCGCGACGCGCTTAAACGCAACGTTGTTGCGTTTGGCGCTTTGGCCAACAGCTGGGAATTCTATTTTTCTTTCTCCGGAAGATGTTGAGTTTGAAGATCAGTCCATGATTATTGGTGGGGGATGGAAGCCGGGCTGGTCAACCGATTATGTCGCGGTTTTATTGGCAAAGAAATTTAACGCTGATTGCGTTGTAAATTTGTCCAATATTGATTATGTTTACACCAAAGATCCGAGAAAGTTTCCAGATGCTGAAGCAATAAAAAATATCAGCTGGGCAGATTTTAAAAAGATTGTTGGCAATGAATGGGTGCCGGGCGCGAATTTGCCGTTTGATCCGATTGCCAGCAAATTCGCTGAAGAAAATAATATCGCAGTTATTGTGATGAATGGCGATAATTTGGAAAATTTTTTGGATGGTAAAGAATTTGTGGGTACAAAAATTGGGTAATAAGGCGCGTAATTTTAGCCAGATTTTAATTATTGACAAGCGGTTTTTTCTTTGTTAAAATGTTTTTATAAATTAAGACCGTAGACAGCAAGCGCAAAAAGCTCAAATTTTCAGCGAATAAACGTTGAAAGGCTTGCCGAGGCACATGCTTATTTTGTCTGCGGGTTAAGAGCCCGTTTTTTCAATTTATGGCAAAAACTAAACAACAAAAAGAGTCTATACAAAAGACATTGGCAAATAAAATCAAAACGGCGAAATCTTTTGTCGTTTCAAGTTATAACGCTTTAAAGGTAAGCGAACTTGAAGATTTGCGCAACAAATGCCGCGAGGCAAAAGCAGAGGTTATCGCGGCGAAAAAGACGCTTTTTAAGCGCGCGTTGATTGAGCAGGGAATTGAGGGAATTGATTCAACATCCTTAGAAGGAAGTTTGGCGGTTATTTTCGGAAGCGATGAAATTGCGCCTGCGAAACTAGCGGTCAATTTTGCAAAAGGAAAAGAGCATGTGAAGTTTTGGCAGGGAGTTTTGGAAAACAAGGTCATCAATCAGGAAATGATTAAGCAGCTGGCGAGTTTGCCGGGCAAGCAGGAGCTTTTGGCTCAGCTGGTTTATACGATGAATGGTCCGATTTCTGGATTTGCCAATGTGTTGGCTGGAAATTTGAGAGGGTTGGTCAGTGCGTTAAATGCAATTAAAAATAATAAACAATAAATTTATGGCAGACGAAAAATCCACCTCCGCCCACGCCAGCGGCGGGGCTACGGCGGACACGAAAGAGGTGATTGTGCCTGAAAAGTTCGCGAAATTAGTGGGAGAAATTGAAAAAATGTCAGTTTTGGATCTTTCAGAATTGGTCAAAGTTTTGGAAGACAAATTTGGAGTTTCAGCGGCCGCGCCAGTAATGGCAATGGCAGCTGGAGCAGCTGCGGGCGCTGGCGCGGCCGCGGTTGAAGAGAAAACAGAATTCAACGTTGAGTTAACTTCTGTTGGCAATAACAAGATTGCCGTTATCAAGGTCGTTAAAGAAGTGACTGGTCTTGGATTGAAAGAAGCAAAAGACAAAGTTGATGGAGCGCCAAGCATGATTAAGGAAAAAGTAAAGAAAGAAGAAGCCGAAGAAATTAAGAAAAAGGTTGAAACGGCAGGTGGAACAGTGACATTAAAATAAATTTTATCAACAAAAACCCCGCCCGGTCATTTGGCCGAGGCGGGGTTTTGTTTGTTATAAATGCGTTAAATCAGCTTGGTATATTTTGCTGCCGGCGTTCAGATAGATTTTTTTATCTTTTTCGTTGACGGTAAAGTCTGTGATATTGTCCAATGTTTCAAATAAATATTGTTTTGTTAATTCGCCTTCTTTGTTTAACACAACGATTCGTTTACCGGCTGGATCAAACAGATAAAGATATTTTGTGTCAGCTGATGTAAAAACTTTGGTTATTTGTTGGGGCTTTGGCTCAATAATCGTATCCATGAAATTTTCCATTTTTCCTGCGTAGAATTTGTGGGTTTTGTTTACAGAATCTACGACGAAGATGTTGCCATCAATGCTTAGATCAACCGGTTGGTTAAGCGGCGAATTGATTTTAAGCCATGTTTGCGGCTCGCTAAAAGTAGTGCCATTTTTTTTCGCTTTAAAAATTTGGTTGTCACCCGCGTTTATGAAATACAAATTTCCATAAACAGCGAAATCTAGCGGTGCCTGTGAAAAAGAAAAGTTTAATTTGCTGATTTTTTTGTCAGTTTCAATTTGCCACAGTTCATTTTTATCTGTAAGCGCGTATGCAACGCCTTCATCTAAGGATAGATTAGCAATATTTGCGTCAGCGCCGGCAATGTTTTCAATATTTTTGGATTCGGTGTTTATGAAATAAAGATTTTGACCGCTAATGCCAATGAGAACGTTTGATTTTGCGTCAATGTCTATCCTGCTTAAAACAACCGGTTGTCCATTCACGAGCGGCTCTGTGAAAATTTGCGGCAAAGTTTTTTCAATATGTAATAACTTGTTTTTAAGATTGGTGATTTGAGTCGCGAGTGTTTCGTTTGTGGCTTTCTCATCGTTATTTTCATTTGGCATTTGGTTTAACAGTTGTTCTGCTGCCAGCACGTTTGAGAGGCTATCATTTCCATTTTGCGCAATCTGCGCAAATTCAGCGTCATTCAACTTTGATTTTACGGCTTCAACCTGCACGGCATATGCTTCGGCTTTTAAAGTGTTTGTCTTATGATGTTGAACCAGCCCGATCGTGGTGGCAATTGCAATGACAACCAAAACGATTGCGACCAGCGTCATGCGTTGTATTATCGGCGCTTTTATGGTAGGCAAACTTAACTTCTTTTTGCCTGTGACAATTTGCGCCAAATAAGCAAAAAGATTTTTCGCGCCGAGTACAATGTAATAGAGAATCGCAAATGGAAATCTATTCCAAATTGCTGTTTTTTGAGTAGTGATTGGCAGCTGCAATGGTTTTTGCTTTTTGCCAAAATGGCTGATAATGCTTCTTATTTTTTCGTTTATGTTGAGCGCGATCGTGGGCATCAGTAGCTTTTCAGTATGTTTAGTCGTGGAAATGAGTTCATTCATTGAGAGTTGCGAGATAGGTTGTCCTGCTGCGAGCGTTTCTTTTTCCATGCCGAGCATTATCGCGCTGTGCGTCAAAAAGTTGGCTTGAGTCGCGTTGTTCAGAATTAGAGCTCGTAAATAATCCTTGGCGCCGGCAATTGAATATTCATCGCAGATTTTTGTAATCTGGTATGCGGATATGATATTTGAAAACGCTTCTGTGGCAATTAAAAAGCGGTCGTGTAGCGTTAATTTGCCCGCGATGGTTGAAGAAAAGAGTTTTTGCGAATGGTTGTCCTTGTCATTTACGCTTTCAATTATGTTAATGGCTTTGTAGCCGCCGCGAGATGATCTATGAATCAGGGACGCGTTCATTTGTCCATGATGTGTAAAGTATAGGTTGGTTTCATGGCTTTTTATGTCTGGCTTTGCAACTGCAATAATAAAATTTATATTTTCTTTGCGCCAAGTAATGTAGCCGATCTGCGCCATTTCCAACAAAACTTCGTTTGCTTTTTGTAGCGCGTATTCTAAAATTGTTTCCAGATTCAATCGCTGTGGTTGTGGAGACGCCAGTATCTGCTGATAATATTTTTCTTTGACAGTATTAACTAACGCCTGAATTATTTTTTCGCCCTCTGCTTTTTGTGTTGCCTTTATTTCAACAATGCCAAAAATAAATCCGCCGTACTTTTCTTTGTCCTGCGGATAAACGATAAAATTTTCGCAAATATAATTGCCATTGGTTGTCTGGCCGGGTAAATATAGCTCTTCAATTGTGAGTTTATGCTGTGGTGAGAGCATAGTTGACTTTTCTATTGTTCGTCCATTATACTATATTCAGTGAGGTTGGCAATAGGAGGAATGATGAAAATTAATTGAAAATCCTATGTTTGAACAATTATTTGGTTCAAGAGCGCGAGCTGAATTGATACGGTTCTTTTTAAATAATCCGCATAAGAAATTTTACGTGAGAGAGATTGTGCGGCTCACTGATGTGATGCTGAATTCTGTTCGCCGCGAGTTGGAAAATTTAATTGAGCTGGGATTGATTATTGAAAAAGATAGCAAGGGAGCTGTTCGTGATAACGCAGGAATGACTCCTAAAAAATATTATGGATTAAGTCCTGAGTGCCCGTTCATCAGCGATTTGACCACGCTTTTTTCCAAGGGGAAAATGATTATAGAAGAGAAGATAATTAAGCGTATTGTGCAGGCTGGTGAGATAAAATATCTGGCGCTGATGGGCATATTTGTTGACGATAAAAAAAGCACGACAGACCTTGTCATAATTGGTAATGAGTTGGACATAAGAAAGTTACAAAGTATCTTCAAAGCACTAGAAAAAGAGGCGGGCGAGGCTGTGCGTTATACGATTCTAACGATGATTGAATACCAGTTGCGCAAAGATATTGCCGATAGATTTTTGTTGAACATCTTAGAAAATCCAAATAAGGTTTTGATTGTAAATAAAATAATTAAGCTGCCTGAACAAAAAGTTTGTTCAATGAATGTGGAGGATAATTATGCAGAATAAAAAATGGACACTGATCATTGCCGCGGAGTTTAATAAGCAATTCAGCGTTGGTTTGGCCAGCGGAAAGCAATTATTATTCAGTAAAACGATAAACAAGCCATTCAAGCATTCGGAATTTTTGCTAAAAACCATTATTGAATTATTGCGCGCCGCAGAAGTAAGGTTAGACGCGTTAAACCAGATAATCATCGCGGACGGGCCGGGCGATTTTTCAGCGTTGAGGACTGGAATCGCGACGGCAAATACTTTGGCATACGCGCTTGATATTCCAATCGGCGGGGCGCACATCACAAAAAGTTTTGAAAACGAAAAAGAAAAATTACAATGGTTATTGAGCAACGCGAATATAAACAAAAAACAATTTGGCATGAAAAATTTGGTTATGCCAAAATACGATAAAGAGCCGAATATTAGAACTGGGGCTAGTAACTAGTAACTGGGGATTGAAAATTTTTAACCCTAGGTACCGATTACCAGTTACCAGTTTTTTATTTATCCACAACCCTGAAAATCAATCTAATTTTAAATGGTTTTTGGTGGTGATTTGTGGTTGACCGATATGTAGAAGTGGAATATAATGGTTGTAGGTGGATATTAGTGGGAAATAGTGGAAATATGTTTATTGGAGAATTTAATTTTTCAATTGATGAAAAAGGCAGAATTTCTTTGCCAGCCAAGTTTCGCGTTAGTTTAAAAAGTGGGGCAGTTGTGACGCGCGGATTGGACAACTGTCTTTTTGTTTATCCAAAATCAGAGTGGACAGTATTGGCAAAAAAGATAGCATCATTACCAATAAGCCAGGCAAACAGCCGGGCTTTTTCGCGCCTCATGTTGGCGGGCGCAATGGATGTCGCGATTGATAAATTGGGAAGAATTATTGTGCCGGAATATTTACGTGAATATGCTGGTTTAAAAAAGAAGGTTGTAATTGCTGGTTTGTATAACCGGCTGGAAATTTGGGCCAGTGATAAATGGAATAAATTTAAGATAGACACAGAAAAAGAAAGCAATAATATCGCGGAGAAAATGGGGGAAATGGGAATATGATTTTCCATTCTCCGGTTTTGTTAAAAGAAGTTTTGCAGTATTTAAATCCGCGGGCAAATGAAAATTTCGTGGATTGTACCATTGGTTCTGGTGGACATGCGCTGGCCATTCTTGAAAAAAACGCGCCAAACGGAAAATTGCTGGGCATTGATTGGGACAAAGACGCGATTGAACGGACGGCCGATCGGCTACATCAATTTGGGAGTCGGGTAATATTGGTGAATGATAATTACGCGAACATTAAAAATGTTGTTTCTGAAAAAAAGTTCAAAGCCATTCGCGGCATTGTGATAGACCTTGGCTTTTCACTTGATCAAATTCAAGCTTCGGGCAGGGGATTCACTTTTCAACGGGACGAGCCATTGGACATGAGGTATTCGTTAGATAACACTTTGACCGCTGCGAAAATTTTGAATAGTTATTCTGAAACGCAATTAATAAAAATTTTCAGAGATTATGGCGAGGAGCGCCAAGCAAAGAAAATTGCCCAGAAAATAATTTCTGCAAGAGCTGAACAGCCGATTTTGCGGACATTTCAGCTTGTTCAATTGTTGATGGAGTTCAAAAATCCAAGGAAACGAATACATCCTGCGACACAGATTTTTCAAGCTTTGCGTATCGCTGTAAATGACGAGCTGCACAATGTTATAACGGTTTTGTCTGATTTGATTGATGTTCTAGACGTTGGCGGAAGGTTGGCAGTGATAAGTTTTCATTCGTTGGAAGACAGAATAGTAAAACAATTTTTTCAGAGAGAGATCAAGGATTGTCTGTGTCCTCCGGAAGCGCCAGTTTGTACTTGTGGCCATTTAGCAAAAATAAAAATTATAACAAAAAAACCAGTGACGCCAAGCGAGCGTGAGATTGATGAAAATTTTCATAGTCGCTCTGCGAAGTTGCGGGTGGTGGAAAAAATATTATGAGCAGACCAAATCCTAAGGTGCGGAAAATAAATATTATTGTGACAACTTTGTTGGGAGCCGTTATTGTTTCATTGTCAGCCGGTTATTTAGTACAGATGAATAAAATCGCGACAATCGGATATTCAATTAAGGAGCTGGACGCGAAATCAGTGGAATTGGTTGAATATAACAAAAAAGCAGAGGTTGAAGTTATAAAAGCGCAATCAATTTCAAATCTTGATGAAAAAGTCGCGATGCTAAATATGGTGCCTGTTGGGCAGATAAAATATTTGGATGGATCAACGTTCGTAATGGCAAGGTAAAGACGAGATACCTGCCCGACGGCAGGCGGGTATCTCGTCTTTACAGGACAAAAAATCCCGATCATCCATGCTTGGATCGGGATTTTTTGTTTTTGTGCGTATGTAGAGACGAGATATATCTCGTCTCTACCATTATAAATACCATTTTGAAAATTTTATGAAAAATTGAGGGGTGTGGATATGTGGCACCCGTGAAAATAAAAAAGGAGCGGTTTGTTTCAAACCGCTCCGCAGAATGTTGCCCTATTGGGGCGTTGCGTCACGTTGTCCGTTGGATGTGTCCGGCTGGGATCAGCCACCGGACGGTGATGACCGCATAGTTGAGCGCGCCGAACGCTGCTCCGGCGAAAGCGCCGATTAGCACCGAACCGCTGAAAAAGCCGATTGCCGCGCCGATCATCGCGTCAATGCCGCAGAGCAAGCGAATCTCGGAATGGATTCTGATGAACATCTCCCATCCGAATCGCTTGATGAACTTTGCGATAAGAACGATGCCTCGCCCGATCGCGCAAACCATCCGCGGCGTGTTGATGATGAACCTCCACAACAGCCACGAGATTCCAATGGGCAAGATCACGATTGTTACCGTGCGCCGCAGATGTCCAGCCACAAGGAGTTTGCGGAGCTCATTCTGCATCTCATCGTGAAAGTACGTGAATGAAAATATTATCGCGAACAAGCAGGTGGTACAAATCCAGACGGAGATGTACGTTGAAGTATTTGGAGCTATGAAACCCATTAGCGATCCAAATATCGCAGAGTATTCCACGATGCCAATAATGCTCAATCCAATCGCTGTCCAAAAGTATTTTGGACGGTTGAACACCGCACGTTCAGCTGCCTTGAATGCCGCGGGAATTGCGTGCAGAACCGTTCGCCATTCGTACGACAGGTAGCCGACGAACCCGCCGACGAGCAATCCCACCCACCAGAACCACTGGTTCATTTCCAGCGCGACCAGCGCGCCGATTCCAGCACCGATGAAACACGAGACCGCGACTTTGAACGCCTTCTTGTCCATGACACCCCTCCGGTTGTTGAAGAACATTTATGCGATTAGTTTAGCAAATACGCGCGGGGTTGTCAATAAATAATTTTAGGTTAAATTGGGTTGAAATTTGAGAGAATAATCAGTATAATGAGGACAATATGTTTAAAGTACTGAACAACAACAAAAAGGCAAGGTTAGGGATGTTGAAAACGCGGAGGGGTGAAATTGAAACCCCGTGTTTTAT
The DNA here is from genome assembly GCA_043798985.1 of Candidatus Falkowiibacteriota bacterium. Classification (GTDB taxonomy): domain Bacteria; phylum Patescibacteriota; class Patescibacteriia; order UBA11705; family JACRDX01; genus JACRDX01. The sequence continues at coordinate 43,041 of JAZDOE010000023.1, read as the reverse complement.
GCCAATTGCCACGCGAGGTGTGCTGAAAACTTTGACAACCGAGGATTTGAATCAACTTGGCGCGCAAATTATTTTAGGAAACACGTATCATTTAATGTTGCGACCCGGCGAAAAAAGAACTGAAAAAACTTGGCGGCTTGCACCATTTTATGAACTGGGACAAGCCGATTCTGACTGATAGCGGCGGATTCCAAGTTTTTTCGTTGGCAAAAATTCGTAAGTTGCGCGAGGCCGGCGTTGAATTTCAATCACATATTGATGGTAAGAAATTTTTTATGTCGCCCGCAGAGTCCATAAAAATTCAGCGGGCGATTGATTCGGATATTTTAATGGTTTTGGACGAGTGCGTTGGTTTGCCGGCCGAGCGCCAATATCTGGAACAATCGGTTGAACTGACTTCTTTGTGGGCGAAAAAAAGTTTTGATTATTTTCGCAAGACCCTGTCGAATGACAGGGTAAAATTGAAAAAACGGCCATTGATTTTTGGCATTGTTCAAGGCGGATTGGAACGCGATTTGCGTGAAAAAAGCGCGCAAGATTTGGCAAAAATCAATTTCGACGGATATGCGATCGGCGGATTGGCGGTAGGCGAATCAGTTGAAGAAATGTACAAGGTTTTGGAATATATTGACGAATTATTGCCGAAAAACAAGCCGAGATATTTGATGGGCGTTGGTCGGCCAGAGCAAATTGTTCAAGCGGTTAAATTTGGAGTTGATATGTTTGATTGCGTGATTCCAACAAGAGAGGCGCGGCATGGTCGGTTGTTTGTTTTTAAAAAGCACGTGAACGTGATGAAAGACGAAAAATTTTATGATCAGCTGAATATTTGCAATGAAAAGTTTAAATTTGATGAAACGCCGATTAATGCTGATAGCAAAATTGATGTATTAAAAAATTATTCGCGCGCGTACTTGCGGTATTTGTTTATGATTAAAGAACCATTAGCGCAGAGATTGGCAACGTTGAACAATTTGGAATTTTATTTGGGGTTAATGTCGCGGATAAGAGCGGCGATTGTCATTCGCAAAGTCTTTACAAGGGATTCCTCCCTCACTAAAGTGAGGTCGGAATGACAACCCGCGCGGCTTTGTCAACGTTATGGACATTTTAAAAGAAGCGAATATTGAGCAGCAAAAAGTCATTACTCATGAAAATGGGCCGCAACTTGTTGTTGCCGGAGCCGGCACGGGTAAAACCAAGGCCATTACTTTTCGTATCGCGTGGTTGATTGAAACTGGCCGGGCAAAGCCCGACGAAATTTTGGCGCTGACTTTTACTGAAAAGGCGGCAACCGAAATGCAGGAGCGAACTGACCAACTTTTAGCATACGGTTGTTTTGATCAATGGACAATGACGTTCCATGGATTTGCCGACCGCGTTTTGCGGCAACATGGAATTGATATTGGTTTGTCTGGAAATTATAAGTTGTTGGATGAAGTGGGGCAGTGGTTGTTGGTTCGCAAAAATTTGGCCAAATTCAATTTGGATTATTACCGGCCATTGGGCAATCCGGCAAAATTCATACACGCATTGTTAAAACATTTTTCTCGTTGTAAAGACGAATTGATTTTGCCGGAAGATTATTTGAAATACGCGGAAGGACGCAGGCTGAATGCTGGCAGCGCTGATTTTATTGAGGAGAGTGAAATTTTGCGCGTCAATGAAGTTGCCAATGCTTATCATGTTTATCAAAATTTGCTTTTGGAAAACAATGCGTTGGATTTTGGGGATTTGATAAATTATAGCGTTAAATTGTTCAAAGAACGGCCGGTAATTTTGCGGTATTATCGCAATAAATTCAAGCATTTGTTGGTTGATGAATTTCAGGATACAAATTACGCGCAATACGAATTAGTAAAGATGCTTGCCGCGCCGCGGAACAATTTGACTGTCGTCGGAGACGACGACCAATCCATTTATAAATTCCGCGGCGCGTCGGTCAGTAATATCATGAGATTCAAAGAAGATTTTAAAGACGCGAAAGAAGTTGTTTTAATGAATAATTATCGCACCGTTCAACCGATTCTTGATCTTGCGTACAAGTTTATTCAGCAGAACAACCCAGACCGGCTGGAGAGCAAGCTTGGCATTGTTAAAAAATTAATTTCGCAAGTTGAGGGTAGTGGAAATGTTCAGCATTGTCATTGCAATGAAATTGCGGATGAAGCGCAATTTGTTGTTGATAAAATTTTGGAGTTGAAAAAGAACGATGAAACGTTGTTGTGGTCAGATTTTGCGATTCTCGTTCGCGCGAATGATTCAGCGGATATTTTTAATCAGCATTTAGCGCAAGCAAAAATTCCATTTCAATTTGTCGCGTTGAAAGGGCTTTATCAAAAGCCGGTAATTTTGGACATAATTAATTATTTTCGTTTACTGGATAATTACCACGAGTCAGCTGCGCTGTTTCGTGTTTTGTCAGCGCCATTTGTAAACGTGCAGATTGAGGACATAATACAGATTTCTTATCAGGCGAAGAAAAAAGCGATTTCACTTTGGCAGGCGCTGAAACAAGCGAGAATATTTGGCGTGTCGCAGGAAACGGTTGTTGAGATTGAGCGGTTGGTTGGATTAATTGAAAAGCATGCCAATCTGGCTAAAAATAAACCAACGAGCGAAGTGTTTTTAAAAATTTTGTATGACTCTGGATATTTGCAAATATTGAAAAATTTGCCGGATCCGCAAAATCAGGAGCAGATGAGTTTGTTAGATCAATTTTTTAGAAAAATCAAAACGTTTGAAATGGAATTTGGTGATAAACGATTGGTCGGTTTTATGGAAATGCTGGAAATGGAAATTGAAGCTGGTGATTGCGGCAAGCTAAATGGAGGATTGGATGTTGATAATGATGCTGTGCGCGTAATGACAATTCATTCTGCAAAGGGTTTGGAATTTGAACACGTGTTCATTGTAAGTTTGGTTGATCAGAGATTTCCGACAATTGAACGCAAAGAACAAATTGAAATTCCAGACGCATTGATCAAAGATATTTTGCCAGAGGGCGATTTTCATTTGCAGGAAGAGCGGCGATTGTTTTATGTTGCGATGACGCGCGCGAAAAAGGGTTTGTATTTTACGTCAGCTGAAAATTACGGCGGCAGTCGCAAGAAAAAAATATCGCAATTTCTTGTTGAGTTGGGGTATAAAGTTGAGCAGTCAGCAGTAATGCCAGCCTTGGGTGGAAGTAGCGCCTTGAACAAAAGTTTTGTTCAGCCGATTGTTGTTCAACCGAGACGGTTGTTTTTTTCAACATATTACAGTTTTTCGCAGCTAAATGTTTTTACGCAGTGTCCAATGATGTACAAGTTTTCGTATGTGTTGAAAATCGTTCCGTTTGGCAAACCAGTGCTTACTTTTGGTAATGTTGTGCACGCTGTTTTGCATAGATTTTTGGAAGAATGGAAAACGCGAAAAACCATGACGGTCGTTGATCTGTTTGGCGAGGTTGCGCGACAGAACGAAAAATTATTGCCCTTGTCGCGGCTTATGGAAATTTACAAGGAGTCATGGATTGATGAATGGTATGCGGATGAAAAACAGCGCGATGATTATTTTAAAAAAGGCAAAGGAATTTTAGAAAATTTTTACGACAACTTTATTAAAGAACAACCAAAGCTTTATTTGCTTGAACAAAATTTCAAATTTGGTTTGGATAAATATTCAATTGTCGGCAAGATTGATCGCGTAGATGCAATTGATGCGCCCGCCTCGTCGGCGGGCAAAGGTGTTGAAATTATTGATTACAAAACAGGCGAGCCAAAACTTAAACTTGATTCTGATTTGAAAAAACAATTGTTGCTCTATCAAATCGCGGCTGAAGAATCGTTGCGCGTTGCGCCGGTTAAATTAACGTATTATTATTTGGAAGGAAAAGACGCGACAAAACAGCGGTTGTCGTTTGTTGGCACCAATGAAGAAAAAGATTCGTTAAAGCAAGAATTAAAAGATAAAATTAAAGCGATTGAGCAAAGTGATTTTCGCGCAACGCCATGCTTTGCGTGCCAGTATTGCGATTATCGCAACATTTGCGAGCATAAGAAATAACTATGAAAAAGAATTTCCAACATATTGGCATGGTGCTGGACGATAAAATGATGTCAGCGCCATGGGCGAGGCAGGTGAAAATCGGCATGGTTATTGGATTTGCTCAAACTTTGCTACACGAAATTTGGGGGGCAGCCATTGACAACCAAGTTAAAATTGTTGCCATAAAAAATAAAGAATTGATGATTCATTGTTCTAATTCTATAATTTCACAGGAAATTCGTTTGCGCGAAGCGCGCATTACAAATGCAATAATTGCAAAATTCGGCAAGGTTGTTGAGAAAATCAGGTTTGTTTAGCTTGTTAATTTTTGGCGTTGTGGTAAATTGAAAGATAGAGATAATTTAAAAAGACGCTTATGAATTTACAAAAATACAAAGTTGCCATAACAATGGCGACGATTATTGTTTGGGCAAGCTGGTTTATTTTCATTAGCACTGTAGCGCCGGGCAAACTTTGGGCGTTTTTTGTTTTTCATGTTTTATTGTTGTTGGCGCTGGTCAGTGGGTTTGCCACTATCGCGTTGCGGATTTCTACAAATAATAAAATGATAATTCGCCGCGCTATTTTATTGGCAGCGCTTTTTATTATTCCATTGATTTTACAGGGATTGCGGGTCTTTAATCTTTTTACTTTGTTGTTGCTAATCGTGGCAGTGATATTGATTGATTTTTGGTTAGATGGCAAAGCCATGCCCCGAGAGGGGAAGCGTAATTAATTTTTGAATTTCAAATTTCTAATTTTTAATGAATTTTTAAATCTGAATTTTGAAACATTCAAACATTTATACATTCAACATTGATTTAAAATTAAAAATTCAAAATTCAAAATTTTTTTATGTTGCAGTCTAAGCTTTTTACAAAAACAATAAAACAAATTCCAAAAGACGAAACCAGCGTGAACGCGCAGCTGCTGATTCGCGCGGGGTTTATTTCAAAACAAATGGCAGGCGTTTATAATTATTTACCATTGGGCTTGCGAGTTTTAACGCGCATACAAAATATTATTCGCGAAGAAATGAACGCGATTGGTGGCCAGGAAATTTTAATGCCAACATTGACGCAGGAAGAAAATTACAAACAAACCGGCCGCGACAAAACAATGGCAGACGTGCTTTTCAGCACAATGGGACAAGGCGACGCGAAGATGTTTTTGAATCCAACGCATGAAGAAATCGTCACGCCATTGGTGCAAAAATTTGTTTTGTCATACAAAGATTTGCCGCTCGCGGTTTATCAAATCCAGAATAAATTCAGAAATGAGGCGCGCGCAAAGTCTGGTTTATTGCGCGGCAGAGAATTTAACATGAAAGATTTGTACTCGTTCCACGCGACTGAAAAGGATTTGAATAATTATTATGAAATAGTGAAAGATGCGTATTTTAAAATTTACAATCGGCTTGGAATCGGCGACGTCACATTGCTCACATTCGCGTCAGGCGGAACTTTTAGCAAATATTCTCATGAATTTCAAACTTTGTGCGAAGCTGGCGAAGACATTGTTCATGTGTGCGAAAAATGCCGCGTGGCAGTGAACAAAGAAATTATTGACGAGCAAAACACATGCCCAGAATGCGGCAATAAAAAATTGGTTGCGCGAAAAGCGATTGAGGTCGGTAATATTTTCAAACAAAGAACCAAGTTCACGAGCGCATTCAATTTTAAGTGGGTGGATGAGAATGGCGATGAACAACCAATTGAAATGGCTGCTTATGGAATTGGGCCGTCGCGAATTATGGGCACGATTGTTGAGCTTTTTCACGATGACGCAGGAATGATTTGGCCAAAAAATGTCGCGCCATTTTCAGCGCATTTGATTGCCCTGACAAACGACAAGGAAGTTGTGGCAACCGCAAAAAAGATTTATGAAAAGTTTAATCTTTCCAACGGCGGGGATAGCATCTTGTTTGACGAAAGGGATGATAAGTCAATCGGCGAAAAGTTGGTTGACGCGGATTTGATCGGCATTCCTGTGCGGATTATTGTCAGTAGAAAAACTTTACAACAGGATAGTTGCGAGGTAAAATGTCGGCATGAGAAGGAGGCTCGGCTGGTAAAAATCAAGGAGCTTGATGCTACATGTTTCAAAAATTTTTAAACAAATTTAGCAAAAAAATCGCGATTGATCTTGGCACGTCCAAGACTGTTGTTAGCGTACAGGATCGCGGCATTATTATTCAGGAGCCGTCAATTGTGGCGATCAATAATCGTTTGGATAGAATTTTGGCGGTCGGCGAAGATGCGAGAAAAATGGTTGGCAAGGCGCCGAAGTTCATCACGTTGAGCCGACCGCTGGAAAATGGAATTATTTCCGATTTTGAGGTGACTGAAAAAATGTTGCGGTATTTTATTGATAAAATTTATCGCGAACAAGTTGGATTTGCTTTTCGCCCTGGAGTCGTAATTAATATTCCATTGGACATCACCGAAGTTGAAAAAAAAGCAGTGGAAGACGCGGTGCTGTCTGCTGGCGCAGGCAAAGTTCATTTGGTTGAAGAGGTAATGGCCAGCGCGCTTGGCGCGCGGTTGCCAGTGCAGGACGCGTCCGGCAGTTTGATTGTGAATCTTGGCGGTGGAAAAACCGAGATCGCTGTTATTTCTTTGAATGGAGTTGTAAATTGGAAATCATTGAAAATCGCAGGACAGACTTTTGACCAAGATATTATCAACTACGCGCGCGATCATTTTAATTTATTGATCGGAGAAAGATTTGCCGAACAATTGAAAATAAACATTGGTTCAGCGTTTGAAATAGAAAGTCCAATGCAGATGGAAATGCGCGGCCGCGATTTGGTGTCAGGTTTGCCGCGCGAATTGGTGATAAGCGATTATCAGGTGCGCGACGCGATTTCGCCGTCAATCAACGCGATAATTGAGGCGTTAAAATTAACATTGGAAACAACGCCGCCCGAGTTGGTGGCTGACATTTATGAGCGTGGGATTGTCTTGGCCGGAGGCGGCGCGAAATTGCGCGGCATTGATAAGGCGATTTCAAAAGCCGCGGCTGTGCCTGTGCGAATTGCCGATGATCCTGTGACTTGCACCATTCGCGGGTTGAACGCGTTGTTGGAGGACAATAAATTGTTGGAAGAAGTTGAGGTGCCATCTGCAAGCGCTGACAGAATTTTGTAAAAATTTCATGTTGCTTCCTCGTCGGACAATTAATTTTTCAGTGGTGATTATAATAGTAGTGGGGCTATTATTTTTTTTACACTATATTGGCGCGCTATTGCCGATTGAAAAGAGCGTTGCTTTTGTTTTCCGACCAATGCAGTCTGGCGTTTATTATTTATCAAATAAAGTCAACGGTTTTTTTGTGGACTTGGAAAACATAAAAAATTTGAAACAGGACAATGAAAAGTTGCGAAGCGAGATGGAAAGGTTGTTGGCAAGAGAAAGTTATTGCGCCGAGCAGGAAGAAGAGAATAAATTTTTGCAGGAGCAATCCGGTTTTTTGAAAAAAGCCAAACAAACAGGTGTTGCCGCGCGAGTGATTGGTAAAAGTTCAGATTTGAGCGTGAACGCGCTGATCATCAATCGCGGAGCAAAGGACAATGTTGAAATTGGGCAGCCGGTTGTCACCGGAAACGGAACGCTTGTTGGTAAGATTTATAAAGTGGCCGCGGGAACCAGCGTCGTTTTATTGATAAATGATGATTTGTCCAATGTCGCCGCAACAATTAATAATCAAAATAAAACCATTGGTTTGGTTGTCGGCGAATATGGTCTTGGCATAAAAATGGATTTTATCCCGCCGGAAGAAAAAGTTGTGGAAGGTGATTTGGTGACAACTTCGGGATTGGAAAAAGATGTGCCTTCTGGCTTGGTAATAGGCACGGTAAATTCGGTGGTAAAAAAACCAGGGTCATTGTTTCAGCAAGCTAGTATAAAATCTCCGGTTGAATTTAACAAGTTGCGTTTGGCGACAATAATAATTCAAGAACAATAATGTTAAAAAACCATAATGGTTAAAGCAGTTTTTCAAAAAACATTGTTTATCGTTGGGCTGGTTTTGATGCAAACCAGTTTTTTGCCTGTTTTAGGACTGCCGTTTTCGCGATTTGATTTTGTTTTAGCGTGTTTTGTGTTCTGGGGATTTTTGTTAAATTTTAGGGAAGCAATTGTTTTTTCAGTCATTGTCGGGATTATTTTGGAAATATATTCGGCGTTTGCGTTTGGCGCGATATTGCTTGGATTATTGGTTGCATTGTCCGTTTGTAATTGGATTTTTTTGTCAGCGCTTACAAACCGTTCTCTTTACACAATTATTATTTTGATGTTTTTGGCAACATTAGTTTATCATTTTGTTTTTTGGTTCTACGCGGTCGGGGTCGCGTTTTTTAAGGATAGGGATTTATTGGCTGGATTGTTTGATCGTTCGCTGATTGCCGATTTAATTTACGCGGAAGTGATGAACGTGGCGTTCGTCGCAATATTATGTCTAATTTTGACGATGACAAACAAAATCCAGAGGACGAGATTTTCATGATTGACGCGCGCAAGCTGCGCGTTGATCGGCTCGGACGAAATACATGGCGCCAGTGGGTTGAAGATTCTTTTATTAATTTTTCTTTTGAGGAATTGAACAAAAGCGGAAAAAATTATATGGGGCTGGCGCTTTCGCGCAAACGGTTAGCTGTTTTTTTAATAATTATTCTTGTAATCCTTGGCGCGCTACTTTTTCGCGCGGGGCAATTGCAGATTGTTAAAGGCAAATATTATGGAGCGTTAGCTGAACGTAACCGCATACGCGTGCAATATTTAGCCGCGCCGCGCGGCATAATTTATGACAGTGAAATGCGGCCATTGTTGAAAAATATTCCAGATTTCAGTTTATATGTAATCCCGTATGATTTGCCGAAAAAAGAATCCGAACGCAGAGAAATTGAAACGGGATTACAGGCAACAATGGCCGCTGATTGGCAAAATAAGTATGCCGCGCGGTTCTTTGAAATTGTAAACACGCCAACTTTTAAAAAAGAATATTTTGAACCGCAGACATTGGCAACGAATTTGGATTATCAAATTGCAATGAAGTTGAAAATTTTCGCGCAGGGCGCGAATGGCATTGGCGTTAAAATCGGAGGCCAGCGTAAATATCTGTACCCCGCCATAGGTGGGGCAAAGTCATTGTCGCATGTGCTTGGCTATGAGGGCGTGATTTCGCCAGAAGAATTTGATGTTTTGCAATATAAAGGTTATTTGTTGAATGATCGAGTTGGCAAAACTGGGCTGGAACTTTTTTATGAAAATGATTTGCGCGGTGAATCTGGCAAACGCGAAGTTGAGGTTGATTCCGCTGGCAAGGAAAAAAGCGTGATCGCTGAAGACAAAATTGTAAAAGGCAATGATTTGGTTTTATCGCTTGATTTTGACGCGCAAAAAAAACTTGAAGAAATTGTCAAAGCGCAATTAGCGCGGATTAACAAACAGCGGGCAGTTGCGATCGCGATGAATCCAAACAACGGCGAAATTATTGCCATGGTAAGTGAGCCAGCGTTTGATAATAATTTATTTGCCAGCGGTATTTCGCAGCAGGATTTCCAGAAGTTGATAGACAACCCTAATCAGCCGCTTTTTAATCGCGCGGTAAGCGGCGAATATCCGTCTGGCTCTGTGATAAAGCCTGTCATCGCGGCCGCGGCGTTGCAGGAAGGGATTATCAATGAAAACACCAGCTTCTTAAGCGTTGGCGGAATTAAAATAGACCAGTGGTTTTTTCCGGATTGGAAAGCCGGCGGTCATGGAATTACAAATGTGACAAAAGCATTGGCAGATTCTGTGAACACATTTTTCTACATTATTGGCGGTGGCTGGCAAAAGTTTGTCGGGCTTGGCGTTTATAAAATCAAAGCATATTCCGAGCTTTTTGGTCTGAATCAAAAGTTGGGCATTGATTTGCCAAATGAAGCAACAGGTTTTTTGCCGACTGCCGGCTGGAAAGAAAGCGCCAAGGGTGAGCGCTGGTTTATTGGCGACACTTATCATTTGGCAATCGGGCAGGGTGATTTGTTGGCGACACCTTTGCAGGTCGCGAGCTACACGGCTGTAATCGCAAATCACGGAACTTTGTACAAACCGCATTTGGTTAAAACCATTTCCAATGAGCAAACGGGTTTGTTGAAAAATATTGAACCGGAAATTATCCGAAAAGATTTTATTTCCAAAAAGAATATTGACATTGTGCGTAGCGGAATGCGGCAGGCCGTCACATATGGTTCGGCGAAACGTTTGAACAATTTACCAATGGCTGTGGCCGGAAAAACGGGCACTGCGCAGTGGGATATGACGAAAAAATCGCACGCGTGGTTCACTGGTTTTGCGCCGTATAATAATCCGCAAATCGTTATCACCGTTTTGATTGAAGAAGGCGGCGAAGGTAGCACAGTCGCAGTGCCGATCGCGCAGGAATTTTTATATTGGTGGCAGCATAATAAGCAGTAAGCGTTGAATGTTGTTGCAGGATGTTTCAAAGATTGATACTATAGGTATAGTGCGAGTGATAATTTTTAATTTTGTAATTTTAAATGAATTTAAAAGTTTTAATGATTAATTTTTAAATTGCGCTTTTCGCGCAGATTTTTTATGCAAAAGATTTTGACAAAAGACGGTTATCAAAAATTAGCGGGCGAGTTAAAGGATTTGAAAGAAGTAAAAATGCCAGAGATTATTGATCGCATTGAAAAGGCAAAGGAAATGGGCGATTTGTCGGAAAATGCCGAGTACCAGGAAGCAAAAGACACGCAAGGATTTATGGCCGCGCGAATTGCTGAAATTGAGGCGACTTTGAAAAGTTCAATTATTATGGACGAGGAAACTGGAAATAAAATTGGAATGTCAACAAAATTTGTCGCGAAAGACGCGGCAGATAAAGAGCGCGAATTTCAACTGGTGAGTTTTAATGAAGCTGATCCTATGGCCGGCAAAATTTCAATTGAATCCCCTTTGGGGAGCTCATTTTACGGACACAAAAAAGGCGACAAAGTGGAAGTTGAAACTCCACGCGGAATCGTGGAATATAAAGTAATTGAAATTAAAAAATAGTATGTTAGATATAAAATTTATTCGCGAAAATAGGGGAGAGGTTGAGCGATCGCTGAAAATGCGGCGCCGTTCCATTGATCTTGATAAATTGCTGGAAATGGATGACGAGCGACACAAACTGCAATTGCGTTTTGAAAATTTTCAGGCAAAGAAAAATCGCGTGTCAAAAGAAATTGTGACGAAAAAAGACGCGGATAAAAAAGCGATTTTGAATGAAATGAAAAAAATGGATGTTGAGCAAGCGGAAGTTGAGGGAAAATTGAGAATGCTGAAAGATAAAATGCAAGTGATTTTGTTGGAAATGCCGAATATTTTGGACTCGCGAGTGCCGCAAGGCGCGAGCGACAAAGAAAATAAGGAAATTAAAAAATGGGGCGATTTGCCAAAGTTTAAATTTGAGCCCAAGGATCATATTACATTGGGCAAAGAATTGGATATTATTGATTTTGAATCTGGCGTTAAAGTCGCTGGCAGCCGCTCATACATTCTCAAAGGCGACGGCGCGAGATTGGAACAAGCGCTAATAAAATACGCGCAGGATTTTATTACAAATCGCGGCTACTGTTTGTTAATCGTGCCTGTTTTGATTAATAAAGAAATTCTTGTTGGCGCTGGGTTTTTTCCAGAAGGTGAAGAGCAGGTTTATTATGTTCAGCAGGATGACAAATATTTGGTGGGAACTTCGGAGGCGTCAATTTGCGGTATGCACATGAATGACATTGTTGATGGTCAGCAGTTGCCGCTGAAATACGCTGGCGTTTCTTCATGTTTTCGCCGCGAGGCTGGAACTTATGGAAAAGACACGCAAGGATTGTACCGCGTGCATCAATTTAATAAAGTGGAGCAGCTCATAATTTGTAAAAATGATAAAGATGAAAGCGAGCGGATGCACGCGGAGTTGCAAAAAAACACAGAAGATTTGTTGCAAAGTTTGAAGTTGCCATATCGGATTGTTGTAAATTGTTCCGGAGATTTGGCGGCAAAAACCGCGTACATGGTTGATCTTGAAACATGGATGCCGTCGCGCGAGGGCTATGGCGAAACGCATTCTTGTTCAATTTTGTATGACTATCAGGCGCGACGGCTTAATTTGCGATACCGCGACGCTGACGGCAAAATTCATTTTTGCCACACGCTTAACAATACAGTGATCGCAACTCCAAGAATTTTAATTCCGATTTTGGAAATTTATCAAAACGTTGATGGTTCAATTACCATTCCCGAAGTTTTGCGGCCATATATGGCAGGGCAGGAGAGGATTGTGAAAAAATAGATTGTATATATGAAAACATTTGAAAACACAATTGCGCAGTGGTCAGAAACCGAACTGGCGTTGGTGAGATTGTTGAGAGAAAAGGGCGCGGACAATCCGGAAGCGCAGAAACTTTTGCAGGATTGGGTGATAAAAGAAGAAAAACAGGTTGAAACGGCTATTGATTATCCTACTGAATTGATACAGTCCAATTTGCGGCGAGCGCGGCTATATTTTACCGCTGGATTTGTTGACGAAGCAATGGAAAGTTTTGAAGCCGCGAGAACGCAGGCGTTCAACGAGCGGCGCGACGAACTCTTGCAAGAAATTATGAATGAGATGGAAAAAATATAATGTTTTTTGATGAAGTTGTTGTTGACGGCGTGAAAATGCCGCGGTTCAAGTTTGTTGAATAATTTTAAAGTAATTAAGGTTTTGCTATTTTGCATGAGGAATTATTTTTATGTCTCAAATCACGATCAAACAAGCCCAACAAATCGTTGATGACTGGATAAAAGATATTGGTGTTAAATATTTTTCTGAAATGACACAGTTAGCGCAATTGACCGAAGAAGTTGGCGAGGTGGCGCGGATAATATCCAGAACTTATGGTGATCAAAGTTTTAAAAAATCTGATGATAAAAAGTTGTCAGATGAATTAGCAGATGTATTGTTTGTGCTTATTTGTATTGCCAATCAAACAGGCATTGATTTAACGGAAGCGTTTCAGAAAAATATGAATAAAAAAACAAATAGGGATAAAAACCGACACAAAAACAATTTAAAACTAAAGGAATAGATGGCACGGTATTGAAGAACGATAAAGAATTTTTTCGTTGTATTATGATGCGACTTGGGAAATATCAGCATTACAAAGGCAAGATGTACGAAGTGATTGGTATTGCGAGGCACAGCGAAACATTGGAAGCGCTGGTTGTTTATCGCGCGCTTTATGATTCAGGAGAATTTGGCGAAAACGCATTGTGGGTTCGCCCAAGGGAAATGTTTTTTGATGAAGTTGTTGTTGACGGAGTAAAGGTTCCGCGATTTAAATTTGTTGGATAATTAACATTGCTCGCTAAAAGCATTTTGTAAGGAATAAAAATTTAGATATGCCAACGAAAGCATTAATCCTTAGAAATATAAATAGAAATTAAGATTTTTTTATGTTCACAAAAAAGACTGATAAATTAATTAAAACGCTTAGCGAAAAACAGGCAGCTTATGTGAATTTTAATTTGCCCAATCCACAGAATGGGGAATATATGCTCGCGGTTTTTCATTTGGCGCCATCAGATAAATTGAATATTTTACAAGCAGCCGCAGAGGTCGCGGCAGAATCTTCTAGCGGAACTAATTTTCCGGTGAAAACCGAAACCGCGTTTTCTCGGACAATGAACGCGCTTGTTTATCAGGTGGACATTAAAAGAAATTTGGTGTGGATTGCGTATCCGTGGCGAATTTTTGATCGTGGCGCTAACATTCAGAATATTTTTACTTATATCGCTGGAAATATTTTCGGGATGAAAGAAATCAGGGCGTTAAAGTGGTTAGACGTTTGGTTCTCGCCTGCAATGCTTGAACAATATGACGGACCAAGCTACACGTTGGATGACATGAGAAAATATTTGGATATTTATGAACGGCCGATTTTGGGAACGATTGTAAAACCCAAGATTGGATTGACAGATTCAGAGTACGCAAAAGTTTGTTATGATTTTTGGATTGGTGGCGGAGATTTTGTAAAAAATGATGAGCCGCAAGCTGATCAGGATTTTTGTCCATACGACAAAATGGTTGCGCATGTTAAAGAGGCAATGGATAAAGCAGTGGCAGAAACTGGCCGCAAGAAAGTTCATTCGTTTAATGTTTCAGCGGCCGACTATGACACAATGCTCAAGCGATGCGAAATGATACGCGCCGCTGGATTTGAAAAGGGGAGTTATGCGTTTTTGATTGATGGAATAACAGCAGGATGGATGGCAGTTCAGACTTTGCGGAGAAAATATCCTGATGTTTTCATACATTTTCATCGCGCCGGACACGGAGGTTTTACGCGACAGGAAAATCCAATAGGGTATTTGGTTTTGGTTTTGTCAAAATTCGCGAGATTGGCCGGCGCGTCAGGCATGCACACCGGTACAGCTGGCGTTGGCAAAATGGCAGGCTCGCCGGAAGAGGATGTTGTTGCGGCGCATAATATTTTGCAATCAAAAAGCAAGGGACATTTTTTTGAGCAAGATTGGGGACAAGATATTAAAAAATGCTGCCCGATTATTTCAGGCGGACTCAATCCAACTTTGTTAAAACCGTTTATTGAAATAATGGGCAATGTGGATTTCATTACAACAATGGGAGCAGGATGCCACGCGCATCCTGGCGGCACGCGAGCCGGCGCCAAGGCATTGGTGCAGGCGTGCGAAGCATATCAGCAAAAAATTGATATTAAAGAATACGCGGAAAAACATCCTGAATTGGCAGAGGCAATAAAGTTTTTTAGTGGAAAAGTATGAGTTTATTATTACAGACAATTGTTGATTTGGATGTTTTTATAATGAACCTGATTGTTGATTTGTGGATGCCGGCGATTATAAAGACGTTTGCTTTTGTGACGTTTTTGGGCGGGTGGAAGATTGTTTGCGCCTTTTTGATAATTACAAGCGCGTTTTTTATATTTTATAAAAAGCAGAATTATATTTTTCCGTTGTTGGTTGGCGCTGGCGGAACAGAGTTGACCGTTTATTTGGCAAAAATTATTTTTCATCGCGCGCGGCCAGATGTTATGCTCGTTCTTGAAGATTCTTTTGCTTTTCCAAGCGGCCACGCGGCGATTTCGGTCGCGTTTTACGGATTTATCGCGTTTGTTTTGATAAAACACAGCAAACGTTTGTGGCAAAAAATTGTTGCGGCTAGCATTTGCTTAATTTTAATTGTGTTGATTGGATTTTCTAGATTGTACTTGGGCGCGCATTATTTTAGTGATGTTGTCTTCGGATATTTTATCGGCAGTTTGTGGTTGTGCATTGCGATTTATGTCAGTTTCCCTAAAATATTTAAAAGATTACAAAGTTGTTGATTATCAAAATCCGCGCCTGCGAAAAAAACTGCAAGAGCAGAGAAGCAGGGGAGCGGTGGTGTTTTTTTCAACATTATTCATCGCGTTAGCAGGCGCGGTCTATTTTTTTTGTTTTTCTCCGTTTTTTCGCATTGAAAAAATTAATGTTCAATCTTCAACGATCGCGCCAGAAGCTGTGATTGAAAAAGCAGAAGAACAGATGTCATCGCGGTTTTTGTTTATTTTTTCCAGAAAAAATATTTGGTTTTTCAGCACCGCGCAATTGGCCGCTGAAATTTCTAAAAATTATTTTTTGGACGAGTTAGTTATCAAAAAATATTATCCAAAGCAAATAGACGTTTATTTAAAGGAAAAAACCGCGGTCGCGTATTGGTTGCGCGCCGACCAATGTTATAAAGTTGATAGTGTCGGCGCGATTATTGGATTTTGTCAGGACGCGGCCGCGGCAAATATTATTCAAATACGTGATTTACGACCAGCATTAACATTAAAAATCAAAGATTCAATAACAACCGCGGAAGAATTAAAATACATTACAACGTTGGAGCAGGGGTTTGCGCAAGCGCTCGGATTGCAAGTAAAAAGTTATGAATTTTTGGTTGCGCAAAATGAATTGAAAATTTATTTAAAACAAGGACCAGAACTTTTTTTGAACATGCAAAAGCCAGCAGGGGATATTATTTCAAAATTGACCGTTTTGTTTAACAAAGAAATTTCCAAAAACAAATTAGGCGGCATTGGATATATTGATTTGCGGTTTGGCGAGAAAATATATTATCAGTAGTATATTATACGACGCATAAAAACGGCTGCGTGCCGGTGGGGGACGCGACTGTCATTGCGAGGAGCGAGCAAAGTGAGCGACGTGGCAATCTGGGCCTCGTGTAAGCGAGATTGCTTCTGCGTGTTTATAAACTCGAAATTCTAAATCCGAAACAAGCACGAAATTCTAATTTTCCAATATTGAAACATTCAGATTCCTGCCCGCCGGCAGGCGTAGTCTGATTTGGAATTTGTTTCGTATTTCGATATTCGGAATTCGTATTTTTGAACTTATTTTTGAATAAAAAGCGCACGTCGGATTTGTCGCTAAACTTAGCCAAAAAATGACCTTCAATTTTGCCCTGTGGCGCGTTATTCTTGTAGAGACGGAACATGTTTCGTCTCTACGGACATATTAACAGGTTAATTTGTTAACAGGTTAACTTGCCACGCGTTGTTGTTTTTATTATAATATAAAGTGAGTATAATAACCCTTTGACTCACTTATGGCTGGACAAAAAAAATCCGACCTACAACCTACAAGCTACAAGCTAACCCTTCCCTGCCTTGATGATTTTTTATTGAACATGCAAACAAATAATTATTCTGCTGAAACAATTTATAATTATGAATGCGATTTAAAAACTTTTTTAAATTTTTTGCAGGAAGTTGAGGCATCGTTTGAAAAGATTGATAAAAAAACAATTTTGAATTATAAAGCCTATCTCGCTTCTCATGATCGCAAGACAGCTGGTGGAAATGACACGGAAAAACATTTGAGCAGTTATACAACGAATCGCATGCTTTCAGCGCTACGTTCTTATTTTAAGTATTTGATTGAAATGGATTATGATTGCCCTGTTGCGCCGGATATGATTAAACTTGCAAAAACAGACAAAAAGCATCTGCGGCTCGCGGAATTTGAAGATATCGTCAAATTGATTGAGTTTCCCAATCAATTTGAGCAAAACGAAATTGTCGCGAGCCGCAACCGCGCAATGCTGGAAACGCTTTTCTCCACGGGAATGCGCATTTCTGAATTATTAAACCTTAAAATCGCGCAAATTGATAAAACCGGCCGCATTTTTATCAAGGGTAAAGGCCGCAAAGAGCGGTTTGTTTATTTAACTAAACGTAGCCAAAAGTATTTGAATGATTATTTGACAAAACGAGAAATCGGTGGCGAATACTTATTTTTACCTTTGCGTGGTAAAAACAGCGCTAAAAAGAACAAAAAAGTTTCAACAAATTATTTGCAAGAGCGAATAAAACACTATCGCGAGCTTTTGGGCATTAACACGCCGATTTCCGCGCATTCTTTGCGGCATGCGTTTGCCACGCTACTGGCTGAACAAGGCGCAAACCCGGCTGCCATTCAGATTTTGCTGGGGCATGAATCGTTGCAAACCACAACGCGCTATGTGAATGTGTCTGATCGTTACGCAGAAGACGCGCACAAAAAATTTCATCCATTATCAGCATAACTTATGCACAGGCATTGTTGATTTTCGTTGTGCTATAATAAACTAATATAATATGTTTAAACGCGCCACGTTTTGGCTTTATGTCGCAAAATTTTATTTGAGTTTGCGGCGGTCAGCAATATTTTATGGCTTGATTGTTGTTATCATCGTACAATCCATATTTTTTATTTTGACTTTTGAACGTGTCAATAAACTACAAGCTAGTCTTGCTACATATCAAGACAACACTTCAATGATGCTGAATCGTATTTATAGTCAGGTCTTTTTGCTTAATACGAGAGTGAACCAAGTGTTAGAAAAAAAATAAAAATAATAACTTTAAATATTTTTTACAAAAAATTAAAATCTTAAAGTATGAGAATGATTGCGAAAAACAAGCCATTCAATGTTTTTATTGTAATGGCAACAATCGCGTGGACAATCGGAATCGCGGGAATTTTGACTCCCCTATTTCCAGCTAACGCGGCAGTGACAGTGGCGACCGAAAACAGAATTCCAACTTCGTGGATGGTTTCTGGCGGCATGATGCAAGTGGTCGCTGGTTTGAAAATAACTGCGAGCGCGAGTGAACAATTGCAGAGCATTAAGGTAAGGTTTGAAGACATTGGAACTTCTGGCGCGACGCCGGCCACGATGCTTGTTGCATTTAATGATGCTGGCGCGGGCGGCGCTAATGACAGCCAAGGTTTGTGTGTTTATAAAGATAACAATAGCAATGGAGGTTTTGAACCGGGCGGTAGCATTGACACTATTCTCGCGTGGGAAAATAAGCCAACATGGACTGACAATGGAAATGGCACGTATGACACAACATTAGACATAACAAATCAAGCATTGCCAACAAGTTACGCGACTGGCTATAACTATTTTGTTCACATGAAAATGGCTGCCCAGCCGCCAGCTGGTAAATCTTTCAGACTGACATTTTTGACCGGAGCTGGCGGAACAGTTGTGACGTCTGGCACTTCCCCATCAATTACCGCGTTTTCTACGGGAGCGTTGACAAGCATGGGCGATGGCGCTGGCGGTTGGATACAGCCGCCGCATATTGCAAGGCTTGTGTATGCGAATTATAAACAATTGACAGTCATGTTTGATAAAAACATGTCTAGCGCGACTACCAATTGCGCGAGCGCGGAAACCTGTGCTGTTAAATATACATTACATACAAAGGATGCTAGTGACACAGAGACCATTGTTTCAGCAGCGCTTGATAATACAGAGCTTACAAAGCTTGTTTTGAACGCGCATGCTGATGCGAGAATCTCTGTTTCAACAGAAGATTGGATACAAATAACAACAGATCCAAGCAACGCGCCAAAATCTGCGGTAGACCCAATGCCGGTTTCCAGTAATTTTAATGTATATCCAACATTAAGTTCAACATCGTTAGTAATTTCAGAAGTTAAATTGGCAGGCACAAACACAACTGATGAATTTATTGAAATATATTCCAGGGGGAATATGAATTTGAACAATTATACGATAAAGGCGTTTGTTGGTGGCGTTTATACGACATTAGCAACGCTGGGAAATGTTAATTTAGCATCAGGCAAATATTATCTTTTGGCGAATACAGCTAACAATTATCACCAAAATGTTAATGGCGCTAACATGATAGCTGACGCGACATTTACCGGGGTTGATTTAGCGGCAGGAGATACAATTTTCTTTTTAAATGCTTTTGGTGAAGTGATAGATATGGTTGGGCTTGGAGCGAATGCGCGAGTTTATGAGGGATCCCCATTCATCGGCACAATGACTGCTGGCAAAAGCGCGGAAAGAAAAGCATTGGCTAGCGCTACTGCGACAACAATGGATGTTGGCGGCGCTAATGTCATTGGCGGCAATGGCTATGATAGTGATATAAATAGTTGGGATTTTATTGTTAGGACCACTGCTGATCCTCAAAATTTGGCGGCTACAGCTGAAACTCCTGGTGGCGGCGGTGTTAATACTGCTCCAACAATAATACACATGCCGATTATTAATTCAACGGTAAGCAACGAATTGAAAATTCCAGCTAAAATTAATGACATGCAAGAGGCGTTTTCTAATCTAACAACAAAACTTTGTTATAAAGCGTCAAATACAAGTTGGCCAGAATCCCCTACTTGTGTGACAGGACAGATGATGATGGACGTTGTTTTTACAATTCCAGCGTCTGCGGTGACATCAGCAGGGATAGATTATTATATTTACGCGACAGATTCAGTGCCTGCTACAAGCGTTGCGTGTTTCAACCCGAGCGCTACCAGCATAGCTACCGCGCAAAGCAGCCCATACCATATTACAGTTTCAACTTCCAGCGGTTCACGAAGCGTTTCCGGCACAGTATATCAGAGTGACTGCTCTACTCCAATTGCTAATGCTACGGTTTATTTAGAGGGAACTGGTTTTAGCGCGATCAGTAATAATAGCGGCGTATTTACAATCAATAATGTTTCAGATGGGGTTTATAATTTAAAGACCACAAGCGGCGGTTATCTTGATGGGCAAATTTGGGGTGTGTCTGTGAATTCTAACAATCCTGTTTCCAGTGGTTGGGTTTCTTGCTTGACAGCTGGCAGTGCCGGACTTGGCGGTGATTTGGATGCGCCGGGTGTGATGTGGAGCGCGCCGGGCGCGGGAATGATGGGCGCGCCAGCTGATATAGTGATTGATAAAGGACCGATATTGATTGGTTTGGATAAGGCCATTGATTCAACGACAGCTACTTGTGCAAACTGCGATGCGGCAAGCGCGAATATCAAATTCAAAAGAATGTCAGGTGGCAGTATGGTTAATTTGACTGGATATAATATAGGGCTTGATACTGGCTCGGGCGTTACATTTCATAGCATTACAAGGTCATTTGGCGGATCAGCAACAATGCCTGTTATTGTGCTTGAGCAAGAAGCGCTTTTGACAAATGGAACGCAGTACATTGTTGAAATTACGCCAGCAGTAAAAGATACTGCTGGCAATGCAATTTCTGGAAGCAGAATCGGCGGTGGTCATGAATTTATGTTCACAGTAGGCGCAAGTGATATGAAAGATTTTGGCGGTGGAGCGGGTTTTGTGTTTACTCAAACTGAAAATAGCTATATGACAGGCGGCGCCACATTCTGGAATAACATGAAAACTGATACTGGCTATCTGGACATGTCTACCAACTATAACACAGCTACTGGCAACTGGACTGGCGGCTCAATTAATCCGCCATACATTCTTGGAGCTATCCCTGCGCCTGGCGCGTGGAATATTTCAAAGAATAGCGACATTGTGCTTTCTTTTAGCGAGGGCATGGATTCCAGCTCTGTTAATCGCGGAACATTTGAATTATATAGCGTGACGAATAATGTTGAGACAAATGTGACACAAACATTGATTGACAGTGTTTCATTAAGCTCTGATAAAGAACAAGTGACAATGGATGTCGTGTCCGGTGGTTTAGTCGCGAGTACTCACTATCGTATAAAAGTCAAGAATGCCGCGCGTTCAAGCGCTGGTATTACAATTGGAAATCCGAATGATCCTAGCGCCGCATTCTTTGTTTCAGATTTTGATACAGGAACTGGTACTGACAGCTCTGCGCCAGCTATCACTGGCAGCTGGCCAGACAATGCCGCGACAAATGTCAGCAATATTGGTTTTATAGACATTGGTTTGGATGAGGTCATCACCACTGTTAATAGTTCAACGGTCAAATTGATGTCCGGCGCTACCAATGTTCCAAGCACCGTTGAATTTGATCCTATGGCAAAAAGCATTCGCATTTATCCAACAGTTGGATTAATGGCAGGCGCTACTTACACGGTGCAACTGATTGGCGGCGCAACTGGCATCAATGATTTGGCTGGCAATGATTTCCTCACCACCACGCGCACATTTACGATGTCAACCACCGTTGATACTAATAAGCCGCGAGTTGAATTTTCAAATTGCGATGATTACAGCTGCGCGATTACTTTTAATAAAGCAATGAACGCGGCGAGCGCCACTGATACTAATCGTTGGACAAGTAGCGTGATAAATCCTGCAAATTATTCTATCACGCAAGGTGCGGAAGGTACGACTCCATATATAATTCCAAATGCCGCGAGTTTTACTTGGGATAATAAAGTAAATACCGTTAAAATTTCAGGGCTTGCGCTAAGCGGTAAATATAACTTTGTGGTTGCCAATGTTAAGGATCTATCAAGCAATCCGATGGATACTGATGTTGATACAGCGAGCGGGAATGTTTTGAGCAGCGCTAAAACTCAAGGATTTGTCGGTCCTGGCGGCGGTGGCATGATGGGCGCGCCAATGGCTGGCGGAGCAACGATGACAGGACCTACTGGATTTGGCGGTTTTACGGCAATGGACAAGGGAAGCGGTATGGCAGCTGGTGTGTTTCCGATGAACTCAATGGCAGGCGCGACGACAACATACATTATTGACTTCCCTATTGCTCCATCTGGCGGCACTTCAAATCGTTTAGATAATGGCGCGACAATTAAAATTACTTTTCCGCAAGGTTTTGATATTTCAAGCGTTATTCCTGACCCATATAATCCTAATAAAAATGATTTAAACATGATGGGTCCAAGCACCGTTGCGTTAAAAACAAGCGGGGTGACTGATGATGGCTCAAGCGCCGCGACCAAGGGCGGCGCGGCAAATGACGGTGTCACTGTGTCTGGCCAAACTGTCACATTGTATTTAAGCGTTCTTGATGGCGGCGTTGCTGGCAATACCGGAGACCCAGATTTCTTGCACTTGGAAATTAAAGGAATAATTAATTCAAAGATTCCCAAAGATTTCAATACAGAAGGATATAGCATTGACATGAAGTCTTATAAAGCGGCAGGGACATTGGTTGAATCTAAGACATCAATGCCATTTTTCACTGCTGCGGCTGGTACAAATAACATTACAGCGAATATTACTGCCGCAGAGGGTAATGGTACGTTTAGTTTAATGATGGGTTCGCCAATGTCAGGCCCGCAGGACGCTACTGTCACAATTACCAATGGAACGGGCGCGCAGACTTGGTCTAATCTTCCAAATGGTTGCTACAATTTGTTCACTGAACCAACAATCACATTGGGGGCGAACAACAAATATAGCGGGCAAATGAATCCTGAACCATTGTGTTTACCGGGATCTGGCGCAAATTGGAACGCTGGAACTAGCACGTTGACTAAGGCTTTGACATTTGTAAAATATGGAGCTGGCAATTCAACAAGTTTGAATGTTAAGGTGTCAGGAACATTTAGCGCAAGCGGAGAAGATGTTGATATTTCTGCTGGCGGTCCAGCGGGATATAACGTAGAAACCAAAACATTAACAGGCGCGGTGACTAACAATAGCACAACGCTTTATTTGCCAGCCAATGGTAGTTATATGATAGGTGTTTATCCAGCTATGCCAAAGGGTCCCAAAATGGGACCACCGCAAATGCCTGATTGGATGCCGCCGATGAGCGTAAATATTGAAGTGTCAGGAGTTGGTGGAACGCCAGTAATAAAACGCATGGATACTGGCGCCGTGATTACAGAATTGAGTTTTACTATTAATACTGCCAACAAACAAATTCTTGGCCGCGTGGTAAGCGCGCAAACAACATTGTCAGCTAATTATACAGCAAATGCCACTACCCTATCCTTGACAAGCGCAGGTGGATTTTTGGCGAATGATACCATTGTTTTATATGATGGGACAAATACTGCCACTGGTAAAATATCAAGCATGAGCGGCACAACAGTCACTTTGCTGGCCGGAATCAGCCAAGGGTTTTCAACCGGCGCAAAGGTTTATAATGTAATGGCAAACGCTGAAGTTTTTGCAAATCAGCCAATGGGCTTTGGCGGAGCTGGCTCTCATACTCAATCAAAAGCAGATGGTAGCTTTGTCTTAAAAATATCAATGAATGGTGTTTATGATTTAGGAGTATTTAAGCCTGGTTATGGAGAAGCTCCTTCGCGCACTGTTTCAGTGGCAAATAATAACGCGGGAACAGTAGATAATAATAGTACAGCTGATATCAGCGCTAACAACGCTTTGGTGACAACTGCCGCGCCGTTGATTGTGCGGATTGGCAGGCCAGATTATACAATTTCTGGTAAGATCAGCAATAGTTCTGGAAGCGCGTTGCAATATGCTCATGTGCAGGCAAAAGAGGCCACAAGTTATCAGATGGTGCATACCAGCACAGATACAGATGGAAATTACGTTATAGGCGTTGGCGCTGGAACATGGACAATTACAGCTGATATGCCTTCTGGAATTGATACTTGCGGAGTCATTACTAAAACAGTGCTCGTGACAGATGCTAGCAAGGATAATCAGAACATACAGCCAGCATCAATTACCTGTTATACAATTTCTGGCACAGTGACGCTTGGCGGAACCGCGCAAGCAAATATTCCGGTTGGCGTTGAAACATGGGACACAACAAACGACAGGCCGTCTGGCGGTTATCATAGAAATGAAATGACAGATTCAAGCGGCGCGTATTCAATTAAAGTTGGCGCTGGAACGTACCGTGTGTCTATTTGGACGCCAGATTATGGCGAAATCGGACAAAGCGCCACGGTCACAATTCAAAACGTCACTTCAGATATTAGCTATGACGCGACACAGGTAAAAACATTAACCTTGGCATTTACTGGCGGAACAAGCTCTATGCGCGGTTTTGTTGAAGCAAAAGGTACAACAGGAACAGCGCGCCGCGGCATGCCAATTGTTGATTTGAGCGCTAATAAAACAATGAGTTTGCCGTCTGGAACGTATAAGATTTTGGTTTTTGTGGATGGTTTGGGTGATTTTTCACCAGCCTCTAACGTTGATTTGTCAAGCAATCAAACTGTGACGATTAATTTGTCAGGACAAACGCTATACACGGTGAGCGGTAATGTGTTGGATGCTTTAAATAGTGCGATCGCTAACGCGGGTATTATTGTGACAGAAACTACGACAGGTTTGACAGAGCGAGCAACAACTGACAGTAACGGAGATTATTCGTTAAGCGTAAAAGCTGGAACGTATAAGATTAAAGCTGAACAGCAAGATTATGATACGCCGGCTAAAGCAGAAGTGACAGTTTCGGCTAATCTTGATTATGACTTTGATGCTAATCTCACGGGCGAAGGAGTTGCTGTGAATAATCCTTTGCAGGCAAAAACAGCGGAAATTTCAGGAACGATTTATAAAAGTGATGGAACAACTTTAGCGGATAATGGTATTGTTTTTGCTTCAACGAGCGATGGCAAATATGTGAAAACAGCAATACAAAAAGACGGAACATATACATTGCCAGTAAGCGATGGAACTTGGACAGTTAAAGCAGATGCTTCTCTGCACGCACCAACAACAATGAGTTCAGCAATAGTTGTTGCTGGCGCAGATCAGGCAGGCAAGAACGCGACATTGACAGCCGATGCCACGGATATTAAAAAAGCAGATACAATTACAATGACCCCGTCTGTTGGCGGGACAGTGGATGATTCAGATAATACTGGCGTTGAAATGAATTTTGGAGCTGCTGTTTTAGGCAGAGATTCAAATCCGGGTAGCGTTATTGTAGAGGAGGTTGACGCGCCAACAACAGATTCATTCACAATGGTTGGTAATCTTGTTGATATTACGGCCAAAGACAGCGAAGATGGAGATATTAATCAACTTGGCGGTGATGGCGCGGAAGTTGTGTTTCATTATACTAACGCGGAAATGACAGCTGCTGGTGTGACGACAGAAAGCGCATTGAAATTGGTTTATTTTGATGAAACATTAGGCGCGCCTGTTCCGTTTGACAATCAAGTAATTGACACGGCCGCTAATACAATCACTGGTTATATTACTCACTTTACGACCGTTGGAATTGGAAGTCCTCCAATCACGATTTCAGCTCCGCCGGCTAGTCCAGGTGGCGGCGCTGGAGCTTTGTTGGATACAACCGCGCCAGTTATAAGCAATATTGCTGTTTCAGCAAAAGACACAGAAGCAACAATCACATGGACAACCAATGAGTCATCATTGTCATGGTTGTTGTATGGAAGCACGTCCAGTTATGGTAAAGAAGAAAAAACCGGCGCGTATGCTTATTCTCACTCTGTAAAATTGACAGGATTATTGCCAGCGACTATTTATCATTATCAAGTAAAGAGCAAGGATACTGCGTCAAACGTTGGGGCAGGGGTTGGTAAAACATTTATAACACTAACGACTGTTGAAGCGACGAAAAAAGTAGCAGACGAAGCCGCTAAAACAGTAGTGACAACTCCGATAGCGGAAACGATTGTTAACGCGACGCCAACATTGCCAACAGCAACAATACGAGATTTGGCAAAAGAAGCCGCGTCTATTGTTGAATTTAATAAGATAATGAAAAAAGTGCCAGCAAGTAGCGCTGAATGGTTGGTTGTGACATTTCTTACGTATGGCAGTTCTGATGCGACAAAGGCGCTGACAATGGCAGAGCGTAGCGCGTTAGTTGTCAAATTTAAGAAAGCCAATAGTAATAAATTGCCAAAGACAGACGCTGATTGGTTAGCAGTGGCAAAATTCGCGCAACCAGCAATAAAAGTGACGACCATAACGCCGCCAGCTACTACAATCACTGAAAAAGCAGGTGCGCCGGTTATTACAATTGTCAATGCTGCGCCTACTTTGCCAATTGCTTCAATCCGCAGTTTGGCAAAAGAGATTTTGTCAATTACCGAATTCGGCAAGATAATGAGGAAAATGCCGGCGAAAAGTTCTGAATGGCTAGTGGTGACATTCTTGACGTACGGCAGTTCAGACGCGACAAAAGCATTGGCAATAAAAGACCGCAGCGGATTATTGGCTGACTTTAAAGAGATTTATGGCAAATTGCCAGTGACAGACGCTGATTGGCAGAATTTGGCAAAGATCGCGCAAAATGCGACACCAGCAAAGGTCGCCAGCAAAGAAACGCAGGCCGCAAAAGATTTTAAGAAAATCTTTAAGCGAGTTGTTAAGTTCACAAACGCGACAGAAGAAAAGTTTGTGCATATGGTGACTTATCGTTTGCGCATCACAGAAAGAGATTTGAATAAGGAAAAAGTTGGATTGGCAAAATACAGAAGCGTTTATAAAGCATGGCCAAAGACATCAAAAGATTGGGCAATTGTGCGCGCGTTGAGTTATTTAGACATTAAATAGTAGACTGAAAACCCCGCCCGGCCATTTGGCCGAGGCGGGGTTTTCGTTTTGGCGCGCGCGCTATTGTGTGGTATAATTTTATTGATGTTGAAGAAAATAATACAATGCACTTCCCTATTTTGCGCGATCAGCATACTGATGCTGCCGATTTTTTTTACAAACGCGCAAACGCAAGAAGAAGTGGATCAAATCAATAAACAGATTGAAAGTAAAAAACAGTACATTCAAGATTTAAGCGCGAAAGCCGAGCAGTATAAAAAAAATATTGCGCAAAAGCAAAAGGAATTGGTGACATTAAAAAACCAGACTTCTATTTTGGAAAATCAGATTGCAAAAAACAAAATAGACATTGAAACAACCGGAGTTGAACTGCAAGAAACAAAGCTTGAAATCCGCAATGCGGAGATCCAGATTGTTTTGAAAGGAGATGAAATCGCGAAGAAAAAAGACACGTTGAGTATTTTGATTCGCGAGTTTTTTTTGCAGGATCAGGAGGGGCTTGTTGATATAATTTTTGGATATAATTCTGTCGCGGAATTTTTTCAACAAGTTGAGTATTTGAAAAATTTGCAAAATAGTATTCGCGGCACATTGGAACAATTAAAAATTCTCAAGCAAAACTTGGAAGACAAAAAAATCGGGTTGGACGCGAAAAAACAAAATTTAATAAAGTTGAACGAGGAATTGGCGCAAAACAAGGCGTATCTGAATGAGCAGATCAATTATAAGGCGTATTTGTTAAAACAAACAAAGGCGTCAGAACAAAAATTTAATGATTTATATTGGGCGGCCAAGCAAGAGCAAAATCAGGCAAACGTTGAAATTTATAAGTTGGAAAAAGAGGCGCGGCTGGCAATGGAAAATTTGAAAAAAACGCGGCCAGAGTTAAAGGATAGCAATCTAATTTGGCCTGTGACGCAAAATAAAATAACGGCCTATTTTCATGACCCTACTTATCCATTTCGTAATATTTTTGAGCATCCGGCCGTTGATATTCGCGCCAGCCAAGGAACGCAGATTAAGGCAGCTGCTGACGGCTATGTGATAAAAGCGCGCGATGCTGGTATGGGCTACAGCTATATTGCTTTGATTCACGCGAACGGGCTTTCAACCGTTTATGGGCATGTAAGCAAAATTTTTGTTGAGGAAGATGATTTTGTCAGCAAAGGAGAGATTATTGGTTTGTCTGGCGGAATGCCCGGTACTTTGGGCGCAGGCTGGCTGTCCACTGGTCCTCACCTGCATTTTGAGGTGCGATCCAGCGGAATTCCGGTAAATCCGCTTGATTATTTACCGTAATTTTTTTGATTTATAACAGTTCAACTGCTTTTTGCAGGCGTTGGATTGTTTTTTTCTTGCCGAGGATCCCTGCGATTGCGAACGGCCCTGGTGATTTATCTTTACCTGACAACGCGGCTCGCATTGGCCACAACACTTCCCCATTGTTTAGCCCTTGGCTGCTAATCCAATGCAAAGTTTGCTCTTCTATTTCTTTTTCCATGAAGTCTGCGATTTTTATTTTGTCTAAAAAGATTATAAATTTTTGTAAGTTGTTTTTTATAGTTTCTTTTGCGTTGTTTTTCCAGATTAAAAGCATTGGGTCGTATTTAGGCTCCTGAAAAAAGAAATTCGCGGCTGTTGTTATTTCTGCCAATGTTTTTATTCGCGCTTGTTCTATCGCAATGGCGCGTTTTACATATTCGGCCGAGACTTTTTCCATTGTTTCGGTGATTAACCAAGTATTATTTTTGTCTTTTTTGATTAAGCCACTTTTTTCCAAGTATGGCGCGCACAGTTCCAGCAGTTGGTCTTCGGATAATTTTCTAATGTAATCACCATTTATCCAGTCTAATTTGTCCTGATCAAAAACCGCAGGCGCTTTGTGCACATTATCCAATGAAAATTGTTTGATTAATTCGGAACGTGTGTAAAGTTCTTGCTCACTGCCAGAATTCCAGCCCAATAATGTGATAAAATTAATTAACGCGTCGCGCAAATAGCCCTTGTCAATAAAATCCTGCACAGAAACCGAATCTTGCCTTTTGCTTAGTTTTTTCTTTGATTTATTTAAAATCACTGGTAAGTGCGCAAATTCTGGCGGATTCCAGCCAAAAGCTTCATAAAGCAAAATGTGTCTTGGAAAACTGGCAATCCACTCGTCCCCACGCAATACATGCGTAATCTTCATTAAATGATCATCAACAATATTGGCAAAATGATAAGTCGGAAAACGGTCAGCTTTTATCAACACAAAATCATCCAAATCTTTACTGTTCACAACAATTTGTCCGTGAATTAGATCTTCGCAAACAACTTTTTTGTTTGCTGGCATTTTAAAACGGATTACATATTTTTCGCCTTGTTTTTTTCTTTCTTCCGCTTGTTTTCTTGTGAGCTTTCTGCAAAGACCATCGTATTTTGGGGCCAGTTTTTGTTTTGCTTGCTCTTCGCGCACTTCGTCTAAACGTTCTTTGCTACAAAAGCAATAGTATGCTTTGCCTTTGTCAAGTAGATCTTGAATATAGTTTTGATAAATTTCCAGACGGTTTGATTGAATATATGGGCCAAAATCGCCACGTTCTTTTATTTTGTTATCAACGGTTAGATATGGACCTTCGTCATAATCAAAATCTGCCCACTGCATCACGCGCAAAAGGTTTTCCAGCGCGCCCGGCACAAATCTTGTCTGGTCAGTATCTTCAATTCTTATGATAAATTTGCCGTTCAAGTGTTTGGCAAATAACCAATTATATAAAATGGTTCTTAATGTGCCAATATGAACAAAGCCGGTTGGGCTTGGCGCGATTCTTACTCTACATGCACAGCATGTTGCGTCTCTACGATTATTTGATTGTTTTTGCATATTTGAAAATTATACCAAATTTAACCAATTTTATCAATCCTAAATCTTGTAACAACTCGCGCGCGATCCATTTATAATCAATCCAATTGCTTTCTTCGGACAATTTTATGTTTTGGCTATTTCCAAGCAATTTTAATGTTGACATAGTATATTTTACGCCGCAATAGCCGGTTGTTAGCTTGAGATGTTTGGAAAATTTTTCTTTTATTGTTGCCTTGTGGTTTTTTATAATCGCGAACTGGTTGGTTGGGACCGAAAGATTTTCGGACAAATGTTTGATGTTTTGCTCGGCCAGTATTGGTAATTCCCAGCGCTGCGATTGTTTATTCTTGATCAACAAAATTTTGCCGCTTTCATTTAACATGATCGGTAGCCAAGCGGGTTGATAGCAAAACAAAGAATAAAATCGTTGGCGCGCGCAACTAAGCGGAAACAATAATATTGCGTTAACGATTCTTTTTGCGCGCGCCGGTTCTGCGATTAATCTGAATAGCCATTCAAGTCCGAGCGTCCGCACCGCGCGCGGCGCGCGGTTTATGCGGCCGGATAAATAATCAAATGTGCCGCCAACGCCAACGCTGATTTTGACGCTCGGCAATTGGGAAATATTTTTTTCTATCCACAATTCTTGTTTTGGCGCGCCAAGCGCAACGCAAAGTATGTCTGGTTTAAAACCATTTATTTTTGATAATAAAGCGTTGTTTTCTGCGTCATCATAAAATAATTTGTTGCCAACGAGGCGGCTGGCAAGGAGGCCGCTATCCCCTATTATTTTCAAATTTGGAAATTGGCAACGCATTTCCGCGGCCGCTGCGGCCGCGGTTTTTTGCCAGCCGCCAACAAACATTATTGAACAATTTTTTTGTTCAGCTATTTTACACAATTTTACGACAAAATCAACGCCTGGAATTCTATTTTTTAGCTTTTGCCCCAGAATCAATGCTCCGATTTTCAGACCAAAACCATCGGGAATGTTGAGCGTCGCGCTATTGAGAATTTTTTTAAATTGGTCGTTTTTATTCGCGGCCAAACAGATTTCAGGATTTGGGGTAAAAATCAAATGTTGCTGTTTGTTTGCCAGCATTGCCTTGACTTCATCGGCTAAATCTTGCCACGATAAATCATTGATTTTTACGCCAAGGATAATTAACATACGCATAATATAATTTTAGCACAAAAATGGTATAATGTTAAAATATCACAAACCCTGCGGTTGACGAAATAATTTTTTTGCTTTATGCTATTAGCAGTCTCTATTGAAGAGTGCTAACCAACATTGAAAATTTAAAATTTGAAATTTAAAATTTTTTATCTATGGATCCACATAAATTTACAACTCGTAGTCAGGAGGCATTACAAAACGCTCAAAGATTGGCGTTTGAATTTAAGCAAAAACAAATTGACGTGCCGCATCTTTTGCTGGCATTGCTGGAACAAGAAAATAGCATGGTCGTCAGTCTTTTGCAAAAACTTAATGTTGACATTGATGCTTTGCATAATGCTATTGTAAGCGTTCTCCAAAAGATGCCAAAAGATTTTCATCCGGGCACTGAAGAAATGGCGCAGGTTTACGTCACACCGCATTTGAATTACGCGTTGATGACTTCAGAACAAGCGGCGAAAAACATGGGCGATGATTTTGTCAGCGTGGAGCATTTGTTTTTGGGAATTTTGAAAACCGAATCCCCTATTCAGCGGCTGTTGTTAAAATTGGGCGTGCAAGAAGAAGTTGTTTTAAAAATTTTAGCGGAATTGCGCGGAGCGCACAAAGTTGACAGCCCTGAGCCAGAAGCAAAATACAAAGCAATTGAAAAATATACGGTCAATTTGACTGAAATGGCTAGAAATAAAAAATTGGATCCGGTGATTGGGCGCGACGAGGAAATCCGCAGAATTTTACAGGTTTTGTCGCGCCGAACAAAAAACAACCCGGTGCTTATTGGCGAACCGGGCACAGGAAAGACGGCAATTGTTGAAGGGCTCGCGCAAAGAATTATTGTTGGCGATGTTCCGGAAAATTTAAAAGGCAAAGAAGTTATTTCCGTGGATTTGGGCGCGTTGATAGCTGGCACACGATTTCGCGGTGATTTTGAAGAACGGTTAAAAGCCGTTCTTAAAGAAATCAAAGAAGGCGCTGACAAATACATTGTTTTTATTGATGAATTGCACACAATAGTTGGCGCTGGCGCGACAGAAGGCGCAATGGACGCGTCAAATATGTTAAAGCCGGCTTTGGCGCGCGGTGAATTGCGTTGCGTTGGCGCGACAACGATTAAAGAATATCAAAAGTACATTGAAAAGGACGCGGCATTGGAGCGAAGATTTCAGCCGATTTTGGTGAACGAACCAAGCCTTGAAGACACAATCGCGATTTTGCGCGGAATAAAAGCAAAGTATGAAGTTCATCATGGCGTGCATATTACTGACGACGCGATTGTCGCGGCCGCGAAATTATCGCAAAGATATATTACCGATCGCTTTTTGCCGGACAAGGCCGTTGATTTGATTGACGAAGCAACATCAGCGTTGCGCATTGAAATTGAAAGTAAGCCGGTTGAAATTGACCAGTTGAATCGCAAAATTCGGCAGTTGGAAATTGAAAAAGAAGCTTTAAACACCGATAAAACGGTAAGTTCCAAGTCGCGTTTAAAAGAAATAGAATTGCGTTTGGCTGATTTGAAAGAAAAAGAAAAACAACTTGATTTGCATTGGACGCAGGAAAAAGAATTGATCGTGAAAATTCAAGGTTTGAATAAAAAAATAGATCAAACCGAGCAGGAAGCTGAAATTTTGGAGCAAAAAGCAGAGTTTGAAAAAGTGG
Organism: Candidatus Falkowiibacteriota bacterium; assembly: GCA_043798985.1. Lineage (GTDB taxonomy): Bacteria > Patescibacteriota > Patescibacteriia > UBA11705 > JACRDX01 > JACRDX01. The sequence continues at coordinate 10,543 of JAZDOE010000023.1, read as the reverse complement.
CAAAGTTGCGTTATGGCGAAATTCCGGAAATGCGCAAACAGATTAAAATCGCAAAGGCTAAACTTGTTAAAATTCAAAAAGAAAGTGGGCGCGCGATGCTAAAGGAAGAAGTGTCTGAACAGGACATCGCGCGCGTTGTTTCAAAATGGACAGGAATTCCGGTACAAAAAATGTTGGAAACAGAATCAGAAAAACTTGTTAAAGCCGAAGAAGAACTGCAACAACGAGTTGTTGGCCAAGAAGACGCGATTAAAGCGGTTGCCAATGCTTTGCGCAGATCTCGTGCCGGAATTTCAGAGGAAAATACACCAATTGGATCGTTTTTATTCCTTGGTCCAACGGGCGTTGGAAAAACAGAATTGGCAAAAGCGCTCGCTGAATTTATGTTTAATGATGAAAACGCAGTCATTCGCTTGGACATGTCAGAATTCATGGAAAAACATACTGTCTCAAAAATTGTTGGCTCGCCGCCCGGATATGTTGGTTATGATGAGGGCGGCCAATTGACTGAAAAAATTCGGCGCCGGCCATATGCTGTTGTTCTATTTGATGAAATTGAAAAAGCTCATCCTGACACGTTGAATATTTTATTGCAAATTATGGACGATGGCAGGCTGACTGACGCAAAGGGCCGCGTGATAAATTTTAAAAATACCATTTTGATCATGACGTCCAATATTGGTGGCGATTTGATTTTAGATATCACGACAAAGAATGAAATCGGTTTTGCGGACAGTTCACGAAAAGGAACGGTACAAGATCGGATGCGTGAAAAAATCGGTGAACGATTGCGCGATCATTTCAGACCGGAATTTATCAATCGGCTGGATGACACAATTATTTTTAATAGTTTAACAAAAGAGAATTTAGAAAAAATCGTTGATTTGCAGCTCGCGCGCGTTGCGAAACGGTTGTTGGAAAAAGAAATTACATTGGAGTTTTCCGCAGATGCTAAAAAATTGTTGGCAGAAGAAGGATTTGATCCGACATTTGGCGCGCGTCCTTTAAAACGCGTGATACAGCATAAGATTTTAAATCCACTGGCTTTGGAAATTGTTGAAGGGAAGATTCACGCGGGCCAAAAGGTTTTGGTTGGAGTTGCAAATGGCAAAATAGAATTTAAATTGAAAACGCGCTATAATAAAACCAATAAATAAACGTTTTTAAATAGCTTATGAGTAAAGTGAAATTTTTTGGTTTAATTATTATTACTTTTGCGTTAATATTCCCGCAGTTTATATTTGCTCGGGATAGTGTTTTTGACGCTAACGCAATAATTTCGGATAATGACATGTTTGGCGTGGAATGGAATGCGTCTGATATTCAGTTATTCTTAGCGACAAAGCCCGGCACATTGGCAAATTATCGGGCCGCTGATATTGATGGTATTGTAAAAAACGCTGCTGATATTATTTTTAACGCGGCAAAAACCTACACCGTGAATCCGAAATTTTTGATAGCCATGTTGCAAAAAGAGCAAGGATTGATTACTGACGCTTCCCCTGCGCAAAAAAAATATGACTGGGCATTGGGATATGGCGCTTGCGATAGCTGTGATTTGTCAGATCCAACAAAGGCTATTTTTAAGGGTTTTGCCAATCAAATAGATCGTTGCGCTGGATTAATGCGTTGGTATGTTGAAAACCAAAATTTGAGTTGGTTGAAAAAGATTGGCAACGCGTATACCATTGATGGTCAAGATGTTGTAATTGCCAATCAGGCAACCGCCAATTTGTATAATTATACACCGCACGTCACAGGCAATTTCAATCTTTGGGATATTTGGGGAGATTTTTATGGGGATTCTGTAAGTTTACCAAGCGCGCCGATTTATCCGGATGGTTCATTGCTGAAAGTTAAAGACGATCCGACTATTTGGCTCATACAAAAAAATAAGCGCAGAGTGTTCACCAATTGGGCGGCTTTTGTTTCGCGGTATGACACCAAGATGATTGTGTTGGTTGATAAAACAGAACTTTTAAAATTTGAACAAGGCAAAGATATCAAGTTGGCTCAATATTCTTTACTCCAACTGCCAACTGGCGGCAGATATTTGGTTGATGGTTTAACAATCCGCAGGTTTGAGTCCAATGAAGTTTTCAAATCTTTGGGCTTTAATCCGGAGGAAATAACCAAGGTTGAGGAAATAGATATCATGGGGTATGTTTTGGGTGAGCCGATTACAATAAAAGACGCGTTTCCTCTTGGCGGGCTTTTGCAGGACAAAACTACCGGTGCTGTTTTTTATCTTAAAAATGGCGTAAAATATCCAATCTGGGGCAAAGATATTATGTTGTTTAATTATCCGACATTGAAGATTGTTAAAGTGTCGCCAAAAGAGTTGGACAAGTACAAAACCGGAGATCCTGTTCTGCCAAAAGATGGCGCGTTGATAAAGGTTTTTGATGAGGACACGATTTATGTTGTTGCGAATGGAATACGCAGATTAGTTCCTCAAAATGTTTTTACGAAGTTGGGCTATGACAATAAAAATGTCATGGTTGTGAGCAAACAAATAATGAATTTTCTCGCGCTTGGCGCTGATTTAACATTATAAAAATATGTTGGTTTTCGCGGGAATTGTCCCCCATCCGCCAATACTTATTCCGAATATTGGGCAGGACAATTTAAATAAAATTAAAAAAACAGCCAAAGCATTGAGTTTGCTGGAAGAAGAGCTGATAAAATCTGCGCCAGATACTATTATTATTATTTCGCCGCACGGCGAATTGTTTGCGGACGCGTTTAATATTAATACTGCGGAAGAATATGTTGCAAAATTCCAAGATTTTGGAGATTTTGAAACTGAAATGAAATTTAAATCGGATTTGGAATTCATCAATCATTTTAAGGAGCAGGTTGAGGTAAAAATTCCGACTGTTTTGTCGCGGCAGGATAATTTGGATCATGGATGTTCAGTGCCGTTGTTTTACTTGGCGCAAAAATTGAAAGATGTGCGAATTGTGCCGATTACTTATTCGTTATTTAATTATGAAAAACATTTGCAGTTTGGAATAGAGTTAAAAGAAGCGATCGCGCGCGGGGAAAAGCGGTATGCTGTAATCGCATCCGGCGATTTATCGCACCGGCTGGCGCTTAACGCGCCAGCCGGCTTTTCCCCGCGCGCAAAGCAATTTGATAAAAAAATAGTTCAATTGTTAAAACAGAAAAAAACAGAAAGCGTGTTAACAATTGATCCTGAACTTATAGAAATTGCCGGCGAATGCGGTTTGCGGTCAATTCTTGTTTTGTTGGGAATTATCAAAAACATGAATTATGAATTTGAGGTTTTGAGTTATGAAGCGCCATTCGGAGTTGGCTATCTGGTCGGACAATTTGTTTTCGCGTAAAAAAATACCATAAAAATGTTAGTAAAAGAGGCGCGAAAAGGCGTTTCTTTTTTATTTCCAATAAAGCGTTTGGTGTGTTAAAATACAAGCATATGGTTGTTAAAATCGCGCCATTAAGACGAATGCCGCGGCACATGGATTTTTTGGATTATCTTGTTGGCGACGCAATAAAGTTGGAAGTTGGGCAAGTGATTGAAATCCCCTTTCGGAATAGGGATATTTTGGGTTTAGTTGTTGGATTTTCGGAAGAGTCATTGGTTCCTTTTGCAAAATTAAAAAAAATTACAGCGCAACCAAAATGTTTGTTAATATTGCCAAAGCAGCAAGTCGCGCTGGCGCAAAAAATTGCCGAACATTATTACTATCCTCTGCCAGGCATTTTGAGAATGATGGTGCCAGATATTCCGAAGAAAAAGTTTTCTGGCAATATTGACGTGCCATTCGCAAAAGTTGGATCGCGGCCAATAACAAATATTGCGAAAAATATAAAAAATATCGTTGAACAAATGTTTTGTTCAAGCGATAAAAAGTATTTGTTGTTTGATTATGATAATGAATTGAAAAGTCAGTTTTTTATTGAAACCGCGTGGCGCATTGTTGCTGACAACAAACAATGTTTGTTTTTGTTTCCGAATATCGCGCGCATGGAAAAATTTTTGCAATTTTTGCCTAAAAAGCTGGCTGAACAAACAATTGTTATTACGTCCAAAGCATTGATTGCAAAAAATCAGCATAACACGATATGGCAAGGAATTTTTAAAGGTAAATATAAAATTATTGTTGGCACGCGCAGCGCGCTATTTTTTACGTTTAATAATCTGACCGCTATTCTTGTTGATTCTAGCCATTCTGTTGATTATAAAAATTACGACCAAAATCCAAGATTTCACGGAATTACTGTTGCGAAATGGTTGAGCGCGCAGCATAATTCAATATTATTTTTAACCAGCTGCGCGCCCAGAATTGTTGATTATTTTGAGGCAAAAAATGAAAAATGGAAACAAATTGTTTTGGGAACTGCTGATTGGCAACCGCGCATTGTCAGCGCTGAAGACATTTACAATGCGCGAGCGTCAAAACACATGTCTTTTGAGCTTTTGGAAGCCTTAGAACAAGCTTTGGCAGCGAAACAGCGGTCTTTACTCATTATTAATCGTAAAGGCTCTGCAACGTCATTATTTTGCTCGGATTGCGGCTTTATAGCGACATGTCCAACATGTAAACTGCCGATGAGCATTATGGATAAGCATTTGCAGTGCTTTCGTTGCGGTCATAAACAAGATATTCTGTTGAGCTGCCCAAAATGTCATGGTTCCAATTTGAAACAGCGCGGCATTGGCATTGAGCAGGTTGCCAAGGCGATTAACAAATTATATCCGGCCGCGCGATTGAGTATTGTTTGTGAAGACAAGGACGAAGATTTAAACGCGGATATTGTCATCGCGACAGCTGAAATTTTGAACAAACCAAGTTGGCCGCAATTTTCTTTGGTTGGCATTGTGTACGCTGACAGCGCGCTGTATTTGGCTGATTATTTTGCCAGTTCGCGGCTTTACGAGTTTTTGAACGAATTGGTTGTTAGCGCAAAATTTGCAGGGCAAGCTCCCAAAGTGATTGTTCAAACGCGATTTGTTGATAACCCCGCGATAAAATCTTTCGGATTTCCCTATTCGGTTTTTTATGACCAAGAAATTGATTTTAGAAAAAATTTCAAGTATCCGCCGTTTGTTGAGCTGATAAAATTCATTTGCCAAGGTGATGATGAGGCAAATGTCGCAAAAGAGGCTGACAGGGTTTATAAAAAATTGGCAAGTTTAGGGTTGGATGTTTTGCCCGCGTTTCCATTTTACGCGAAAAAAGTCAGAAAAAAATATCGTTGGCAAATTTTGTTAAAATCCGCTGTTAGCGGAAAAAATAAAAATTTATCAAATAACATTATTGCGTTATTTGGCGCTAACTGGCTAATTGACAATGACCCTGTGTCATTGTTATAATTTAATGCTTTATGGATATAGTAATTTTTCCGGATGAACGTTTGCGCAAAAAAGCTAAACGCGTCATCTTGAACGAGATTAAGTCGCCAAAAATAAAAAAACTCATTAATGAAATGGGCAGATTAATGTTGGAACAAGATGGAATCGGCTTAGCTGCGCCACAAGTTGGTATGAGTAAGCGGCTCATTATTGTAGCGACGCAAACAGGCGTGGCCGTGTTTATAAATCCTAAAATTTTAAGCCGTTCGTGGAAAAAAGAAACAGCAGAAGAAGGTTGTTTGAGCGTGCCCGGGCGGTCAATTCGTGTTCGGCGGTCAACAAAAATTACAGTTGAGTTTTATGATATGAACGCAGAAAAACAGGAGCTGAACGCAACAGGTTTATTTGCCCGCGTTTTGCAGCACGAAATAGATCATTTAGACGGAATTTTAATAATTGATAAATAGTCATGGATAATAAATCAATTAAAATTGTTTTCATGGGCACGCCCGAATTTGCTGCGCCGATTTTACAGAAATTGGCGACGGAATTTAATGTGGCGGCCGTAATCACGCAGCCAGACAAACCCTTTGGCCGCGATTTTATTTTACAGCCGTCGCCCATTAAAAATTTGGCGCAGCAACTCAACATTCCTGTTTTTCAACCGGAAAAATTGCGAGACAATAAAGAAATTTTGCGAGAATTGGAAAAAATACAGCCAGATATCATTGCTGTGGCAGCTTATGGAAAAATTTTGCCGCGGGAAATCATTAATTTGCCAAAACATGGTTGCCTGAACGTTCACCCATCGCTTTTGCCAAAATATCGCGGCGCGTCCCCTATTCAGGCGGCATTGTTAAACGGCGAAAAGCAAACTGGCGCGAGCATTATTCTCATGGATTTGGGGCTTGATACGGGCGATATTTTGGCGCAAGAAATCGCGGCCATTTTACCGGAAGATGACGCGGGCAGCATGCATGATAAATTGTCAAAATTGGGCGCGGATTTGTTGGTATCAGTGATTCCAGAGTATGTTAAAGATAATGTTGTGTTAAAAATTCAGGACGAAACAAAGGCTTCTTTTTGTAAGATAATTGACAAAGATGATGGTCGGATTGCGTGGATCAATTCAGCGCAAATGATAAACAATAAAATTCGCGCGTTTACGCCATGGCCGGCCGCGTTTTGTTTTTTTGATGACAAGCGTTTGGTTATTAACAAGGCAAGAGTTGTGCCAGAGGAAATTGACAAAAGACAAACCGGCGAAGTGTTTAAAAATGGCGATGATATTTGTGTTAAAACCGGGCGCGATTATCTTGTGTTGGACGAGGTTCAGCTTGAAGGAAAAAATAAAATGCCAATTGAGGCATTTGCAAATGGACAGAAAAATTTTATAGGAAGCACGCTAAAATAATAATGAAGCCGATTCCCAGCGGATGATTCAAATATGGTGTGAACATGTGCGTGGCAAGCAACCCTGCGAGGCCAATAATTAATTCTGGCGATTGCCGAAAAATCGCTTTTGCCGCGTTAAAAATAATCAATAAATAAATTAGAAGGCCGAAAAGGCCTATTTTTAGTATTATATCCAAATATCCCCATTCAAAAGCATAGGTTGTGAAATTTTCTTTGTCCGTGACGCGCGCGTCAAACGTATTGAATTTGATTGTTGTGCCAAAACCAGACCCGACGACTGGGTGCTTCGCAATTTCCAAGGCCAATGGCCTTAGTTCTGACCAGCGCGTTTGAACAGCGGTTTCTTGCGTCAATCTTTTTGACAAAGACAAGTTAGCGTCTGAAATTTTTTCAGGATATGGAAAATTGATGATTGACCACGCGACGCAAAAGCCAATGATCGCGAATAAAATTATTTCGCCCAAAGATTTTAAAGTTCGCGCGAGCTGTTTGTTTTGGTAAAAGTTATAAATTAACAAACAGATTATTCCGATGATCAGTCCAGCCCACAACGAGCGAGACAAGCTTGTGATTGTTGTTGCTAATGTTAAAATACACAAACAAATTAGCGCTCGTTTTGGAAATACATATTTTTTATTAATCAACAAAAAGAAAAATATTAAAAATCCAATCAGCGCGTAAATGTGCGATTGGCTGAAAACGCGAATCAGTCCGGGCGTGAGCGTGATTTCGCCCCATCCTGTGTTTCTTACCCATTTATATAATTCAATAAAATTGATGTAATGGGAAAAAGCAAAAAGCAAAATCAAAGTTTTCGCGCAGAGCGCGAATATTGACGCTGTAAAAATTTTCCAAAACTCGGCCAGCGGGCGTTGTTCTTTGAATACAAGCGTGAATGGAATTAAGTACAGAAAGTATAAATAAGCATTAAAATCTTGGAATATTATTCCTAAATTATGGCCGCGCCATAGCGCGAATCCTACGCCCCAGCATAAAACGATGATAAAAGTTATCCACAGGGGCGTAAAAAGCGTTTTAAGCAGCTTAAAACGCTTAAAATCGCGCAAAAAATAGATCAGTGTTGCGAACAGCACCGCACAAAAAATCGCCATGCGCAGGGATAGCGTGAAGCTGCCTATTTGCGCGGCCAGCAAATACCCTTTTGAGCCGATTATCAACTCTATAATGCTTGCCCAGATTCCATACTTCAAGTTGATTAAACTCAAAACAAAAATCAATATTGCCAATATTAATAATGCGATTGCTTTTGTTGTTGGCAGCCAAAATAGAGTAAATGATAAAAGTTCTAGGGCGAAGATTATTAATAGTGTTAAGCGGAACATAGGTAATTTCAAATAACAAATATCAAATCAATGTCAAAATTCAAATGTCAAAGTTTAATGGTCTGGTTGGTCATTTGTCATTTGGATTTTGTTTGTCATTTGATATTTGGACTTTGATATTTCTCGACTGCGGTCTTGGTTTTATTTTAAAAAGTTGTGTTAAAAACGTTAAAAACAAACTGATTGGTTGAAGCGCGGCCAACGTTAACCAAGCGAAAAATGAATGATATTTTTTAAAATAAGTCAGCATGCCGCGATTAAAGCGTTTTTGTTTTTTGATACCAAACGTTTGAGCAAAACTTTTGCCTTCGTGGTGGACGATTTCCGTAATTGGCGTGAATAGCATTTTCATAGCGGCCAGTTGCGCGCGTTTGCATAAATCCACGTCTTCCCACAGCAGCCAATAATCCTCGCGCCAACCATTTAATTTTAAAATTGCTTCGCGTCTCGCGAAAACAAACGCGCCCCTTAGTTGGTTAACCGAGTGCTCGTTAGAAGAGTTGAAGCTGGTAGCAAAGTAGCTTTTTAGCCAGAGTAGATTTTTAAGGAAATGGTGGAGTTTAAGCAAAATTAAAATTTGGCTGAAAAGAGTTGGGTTGTTTTTTATGTTTGGTTGGATTGTTTTGTCAGCGTAGAGCAAACGGCATGTGCAAATATCAACATCTTGGCGCGCATTCATGAAATTAGTCAGCTTTTCAAAGCTATTTTCCAAAAGTTCCATGTCAGGGTTCATGCATAGCACGAAATCCCCTTTTGCGATTTGCAGACCTTGATTGTTTGCTTTTGAAAATCCGGCGTTTAAATCATTGGCAATAATTTTCAATTTTCCGGTAGCTATTTGATCCTTAAATTGTTGCCGCAGAAAATCAACCGTGTTGTCTTTTGAATCGTTATCAACAACAATTATTTCAAAATCAATGTTGGCAGTAAAATAAAAAATTGAGTCAATCATCCGCTTGACCAATTCTTTAACATTCCATGAGACGGTTATGATGGAGAGCATGTAAAAATATCCAGTGACTTTAACTGGCCATGTTTATAAATTTCAATAATTTTATTTTGGCTCCAAATATTCAAAATTTTTCCGTCCCATTCTAGAAAATCAAACCATTCACAGGTGGTTTTGAAATATGCGTAAATTTTATCATATTGAAATTGGAGAATTTTATGTTCCATAAATTTATGTAAGACGATAATGTCCATACGACACAAAATCAAGATAGCCTTTGTCTCGTAAAAATTGCAATTGCTGACGAATTTTGTCTTTTATGTGTTTATTACAGGGATGTTTTTTGCCTAGAATGTTTTCGAAGTTATAAATTTCATCAAGCGTAAAAGTTTTTTTGTGTAGGAAGTTTGTCCAATATTTTCTTGATCTCCGCTTCACGAATTTTATAGTTTATCAATGTGTAAACAACTGGGGTTTGCGAGGAAAATTCTTTTTGAAATTCACAGCTTGCATCGGTGTTAAACCTACGAAAGAGGGCCAATAGTATTGCGGCTAAATCTTCTAGGCTTTTTTGGTATAACTCGGTGAGTAATACTAAATGCATCCTTTTACCGTCTTGATCCATATTGTACTTTTTGTAATCTGTTTCGCCCGCCTGTAGTACCCTTAAGCGATTGGCAAAATTTACATAATCATAAAGGACCTCAGGTTCTAGGTCCCAGTATATTTTTTTTCGGCCGTGTATTTTTTATTTTTGCTGGCTGACATGATATTAAAAATTTTCGAATTTCACTTAACTCGTCGTTATATGAACTGATTTACGATAATTTTCTAAAGACGAAATCGGTCATTTTGGAGACGCGTGATGACCATGAATGCGGCTTCATAGCAAGAAACAGCACTTTTCCACAGGTGGCTGTATCTTTTCTATAATATATGCTATACTATTAATATTAAAGTACAATTGCTTAATTGGTTGCGATAGAAATAAGTCTCTTGTATGCGAAAGTCGGCTTCATGCCGTGCGCTGGGTAACCAGTCTAGCTACAAGGGGCTTATTTTATTTATATCGAATTTGTTTTTCTTTGAATAATAATTATTGGGATATTTTTTAGAGTCATAGATATCACAAATGAAACTAATTTTATCTTCAAGAAAATTAATATAACGCGCGTCACCCTTGATGAATGCTCTCTGTACTGCCCAATTCACATAGTCAATTATTTGCAAACACGGTTCACCCGCAGACGACATAGGATAAATTTGAATTTCTGAGTCATTTTTTGCGCCCCATTTTAATTCAAAAGTATTAATTGCAGTTCTTATAGCATCTTCGAAGGGCTGTTGTCTGCTTCTGTTTCCCCTGATTTCATAATAAATGTAACTTTTTTCGGCCAGGTGTAATTTATTGGTAAATAATTTTGTTATTATATCATCGTAAAAGACATTTGTGTTGCCTCTGTGCCTTTTTTGAAACATGCCTTCTTTTTTTCGCGCGACAATAATTTCCGC
>JAZDOE010000010.1:0-17122 GCA_043798985.1 Candidatus Falkowiibacteriota bacterium | reverse complement strand
GCGTACGAAGCTGGGGTTGTGATTGTCGCAGCAGCTGGAAACAATGAAACAGGCGGCGTTGATATTGAGAAAACAAATGTTTACCCGATTTGTTATGATAAAGAATGGGAACAGAACGCGATTATTGGAGTTTCGGCGCTTGATGAAAATGATAAAAAAACTGGTTTTTCAAATTTTGGCGCAAAGTGCGTGGATATTAGCGCGCCCGGAATAAATTTTGCTGGGCTGGCTTACCATGATGGCAATAACGCTGATTTTGAAGGATATGCGCTGACAGAATGGCGCGGCACGTCGTTTGCCACTGCCTTGGTTTCTGCCGCGGCCGCGTTGATTAAGGCAAATCATCCAGAATGGCGCAATGATAAAATCACTTCAATTTTATTGTCAGCCGCTAAAAACATTGATGATATTAACAGCGCTTATACTGGCAAATTGGGCAAGGGAAGATTGGATATGTTAAGCGCGGCGACTATGGCCAATAAAGAAAATTGGAATTTGGTTAAATTTTTTAGCGCTGGAATTGGTGGCAATGGCGTTGTCGCAGGCTTTGACGCCGAAGGAAAAAAAACAGAAACACTGCGTGTTTTTGGCGACAATGATGTTGCCGGACTAAATTTGGCAATTGCGGATATTAATAAAGACGGCGAGCAAGATATTGTGGTCGGCGCTGGGCCCGGCGGTTTGGCATGGGTGCGAGCCGTCAAATTGTCAGGCGAATTATTGTCCAGTTTTGTTGCTTATCCGGAAAGTTACAAGGCAGGCGTGAACGTGGCAGTTGCTGACGTTGATGGCGACGGAGAGATTGAATTTGTTACTGCGCCTGCCAGTATCGCAAAGCCGGAGATAAAAATTTTTGGCAATGATGGAACTTTGAAAAAAAGTTTTGTTGTGACAGGATTGAAAAATACAGGATTGTCAGTTGATGTCGGCGATGTTGATAAAGATGGAAAAATTGAAATTGTGGTCGGAACTGGCGTTGGCGTTTTGCCTGAAGTAAAGATTTTCAGCGCGGATGGCAAGTTGAAAAAAAACCTAAAAGTTTTTGTGCCGCAGTTTAAGGGCGGAGTAAATGTTCGCGTTCGCGATGTTAACGTTGATGGTCGCGCGGAGATTATAGTTGCCGCTGGTAAAGGTGGCGGTCCGCAAGTTTTGGTACTGGATTATGCGGGAAAAAAACTCGCGAATTTTTTCGCGTTTGATAAAAAAGACAGATCGGGCGTTGTAGCTGACGTGCTGGATATTGACGCTGACGGTACGGTTGAATTATTGGTTGCGCAACAAATGGGTACAACAAATAAAATCAAAATTTTCTCGGCGAACGGAGTTTTTAAAAAAGAATTGACAATATCAGATAGTTTTACCGCAAATGCCGTGCTTGTTGCTAAATAATAAAAACAAGCTAAACTATAAGTAAGTATGATTGATGGTGTTAAAATTAAACAGCTTAAAAAATTTGTAGATGATCGCGGTTTTTTCGCGGAAATTTTGAAATTTGGCGAAGAAACTTTTCACGAGGCAAAGCAGACCAGCTACACAGAGACTTTTCCGGGCGTGATCAAAGCGTTTCACTGGCACAAAAGGCAATGGGATGTTTGGTTTGTTTGTCGTGGAAATGCGCAGGTTGTTTTGCATGATTTGCGCGAAGGTTCCAACACAAAAGATGAAACACAGGTGATTTTTGCTGGCGAAAACAATTCAGTGGTAATTGCCATTCCGCCGGGAGTTGTGCATGGTTATCGCGTGCTTGGTAATGAAAAAGTCGGATTGTTTTATCATACCAGCGAGGCGTATGATCCAAAGAATCCGGACGAAGAAAGAATCGCGTTTGATGATCCGATGATTGGTTTTGCTTGGAACACAAAAAATCGTTAAATATATATGACTCAGGAGGTAAAATTTGCGCCACACGACAGATTTGTGAATATTTTTTTGCCGTTGATTCCTAAAAGGCTTAAACCAAATTATTTGACGTTTTTTAGGCTGATTTGTTCGCCGATCGTTGGAATATTGTTGGTTGCGGATTATTACCGTTGGGCTTTGTTGGTTTTTATCATCTTGGCGTTTACTGACATGTTTGACGGCGCTATCGCAAGATTGAGAAACCAAGTGACTGAATGGGGCAAGATATGGGATCCAGTGGCGGACAAATTGTTGATTGGTTTTGTGATAGTGTTGCTGCTTTTTGAGAAAAATTTGGTGCTCGGAGTGCTTATTTTGTTGGTAGAAGCTTTCTTTGTGCTCGGCGCGGTTGTGCAGACAATTAAATCGTCTAACGCAGATATTAAGGCAAATGCTTGGGGTAAAGTTAAAATGACATTGCAGTGTGTTGGCGCGGGATTGTTGATTCTGTCCGTCATAACGGGATTCGCGTCTTTGGAAAATCTAGCGGAAATTGTTTTCTATATAAGCTTGGGGTTTGCCGCGATGAGTTTAGCAAAACATGGAATTTAAATATGGATTGCTTATTTTGTAAAATTATCAAGGGCGAAATTCCGTGTCATAAAATTTATGAAGACGCGGATGTTTTCGCGTTTTTGGATATCAATCCTGTGAGTCAAGGGCATACGTTGGTTTTGCCAAAAAAGCATTTCAAGGGTTTATTGGATAGTGACGCTGAAACATTGTCTAAAATTATGGCGGCCGCGCAAAAAATCGCCCGCGCCATTGGCAAGGCGTTCAATTTGATTCAAAACAACGGCGCGGCCGCTGGTCAAGTAATTGATCATTTGCATTTTCACATTATTCCCAGAAACGAAAGCGATGGTCTGAAACATTGGCCAGGAAAACCGTATATTGGTGAAGAAGCGATAAATATTGCGAAAAAAATTCAACAAGTGCTATACTAATATGTTCAATCAAAAGTGGGAAAAAATTGACAGCAAAGTAATCCATAAAAATCCATGGTACGAATTGGTGCAGGATGATGTTTTAATGCCAAGCGGTCAGCAGGGAAAATATACCTATGTTAATCGCCACGACGCAGCGGTTATAATTCCGATGACAGACAACAATGAAATTTATTTAATCAAACAATATCGTTATCCAATGCAGGAATTTACATGGGAATTTCCAGCTGGATCCAAATCATTGGGCAACGAAAGCATTGAACAAACCGCTAAGCGCGAGTTACTGGAAGAGGTTGGTTTGACAGCAAAGCAATGGGATTATTTGGGTGAATTTTTTTACGCGGCAGGCACCAGCAACCAACGGGCAAAGGTTTTTTTGGCAAGAGGGCTTGAAAAACAAAGCGCAACGCCAGATTTAACGGAGTTTATTTCTTTTAAAACCGTAGCCATAGCTGACTTGGAGGAGATGATGAAAAAAAATGAAATTAAAGAAGGCGTGATTGTCGCTGGGTTTTATTTGTTGAAGAATTTTTTGGGTAAATAGTTTGGAGGGGTTGAAATATATGAAAATGCTCGTCACAGGAGGCGCTGGTTTTATTGGTTCAAACTTTATAAGGTATGTTTTAGAAAAGTATCCGGATTATCATGTGCTAAATCTGGACAAATTGACTTACGCAGGGAATTTGGAAAATTTAAAGGAAGTTGAAGGCTATCCTAATTATAAATTTGTCAGAGGCGATATTTTGAACGCCGAATTAGTTGAGCATATTGCCAAAGATGTTGATATTATTGTGCATTTTGCGGCAGAGTCGCATGTGGATCGGTCTGTGCTTGATCCTTTTTCTTTTGTCAAAACAAACGTGCTTGGTACTTTTACTTTGCTGGAAGTTGCGCGTAAACTTGGCAACAAGAGATTTCATCATATTTCAACGGACGAAGTTTTTGGCGAATTGGCATTGGAAGATTCGCACAAAGCGTTTCATGAAGAAACGCCGTATGACCCAAAAAGTCCATACTCTTCTTCAAAAGCCGCGTCTGATCATTTGGTTCGCGCGTATTTTCGTACTTATGGCTTGCCAATAACAATTTCAAATTGTTCAAATAATTACGGGTCGTATCAGTTTCCTGAAAAAGTGATTCCGCTTTTTGTGACGAATTTGATGGAAGGCAAAAAGGTTCCGCTGTATGGCGATGGTAAAAATGTGCGCGATTGGATTCATGTTGATGATCATTGCTCTGCGATTGATTTAATAATACATCAGGGCAAAATAGGGCACACGTATGTTGTTGGCGCTGACAGCGAAAAGTCAAATTATGAGTTGACAATGGCGATTTTAAAAACAATGGGAATGGCTGAGGACATGATTGAGCTTGTAAAAGATCGGCCCGGACATGATCGTCGGTATGCTGTGCGTCCGCATAAAATTAAAGCTGAACTCGGTTGGCAGCCGAAGACGGATTTTGACGCTGGAATCAAAAAAACAATTCAGTGGTATATTAATAATGAATGGTGGTGGAAACGGGTGAAGTCTGGCGAGTATTTGGAATACTATGACCGGTGGTATAACCGTTGACAAATTTTGAACAGCTTGATAAAGGTAAGAGCTGTTCTTTTTGTTGGTTCTATTGATGGGTAATGCCCGAAAGGAGTTGTCATGGAATTGAGCTGGCTGAAGGACGAGGCAGAAGGATGGAGACGGATTCAGGGGTTGCGCGCAGAGTTCTCGCCCAAGTTGTTTGAAGATGTCAAGGTGAATGATCGGACAGAGGTGTTTGTTCGCGGAATGGGTGCGGTGTTGAGCATTTTCAGCGCATTGAAAAAGACGGGCATTGACGTGACGCAGATTCAGCCCGGGCATGGGCTTGGGCATCTTGTGCGTGACTATGTGAACGCGTTGCGGCTGTTTTCCAAGTTGGAAGCAGATCCAAGTCATCTGTTTGTCGCGTTGCTCGGTGGAATTTTCCATGACATCGGATGCGCGGTCGTTGAGCGGTACGCCGAATCCAAGAGAGCTGTGCGCCACGCGGAAGCAGGCGCGTTGTTGCTGTCGGATCTGTTTGCCGTTGATTCATGCGGACTGAATAGTGGCGAGCAGTTGTTGGTGGCATACGCCATAGCGGCTCACACGCACTATCTCAAGCCGCAGACGGTTGTTTGCGGTGATGGAGTTTCTCGCGAAGTGGCTCCGTACAAGGATTTGGATGATGAAGGTCGTCCGATTCTTGGCGTGTGGGGTACTCGCTGGACAGATCGGTTGGATACGAATGGTCCTGCGTTTTTGGGCAGGCACTACATGACTCTCGTTGAAGAGCACGAAGATTTTCAGGACGAAGGGCATTTTCTCCTGCAGTATCAGGAGCACATGCGACCTATTTTGCGTGACAAGCCCGAAGGCGCGCGGACAATGCTGGAGCATATGCAGATGTTCGTGAACAGCCAGACAAATGCGTCCATTTACGGAAAGTGGGATTTCGGGCAGATGGTGGCATTGCGCGATGCGCGCAAGAAGATGTTGGAGGACATCATTTCTCCTGCATGCGCTGAAATACCACTGACCGGTCGCACAGGGTTGGTTCTGTTCGCTTGGAAAAAGTTTCTCGGATTTAACGTTGAGCCAACGGAAAAGGGGCATCTGGTTGCCGCAAAGCTGGCTGACATGTTTGATGAACTGGATTCTGATGCACAGCATCGGTGGATTCGTGCATTTTACGTGTGCATGAGAAATTACATTGTCTGGGCAGATGATGCGGTGGCGTTTCTTCGCGAGTTGCCGCTCGATTGGCGGGACAATCCGGCATTGCCGTGCGACATCGTGTCAGTAATCGCGCCGCACGAGTCGTGGAGATTGCTGATTGAGCAGCATCGGTAGTGTTTTCGGGCGCTCAGAATCTTGAGCGCCCATTTTTTATACACAAAATAGATTGACTTTTTGGGGGTAATTGTTAAGCTGGAAGGGTGCTTCGACCAGGCTCAGCATGACAAATAATATGAAAATTATAATAATTGGAGCAAAAGGAATGCTTGGACAAGAGTTGGCAAAAGTGTTTGTCAACAATGATTTGTTGTTGTGGGATAGAAATGAAATAGATATTGTTGACGCAGCAGCCGTTGAACAAAAAGTTTGTTCAAGCAAACCGGATTTGATTATTAACGCGGCCGCATATAACGCGGTTGATGATTGCGAAACAAATTTTGAAATCGCGAAAAAGATAAATGCTGATGGGCCGGTTAACTTGGCAAAAGCTGCGAATGCAGTTGGCGCGGTTCTTGTTCATTACAGCACCGACTATGTTTTTGCAGGTAATCGCGTTGACGGCTATAAAGAAAACGATGCGCCGTCGCCAATTTCAAAATACGGAGAATCAAAAATGCTCGGCGAAAAAGTGTTGGATGAATATGCCAAAAGTTATTTAATTCGGACTTCGCGCCTGTTTGGCAAGCTTGCAAGTTCGGATGGCGCGAAAAAAAGTTTTGTTGACGTAATGTTGAATTTAGCGCAGACGAAAAAAGAGTTGATGGTTGTTGACGAAGAATTGAGTTGTCCGACGTATGTTGTTGATTTGGCGCAAGCGACAAAAGCATTGATTGATTCTAAGAAAGATTTTGGAATTTATCATTTAACGAACAATGGCGCTTGCTCGTGGCTGGATTTTGCGAAAGAGATTTTTAAAATTGCGAAAAAAGATGTTATACTAATACCAGTGGGTTCTGATCATTTTCCGCGGCCAGCAAAAAGGCCAAAGTTTTCGTGCTTGTTAAATACAAAATTTGCGCCATTGAGAACGTGGCAAGAAGCATTAAAAAATTATTTGGAGGGGCAATAAAATATGAAAGGCATTATTCTCGCAGGAGGAAGTGGCACGCGTTTGCGTCCTTTGACGAAAATTACCAGCAAACAGCTATTGCCGGTTTATAACAAGGCAATGGTAATGTATCCATTGGAAACATTGCTAAAGGCCGGAATTAAGGAAATTTTGATAATTGTTGCGCCTGAATACGCCGGGGATTTTCTACGGTTGCTTGGATCAGGAAAAGAATTCGGCGCGAAGTTCACTTATGAAATTCAGGACGCGCCAAAAGGTTTGCCAGAAGCATTTATAATCGGCGAAAATTTTATTGGCAATGACAACGTCACCATGATTTTGGGCGATAATTTATTTCTTGACCATGATTTTACAGATGATATCAAGACATTTCAAAAGGGCGGACGGATTTTTGCGATTGCCGTGCCAGATCCGCAGAGAAGCGGTGTGGTAGAGTTTGATAAAGACATGCGGGTTTTGTCCATTGAGGAAAAGCCCCAGCATCCGAAAAGCAATTTTGCGATTCCGGGAATGTATATTTATGACAATCGGGTGGTAAATATCGCGAAAGGCGTGCGACCAACATGGAGGCCGGAAACAGATATCACAGAAATTCATAAAGCATATTTGGCGATGAATGAGTTGGATGTTCGTTTGGTAAAAGGACGGTGGCTGGACGCTGGCACTTTTGACAGTTTGTTGCAGGCCGCGAATTTCGTGGCAGCTGGCGAATACCAGAAAAAATTGGGTTATGAGCCCAAGATGTTTCAATAACAAATATCTAATATGTTTCAACACAAGGAGGAATTAAAACGATCAATCGTTTTGATGTGGAAAAATAAAATTCTTTGGCTGTTTGGTTTGTTTTTGGCAGAAGGGTATGTTTTTACTAATGTTCGCGTTTCAGACAATAGGCGCGCGGCGATTGAAAAATTTTTAGGGCCGGATTTTTGGAAAAATTTGACTGAATTTTTTAATGATGCCGCGATTCTTATTGTAAAACAGTTTTGGTTGATAGGGCTTGTTTTGCTTGCGCTATTTATTTTGTCCATTGTTTCGCGAGGCGCGCTTTTGTCATCATTGCTGATAATAAAAGAGGGGAACAAGGCAGAGTTTAAAAAACAAACAAAAGCCGGCTTGGCAAAATTTTGGAAATTGCTTGGACTGTCTGTTTTGCTATGGCTTGGCAACTTGCCAGTAATGATTCTGTGGTATTTTGGGCTGGCTCGGACGTCTGGTTTGTTAGTTGGAATTGGATTAGCGCTGTTTTTTATTTATAATATTTTGATTTTATTATTTAAGCATTATTCATATTGTTTTGTTGTTTATGAAGGGGCTAATATTTTTGCGGGAATTGCGCGTGGCTGGCAGTTGTTCATAAAAAATTGGAAAGATTCAGTTTTGGCGCAGGTCGCGCGCTTGTTTGCCACTGCGATCGCCAGCGTGGCGCTTTTACTCGCGGCAATAATTGTTTCAATAACCTTCTTTGTTGTTGGCATGATTGTGGCGGCGT
Organism: Candidatus Falkowiibacteriota bacterium; assembly: GCA_043798985.1. Classification (GTDB taxonomy): domain Bacteria; phylum Patescibacteriota; class Patescibacteriia; order UBA11705; family JACRDX01; genus JACRDX01. Next base: position 8,959 of record JAZDOE010000010.1, on the reverse strand, counting down.
TTGCCGGCAAGATTGGATTTGATATTGTCGTTGGCATTGGAATGGTTGTGTTTTTCGGCGTTTTGTTTTGGCTTAACGCGATGCTGAATGTTTATGTGTATTCATATTTGACAAAGTTATATTGGTGGCTGAAAAATAATTAGAAGTCTGCATGTTTCACAGAAACTACTCGTCTGGCAACGGGACGACCCGCTTTCGTCAGACTTTGGCGAGGCAAGTGACTAAATTCTGGTTTTTAATCGCGGTTGTAATAACGATCGCGGTTATTAGTTTTTCTGTCGGTTTTTTTGTGAGTCGCGCGTCAGTTTTTGTCAAATTTTTGCCTACGATATCAATTGGAAGCGGGCAACAAGCTGATTTTCCGAAAATTTTTGAAGATAGTTTGACAAAACAGCTTTGGCAAATAATTAAGCAGGGATATTTGCGCGCCGATTCCGCGGACCCGCAGAAAATGTATTACGGCGCGCTCATGGGTTTTGTGGCTGGCTTAGGCGATCCATATACAATGTTTTTCGATCCAGAGTTAACAAAAGAATTTGAAATAGAAATTGAGGGGACGTTCACCGGAATCGGCGCGGAAGTTGGCTTGCGTGATGGGCAGGTGACGGTCATCGCGCCTTTGCCAGCGTCGCCAGCTGAAAAAGCTGGATTAAAACCGAACGATAAAATTCTTTCCATTGACGGAAAGGAAACGCTCGGCATGTCATTGGATGAAGCGATAAAATTGATTCGCGGCAAAAAGGGTACGGTAGTTAAATTGTTAATTATTCGCGAGGCAAAAAGTCCTTTTGAAGTGAGCATCGCGCGCGATGACATAAAAATTAAAAGCGCGAAATGGAAAATATTAGACAATAATATATTGTACTTGGCGATTCATAATTTTAATGGTGATACGCGAGATTTGTTGGATCAAATGTTAAAATCAGTTGATGCGGCAACATTGAAAGGAATGGTTTTGGATTTGAGAAATAATCCGGGCGGATTGTTAGATTCGTCTGTTGACGTGGCATCGTTGTGGATTGACAATAAGGTGGTTGTTCAGGAAAAAGCAGCTGATCAAAAAATTATTAATTACGAAACAAAGGGCAAGGCAAAATTGAAAAATGTGAAAACAATTGTTTTGGTAAATGGCGGAACTGCTTCTGGCGCGGAAATTTTGGCGGGCGCTTTGCAGGATTATAAAATCGCAAAGCTTGTTGGCGAAAAAACTTTTGGAAAAGGATCTGTGCAAACCTTTTTGAAATTGGAAAATGGGACTGCTTTGAAAATGACAATTGCTGAATGGCTTACGCCAAATGGCAGGCAGATTGATAAAGTCGGCATTGAGCCGGACAATAATGTCGCGTTGACAGATGAAGATTTTAAAAATAATAAAGATCCGCAATTAGAGGTAGCGTTGGCAATGTTGAAATAGCGAGATTGCCGCGCAAAGCCTCGCAATGACAATAATATGAAAGTCATTTTTTTGAAAAACGTTGAAAACGTTGGAAGGACAGGAGAAGTAAAAGAAGTAGCAAACGGGTTTGCGCGGAATTTTTTGCTTCCAAAGAAGTTCGTCGAGCAGGCAACTGCAACAGCGCTGAAGCGAGCGCAAGTTAGAGTTGATGTGCAGCAGCACAGAAGTTCAAAAACAATTAAGGCCGCAGACGAACTTTTGAAAATTATTTCAAAATTAACGTTAAGCTTTAAGGGTAAGGCTGATGAAAAAGGAACTTTGTTTGCTGGCATAACTACTGAAAAAATCGCTGCGGATTTATTGGCAAAAGGATATGATATCAAAGCAAAGCAGATTAAAACCAATGGCGCCCTGAAAAAACTTGGAGCGCATTTGATCACAGTAAACTTTGGCAATAAGCAGACAACATTGAAAGTTGTTATATGTAGAGACAATTCATGAATTGTCGCCAAACAAAAAACCCGCCAAGAGCTTGCGCACTTAGGCGGGTTTTCAGTTTGGCGAGTTCCGCTTACTAAGCGGCTCGTCACTTGTTGTTTCCAACATATTTTTACCCGTTTTTCTCCTTTGCGGAGAAGTACCACATTGTGACAATCGTGCCGACCGCGCATCCGGTCGCGTAAAGCATCGCCAGATACCAGTCTGCCAAATCGTTTACCATTGCTTGCAAAACATAGTACCAGATCAAGATATTGACCCAAGTAATTATGCCGCTGGCCATGATTTGCGATTTGGCGACGACTTTTGTCCATGCGGTGACAATAAGCATCTCCAGGATGCCGATGAAAAATAGTGTCATAGCACTGTTCCTTTCATACCCCAAAACCGTTTTGTTTCGGTTGAGAGGTGCTTATTGTTTAAATTATCAAGGTTCGACCCTTTATCCGCCGAAGAGGCGGATTGAACAAAAAACGCCCTGCTTTGAACGCGAGAACGCTTTTGTTGTGCCTGTATTATAGGATAATCAAATAAATGTGTCAATCTCTACATTTGACAACTGTGAATTAAGGTTTTATTTGTCAAGGTTGTTTTATTCTGTTGTTTGCCCGTTAAATTCAGGCGCATCTGTGGCTGCTTCTTTCTTGGTCGCGCGCACGATTCCATCTTTGTGATGAGCAGGGGAGTAGATTGTATAAAGCTTCAAATCATCGGTCGCGGAAACGTTGATTATGTTGTGTTGCGCGCCAACAGGGACAACGATTGCCGAGCCGTCTTGGATCGTGTATTCATTGCCGTCAATCACGCATTTGCCTTGACCTTTTTCAACTCGGAAAAATTGGTCGTTTTCATTGTGAGTTTCCATTCCGATTTCTTCATTTGGCTTGAGGCTCATTAAAACCAATTGGCAATGTTTTGAGGTGTAAAGCACTTTGCGAAAATTTTCGTTTTCCAAGGTTGCCTTTTCAATGTTTGAGCAAAATCCGTGCATAGTTTTTTTTGGTTAATCATTTTTATAACTTTTTATTTAATTCCTTGTTCATCAAGCCATTTGCGGCCTTGTCCAGATTTTAAAAACTTTTCTCTATGTAGAGCTTCGCTTTTTGTCGGATAGTTTTCTATATGAATTATTGTCCATGGTCGGTGTCCCTTGGTGAATCTGTAATCACCTTTATTATGCCTGCGCAACCGTTCTTCTGCTGATTCTCCGCTGCCAATATATCTGATGCCATCTGATAAACTTTTTAATACGTATGTCTGGTATCCCATAAATATAAAAAAGTCCTGAACTCGGGGATAGGGATTCGAACCCCAATTCATGGCTTCAAAGGCCACTGTCCTGCCATTAGACGATCCCCGAGCTCAGGACTCTTTCTGTTATTTAAACCCCAATTCATGGCTTCTCCGCCCAAGCCCGCCAAAGGCGGACAAGGCGGACAAGAAAGCCCACTGTCGTGCTTGCCCGCCTCTTCGGCGGGTCTGCCGATGAGGCAGAACGATCCCCGAGCACGCCACTCTTTTTGTTTTGTGAATTTGCTGCGCTCAGACTCGGCGGCGCGAATTGTCATTTCGACCCCGCCTTGGCCCGCTTCGCATAAGCGATAGCGAGGCGAGCGGGGGAGAAATCCCTTGTAAAGATTCTGCGAAGGGATTCCTCACCCTTTGCAAGGGTTCGGAATGACAGATTGCCACCCTCCTTCGCTGTGCTTCGGGCGGGCAAGCGCTTCGCTCACAATGACGTTGCGGTTGGTTGATCCTTCGAGGCTTCGCGCCTCAGGATGACAGCATTTTATCGCCGAATCAGGTAATTGTCAATTCTTTAAGTTGTTGTTTATGCAGCGCTTCAAAAGTTTTTCTGCCCCAATTTTTCTTTTTCAAAAGTTCGCCCAAATATTGCCCGCCCAGCAAACTTGGCAAAACCACAAAATCCGCGCCGTGTTTGTATAAAAGTTTTGCGTCTTGGCTATTGTATGAACAGACAATGACAGTTGCTTTTTTATTGTGCCGTCGGATGGTTTTGATTAATGTCAAAGTGTCGTCAATTTGTGGAATGGTTGAGACAATCATTTTTGCGGTTTTTAATGGCAACTCATCCAAAAATTCCACGTCTGCCGCGTCGCCGAAAAACGCTGCCGCGTTTTTTTCAGCCAGTACGTTCAGCGCCGCCGGGTCATAATCCACTGCCGCGAAACGCATTTTCTTTTCCAATAAAGCATTGCCCAGCTTTGCGCCGATTCTGTGATAACCAAAAATCCAAATGTCATATTGTTGCTGGCTGACGTCAGCTGGCACGCGATGATCTTTTCCAAACCGTTTTAAAAATGGCCGCAATTTTTGATAAAGTTGTTCATTGTACGAAACCAGATACGATGAAATTATTATTGTGACGAGCGCGATGGAAGTGAGCAACGTCACGGCGCTGTTGTTGACATAGTTTAATTCAAAAGCTTTGAAAATTATAATAAAACCAAATTCGCTGATTTGCGCGGCTGCCAAGGCTGACAAAAAACTGTCGCGTTTTGTAAATTTCAGCCATCGCAAAATTAAAAATAAAATTATCGGTTGGACAATGATTATGAACAAAATTAACGCGATGGCTGGCCACAAAATTTGTTCAATTGACCCGACTCGCAATTCACTGCCAAGAACAATGAAAAATAAAATAAGGAAAAAGTCGCGCAATGGTTTGACGCGGCTGGAAATCTCCATTTGATACGGAGACGCGCCAAGCGACACGCCAGCGATTATGGCGCCGATTTCCAAAGACAATCCTGCCAACCGCACCAAGCTCGCGATCACAAAGCACCACGCGATTGTAAAAATAAAAAGCATTTCAGATGATTTTGCGATTTTGTTTAGCAAAAATGGAATTACGTATTTTGCCAACAGGTAGACAAATCCGACAATGGCGCACGCTTTTACCAAAACCGCGGGCACAGTTGATTGCCAGTCAGCTGTGTGCACGTTTGTTAAGAACAACATTATAAGAACCGCGATAATGTCTTGTATCAATAAAAATCCCAGCAAAAATCTACCGTATAAAGTTTCGTTGTCGCTCTTGTCAGCCAAAAGTTTTGTGATGATGACTGTGCTGGAAAACGTGATGGCAATGGCAAGGAATATTGACGCGGAAATAGAGAAATCAAAAAATTGTAAAATGATAAATCCCACCACTCCGGTAAAAAGAAATTGCGCGATGGCGGCGAGAAACGCGGCTTTGCCGACTTTTTTAATGAACGTTGGGTTGATATTTAATCCGACAATAAATAACAGCAAAATAATGCCGAATTTTGCCAGCGGCGCGTATAAGCCCTCGCCATTAGGCAAAAAAAATGGCCCGATTATCGCGCCGCTGATGAGATATGCAATGATAAGCGGTTGCCGCAAAAGGCGAATTATCAATGCAATTAAAACAACTATTCCAAGCAATTCGCTGAATTGTAAAAAAATATTGTCAGCCACAATTCATTTTGATTTTTGTTTGGTTAAATTATAGCACAATTGAAACAAATATGGTAAAGTGATAGTATAAAATTTTTAATTTTTAATTTTGAATTTTTAATCAAATCTGAATGTTTGAATGTTTAAAAATTCAGATTTCAAAATTGATTCAAAATTCTGTTTTCAAAATTCAAAATTATCAACGCAATATGAGAACTGTGTGTGTTATTGTGGTTTGTTTCACGCTGGCATCACCTGCGCTGGCTGCCGATGATTTTTGGGCGTCAGTGCAAAGCGAGGTTCCGGCTGGAATTTTGCCGGATTCTTTTTGGTATTGGACAGATGTTGTTGTTGAACGCGTCAGAATGTTTTTGACATTAAAGAAAGAAGCAAAAGTAAACTATCTTTTGAGCGTTGCGGACGAGAAAATCGTAGAAGCGCAAACAATGGTTCAGGATGATTTGCCCGCTGAAGTTGATTCAGCTTTGGCGCAATATGACTACAACATTGCCAAGGCCATTCAGGTTTTTAGCGATGCTGTTGACGATGGAAAAATTTTCGCGCAAACTACGCAGGATCGGTTGGAAACCGCGATTTTGTTGCATGAGAAAATGGTGCAAATGTCCATTTTAAAAATTCCAGAACAAACTCTGATGGGCATGAACGCTGTTTACGATGTGATTTCAGATTTGTTTAATCAACTGCTCGACCACCTCCGGTGGAAGCGGACACAGATTGATGTGAAAAAGGCTTTGCTAACGGATTAAATTTTTATGCTATCAAAATACAAACTTAAAAAATATTCAAACGGTTTGCGTTTGATTACTGTTCCGATGAAAGGTACAGAAGCCGCGACAATTTTTTTCTTTTTTGAAGTTGGCTCGCGTTATGAGCCGGACAATCTCACCGGAGCGGCGCATTTTATTGAGCACATGATGTTCAAGGGCACGAAAAAACGGCCCACAACGTTGATGATTTCCAAAGAACTGGATCGCGTTGGCGCGGAATTTAACGCGATGACATCCAAAGATTTTACCGGATATTACGTAAAAATAAATCATGAAAAGTTGGCGCTGGGCTGTGAGGTTTTGTCTGACATGATTTTGAATTCAGTGTTTGACGAAAAAGAACTGGAGCGTGAAAAAGGCGTGATTATTGAAGAAATCAATATGTATCATGATAATCCATTGATGTATATTGAAGACCGCATTGAAACTTTAATTTATAGAGGAAGCACATTGGCAAGAGAAATCGCCGGCGACAAAAATATTTTACGACAAATTGGCTGCGCTGATTTGTTAAATTTTAAAAATGCGTATTATTCTCCGCATCGCACGGTCGTCGTTGTCGCCGGCAAAGTTCCGCGAGACGTTGAATGTTTAATTAAAAAATATTATTTAAAACATTTTGGAAAAAATATTGGCGATGGTTCTGGTTTTGAAAAATTTGTTCCCACGCAAAAACATCCGCGCGTTGATTTGATGTTTAAACAAACCGATCAGGTTCAGCTGGCATTGGGATTTTTAGGACCAGGCTATGATTCCAAAAAATTGGAAGCTGCGAATTTGCTGGCTGTGATTTTGGGCGGCAACATGAGTTCGCGGTTGTTTATTCAGGTGCGCGAGCGACGAGGGCTGGCATATTTTGTGCGGTGCGCCATGGATCCGTATCAAGATATTGGAGCAATGATTGTGCGAGCTGGGTTGGATCGCGGTAGAGTTGACGAAGCGCTGGATGTGATTTTGAGCGAATTGGCAAAAATAAAAAAATACGGAGTGGCGGTGAAAGAGCTCAAAGACGCCAAGGAGTTTTTACGCGGCAAAATTTTGTTGTCAATAGAAGATTCGTCTGATGTGGCTGGCTGGTTTGGTAAGCAGACGCTTCTTTTGAAAAAAACAATGACACCGCAGGAAAAAATCGCTCGGTTGATGAAAGTCAGACCAAGTGAAATTAAAAAAATGGCAAATGAGATATTTGACAAAAAGTGCTTAAATTTAGCGATTATCGGGCCATATAAAGATAAAAAGAAATTTCAAAAAATTCTCGCATCCGCTTGAATTTTTCGGGGTTAATTGATAAGATGTATTAACTAGCTTGTAGCTTGTAGCTTGTAGGAGGTAGGTTATATTTTATGACAACGGCAGTTTCCATAATTGTAATAGTCGTCTGTGTGGTTGGCATTGCGTTTATCGTTATTCGACGGCTTCCTCAAATAAAAATTCTTAATGTGGATACTATCAAAGAGGAAAAAGAGGCGAGGGTGCGAGATCGGATTTTACGTGAACGTTTGAATCGCGGTTCCATTCGTATGAAGAGAAAGTTGCGAAATTTTTTCGCGCCATTGGCAAAGTTGATTAAACAAAAAGTTGTCAACGCGTATAAAAAATTGATGGAGCTGGAAAAAAAATATCAGGCGGGCGATGAGGTTGAAAAAAAGAAAACAATGAAACGAGGCGTTTATCTGCGGGAATTATTGGATGTTGCGAGCCAGAATTTGAAAGAGGAAAAATTTAGCGAAGCGGAAAAGATTTTTATTGACGTGCTAAGTTGCGATTCGCAAAATATTGAGGCATACCGCGGGCTGGCGAAACTTTATTTTTTTAAAAAAGAATTTGAACACGCTGTCCAGATTTATAGATGTTTGTTAAGGTTGGTTTTAAAAGATTCTAAAAATGAACCGGAAAAAGTTGTTGAGGATTTGCTTGATTTTGCCGGCGTTTATTCTGCTGTGAACAAGCGTGATGAAATGTTGATAATGCTGCAAAAAGCGTATAAACTTTCCCCAAACAATCCAAAGGTGATTGATTTATTGTTGGAAACCAGTATAATGTCTGGAAATAAATCACTGGCATGGGAAATGTGTAAGAGAATGGAGGAAGTGAATCCGGACAATCAAAAGCTCGGAGAATATCGGCGGCGCGTTGAGGATCTTTGATCATGGGCCGAGATAGCTCAGTTGGTAGAGCGCATCCATGGTAAGGATGAGGTCCTGGGTTCGATCCCCAGTCTCGGCTCCAGCCAGCGTAAAATAAATTTTTAATTTCTAATTTTGAATTTTGAATCAATGTTGAATGTCTGAATGTTTCAAAATTCAGATTTCAGATTTCGAAATTCAATCAAAATTAAAAATTTAAAATTCAAAATTTTGTATTGGGTCGGTACCAAAGTAGTCAAATGGGGCGGACTGTAAATCCGCTGGCATTGCCTTCGTAGGTGCAAATCCTACCCGGCCCACCAAGTAGGAAAAGTCGCCATTTTGTTGAAAACGGCGAAGAGTTTCTTCGGTAAAATTAGTAGCTTTTTGTCATGAAGGGCGAGGTGCAAGCACGCGGATGCTACGATGTCTCGCCTTTTTTGTTTATCGCCATTTCTGAACGCGAATTCTGCTAAATTTGCGAATGAAAGTGCTGAGTGCAAAAGTGCAATCTCCGGGCCGGGTGTCGACGCCCGCACCAGTGTTTCCTTGAGTCGTTGCTCCTCTGCAGCCAAATCTGCCTGCCGCGTGCGGTAGTCGATTTCGGTGATTACCTTGTCGAGGCACAGGTTGAGGAGCCGGCTTTTCCGCTGGCGAACCAAGGCGAGCAGTCCCTCGATTCGCTTCCTGTCATCTCCCATCATCGACGC
>JAZDOE010000004.1:0-30277 GCA_043798985.1 Candidatus Falkowiibacteriota bacterium | reverse complement strand
ATCTTTTCATTTTAGCTCATTTATGCTAAAATTCAAGTTGCCAGCGCGGAAGGTTCGCCTAGTGGTCTATGGCGCCCGCTTGGAAAGCGAGTAGGCTTAACGGCCTCGCGAGTTCGAATCTCGCACCTTCCGTTTTTACTTTCAACTTTAAAAGCCCCGATATCGGGGCTTTGTTATTTTTCAATCATCTTAAACCCTACCCTTAACTTGCTTTTTCAAGCCAACGCAATAAATAAGCGCGGCAGCCAATCCAGCGGCTAACATCACGAATATCGCGAACGCGCTCAAATGAATTATGTCCAATGTGCTGAATTTTTCTGGCACAACAACGAAATTTGTTTTTTCAGTCATGTCGCTTCGCGCTCCGCGGCTGTCAAAAACCTGCGCTGCTGCCTGATAAATTCCGGCCGGCAATTTAATCTCGCCATTCAAACCCCATTTTCCGTCATTTCCCACGGGAATTTTTATTTTTATGGTTTCTTCGCGCTCAACAACCAAACTTCCGGAAACAACAAGTTCGTCTTTGAATTTATCTGCCCAATCTTTGCCCAATATTTTGTCTGTTTTTTCTTTGTCCAAGTACAGATAAAGAACAACGTACGAACTCGCGTATTTCGTCGTCCCGGCCAAAACAAACGGCTCGCTCGGCTTTACCAAAGACGGCATGTTCGTGATTCCCGGTCGTTCAAGCGCTTCCACGGCAAACTGCGCGGTCTGCGTTGTCGCGTTGCCGACTTTATCAACAGCCTTTATCGCAACAAGGTGCTGACCGATATTTTGCGTTGGCATTTTATACGAAGTCATTGCCGCGCCAATAATTTCAGGCTGGCTACCATCGCTGCAAATTTCATAATGATCCAATCCTGATAAAGAATCCTTGGTGCTAAATGTCAAAATCGGCTGCGGATTTGTTTCGTCGCCACCATTGTCAACTTTAATTTCAAAATTATCCGGCGCTGTCGTGTCAATCAAAATTTTTCTATGCACGACAGCACTCCATCCGCCGTCATTTCCTGCTTTTATGTGAAAATAACTTATTCCATCATCAAGTTTTGTTAATTTTTTCGTAACAAACAAACCTTCTGAATTATCGGACGGCGATGATGTTGGCGATGAGTCAAGCAATGTACTGACCTTTGTCGTTATCGCATCCAACTGCCAGGTTAATTCAATATCCCGCGCAGCATACCATTGCTCTGAATCAGGATGAGTTGGCGAAGAAACGCTCGGCGCGGTTGGCGGTTTTATTGCAGCAGGTTTTGCGGCGGCTTTTTTCTTTTCAGCTTCGGTTATTGGTTTCACAACCGGCTTTGGTGTTGGTGCTGGCGTTTCAACTTTTGCGGCGGCTTCAACAGTAAAAGTCGCGCTACCCAAGCCGGAAATCAATTCTGTGCCTTGCCCGTCATTTGCCAAAACCGAGCCGCTGCTGAACTTTACTGCCGCGCTACCCGTTGCCTTGGCCTTAAACGTCACTGATAAAATTTTACCGGATTTTCCTTGAAATCCCGGATTAAACGCGATTCCTTCAAACGAAATTGTGCCACCTGAATTTGAAAATTGCGGATCTTGCACCCACAGCGTCAAAACAGAACCGGATTTTGAAACTGACGCAACTTCAAGCTTATCTTTCGGAAAAGTTATTGTTCCTGAAACAGCGTTCATCGCTTGGTCAGCGCTGCTTACATAAACTCCAATCGAAAAAGTCTGACCAACTTTGAACGTGCCAGACGCCGGTGACAAAAACAAACTAGCGCTACCCGCGCTAGCTGCAATTGGAATAAATAAATTTATAGACGCGCAAAAAGAAAAAGCAACAATTGATATGAGCCCCAATATTGCGACTTTTTTTATTTTTGCCCTGCCTACCGGCAGGCATGTTTTTTCTTTTTGCGGATTTTGCATAAACGGCCGCCTCCTGCGGCTGCTAACAATATTATAGCCCAAAACCAATTTTTTTCATACAACGCGAGGTTGTTTGTCGCTGATTTTTCTTCAACTCGCGCGTTTCCATAAAAATCAATCGCCCGCACAAAAATATTGCTTTTCAACATTTGATCCCGAAGAACATACGGCCCGCTATTTACAGTATGCCAATCTTCAATCTTCCACATTTTTGTAATATCCTCAATCAATCGTTTTTCCAAAACCTGATAATATGCGACTCCGCTGTCTTTGTCCTGCGCGGCAAATGCCAAAAAATATTTTCCCTCAAACGCAGTCTCGTCTTGCGCTATCTCCAACGTGAACAATTCCGGAGGAATTTTATCCACGCCCTTTTTTTCCGCGAATGGCTGCGCTATTTGCGAAATCGGTTGTTCGGGCACCACCTCGCCAACGGGTTGCTCAGCCTGCTTTTTTTGTTGTGCAACTTCCACGGAAAAAGACTGCGCTAAAACAGGCAAGCTCGTGCCATTGCCATCATTTGCCAAAACACTAACATCTGAAAATTTTAACAAGGCTGTCCCTGACTTTATTGCTTGCGCTTCAATCGTAAACAACAAACCATACTTGCCAGCAAATCCGCCGGGCGTAATTCCAGAAAAACTTATTTTTCCGTTAGCAAACCTGGGTTGGTTTATCCAAAAATTTATCATTGACCCGCCTGTGTGTATTTGCGCAACTTTCAAAAAATCAGCAGGAACAATCGCCACTGAACCCTCGATAGCATTTGCTGGTATGCCAGTCGTATCCAAAAAAACGCGCAGTTCAACTTCGTCACCAACAAAAATATTATTTCCGTCATTTTCAACAAAAATATTTGCCGCGAACGCTGAATTCGCGAACAACAACATTGCCGCGCAAATTACAAAATATTTTTTCAAAACATTTTTCATATTATCCTGTCCAATGATATGCCATTATGCTGAAATCTTTCAAATCTACTTTGCCGTCGCCATTCAAATATGTTTTTTCTTTTAATTTAAACGCATCATTCAACGGCCGCTTATACCAATACGCAACAATTGAAAAATCAATCAAATTTACACGAGCATCTCCACTAAAATCTCCTGTCTTAATCTTTTGTCCGGTTGGTTCTGGCTTAACAAACGCGCTTACTTTAAAATTCGCAGGATCTCCATACGCGCTGATTTCCGCGCCAACCGCTGCTTTTGCTTTTGTTGAATGCTGGCCATAATCCAGCGGGCTTGTGTCAAACGTGTATAAATAAATTCCGTCTTTATCAGCTTTGGTTTTTAGAAAAAAATTCTGCGCCGAATTCACGGCGATCGTAATATCTCCTTGCGCGGCGCTTTGTCCAAAAATAGAAATATTGTCCCCGCGCTTAACATCGGTTTTATCAACAGAAGTTGTCGGTGGAATAAAAATACCGCTCAAGCTTACTGTCGCGTTCGCGGTCAGACTCAATGGATATGTCATCATTGAAGATTTTTGCGCATGAATATCTTTCGTGTAAACTCCAAAAACATAAGAACCAGCTACCAGCTGGCTTAGTTTAAAATTAAAATTCGCGTCAGTTCCGACAATTGTATTTGCCGCGATTTGTCCATCTTTCAAAAAATAAACCTTGCTTTGCGGATATGCTCTGCCTGAAAAAATTAAATCAGCGGTTGCTGGCGTGTATGGCGTGCCCCCACCACCGCCACCGCCGTTTGAACAACCTGAATTGTTAAACGTGCAGTTCGCGCTACAGCTCAAACTCCCGCCAACAAAACCAAGAGTCACGCAACTTTGTCCGTTTAAATTCGCGCCATCGCACCCCTCGCCAGTTTCAACCACAGCGTTGCCGCATTCAGCCAGTTGGATCGTCGCCGTTACTGTTGAACTCGCGGCAAAAATATCACCGCCCATCGCAGACAAAAAAAACAGAATTGTAAATAATAAAATTGAAAAGGCGGATCTTTTCATTTTCGGCACAATTTATTTGCTCTTTTTCTTTACCGTAACATCAAACGAAATATATCTTCCGATAACTTTTAACAATGCTGCCAGCGCAATCACTCCAAAAACGACATAGGTCCACGGCGCGTAAGTATGTATTAACGAAATGACTCTATAATATATCCCCTCAAAAATATTTGACGGCGCAATGGTAAAGTACAACTTAGCCGCAACAGCAATGCCAACCGAAGATGAACCAGGCGTACTCGCCTTAACAGGCATCGCGGTTAAAAAACCCTTATAATCACCTGGCACGGCGTCCAGAGGCAATGTCATTTTTACATTCACTAATTGACCCTTGCCAGGATCAATTACGAATGTTTCCGGCGAAAAACTAAACCATTCTTTTTGCGGTTGAAGTAGCTTTGAATTGCCGATATATTCAAATAAAACTGTATATGTCGCAGTTTCATCTCCATTGTTGCCGACTGACAGTGCCGGCAGTGTATAAATAGCGCCCGCTCTCATTAATTCTTTATATTCTATTTTCCCATTGCTCAAGCTAACGCCAACTCTTGCATTTGACACTATTGGCAGCAATAACAAAAATAATAAAACAGGAAAAATAAATAATTTTTGTTTGTTGTTATTCACAAATTAAGACGCTGTTGCAAGAACCGTAAACACGATAGATTGGGCAGTATACGTAGATGTGGAGGTCGGAGTATTGATGCCAACATCCAAAGTGAATGTTCCGCTTGTGGCAACTGCCGCTTTTATATCTTCAATATATGTACCCGAAGTCACAAATGCCGCAGTTGGAGGCGCATAAGTAGTAGCAGGACAGACTCCTCCGTCTACTTTATATGAAGCTGTAAATACTTCGCTAGCAGCGCTTGCCCCAAGCGTCCAGTTCGCCGGATTTACAACCTTCACGGCAAAATCTTCATTTACATTACCATTATTTGTAACTGTCTGCTGGTCGCTGTTTGCGCAAGAATTTGCTACGCTGTTCGCGGCAAGCGTGCCAAAAGCAAGGGTGCCATCACTAACCGTAAGTGAAACATTTTGCGCTGTCACGCTCGCGGTAACAGTTCCTGAATCCGCGCCCTGCGCCGCCAGTGTCACGAACAAAATCATTACGCCGACAATTAAGCTAATTTGAAAAATTGCATTTTTTAGTTGCATAAATCGTTCAATTTTATTGTTTTTATTTTAATCCACTTATATTATACCACAAAGTGCCATACCAACCAAAGGCTTGTGGATAAAACTATGGCGCGGTTGCGGTAATTGTCACGGTGGAGCTGTATTGATTGAGATTTTCCACGGCGGTTGGCATAGTCAAACGCAAATATAAATTTTGCGTTCCTTCCTGCGCCACGTTATTAGCCAAATCATAGTCAGTTCCTGCCACTGCAAATGTTGTCCAATTGCTATTATCCGGCGAAAATTCCCACTTTACCTGCGCTGACCCATTACTTGTCCCGAGTGTCCAATTGTTCGCACCATCAGACCAAATTGTTGATTTTATATCCAAATTTGCAGGACCAGTATCAACACGGACGATTTGAACATCGCTTGAATTTGTGACGGTTCCATTTAGCACGACAGTTCCATAAGCAACGCCACCATCAGTCACCACAATCGCCACGCCGCTAGATGCGGCCGCTGTGCCACAAATTTTTGTGGAATATGCGTCAGGTCCGCCCACATGCGCGTTTGTTGTGTCTGACATGGACGCGATCGTCGTGTCATATCCTGTACAGCTGTCAGCTTGATAGGCGACCGAAACGCTTCCCGTGGCAACGGAAAGACACAGGCTATTTGCGTAATTGCTTAAAGAATTTTGTTCAACATGCGCGTTTGTCGTGGAAGTGGACAACTTCATCACCGTAGCATAAGTACCGCTACAAGTCGTCCCGAGTCCAGTCACGCCGCCGCAGCAAATTATCCCAGTATAATTTGATTGATCGGGAAATTCCGCATGCGCGTCAGATGTGCCGGACAACCGAAAAACCGCTGTGTTCGCGCAAGTCGGCCCGACCGTGCAAACAAGTGTGCCTGCGTTTATAATCGTCGGCGCGAAAAAAATAAAAATAATCGCTATTATCAAAATTTCAATTTTTGTACGAGACATTTTTAACATAACCTAGTAATCATACTCAATGCTCCAAGAATCGCTACCCGTGACAGAGCCAGTCACGTCTAACAATATTCTCAAACAATCACCAGCCGTCACACTAACGGAATGAGCCGTGTCAGTGCATGTCACAGTGGATCCGTCGCCCGCAATTGTGCATGTCAATGCTGTACTGCTCCAACTATCATTGCAACCAGTTGCTTGTTGCGCAGTAAAGACCAACGAATTGCTACCAGCAGCCGGCGCAGTTGCCATATATGTGCGCAAATTTTTTATTGTTCCGTTAAATGGCACACGAAGCGCCATGGCAGTGCCGCCAGTTGCGCTGCAAACTGAATTGCCCACAAGATGGCAAAAGGTGTCCGCGGTTGGAGCGCTGACTGTTCTCGCCGCAAAAATATCTCTGCCAGCCGGCGTTCCGCTCGTCCATGTTGAACCGTCTGATCGTAAAACATTGCCGCTTGTACTTGGTGCGACAAATTGTACAGCGCTGGTATCATTACCCAAAATAACATTACTCGCAGTCAGCGAACTTTGCCCTGTTCCGCCCTGCGCCACTGTCACAGCCACATCACCAAGTTCTGACCAAGTATGCCCTGGATTTGGCGCAGCCGCTGAAACCAACCCAAATAAACAACAAAAAATCAACAATAACAATGCAAAGGATAATATTCTTTTTTTCATTTCAACTATTTTATCAAAATATTCCATACTAATATGCGTATTGAAACGACCATGAATTACCAGTACCGCAAGTGCCAGACGCCGCAGTGGCAATCTGCAAGCAATCGTTCGCACTAATGGAAACGGAATTAACCGAATCCAAGCAAGCTTTTGTAGAACCATCACCAGTAATCGTGCAAGTCAACGCCGTATCGGCGAATGTGCCTGAACAAAGCGTAGCTTTGCGCACCGTCAAAGTACAACTGCTATTCACGCTTGGCGCGGTGTTCATAATATAATTCAAATTTTTTATTGCGCCAGCAAACAGAACTTCCGCGCCAAGGGTTGCTGCGGACGTGCCGCAAGCACCCTGAATCGGATGGCAATACGTCGTACCGCTACCAAATACTGAACGATTTGAAAACATCATTGTACCGGACGGCGCGGCGCTCGCCCAAGTGGATCCATCTGATTCCAAAATATTATTCGCCGTGCCGGGCGCTACAAACGCGACTGCGCTCGCGCCGTTACCGAGAATGACATTATTCGCGGTCAATGAACTTTGACCGGTTCCACCTTGCGCCACTGTAATCGCCACATCACCGATTTGTGACCAAGTGTGGCTAATCGCAAAAGTAATTTTTACGCATGAAAAAATTATCAACAACAATAAAACTCCACTCAAAATATAATTCGCAATTCTAATTTTTTTCAAAGATTCATTAATAAGCATATTCAAACGACCAAGAATTATTTCCAGTGCACGCACCTGTTTCCGTAAAAACAACCTGTAAGCATTCTCCAGCGGAAATAGAAACGGTATTAACGGTATCAGCGCAAATTTTTGTTGAACCGTCACCAGTAACAGTGCACGTCAGCTCCGTGGCCGAAAAACTTCCAGTGCACAATGTCGCCTTATTCACTGTAAACGCGCAGGTATTACCACCTGCCGCCGGCGCAGTAGTCATGTATACTTTTAAGTTTTTGATAGTGCCGGCAATCGGAACATCTATACCGTACGTCGCGTTGGAAGTCGGATTGCAAATGCCAGCATTCGGATGACAATAACAGCTCTGCGCCATAGACGCGCCGCTACGTGAACCAAAAATTATTGATCCTGACGGAGTAGCGCTGGACCATGTTGTGCCATTGGATTTTAAAACATTGCCGCTCGTACTCGGCGCCACTAGCTGAACCGCGGCCGCGGTATTACCAAGCAAAATAGAATTCGCGGTCAAAGAAATTTGACCGGTGCCGCCTTGCGCCACTGTTGCCGCCGCGCTAGTGATTTCAGACCATGTATGCCCTGGATTTGGCGCGGCGGCGATTGCAATTCTAATAATTGAAGAAACGATAAAAAAAAGCAAAACTATAAAAAGAAAAGCATTAAATTTTGTAAACTTTATTTTTATCATATTACCTTTTACCTTGCAAAATACGCGCAATTAAACTATAATTTAAAAATGTGCAAAAAATTCATAAAAAAGATCGAAAACTTTGTTTGCGAAAAATGCGGCGCGGTCGCGAAAGGCAACGGTTATACTGATCATTGCCCGCGTTGCCTATGGTCAAAACATGTTGACATAAACCCCGGCGACCGCGCCAATCTTTGCAAAGGAATGATGCAACCGATTGGAGTTGAAACAACAAATAATGTATATGTTATCCAATATAAATGCGAGCTCTGCAAAGCAGAACATCGCGTAAAATCCGCAGCAGGTGATAATTTTGAAGAAATTTTAAAATTATTTTAACGCTGCCTCAATCTTTTCTTTCAGCGTCTCGTATGGATACGCGCCGCTGACCACTTCACCATTTATAAATGTGGCTGGCGTGCCAGAAACGCCTGAAGCTGACGCTTCTTTGATGTCATTGTTAATTTTATCAGCGTATTTATCGCCATCCAAACACGTGTTAAATTTCGCTGTGTTCAATCCAAGCTTTTTCGCCGCGGCTTTCCACGCGTCAACACCCATTGTCGCAGATTCATTAGCGTCAAAAGCTTTATCATGCATCTCCCAAAATTTTCCTTGCTCGCCAGCGCATTCTACTGCCATTGCCGCCTTAAACGCATTCTCGTGGAAACTTAAAGGATAATGTCTAAAAACAAATTTGACCTTGTCTTTGTAATTTTTGTAAACCTCGTCCATTGTCGCGCGATGTTTCAAACAAAATGGACATTCAAAATCAGAATATTCAATTATCTCAACTTTTGAATCTTTATTCCCGCGAACATGTTCGCTGGCTTTGATGGCAACAACCTGCTGTGCCACAGAATCGTCCTCATTTACAACAGCTTTGTTGTCCGCACCAGCAACGTCCTTAGCGCCATCGGTCGTTCCCTGCGCAAAAACAATTACCAACAAAATAATAAACCCCAAAACGCTGACAGCTGCCATTCCGGCGAAAAAGCCAGAAAAAAACGTCACTTTGTTGTTTGTCTTTTGTTCATCCATAGATAATAAAATTTTTGAATTTTTAATTTTATAATTTTTAATGAAATCCTAATGATCAATTTAAAAACATTTTGACATTAAGACTTAAAAATTGATTAAAAATTTAAAATTAGAAATTAAAAATTATTTAATTGTAAATATTTCCAACTTGCTCGCGGCAATAATTCCCAATCGTCTGCGCGCTTTACTGCTTGAATAAAGCGTGAACAATTTATCGCCTTTTTTAATTTTATCACCAATCCTTGCGTGCAAATGCATGCCTGCCAATTTATCAATCGGCGCGCCTAAGTTCACGCACAGTTGCTTTATCGCCTTGTTATTTACAGCAACAATTTTACCATTTTTCGGTGCGTGAATTTCATAACGTAGCGCGCCGCTGACCACATCTTCCGAATGAATATTTTTATTGCCGCCTTGCGCCGCGATGATTTGGCTCATCTTTTTCCCCGCGGCGCCATTTTTCAATTGCTGTCTTGCGATTTTTTTGCCATTTCCTTTTTTACAAAAACCTTTTAGCTCCAACAACTCGCCTGCCAATTTTATTGCTTTATCTTCCAAATCTTTTGGCCGCAACTCATGTTGCTGTAAAACCCGCATCAAATCCCGCGCTTCCAAAGCCGGTCCAATTCCACGACCAATCGGCTCCATTGCCATAGTTTTTATAACCTTAACCTTCATTTTAAATCTTTTACCAAGTTCAACAAATCTGCGTTCCAGCATATTCGCGATTTTCATGCTTTTAATTTTCGCGGTCGGCCCGACCGGCATGTCTATTACCAAATAATCAACGCCTGTCGCGACTTTTTTCGCCATTATACTCACAATCATTTTGTCATATGGCTCTAAGGCGAGCGGGTGACATACTTTGATAATTCTATCATCAGCTGGCGCCATATTCAAGCCCCCTCCCCAAACCAAACATGCGCCTGTTTTTTTGATGATTTTTTTAATTTGTTTCATGTCAAAAGACACTGGGCACAAAACTTCCATTGTGTCCGCGGTTCCTGCTGGCGAAGTAATGGCGCGCGATGAAGTTTTTGGAATTACCAAACCCAATGACGCGATAATTGAAACAACAATTGGCGTACTGCGATTGCCCGGAAGTCCGCCGACAGAATGTTTGTCAACAACTTTGAACGGTAAGTTAAATTTTTCACCGGTTTCTGCCATTGCTTTCGTGAGAAAAAAAAGTTCATCGTCAGAATATGGTCGCACATAACCAGACGCGACAAAATAAGTCATTTCAACATCACCTAACCGACCGCTCACAATGTCTTTTATAATCGCGAACATTTCTTGTTCTGTCGCTGGTTTGCCAAAAAGTTTTTTCTTAATCGTTTCAATTGATATTGGTCTTGATTCCAACGTCATTGTGATTTCTTCCCCGCTTTTGATTTCGTGTTTTTTCCAAACATCTTTAAACAAACCAATATGCCCAGCTGCCACGTCTTTTGCCGCGTAATCAGCAACAACGGTCAAATGATGCTTTTTGCCCCACTGCAAACGAATCATGTCGCCCGGCCTAATACCAAAAAGTTCAGCCTCTTCCGCGTTTAGCGCGGCAATCAAAATACCTCCTGTTTCAAAATCCAATTTTTTCGCTGTTAAATAGAAAGACATAATATTAGAAAAAATTTTAAATTTTAAATTTTGTAATTTTTAATGAATATCTAATGTATAAATGTTTTAAAATTTGAACTTAAAAATTGATTGAAAATTAAAAATTCAAAAATTATTATCTAACAGCTCTTTTAACGCCCGTCCATCGGACAACAGCCATGTCTTCATTCCTGCTTTTTCAGCTGCCGCGATTTTTTCCGCCTCATCATCAACAAATAAACACTCTTCAGCTTTCAATCCAAATTTATCCAGAAAAGATTTATACAATTCCGGATCGCGTTTGGAATATGGCGTATCCTGCGCGCTCAAAACCATGCGGATGTCATATTTCATTGCGATTTCGTTGATCTTGTCAGGCGCCATTGAAGAAATGGCTGCGATTTTTTTCCCACGCGCCCGCAAATCAGCCACAACAAATTCTGCTTCATCTGTGTAAGGATAAAGAACATTATACAAATCAAACACAACCGTTTTTATCATACTACTGTGCCAACCACTTATAATGTTGCAAAATCTTTTTTATCAATCCGCTTGGTTTTAAAATTCCAAATTCAGTAATATAGCCGGTAATCAATCCGGCTGGCACGCGATCAAACGCCGGATTTTCAATGTTTAATCCAGCTGGCGCGTTTGTCCAAACTTCTTTATCATCGCGCTCCTCAATTTTTAGCGCCTGAATTTTTCTAATGTCTTCATTTATCTTCAATGCCTGCGTGGCAATATAAACCGGCACATTATTTTCTTTCGCCGCCAATGCCAAACCATAGCTTCCCACTTTATTAACGCAACCAGCGTCAGTTGTAATCGCGTCGCAGCCTAAAATTAATTTATCAATTTTGTCGCGGCCGCGCTGGCTTAATAAAGATGCTCCGGCAGAGTCAACGGCCAGCGTATCTTTTATCCCGGCCGCGACCAATTCTGTTGCTGTTTTATGTCCCTGAAAAAGCGGGCGCGTCTCGGTTTGAACGACTTCTATTTTTTTCTTTTTCGCGCCCTTCAGAATATTTACAACTGTTGACGAATGACAATGCGTAAAAATTCTGTCTCCGTGCTGTATTAAACTTACGCCAGCCGCGATAATACGCTTTTCATTTGTTGCTACCATTTTTTCAAAATCTTTCACTGCTTTTACAACCGTTTTTATGCCTTGTTCAACTGTCAAATGGCGGTCGTTTTTCAATCTGTAAAAAATAAATTCAATGACATTATCAGCCATTGGCTCTGTTTCTCTTGCTGACAACAAGTATTTCCCGGCCAGTTTCAATTGTTCAAGAAAATCTTTATAACAATAAAATTCTCCTTGCCGCGCGTAATGCGATAACGCGCGGCCGATTGCCAACGCGATTTTCGTGGCGCCCTGAATTTTTATGCTTTTTATCTGTTCAAAATCTTCCTGAATCAAATTTTTATATTTCAAATTCTTCTCCATATTCTGGCACCATTACTTTTCCGCCGAATTTATTGATTGAATAAATATTATCGCGCAAAACCGCGCACTCTGTTGCTTCGCCATGAACCGCGAAAATCTTTTTTAAACCCTTCATCTTTTTTATGTATTCCAAAAGTTCCAATTTGTCAGCGTGCGCGGAAAAAGCATTCATCACAACAACCTCCGCGCGGTTGCGAAACCATTCTTTAAAAATTTTGACGCGCGGTTTGCCTTCAACGATATCTCTGCCCAACGTTCCGTAGGCCATAAATCCGACAACCAAAATCAATGTCTTTGGATTTTCAATATTATGGCGCAAATGATGTAAAATTCTGCCGGCTTCGCACATTCCGGACGCCGCGATAATTATACACGGCTCTTTTGAATCATTTATCCGCTTTGACGCTTCTTTGTCTTCCGTATAATTCAGTCCGCGAAAATAAAACGGACTTTTTTTCTTATTTAAAAATTTTATTGACGTTTCTTTATCATAATATTTCTGGTGTTTATTAAACACAGCCGAAATCTTGGATGACAATGGACTGTCAACAAACATCGGTACTTTCGGAATTTTACCGTCTTCATAAAGTTCGTGCAAAACATAAACCAATTCCTGCGTGCGCTCCAACGAAAAACCGGGTATCAGAATTTTACCGCCGCGCTTTACCACGTCATTTATAATCCACGTCAACTCCTCGTGAACATTGGAAAAAGAATCGTGAATATGCGACGCGTACGTACTTTCGGTAATCAACACGTCAGCAGCTGGGATTTGATACGGGTCGTTTAAAATCGGCATGTTTTTTCTGCCCAAGTCTCCGGTAAAAACAAGCGACGTTGCTTTATTTTTTTCTTTAATATCCAACGATACGACAGCAGAACCCAACACATGTCCGGCGTCAAAAAAAGTCGCGGAAACATTTTCAACCGGAACAAACTTCTGTCCATATTCAAATGTTCTAAACAATCGCATCACTGTTTTCACGTCATCAAGCCGAAAAAGCGGCTCTGCTCTCTGCCCAAAGTGTCGCAAAATAAAATCAGCATCCTGCTCCTGAATGTATGCCGAGTCCTCCAACAAAACCTTTACCAAGTCTTTTGTTCCGGCCGTTGAATAAATCGTGCCGCGAAATCCGGCCTTTACCAAAGTCGGCAAATTTCCAGAATGATCAATGTGCGCGTGCGACAAAATCACAGCGTCAATTTCTGTTGGCGAAAACAAAAATTTCTCGTTGCGTTCACGAGCGATTTTCTTGCCGCCGCCCTGCACCATTCCGCAATCTAGCAAAATTTTCTTTCCTTGCCTACCGGCAGGCAGGCCGCCAATTGTCAACAAATGGCTGGAACCCGTCACGCTCTTTGCTGCCCCGCAAAATTTAATACGCATAATTATTTAATACCGGCCTCTTTTAGGACAATGGCCTTAATTTTTTTTATGGTCGGATCTTTTTCCAATTCCAGTTTAAACTTCTTTCCCTGTTGCAAAAGCGCTTGCTGGCGGCGGTATTCTTTTAAACATTCTTTGCAAAACACAGGCCTGTCAGACGTTGGCGCAAAATTTATTCTGGTTTTTTGACCGCAGCCATTGCATTGCGCGACCTGAACAACTTCATCGGTTTTTTTCACCTCTTCGCTCTTAATTTTTTTTCTAGTTCTTCCAACATTTCTTCTGTTTCAACGCCGCTCCATCGAACGATTTTATCGTTCACAATTTCTCGCGGCGTGCTATATCGTTCTCGCGAAACGCGGATAACTTTTTCTTCATTCCCTGAAATTTTGGTGATGGGCGGCAAAACAAGCGCGCTAAAAGGTTCTGACGCGATTCCATCAATCATCAACTTCAAATAAATATGATACTTTGGCAAATTCACCAAATCCTCTTCAATAAACCGCGGCTCAAATTCCTTGATCAATTCTTCTGCGTCAGCCGCTCCAACGCGAAAAACAATCAATGTGCCGACGTTTCCCTGCACTGCCCACCACACCGTCTCATCAAGCTGTTTTATGTATTGATTGGCAATTGTTAAATTCAAATGATATTTTCTGGCTTCTGACAAAATATTAGCAAAAGATTCTGTTGCAAAATTTTGAAATTCATCAACATATAAATAGAAATCAGGGCGCTGATCTTCCGGCACGTCAACGCGACTCATTGCCGCGAGCTGAATTTTTGTAATCATCATCGCACCCAATAAACCGGAAGAATCCTCTCCGATTCGTCCTTTTGACAAATTTAAAATCAAAATTTTCTTTTCGTCCATTATTTTGCGCAAATCTATGCTGGATTTAACCTGTCCCACAACATTTCTAACCAAGGAAGTGGATAAAAATTGCCCGACCTTATTTTGAATAGGCGCGATTGCCTCAACCAAAAACTGCTGATTATACTGCGAAAACTCATCAACCCAAAAAGCCTTTACAACAGGGTCGGTAATTTTCGCTATTACCTTTTTCCGATATTCTTTATCAACCAGCATTCTATTCACTCCGAGCAAAGTGCTATCCGGATAATCCAACAACGCGAGAATGGCATTTCTCAACAAATATTCCAAACGAGGACCCCAACTGTCCGCCCAAATTTTCTTAAAAACGCCAACAAGCCCTGACGCGATAAGATGCCGATATTTAGGCTCAACTTTTTCTAAAACATTAAAAGCAATGGGATTGTCTAAATCAGCGGGATTAAAATATATAACGTCATTCACTCGGCTTGATGGAATGCATTTCAAAAGCTTTTCCGCAGAATCTCCATGCGGATCAACGAAACAAACCCCTTCGCCATTCACGATATCATTGTATGCCATGTTTTCCAGCAAATTTGACTTACCAACACCGGTTTTTCCAACAATATAAACATGGCGACGCCGGTCGTCTTTTTTTATGCCAAATTTTTGCCGCTGATTCCTAAAATCCGTTTCCGCGAAAAATGTTATATCATTACCCATAAAATTCTATTTTTCTTTCATGCTTTCAATAATCTTTGCCTTTCTCTCTTTGTCCGTTTTTCCTGTTTTATCTTTGGCAAATCTATTTTCAAAATAATCATCATCATAATCAACAATCAACATTTTTTCCGCTATTGGCACTTCATCAATTGGCAATTCCAGCGATGTTTCTTTTGACCTTGACGCTATTCCCTCTTCAATCGGCAAACCGAACGGCGCGCTTACTTTCTTGCTATCAATTTTCTTTAGTGTCGCGGCTTTAACCGTCATGTATGGGAAATGATAAAGACTTGCCAATTCTTCAATGTTCAACGTGTAAAAACCCTTTCCTGTATCAGGATTGCGCTGCCGATAAACCTCCATAATTCTGTTTTGCATTTGAGGCAACCGTATACTCTTAAAAAACAATGCCTTGGTTTTATTCTCGCCCGGCTTAAATCCATTGCCGCCCAGAATCGCAAACTGCTTCAACGAACCAAACGTTCCAGACACTCCAAGCCCTTTTTTAAATACTTCTTTTTTTCCAACATAAATCATCCGCAACTTACAATTATAACCGACTTTGCTGATTTTTTGCTGTATCATGTCCACTTCTGCTTTTTCAATCGGCGGCAAAAAGTACACTGGCCGCTTTTCTTTTGGCTTTTCTGGAGCCGCTGCGCCCATAAGCTGATCGCCTGCCATGGTTAAAATATCAAGCGGAACGTCGGTAATTTTATCCAGCAAATTCTTTTTGCTTTCTTCTTCTTTACCTAAAAGTTGATTGATGCGTTTAAGTCCCTTTGCCTCCCAACCAACGTCAGCTGGCGCGGCAAAAATCTGTAACCAGAGCTGCTCGCCCGGACCAAAACTTGCCAGCACTTCCAAAACCGCTGCCAATGGATCTTTGATTTCCTGACTCAACTGATGCTCAAACTCCGGATAAGTTCTGATTGGCAAATAATCCGGCGCGTATAAATCCAAATCAGAACCCCACAAATTATACTCGTCATGCGGAAATTTTATGTCCATTGCCAAAGTATAATCCTCAACTTCTGTAATTTCCGCTTCTGGATATTGCGAATAAATAGAAGCTTCAACCAGCTGGCGAAACGGCACCGGCGTTCTTATCACATACTGAATATGACCATCAATGCTGATAAGTTCAAAACTAAAACCAACCTGAAACTCGCCTTTCATGTATTTTTCCCACCAATCTGGCGGCGTATGCGAGCCAGCAATGGTCGCGAACATATTCTCAACGGCCTTGGGCGACTGCTCGTTATTTTTGGGAATATCTATTGCCAAAAAAACATAGCTTTGCTTTGCCGCAAAAAGTCCTTGCCTCCAAAAAATCCAATACCTCCAGCTGCCCCATAAACAAACCATTAGTAACAAAATCCAGCCGCCGTTCGCGATAAAATACCAAATCAATTCCAAAAATGGCTTGTTGGCCAAATCAAGCCAAGAAAAATTTAAATTAATAGTCCAAGGCATAGCTAGAAATTTCAAATATCAAATTACAAATTTCAAATTTTGGTATTTGTCATTGATTTGACATTTGATATTTGCACTTTGACATTTATCTTTTCTATTATACCACAGAATAACAAACGGCGCGCAACATCGTTGCGCGCCGCTGTGTATATTTTTTTCGGTCCAAATTTATTGATTCAATCCAAAGACACCCTTGTCAACGCGATTGAATAATCCGCGTTTGTTATTAAGCAATGTCAAATAAATAGTTGTCTGATTAACGGGTCTTAATTCCAAAACTTTGGCGCAAATTTCTTTCAAAGTCATTGGTTTGCCCGCGTCGCGCAAAACGCGCGCAATCAAATCGCCAACAGTTCCGCCAATAAGATTCCATTCTTTCAGCGCGTAATATCCGCGATTCGCCAAAATGAATTTGTCATTAAAAATCAATTCATTATGAATGGTCGCTGGGCAAACTTTTTTACCCGGAAAATCAGAACCATTAACCTGCTCCGCGATTTCATTAAAATGCAATGGCTGGCCAGTGCGCTTCAAAACCAAATAAATTTTATCACCCAAGCGCTTTGGCAAAATATTGTCCCAGTGAGACATTCCATATTCACCCAAAATATTTCCCTTGATTGACTTTGAAAAATCTACGTAAGTGTTTAAAAACGCGTCCTCGTTCAAATCAGTGTGCTTTGAAATAAGTTGTCCAAAATGTTCCTTGTGCTCTGCGCCAACATTTTTCTTAATTGCCTGCATCAATGTTTCGCGGTCAAACGGAATTTTACTTGCTTCTAATTCAGCCACGACTTTATTGAAAACATCTTCAACTAAACCGTGGTTAAAGTTAGACAACTTCCAAAAATCTGGAAAATGCTCGCTGTCAGAAACTTTTTCCACGCTGTCAACCAATTGATCAATCGCAAACAAATATGCTTGTGAATGATATGGCTCAAGGTCATGGCTAGGCAAAATAAAATTTTCCATCAAATACTCTTCATTTGCCAAACCGCCGTGTCTTTCCAAAAAGCGATGCAAATGTAAAACAACGCCTTGCAAATCTTGAGCAAACGCAACCGCTCGCGCGGCTTCTTTTAATTTTCTAACCCCCTCATTTTCAATTTGCCGCACGCGCTCGCGGGTGATTTTGTACATATTACCAATTTCTTGCAATGTTTGGTAATCATCCAAATCGCTTGTCAGCTGATAACGCCGACGTAAAACTTCTTGCTCACGTTCATTGAGAGATTGCAACAGTTTTGCAAAAACCGCGCTAAAATTGATTTTTGTTCCGTTTTCCATAGTAAAGATAATAAGTTAAGATATCTATGAACTAATTTATCACTTTTTTAAAAATGAGTCAATAGTTTTTACAATATCAAAAAATGGCTTATTTCAGCCATTTTTTAAGACTCCTTTAAATTACAAAATTTATTTTTTCTGCAACCTCTCCCAAACGACCAAAAGCGGACTCGCCACAAAGATTGAAGAATACGCTCCAAATAAGATTCCAATCAACAATGCTAGCGAAAAATATCTGATGCTCAAGCCGCCAAACAAACAAATTGCCAACAACGCCAAAACAGTGGTTAAGGTTGTGTTCAATGAACGCGCCAAAGTTTCGTTCACGCTCTGATTTACCAAATCTTCAAAATCTTTACTTCCGGAACGCAATAGCTTTTCGCGCACGCGATCAAAAACAACAATTGTGTCATTGACCGAATAACCAAGCACTGTCAACAATGCCGCCACAAATGGCAACCCAATTTCAACGCCCAAATAATGACCCAATACCGCAAAAATACCGATCGGAATCGTTATGTCATGCAACAGCGAGATAACAGCGATAATGCCATATTTCCAAGACGCGACTGGCCAAGACAATTTTCTGAAAGCGTACGCAATGTACAAAATAATCGCAATCAAAACAATAATAATTGAATAAATCGCTTTTGTGCGCAATTCTTTTCCAATCACCGGACCGATGGCTTCAAAACGGTTTTCCTGAATTTTGTCCTTTCCATACGTTGTTTCCAATTTGTCCAAAATTTGCTGATGCGTTTTTGCGTCAGTCGCGGCAAAACGAATTGAAAAGCTATCATCGCCAACCGGCTGAAGTTGAGCGGCGCTGGAAAGTTTTAAATCGTCAATTTGTTTTTGAAGTTCAACGACCGATGGCCGCTCGGTTTTAAATTTCACTTCCATAAAGCCACCGCCTGTAAAATCAATGCTAAACTTCAATCCCCACATTGCAATGACAACAATGGCCGCGACAAATAACGCGCTTGACACAGTGAACCATAATTTCCGCCTTTGAATGATCCTATACATAAATTTGAAATTTGATATTTGTTATTTGATATTTCTTTTTACGCCATACCACCACAAACTTTTTGGCGGTCTTGTTGGGTTGACAAAAAGTCTAAGCAACAATTTGGACACAGTAAGCGCGGAAAACAGACTCACCAAAACGCCAATGGTCAACGTAATCGCAAATCCTTTAATAACACCCGTTCCAAGCCACGCTAAAACAAAACACGAAATCAATGTTGAAAAGTTGCTGTCGCGAATTGCTGGCCACGCGCGCTTAAAAGCTTCTTCCAAACTTACGTGCAATGGTTTGCCAAGCCGCAATTCTTCTTTCAATCTTTCAAATATCAAAACATTCGCGTCAACAGCCATACCGATTGACATCACAATTCCAGCAATGCCAGCTAGGGTTATCGTAATTGGAATCATCTTAAACAAAAACAACACCAATGAACCATAAACCAACAATGCAATGGAAGCCAAAATGCCAGGAACTCTATAATAACAAATCATGAAAATAATGACGGCCAATAATCCTAACAAACCTGCGGAAACACTTTTATTCACAGATTCGATCCCAAGAGACGCGCCGACTTTTTCTTGTCCAATCAATAAAATTGGAACTGGCAAAGCGCCGGCATTTAAACGCTGGACAAGCAATTTTGCTTCGTCCATGCCAAAGTTTCCGGTAATTCGCGCTTTGCCCTCTTTGATTTCTTCGGAAACGGTCGGCGCGCTAATCGGCTGACCATCCAAAAATATAGCAATTGGTTTTCCAACATTTTTGGCAGTTATTTTCGCGAACAATGTTGCGCCTTCTTGGTTAAACTCCAACGAAACTTCTGCCACGCCGGTTGTCTGATCAAAATTTACAACCGCGTTTTTCAATTGTCGTCCGGTCAAACCAGTGAACAACCAATCTTCTTTTGACGGCAAAACTTCTACTGCTGTTTTTTTGTCAATCAATATCCGCGCCACCTGATATTCAGGAATATATTGCTCGCCAACTTTGTAAATCAAATGATAACCAAACTGCGTGTCAACAATATCTGAAATTGTTCCGATTTTCATGGCAAATACTTCTTTCTCAAACTCTGGCACCATTTGCCCTTTGCGGAACCATCCCAAATCTCCGCCATTAACAGCGCCCGGATCATCAGAATTGTTCTTTGCCAATTCGCTGAAATTTTGCGCGGTTGCCTGCTTTTGCAAATCTTCAATCAATTTTTTCGCGTCTTCTTTTGTGCGATCTTTTTCGCATTTGTCAGCGCCCGTATAGCAAATCAAAATATGGCTGGCCATTACTTCTTTTTCGCCGTCGCGCTTATTCAATAATTTCACAATCTGCAAATTCTCGTCAGACTCTACAACCTTTGGCGCGACGGTCCCAACTGCTAACTTTTCAACGGCCAAAACTAAACTATTATTAACATCGCCCATTTTGATATAACCAAGATTTCCTTCCAAATTTTTTGTCGCGGAATCATCAGAATATTGCTTAACCAAAGAGACAAACTCCTCGCCTTTCAACGCCTTTGCCAAAACAATCTGCGCCTCTATTTTTGCATCCTTATTATATTTTGCAATATCATTTTTTTCCTGCCACGTCAGCTCGCGTTCAGGCTGTTCATTCTGTTCTTTGAACTCCAACAACGGCGTTTCGCCGATCGTCTTCATTGCCAAATCAACGTCCTGCACGCCCGGAAGTTCAACGATGATTCGCCATTTTCCTTGCGCCTGATTTGTCTGGATCAATGGCTCCGCGACTCCAAGCGCGTTCACGCGGCGTTCAATCACGTCGCGCACGCCATCAATCGCGCCAGTCTGATCGCCAGCCGGAATTTTTGACATGTCAGCCTCGTAAACAAGCTGAATTCCGCCTGCCAAATCCAAACCAAGATGAAATGGTTTTGCGAACCAATGCGGAAATTCCGTGCCGATTTTTTTATTTACCGCGTCCATGGTTTTATTAAAACCATTTGGATAAACCGTAAGTCCAAGCAACACAGCCACTACCAAAATAGCGACAACGCCAAACCGTACTTTTGTTCTAGAACTAAATTTGTCCATAATATTTCTCTAATTTATATTTCTGTCATTTTAATACTTTCTCATAATTAACGCAATAATAATATCAACAAAGCGGGATGCGAGAATTCCACCCCTTCGGGTGGTCGCCCGAAGGGCGAGAACCATAGCGAGCGAGGGGAATCGAACCCCCGTCTCAGGCTTGGGAAGCCCGCATTCTACCATTGAACCACGCTCGCAAATTTTTTAATCCCGCAAACAGTTAAAATGTTTTAATGTCGCTACGCGCCGCAACATTTTTTATATTTCTTGCCAGAACCGCAAGGGCATAAATCATTTCGTCCGACTTTATCGCCTTCTGCTGTGCGCAGCCGCTTCGCCACTACGAGTTTACCCTCCGTAGCGCCGCTAAATGGCGGCGCGGAGGATGGGCCCAATTCACGCGCCTGACTATTTTCAATGACTGACTTGGCAATGCTCACGCCCGGACCGACTTTAAATATTGAATAAACAACCTGCTTGTTTATCAAATTCAAAAGCTGAACAAACATGTCGTAAGCCTCGCGCTTGTATTCAATCAGCGGATCGCGTTGACCATATCCGCGCAAACCAATTCCTGTTCGCAACATATCAATCGCGCTCAAATGCTCAACCCAAAGATTATCAATGGACCGGGCCATTAGCTCTTTTTCAATCAATTTTGTTTGCTGTTCATTACCAATACTTTGAACCAACAAATCATATTGCTCCATTGCCAACTTTTCCAAATAGTTGATAATTTCCGTGCGCGCTGTCGCGTCCATCTGTTTGTCGCCTGCCAACTTTTCGGCGCTGTGCAATTCAGATTCCAGTTTTTTCACGTCAACATTAAAAATCGTGTTCGCGACTTCAGCAATTTCTTTCAGATTCCACTGCGTCTGATCTTCAGATGCCGTGTGAAACGAAACAATTTGATTTAATTCGTCGCTTATCATTTCCCAAATCATAGCGCGCAACTTTTCCTGTTCGTTTTTAAAAGCAGACAAAACTTCGCGGCGACGCTTGTAAATCATTTCTCTTTGCTTGTTCAAAACATCATCATACTCAACCAAATGTTTACGAATATCAAAATTATAACCCTCAACGCGATGCTGGGCCGACTCAATCGCGCGCGAAACCATGCGGTTTTCAAGCGGCGTATCTTCCGGCAAACCAAAAGTTTTCATCAAACTTTTGATTCTGTCAGAACCGAAAATCCGCATCAAATCATCTTCAAGCGAAATGAAAAATTGCGAAACGCCCGGATCGCCTTGGCGGCCGGAACGGCCGCGCAACTGATTATCAATTCTGCGAGATTCATGCCGCTCGGTACCGAGAATAAACAAACCGCCCAGTGCTATGACCTTATCGTGCTCCTCTTGCCAACGCTCTATTACTGCTTCATCGCGGGCTTGCCCCGCCTTTATGGCAGGGTCTCCGCCTAAAATAATATCAACCCCGCGACCCGCCATATTTGTTGCGAGCGTGACAGCGCCCAAGCGGCCAGCCTGTGAAATAATTTGCGCTTCTTTTTCGTGATTTTTCGCGTTCAAAATCTGATGCGCGATTCCGGCATTTTCCAACAAACGGCTCAACAATTCATTGCGCTCAATTGAAATGGTACCAATTAAAACAGGCTGGCCGCTTTTATGAAGCTCCTTAACTTGTTGAGCGACCGCTTTGAATTTTCCAAGTTCTGTCGCGAAAATTTTGTCGGACAAATCTTTACGCACCATTGGTTTGTTCGTCGGAATTCCGACAACTTCCAATTTATAAATTTTGTGAAATTCCTCTGCCTCTGTCAGCGCCGTGCCGGTCATGCCTGACAATTTTTTATACAAACGAAAATAATTTTGCAATGTCACTGTTGCAAGCGTCAAGCTTTCTTTTTTTACCTCAACATTTTCTTTTGCCTCAATTGCCTGATGCAAACCCTCTGAATAGCGGCGACCATGCATTAACCTGCCGGTAAATTCGTCAATAATAATCACCTCCGCGTTTGTGACGATGTAGTCGCGGTCACGTTTAAACAAAGTGTTCGCGCGCAAAGCCTGCTCAAGATGATGAACGAGCTGAATACCGCCCTCGGTGTAAATATTGCCAAGCCCTAAAATTTTCTCAATGTGTTTAATACCATCGTCAGTCAAAGCAACCGCGCGCATTTTTTCATCAATATTATAATCAACATTTTCCTGAAGTCGCGGAACAATTTTGCTAAACTGCTGATACATTTTCGCAGACTCTTCCGCTGGCGCGGAAATTATCAATGGCGTGCGCGCTTCGTCAATAAGAATGGAATCAATTTCATCAACGATCGCGTAATTTTGCGTTGTCTGAACCATCTGTTCCAACGAAGTTGCCATGTTGTCGCGCAAATAATCAAAACCAAATTCATTGTTCGTCCCATACGTAATATCAGCCGCGTATGCGTCCTTGCGAGATATTGGCCGTAAATGTATCAGGCGCGGATCAGTTTCCTGCCCACTAAATTCAGGATCAAAAATAAAAGCTGTTTCGTGAATGATAACAGCCGCTGTAATTCCGAGCGCTGAAAAAATCGGTCCCATCCAGCCGCAGTCGCGTCGCGCCAAATAATCATTGACAGTCACCGCGTGGCAACCTTGTCCTGTAAGCGCATTTAAATAAAGCGGCAAAGTCGCGACCAATGTTTTTCCTTCACCAGTTCTCATTTCAGCAATTTGACCGCGATGTAAAACAACGCCGCCGATTAATTGAACATCAAAATGCCGCAAACCAATTGTTCGTTTTGATGCTTCGCGGCACGCGGCAAACGCTTCTGGCAAAATATTGTCCAGCGTTGCGCCGGCTTTTAAGCGTTCTCTAAATTCCAAAGTTTTGTTTTTCAGCTCATCAGCGGTCAATTTTTCAAAATCTGGTTCCAGTGAATTTACTCGCTCAACAATTAGCTGAATTTTTGCGATTTCTTTGACGTTTGAATCGCCAAATATTTTTGATAAAAAAGACATAGATGTCATTTCGAACCCTTACAAAGGGTGAGAAATCCCTTTGCAAAAGTCTCTTTGTTGCATCAACAATAGCACTTGAACCAACAAAAAACAACCCTCCGCTTGCCAAAACAAAACAAATGTGATAATATATTGCCAACAAGGGAGGGACCCCATGGAAGAGCTTCTTCGCATTGCCGGGGGCATTACCCTCGGGTACGCAGGCTGGTTAACTTTCTCGTTCGTTTTCAACGCGCTGTGGTGGTGGCATTTTTGCAGGATCACGAAAATCAAAATGGGATTTTTGCGAACGCTGATCATGGTATTCGTGGTGCCAACGATTTACATCGTGTTCCCCTATGTCATTTTCAGCATCTGGACCGCGTGGAAATACGACAACTCGCGCAAATGGGAAAACTACCAGTACTTTTGCGTACTGACTTGGCGCGACAGACACACGGCAAACGAGTGGTTTGGCGAGCGGCACATTCAGCTAAGCCCGCGAGCGCGACAATTGCTTGCTGCGCTGATCAACAAAGTTGATACAGCGCAACAAAAAATCAAACAGGCGCTCGCAGCAATCGCGAATTTCAGCAACAAAAACGGTCGGTGATGAAACATCCCGACCTCTTTTTTTTGACATTCTCCTCTTCCTACCCTGCTACTCTGCTACAAGCTACCCTGCTATTTCAGCCTCTCTTTATATTTCTTTATCTCCATCTGAATCCCCTTTTTCGCGCCAGTAATTGCCATTGAAATATCTCTCGCGTCATGCCGATATCTAATCAATTTTTTGGGCACGCTCAAATTAATTTCGCAGAAAAAAATGTCGCCTTTTTGTTGCCCTTTTGTGGTTTTGCCAACTTCCACGTCAATTTGTTGAATGTTGTTAAAAAACTTTTCCAAACTCTCCATTTTCTCATGAACCAACTTTTTGAGATCCTCGCGCAAATCAAAATTTGTGGTTTTGATGTTTAAAGGCATAGTTATATTATTAAATTTTGAAACACGAAATACGAAACCCGAAACAAACACGAATTTCCCAATATTTGAAACATTCTGATTTCTAATTTCGGATTTGTTTCGGATTTAGTGCTTCGGATTTCGAATTTAAATACTGAATCTCCGCTGCCAATACAATCCCAAACTTACTTTGCACCGTCGCCTTAACCAACTCAATCAGCGCGCCAACATCAGCGGCTTTCGCATTATCAACATTAACAATGAAATTCGCGTGCTTTTCTGAAATTTGCGCGCCACCAATTCTTTTACCTTTTAACCCACTTTTTTCAATCAAACAACCGGCCGCGATTTTTCCATCCACAATCAAATGTTTCAATGTTGCTCGTTGTTCATTCGTTAATTTTGCCGCCTCAATGTTTACAAACGCGCAACCAGCGCTTGGATATTCCAATGGTTGCTTTGCTTGTCGCGCGGTCCATTCTTGCTGAATTTGTTTCAATGTTTCATCCGCGTCAACGTCTGTTTTTGGCAAACGAAATTCAATGTTCAATATTATTATACCATCTTTCTTTTTAAACAAAGAATCGCGGTAGCTAAACTCGCATTCATCGTGCGTCAATGTTTTAATTTCCATGGTATCAACAAATAGGGCTTCAACTTTTTCAACAAAATCTCCAACGCCGCGCCCATACGCTCCTGCGTTGCCGCGCACGGCGCCAGCAACGGCGCCAGGAATATTCGCGGCAAATTCTAACCCTGCCAAACCGGCTTCAATGGTTTTTCTAATCATCGCGGACAACGAGACTCCGGCAAAAACTTTGACCTCGTTGTCCGCGATTTCAACGGCTTTGCCGTTTAATCGAATAACAAGACCGTCAAATCCTTTATCATCAACCAGTAAATTACTTCCGCCGCCAATCACAAAAAATTTTTCATTACTTGCCACGCCAGAGACTTGGCGACGGCGGGTCCATTTCACCGCCTCAACTAATTCTTCAGCTGTATTGACCTCAACAAAAAACTTTGCCGGCCCGCCGATTTTAAAGGTCGTGTATTTTACCAATGATTCATTCTGCTTAATTTTTAACATACATTAACGCCGCCTGTCATTTCGAACCCGCCGTGGCCCGCTTCGCACAAGCGATAGCGAGGCGAGCGGGTGAGAAATCCCTTGTAAAATGCATCTGCGAAGGGATTCCTCCCCCTTTGCAAGGGTTCGGAATGACACCGTTCTGCCGCTGCTTCATAGAATTCGTAGCTTAGTAGCCACGGTATAAACATCCCCAGCGCCCATCACTAAAACAACGTCGCCTTTTCGCAGCATTGAATTCACTTTTTCAACGGTCCGCTCTAAATTTTCACAATAATAAACCTCTCGTTTTCCAAATTCTTTTTTCACTGCGTCGGCCAAATCTTTTGAACCAACGCTTTTGTTCTCTTCTCTGCCAACAACATCGTAAACTTCCGGCAAAACCAACACGTCCGCAGATTGCAACGATTCAACAAATTGCTTGAACAACTTTTTTGTTCGGTCATATTGGTGCGGCTGAAAAACAACAACCAATCGCCGCAACGGGTACGCCTGTTTCAAAGTTTCAATTGTTCCGGCAACAGCGGTCGGATGGTGTCCATAATCTGAAATCACCGCAATGTCGTCGTTTTTAATCATTTCAAACCTGCGCCAGATTCCTTTGTAATCAGCAATCGCCTTTTTCAAAATCCCGAGTGGCACATTAATCGCCAAACAAAAAGTAATGGCCGCCAAAGCATTATATAAATAAAAGCGACCAGGAATATTCAAAATAAATTCGCCCAAATCTCTGCCTTGAAATATTACGTTAAATTTTTGCAAACCATTTTCATGGCGTAAATTTTTAATTCGCGCGTCAGCGTCCGCGCTCGCGCCAAAACTAAAAACTTTACAATGTGGCATTCGCAATTTTCTGATATTTATATCATCGCGATTGATAATCAAAATTCCATTGGGATCAATCTTATTTACAAACGCTTGATAAACGCTCAACACATGCGCCATGTTTGTAAAAAAATCCATGTGCTCTTCCTCAATGTTCGTCAAAATAATCGCCCATGGCGACAAATGCAAAAAGTGCGCGCGATATTCACATGCTTCTGCCACAAACCAGTCGCTTTTGCCGTAGCGATAGTTCGCGCCGATTTTTGGAAACAATGAACCAAGAATAATTGATGGCTCCATTTGCGCGTCAATCATGCACTGCGAAATCATTGCGGTTGTTGAAGATTTACCATTGGTTCCGGCAATGGCGATTGTCTTTTTTTGTCTGGTCAACAAGCCGAGCGCTTCAAAAAAACTCATTTGCAAAATGTTCAATTCTTTAGCGCGCGATCTTTCGGGATTGGTTTCTGGCACAGCGTCAGAATAAATAAGCAAACCGATTTCCGCAGAAATATTTTCCGGTCGTTGGCCGATCTCAACGTTAATTCCCTCTTTCAACAGACCGTCCGTAATTTCACTAGAAACAATATCAGAGCCAATGACAACCTTGCCGAGTCCTTTGAACATGCGCCCTAAAGCTGACGTGCCAATGCCGCCAATTCCGCATATGAAAATTTTATTCACATTATTCAAATTCAACATACCCATTAGATAAATTCGAAATCCGACCGCGCCTGCTGGCGGGCAGGAATCCTAAATTCGAAACAAATCAGAAATTCGAAATCAGAATGTTTCAAACATTGGAAAATTCGAATTTCGTGCTTGTTTAGAATTTCGATATTCGTGCTTCGTGCTTATTTTACTGCGACATGAACAAAATTATTTTTTGTTTTTATACTCTTAACAATTTTTAATCCAATGTCTGCAACCAACCCGTCCAATTCTTTTCTGGTGAACGCGTAATAATACAGTCGTGCCAATTTTTGCTTATCACCGGATTGCCACAAAGTAATGGTATCACGATACCCCAGCTCTTCCTTATTGATTCCGTATTTATCAAAAAATTTCGCTGATGACAGCAACAACTGGTCTTGCCAAAAAGCTCGCACACTTTTTTTACCGCTCCAATTCCACAAATCCCAATTTGTCATTAACAAATATCCGTTGGGTTTTAAATAAGAAACGACATTTGCTAAAATTCTTTTTTTCAATTCATCTCCGGGCAAATGATTCAACACGGCGATTAACGTGACAATATCAAAAGTTTCCATTGGCATTGCCAAATTTTGCACGTCTCCAACTTCAAATTTATATTGAGGATATTTTGCTTTTGCAATGCGAATGAAGTCTTCGTTATAATCAATTCCACGATAATCAATATTTTTGCCTTCCAAAAGTTGAATCAATCTACCGTTTCCACAGCCAAGATCCAACATTTTCGCGTTGTCTTTTATGTAATCTTTAAAAAGCTGCAAATCTTCCCACAAAAAATTCCGCGTATTTGAAAAATCCTGCGCGATTGTCTGGTACCCGTTTTTCGTCAGCTCAAGAATCTTATTTATTGTTGTCGCATTCATACTCCTACAAGCTACGAGCTATCTTGCTACAAGCTAATTCTATTCTACCAAATCCCGCAAAAAAAAGCGAGATTTGCGTTGCAAATCTCGTCATGACCGCGTTGATTACGCCCTCTTGCGCCGTCGCTTGCCATCAACGCCAAATGCGTCGCCACGGCTGCTTCTGATTCCCTTACATGGGGAAGCAAGTATTCATAACGATCATGCTACTCATTGCATCCAGAAACGCTCCACTGTTGCCGACAACCGTCTTGTTCGTGATTTGCTCAACCGGCACTCCCCACGCCTGCGCAACCACATACTTGACGATCTCAATCGCACGCGTCTTGTTTGCTTTTGTAATCTGCTGCATGTCTCGCCTCCTTATCTAAGGACATTCCATTTAATCACACCAAAACAAATCTGTCAAATATACCGCTACCCGAACAAATGCAGCGCGCTGTCATTTCGACCCCGCCAGAGCGGGGGAGAAATCCCTTGTGAATGCTTTTACAAGGGATTCCCTGCCTGCCGGCAGGCAGGCTCACTCTTTGCAAGAGGTCGGAATGACAAAGCGCATCCCTCGCAATGACATAAAGGATGTGATAATATAACCAATATGGAAGCAATTGAAAAACTGACAATTGAATTGGCAAATGCCAAAGTTTTAAATGCCAATCGTTTGGATAAAATGAAGAGGAAATTTTGTTCGGAAACAAAAAATCAACTTCCTCAAAATTCCGAAGTATTGGCCGCGTACAGAAAGTTAGTTGCAACCAACAAATTAAAACAGAATGCACCGCTTGAACATTTTTTGATAAAACGAAAAATCCGAACATTGTCCGGGGTCGCGCCTGTCGCGGTTTTGACAAAACCATATCCTTGCCCGGGAAAATGCGCGTACTGCCCAACAGAAAAAGGAATGCCAAAAAGTTATTTATCAAATGAGCCGGCCGTAATGCGCGCCATGCGCTCAAATTTTGATCCATACAAACAAACCGCATTGAGAATTGAAGCGCTTGAAGCCACCGGTCATGTGACGGACAAAATTGAGCTGATTGTCATGGGCGGCACGTTCACCCACTTTCCGAAAAAATATCAACAATGGTTTGTTAAACGCTGTTTTGACGCGTGCAACAACAAAATCTGTTGTAATCTGTCTTCCGCGCAAAAATTCAACGAAAAAGCAAAACACAGAATCATTGGTTTAACCTTGGAAACACGACCAGATCATATTAACGCGCAAGCAATTCAACATTTCAGACAACTTGGCTGTACCAAAGTTGAAATCGGCGTTCAAACATTGGACGACAAAATATTTTTACTTAACAAACGTGGGCATAATGTTGAACAAGTTGTTTCAGCAACAAAGTTGCTAAAACAAGCTGGGTTTAAAGTTGCTTATCATTGGATGCCGAATTTACCAGGGTCAACTGCCCGCAAAGATTTATTGCTTTATAAAAAACTTTTTAGCGACGAAAGATTCCAGCCAGACATGATAAAAATTTACCCGACCGTTGTGACAAAAAATTCTTTGATTTACAAATGGTGGAAACAAGGAAAATACAAACCATACTCGTATAAACAATTATTAAATTTACTCATCAATATCAAAAAAATTATTCCGCCTTATGTTCGCGTCAATCGCTTAATCCGCGATATCCCAAGTCCGAGTATTGAGGCGGGAAACAAAATTTCAAATCTGCGGGAAAATATTCAAAAAGAAAAGGCGCGCCGCGGTTTGCGATGCAAATGCATCCGTTGCCGGGAAGTGGGGCACCAAAAAAAATCCCCCTCTCCTCTCGAGGGAGAGGGTTGGGGCGAGGGGGTTCACGGGAAACCGCGTCCCATCATTCCCAAACTTTTTATTAAAAAATATCAAGCGTCCGGCGGAACAGAATATTTTTTGAGTTTTGAATCGTTGGACAAAAAAATTCTGTACGCTTTTTTGCGGCTGCGAATTC
>JAZDOE010000012.1:0-3027 GCA_043798985.1 Candidatus Falkowiibacteriota bacterium | reverse complement strand
TGGTTTATCAATTAACATTACATTGTCTAACATAGTAGATATTACCAGTTTACCGAAGTGCGTAGCCATTTGCAACCACGACAGATTGTTTATCTGCGCGCAAAAAAAAGACCCCAGTCAGTACGAGTACTGCTGGGGTGCGTGCAAAAAGCCGCTCCGCTACCCGAATCCGTTCCAGACCATGGATTCCTCCTTCCGTGGCGTTGTTCAACGATGTCCACAGTATAGCATATAGTTTAAAATGCGTCAATAGGCAGTGACATTTTGTATGATTATTGCGCTAAATTTGAATAAAAAATACCCCAACTAAATTTTAGTGGGGGTCGCGTTGCGGCGTCAGTTGATAGTCACAACTTCGCCCACGCAAAAGCGCTTGAAAACGCGCGTTATATGGACCACGTCAGTTGCGGTTCTTGGCTGTCTGTTTACGAAGCAGACAAGGTCAGCGCCAAACCTTACTTCATCAGTGTTGGTGCGCGCGAGCCATCGCGCGTCTTGCAGGAATATTCGCACAACCCAGCCATTTCCAGACTGTGTTGCCTTGTCCTTTTTGCCGTAGATCGCGGCAATCGTTTCGCCGATACTTTCCGGCAGTGCGATTGTGTGTGGTCTGGGTCGTTTTTGCTGCTTGAGCGGTAAAGTTTTCTCTATCAGCGCTGACCCAAGATGGGTCGTTGTTTCAACGTCTGGTTTCATTCATCACCTCCAAAAAAGACCATGTTCATAGTTTAGTGCATAAAAAGTTCAAAGTCAAATTACGGGCGGGGTTGATTTTTTAAAAGTAGCGTGCTATGATACTCGCGGACAAAGTTCCAAACGAAAAAGGGGGAACAATGGAGCAAGAGTACATGGAGAGTGCGAGAGAGGAGCTTCGTGTGATTGTAAAGGACAGCGATGTCCAAACAATCATGCGGGCGGCAGGAATTTCTCCTGCTGATGAGGTGACGTTGCGAACCGCGCTGGAGCTTCCGCTTCCAGACAGGCTCAATGGAGTGAGCAGCAATGGGAGTTTGCCGGAAGATCTGATGCGGCGATTCATCGTCGCGAAAAAGGAAAAGATTTACGAGGCGTTTCAACGGTATATGCGCGTACGCGTGGATGCCGAGATGGCAGAAGAATCAGCTGGCGGACCGGATGCCAGAGAACAGCGAATGGAGGATACAGCATTCACCGTTCGTTCAATGTCGTGAACACAACCCCCCGCTAAAACTTAGCGGGGGCGTTTTTATTTAGGTTTTTTCGTGATGTTTTGGAACTGCGCCAAGTTTTAATTTTTCCGTGGTGTCCGGATAATAAAACTTTTGGCACGCGCAAATTGCGACCGTTTAAATTAAATACTTCAGGGCGGGTATATTGCGGATATTCAAGATAGCCGGGCGTAGAATGTGATTCTTCCATTAAAGATTCCGGTTGCCCTAATACGCCCGGCAATAGGCGCGTAATTGAATCAATTATTATTGCCGCGCCAAGTTCTCCTCCGGTTAAAACATAATCGCCGATTGAAATTTCCTCGTCCACGAATTTGCGGATTCGTTCGTCATGACCTTCGTAGCGCGGGCAAATAAAAATTATTTCGTCCAATTTGGACATTTTTTGAGCCATTTTTTGAGTCCACTTTTGCCCGCGCGCGGATAATAAAACAATTTTAGATTTCGAATTTCTAATTTCGAATTTGTTTCGAGTTTCGTGCTTCTGGCTTCGGATTTTTGCGAGTGTTTTGTAAACTGGTTCTATCCGCAATATTTGTCCCGGTCCACCGCCATATGGTTTGTCGTCAACAGTGCCATGTTTGTCCACTGCGAATTTGCGCAGATCGTGTGCTTTTATTTTTATTATTTTATTTTTTTGCGCGATTCTAAGCATGCCCTTGCTGAAATAAGAGTCAAGAATGTCCGGAAAAATTGTTAGAATATGGAATTGCATAGAAGGTAGCTTGTAGGAAAGTAGCAGGGTAGATATATTGTATCGGATTTATTATAAAACAAAAAGCTCCGGTTTTGCGGAGCTCCTCGTTTTATGTTGGAAAGATATTAGATTTTTAAATCGTCAACCATTGTGGTGTCAACTCTTTCTTTTCTAACATGCGTGCTGCCTTCTGGTTCCAAAATTTTCAAATTAACACGCGCGTTGTTTTTCGCGCCAACGATCTTCACCAATGTTCTGATCGCTTTTGCTGTTTGGCCCTGCTTTCCAATGACATAGCCCATGTCAGCTGGGTTTAGGATCAAGGTTAAGAGGACTCCCATTTCATCAACTTTTCTTTCGACCTTTACATCTTCCGGATGAGAAACAAGCGCCTTGACGAGCGTTTCTACGAAAGATTGGTCCGCGAACTTTTCTGCCATACATTCTTGTAGGTTAATTAAATATCAAAAACATTATAGCAAATCCGAATTTTTTTGTCAATTTTAATATTTATGCGGTGGTTTCTATCGGCTTGTCCTTCGAAGCCTCTGGCGAAGAAGGAGCGGGCTTTTTTGCTTCTAATCGTTTGCGATGTCTGTTGGTTAATGTTGATACGCGCTTTTTTGGCGCTTCAACGATTTTATTTGTCACCAATAAATTATGTACTGTCGCAGACGGTTGCGCGCCTTTTGCAAGCCAAGTTTTTATTGCTTCGGCGTTTAATTTGGCAACTTTTGTGCGTGGGTCATATGTGCCAAGATTTTCCAGATAACGACCTTGCGTGTCTTTTTGTTTATCCAAAGCAATCACGCGGTAAGACGGATTTTTTGTTTTTCCAACTCGTTTTAAACAAATTTTTACCATATGTGCGTAGTATAAGGCAAATTTTGCGGGGCGTCAAGACTATATTGTGCCCATTGTTTTATTATGTTAAAATGCCAGTCGTTGCGAGAGCCCTGCCATTGACATTTTGACGCAGTTGTGATAAAGTGCGTGGTTAGTCTCAAAATATATGATAAACATCAACAAATTGTTAATCGCAGGCAAGTTGAATAGTTCGGCTAAAACCATTATCTCTCTAATTTTGGTGGTATTTTGTATAAATATGCTTATGCCTCAAAT